>CAZDZC010000041.1:0-25972 GCA_964509835.1 uncultured Acidobacteriota bacterium
GGACCGATCACGCAGACACTTGACGATACGGCATTGTAATTCTTCATGCAGGCATCGGCCGTGTCTGTCACCATGCAGGTGTAGATGCCCGTGCCTCCGGCGGCGTCATAGGTCACACCGGTGGCGCCAACTATATCCACGCCATTGAGCTGCCATTGATATGTGTAGGGGCCAACGGCATCAGGGCCAATGACGGCGACCGTCAGCGTGCGATTGCCGGCAACATCGCAGGCGAGTGTCGCCGTGGCCGTGATGGTCCAGTCCTTGGTCGGACAAGTATCAACAATAGGAATAGGAACAGGTTTAGAAACAGGGGGGGCTGTACAGTCCCTGTCTTTGCATCCGGTCAGCAGGAATCCGGCAATCAAGAATACCGCGAAGCCAACCGCGTAAACTGCATTGATTTTCATATCTTTTTTTCTCCTCGTTTGATTTTCATTTCATTATCCTCTCTCCATCTTCTCTTCCGATAATTCGTTTAAATCATTTTTTCACTCCCCGGTTTCCAGCATTTCACCTTAAAACACACCGACCATGTTGCGGGCCGCTCTGCTATCCCTGCTGCCGATGCTGAACTTCTGATTAACGATCAAAATTAATTAAGCATCGTAGCGATTCAAAGAATTATCAAACTCTTTACGATCATAAAATCCGGCATCTATAATTGTTGTATCAATTGCATCATCGTGAATATAATGTCGGAACAAAATTAATTCGTAATCACGATCAATAGAGGATCCTCCCTTGAACCGTTTTGCTTTTGCAAAAGTATTATAGTCTATTTGGTTTGTGAGTACTTTCTTTTGCTCTATATTTAAACTCACCATTCCTATTGGTACTATCAGATGTTCATCGCCATCCTTGTTTAGAAATCCGTGCACACCGTCGCTTGCAGGAGTTTGGTAAGTCTTGTAACCAAATTCTATCAAAGATTTTTTTACCTCAACATCAAGGTAAACAACGCGTTCTGCTTGTTTATTAACCAGTAAATTAGTCACCTTTCCAACATTACGATTCTCGGCATCAATAACATCCCAACCCCTTACATCATGATTGTCGGATGCTACTTTATAATCGGAAAGCTCTTCTAAATAGTACAGATTCTTATTATTTTCAGACATGATTTTTATTCCTTTCTTAATTATTTAATTCATTTTTTTTAGCAGGTCCGCAGCTTTACTGAAGAATGTTTTCACTTCATTTCTCTGATCAAGAGTAAGTACTCCCGGTTTAATTGCTTCCGATGCACTTTTTAATTCTGCAACTTCATTATTCAATCCCGGATATTTTGCCTTCTGGATATTTTGCAATACCTTCGTTAAAATATTGGCTGCCTCTCTTATGTTGTCAGCATGTGTAGTCTCGAAGGGATCTTTTGTAATTATTTCTGCATATTCCTTTACCTTTTCCAAATCACTCCGAACTTCGTATTCAACTTCACCTGCCATAGCATTTGTAGCTTCTGATAATTTAAAAAGCGCTTCGTTTGTATAAGCATGGTGCAGATCCATCTTATCTTTGTCCGTTTCCACAAAATTTACATAAGTCGCCACAGTACTGTTATTTTCCTTTATACTTATGAGTTCTGTTTCTTTTACACTTATGGGATCTGCTTCCTTAGTAACAACAAGTTCGGATGTTTTGGGCACTTCATTGATTTTTTCCTTGTAATCATTAAATGCAAGGAAATAAACAAGGGCGGTAATTACGCCCACACCCAACAAAATCCACGGCCACACCAGTTTTTTCTTTTCAATTTTAATTTCTGTCATAATATTCTCCTTTATCATTTACGACTATAACGCAAGAATCATACCAAAGTGGAAGGCATGGCATTACTCACATCCAAGAAATGAGATGGGGCAGTAAGCCCCAGGACAGGGGCGATCTGCCCCCTGGGGAAGCTGGGAAGCCTATCTCAACATCTGAAGAGAAAAGTGTCTTTATGGGATATCTTTATATCGCCCGAATTTTCAAGGAAGGGTGCGTTGCCGGTTCGTCAGGATTCAGATAATTCAAGCACGGCGAGGGCTATTATGCTGTTGCCGATGCTGTTGCAGTGGGTGTTGTGCTGTAAGTAACATGAGCCGCCCTCCTGTCGGAACAAAGGCAGGATATCCATGTATTCAATCCCAAGGCCTTCAAGCATCACTTTAAGTTTTTTCTGCGGAAGCTCAAAGTCCGGCGGTTCTTTTCTGTCAAGGTTGAACCTGACAACTTCCTGCTGCATCGTCAGTTTCAATTGTGTTTCATCGGGAATGATCAGGACAAAAAGCTGCTGTCCTCTTTCCGCGCAGAGGTCTCTTATCTTTCCCAGCGCTCCTGCAGTTCCGCTCCATCCCTTTTCGAGGGTTCCCCCGAAGTATATATCAGTATGTTTGAGCTGGACTGCCAGATAGACCGCTCTGCTGTATGCCCTTTCTGTCTGTTCCTGACCGGAAAGGCCTTCCGAGAGAATGCCGCTCAGCATCTTGATGAGTTCCGCGTCAGTTACGGCTGCGGCGGACCATTCGGCTATCTTCCCGGCTATTGCAAGACTGTTCTTTTCACTGCACTGTTTCCCGTGCAGGGTATTGTAGAATCCCTTCAGGTTGTAGGCGAAGGCGGTGTCGTCGAATATCCCGTGTCTGTGCCAGTTCATATACCGGCGAAGGACTTCACTGATGAGGCTGTCAATGTTCCTGTCCACAAGACTCTCGTAGGAAAAGAACCTGTTTTTGACAAGGCTGATTATCCTGGAGCGGTGGAACAAGGCGATAATTTTCTGGAGGCCTTTTTCGCGGGAACGCATTCTTGTCGAGATAAGATAAACTCCTTCTTTTTCTACATCATGGAATACCGCGTTCTCCTCTATGTCGTTTCCGACAAATATCGAAAGCACTACTGTGTCGGCACCAAGGCTGCCGCAATGGTCCTTCAGGAAGTAGTATTCATGAACGGTTGAATAACCGGGCACTCCGGCGTTTATTGCTTCACAGCCGTCTCCGCCCTCTCCCGACATCGCTTCGAACTGCCGGGGGAAACTCTGCGCTGACGGGGTGGCTCCGAAGGTAAACGAATCACCGATAAACAATATCCTCTTTTTACCGGGCGTTTTTTGAATGCCGAATTCCGGGTTGCGGAAGCCGAGGGAGTTTATCTCGCGGCTGGCGTTTCTGTAGCCGGGTTTTAGACGATAGACGGAGTTTCCCCCTTCCTGATACATGGAAAGCTCAGGTTCCAGAATACGAAGACCGATTTCAGAAGCGATCAGGGCAATAACAGTTGCCGCGAGCGACAGCAGGATTTTTTTCATCAGGGGATTCACCGTTCAGCCTTTTTTCAGAACAGCGGCGAAAAATCCATCCATGTCATCCCTGACCGGATCGGGATAAAAACATCCGTTTTTAATCATGCGGGAGCAGCTGGCTCCGAGGCGAACTCCTGCGTCAATAAAAGAGAATGAGCGGTTTTCAGACAGGAATTTTTCCACAACGGCGAACCCTTCCTCGTCCTCCCCGGAGCAGACGGAATATATAAGCTCGCCTCCCGCTCTGACATATCCGGAGGCGGAAGTCAGCATTCTTAGTTGAACATTGTGATAATTGCCAATATCCTGTTCCGTCACGCGCCATTTTATTTCGGGGTTCGAACGGATTGTTCCCAGCCCTGTGCACGGAGCGTCGAGAAGGACGGTGTCGAATTTCCCGTTGAATGGAGGATCGTAGGCGGAGCCGCATAGAAGAGATACATTGTTTATGCCTAGTTTCCGGCAATTTTTAGCGGTTGTCCTCAGTTTTCTTTTGTTAATGTCTATGCCGTAAACTGCCGAATTTTCATTCAATGCCGCGGCATGGGTCAGTTTCCCTCCCGGGGCGCAGCAGAGATCGAGTATTCTGCTGTTATCATCTTTTTTTATCATCATTCCCGCAAGCTGGGACGCTATCCCCTGAACATAGAAATACCCGTTTCTGAACAATTCCGTTTTCAATGCCGCTCCGCTTACCGTCAGGGCGGAGGGGCAGCATCCGTGTTCTGACGCCTCAACTCCTTCATCCAGCAAGGCTTTCAGCAATGACGCAGTATCTGTTTTGAGCGAGTTCGCCCTGACTGTCAGCGGCATCGGGAGATTGATTTTTTCCGCGTATTCAAACGCCTTTTCTTTTCCAATCTTTTCCAGCCAACATTCAGCAAGCCAGCGGGGCTGGGACAGGGTTTTCTCTAGATATCCGGAGAGGTCGCTTTCGGCATCCGGGAAAACAACCATGCCGGAATTGTCCGATATCTTCCGCAGGACAGCGTTTATGAACCCCGCTTTACTTTTTCCGATGATGCTTCCCGCAATTCTGACCGTTTCATTCACAGCCGCCCTGTCGGGCACCCTGTCCAGAAAAAGGATCTGATATGCCCCGAGCCTGAGCAGAACCAGGAATTCGGGATCCATGTCCCTGATATCTTTCGAGGAAAAGGCTGAGATGTAATGATCTAATCTGTTCTTCCACCTGACGGCTCCGTAAACAATCTCCGTCAGAAGCGCTCTATCCTGAGGACCCAGGCTGTCCACATCCGGAGACCGCATCAAATCGGACGCAAATCCCCCGGCAAAGAACACACGATGAAGTATATTATATGAAACCTGTCTGGGATCAGAAGTCAAGGTTGAACCGCATCCCGGGGTTGCCGTAGCCGCCCCTCATAAAGTCGCCGCCGGACATCGCCTTTTTCCCCTCGGGCTGAATGGATTCGATAACATAAACGCTTCTTTCGCCGCAGGCAATCCCGATGGAATCGCCGATCAGTCGTATTATTTCCCCTGCCACACCCGAATATGAATCTTCAGATGGGTAACCGGAAATGATTTTTACCGTTCTTCCGCCCATTACGGTAAAGGCACCGGGCCACGGGAACAAACCTCTGACCTGACGGTCAATTTCCTTTGCGGTCCGAAACCAGTCTATTTTGCCGTCCTCTTTGGCCAGTTTCGGGGCGTAGCTTGCCATGCTGTGGTCCTGGGGGACGGGAGCTGCCGTTCCGTTTTCAATCATGTCCACGGTTCTGACGAGCAGCTTCGCGCCTTCCGCCGCTAGCCTGTCATGCAGTGAAGCGGCGGTTTCTTTTTCTCTTATTTCGACCTTCTTCTGAAGATATGTGTCCCCTGTGTCCATTCCTTCATCCAGTTTCATTGTCGTTACTCCGCTGAAAGGATCGCCGTTCAGAATGGCCTGATTGACAGGGGAAGCCCCTCTGTATCGGGGGAGCAGAGACGCGTGGACATTGACGCATCCGTTCCGCGGAACATCAAGAAACGGTTTCGGGAGAATCTGGTGGAAAGCCACAACCACAACGAGGTCCGGGGAAAAGGGCGCAATATGCTCAACCAGGACCTTCGGGGGCTGGAAAACATCAAGCCCGATTGCCAAAGCTGCCGTCTTGACGGGTTGTGGCGCCATCCTTCTGTTCCGTCCGGACGGTTTGTCTGGGCGCGTGAACACGGCGCAAATATTGTGTTTTGAAGCGTTCAGAGCATTAAGTGACGGGACGGCAAAATCCGGCGTTCCCAGAAATACTATCCTCATGGGATCACACCTGCCATTCCCCGGATGCTATTTTCCTTGATATGTCTTTTTTGATAAACCGTTTTTTTATTGAGCCGAGCCTGTCAACAAACAGAATCCCTTCAAGATGGTCAATCTCATGGCACAATGCCCGTGCCATAAGCCCTTCCGCCTTTATGACAACTTCATCGCCGTTTCTGTCCAGCCCTTTCACAGTCACATGCGTAGGTCTTTCCACATCCTCGAATATGCCCGGGACGCTGAGACATCCCTCTTCCCCGAGTTCGCATCCATTCGAATCGAGTATCTCAGGATTAACAAGGGCAAGCAGGGCTTCAGGATCCTCTCCGAGGCTCAGGTCAATGACGATAACCCTTCTGTTCACGCCGACCTGCGGAGCGGCAAGACCTATCCCCGGGGCGGAGTACATCGTCTCTGTCATATTGGAAATTAGGGTTTTAACATCTTCATCAACCGAATTTATCGTTGAGCTGGGCTCATGAAGAGTCTTTGATCCGTATTTGAGGATGTTCATGACCGCCATTTACTGATTTCCGGAGTGAAGCCTTTCCAACATTCTTTCTATGGTGTTCTCAACGCGGCTCTGGTAGAAATTATTCAATGTGTCCAGCACCTCGGGATGGGCTTCTATCATTCCGTCCAGCTGCTCTCTTCCAAGTTCCAGAAACTCCGTTTCGGAGGTTGTCCGTATGGTGGCAGTTCTCGGTTTTCCGGTGAGCAGCGAAACCTCGCCGAAGAAATCCCCTTCGCTCAGTTTCGTAAGTTCAAACGGATTGCCCTGAGGATCCTTTGTCAGAACGCTGACTTCTCCTCTGACTATGACAAACATCGAATCCCCTTCATCCCCTTCGTTGACAATGATTGTATCGGCAGGGCAGGCATGATGGTCGAGGCTGTCAACGACAAGACGGAGCTCCGTCGGGGAAAAATCCGAAAAAAGCGGCGTTTTTATTCTCGATTCAACATCACCGGTATTCTCGGGTTCTGAAGCGAAAAAGTCCTCCGGCTCCTGGTCCTTTCCCGGCGTTTCCTCCGGTTCTGCCGTTTCGTCAAAGAAATCCTCTTTCTCAACCGTTTCAGTCATTTCAACAGTCGGAGCATCTTCAACAGCCTGGACCGGTGAAACCTCATCCTCGCCGCGGTACATCCTGTCCAGCTCGACGAGCCTGTCATGAACATCCGTCCGGGAAGGATCAAGTTTAACTATTTTTTTCGTGACTGCGATAGCCTTGACGAGAAAACCTTTTTCAGCATAGTCTTCAGCGACCGTCAGATAGTTTCCTATCGCTTCTTCCTTTTTCCCCGCGCAAGACAAAGCGTCCGCCATTCTCAAACGGGAGTTGATATCCCGCGGGTCCTGTTCCAGCATCGCTTTGAACCCTTTAACCGCGCCCTCGTAATCTTTCTGGGCAAGCAGTTCATTCGGGTCCTTGCTTTTACCTCCAAATCCAAACAGTGGCATCTCTTACTCCCAAACAATTAAAATGGATAAATTACCAGTCTTTTCCTCTGGTCGTCTCTCTCTGTATCTTTTGTTTCTGCAGTTCAAGCTCTTCAGCTTCTTCCTGCGACAGGGCCATCAGTATCTTTCTTGCTTCCTCTTCGGAAATTTCATCCTTTTGCTCTTCCCCTGACTGCCTGGCTTCTTTCCCTTCTTTCATGTCTTCAGACATTCCGTTCTGCTGACTGCTCTGCTGTTGCTCTTTCTGCTCCTGTTCCTGCTGTTTTTCTTCCTGTTGTCCCTGGTCATTCTGCTTCCGGTCGCTGCTGTTCCCTTCCGATTGCTGCTCCTGCTGCTGATCCTGTTTGTCCTGCTCATCCTTCTGCTCTCCGTCCTGCTGATTCTCCTTATTGTCGCAACTCTGCTGTTCCTGAATGGCCTTCCGGACAAATTCAAAATTTCTCTTCGCATCAATATCATCAGGATTTAAGATGAGCGACTGTTTGTAACTTTCCATCGCTTCGCTGTCATTTCCCATTCTGTGCAGCGCATTTCCAAGATTGAAATAAGCTTTTGCCTTGAGATTATCTTCATCTCCGGACAATGCTCCCTTCAGTTCTTCAGCCGCTTTGGGAAAATCCCCTTTTTTATACCAGGTAGTTCCGAGATTGTAAATAAAGGAATTATTCTCTACATTCTCCGAAAGGGCTTCCCTGAAACCCTCAACCGCTTTTTCATAATCCCCTTTTTCGTATTCTTTGACCGCCCTGTTGTTGTTCTTTCCGGTTGAGCCGTCCCAGTCAACCGCGAAGACGGGAAGACTGGCGATAAGTCCAGCCAAAATGAAAAGTGCTTTAATCTTCAAAAACAACCTCATTTGATACGCTCTTGTAAAGCATTCCATTTGTCACCGATATGACCGCTATGCCCGTGTCAACGGCAGTAATGACGCCTTCGGGAGAAACGGACGCAACATTGTCATTATCCGAAACATATCCGGTCCCGAACCTCGAGGCCGAAATATCCTGCCTGCTTCCGTCCGAATAGATCCCTGTCACCCTGACACGCGTTTTCTCCCCTCGGCGGGTAAGTTTTTCCTGCTCTATCTCTACTTCAATTTCGACAAGAAGAGCAAGTTCAACAGTCACTTCAACAAAGGTTTTGAATCCGCTGTTCTCAATGTCAATAACAGTAAACCCATTATCAACAGCCGTTATCAGCCCGTCGGCACTGACATCCGCGACAATCCTGTCAGCAGGATGATAAACCGTCCCGGAAGACGAAGAGGTCAGATCCACCTTATCGCCGTTCGCAAGAACACCGATGACCTTTGGCTGTTTTACTTCTCCCGCACGCGTGAATTTAACGGTTTCCGGTTTGACGGATATTCCCGTGAGCGGCATGTTCTTTCTGATGACACTCACATCCACGGTGGCAGTCAGGCCTGAATTTTCAATCCTTATAAAGGTGTCCCCTTCGGAAACAGCTTCCGCAACGCCGTTTTTGCTTACTTCAACGATGGATTTGTTCCCGGTTATATACGATGTTCCATCTTTCGCATTTGCGATATTTCTGACGGAACCGTCCGAATAAATTCCGTCAACCTTCAGTTTTGAATGCTGATCAATCATCAGCAGCAATGAAGAAGGGCTCACCCGGAGTTCCTGCAGGTAAGGAATTTCAACAATCGCTCTGACATCCTTAAAAATGCCTGAATTTGAAACCCTGATCACGGCAATTCCTTCCCGTCCGGCTGTGACCCTGCCGTCCTCATTGACTGATACTATTTCGGGAAGATCAGAAATATACTCTGTGCCGGAAATGCCAAGCGACAGGTCGGAAGCCGTTCCATCCTTGAAATGGCCTGTTACTTTCAGATCACAGAATTTTCCCGTCTCATTGAACACAACAGGGTCTGGTTTGACCTCAAGACTCACAAGCTCCGCGTCTGACAGTTTTACAGTCACTTCCGCGTCGTCTTTAAATTCACCGAAAGCAACGGCTGTAAACATAATTATTGTGATTATCGCCAAATTCCGCATAAAAGAACTCCTTCAAAAGATAATTATAATAATAACCGGATAATTAGTCAAATTCATTCACAGTATCGGGTTCGGTAATTAAATCTTTACTTGACATAAATCGCACGGATAAACATAATGAATTGTCATGAACAAACATCTCGATAAGGAAAACCAGAAATGAAATATATTATTCCAGCTGCAGCGATTGTTCTTTTCGTTTCATGTCTTTTCGCGGATTCTGTTGATGTGTCGCCGGTTATTTCGGTAAGTGATGAAACCCAGGCTTGTCTGGATTGTCATGAATCCGTTTCTCCCGGAATTGTCGCCGATTGGCGCGGCAGCATACATTCAACCATCACTCCCGCCATGAGCCTCAAAGAGGAGCCTGTGAACAGAAGAATGTCAGCCACGGAGCTTACAGAAAATCTGCGGAATCATACCGTCGGCTGTTATGAATGCCACGGACTTAATACTGAAAAACATTCCGACAGTTTTGACCATTTTGATTTCAGAATAAACGCAATTGTCTCGTCCAAAGACTGCTCTACCTGCCATCCGGTAGAATTTGTGCAGTATTCGGGAAGCAAAAAAGCGATGGCAATTGCCAATATTACCGATAACAAGTTGTATCACACGCTTGTCGGTTCTCTGATAGGTGTCAGGGAAACCGTTAACGGTTCATTTAAACTCAGCCCTACTACGGCTTTCACTGAAAACGAGTCCTGCTACGGATGTCACGGAATGGAAATAAAGGTGGACGGAGTAAAAACAGTTGAGCACGAATCATTCGGAGAGGTTGAAGTGCCCGATATCCGGAACTGGCCCAGCCAGGGGGTCGGCAGAATAAACACGGACGGCAGCAGAGGAAGCTGTACATCGTGCCATCCGAGACACAGTTTTTCGCTGGAGATAGCGAGAAAACCTGAAACATGCGGCCAGTGCCACCTGGAGCCTGATGTGCCTGCCTACAACATCTACAAGGAAAGCAAGCACGGCAATATATACTCAACCATGAAAAAAGATGTCAACTGGAAGGATGTTCCCTGGACAGCCGGCGAGGATTTTTCTTTCCCTTCATGCGCCACCTGCCACAGCAGCCTGGTCACAGATCCTGAAGGAAATGTTATCGCCGACCGAACGCATGATTTCGGATCAAGGTTATGGGTCAGGCTTTTCGGCCTTATATATTCCCATCCCCAGCCCGTATCGGGGAACACATCTATAATCATAAATGATGACGGACTGCCGATGCCGACAACCTTCGCGGGAACGAAAGCGTCCGGATTTCTCATCAGCGGAGAGGAGCAGCTTAAACGGCAGAAGAACATGCAGAAGATATGCTCCGCATGCCACAGCACCGACTGGTCGGATAAGTGGTTCGCGAAAATGGATTCAACGATAGCCGAAACCGACAAAATGACAGCAACAGCGACGAAGATAATGTCTGAAGCCTGGGAGAAAGGACTCGCGAACAGCGCCAATCCGTTTGATGAAGCGCTTGAACTGGACTGGGTGAAGCAGTGGTTGTTCTACGCTAACTCGGTCAGATACTCCGGAGCAATGTCAGGCCCGGACTACGCAGCCTTCAAGAACGGATGGTGGGAGCTGACAAACAATCTGCTTAAAATGCAAGACAAAGTCAAGGCCATGGATGCAGACAGGGAACAGCCGTCCAAAGGAAAATCCAGGAAGGAGAAATAGAAGGATGCCGGATCTCAACAACAGTATTTTCACATTTCTTGTCGGTGGTAAAGCCGGGGAGGGAGTAAAGAAATGCGGGTCTGCGTCGGCAAATCTTTTCAGGCTCACCGGAAGAAATATTTTTCATTATGACGACTACCAGAGCATGATAAAAGGAGGCCATAATTTCTCAGTTGTTTCGAGTTCCACCGAAGATATCTTCAGCCATTACGAGGCTGCGCAACTGGCAGTTCATTCCGATATGAACAGTTATGACAGGCACCGCAGACATATCACAGAAAAAACTTCAGTTGTTTATAACAGCGACACGGTAAAAGAGGCGGGAGGAATAGGAATACCGTTCTCTTCAGAAGCCGCAAAATTCAAGAATAAAGACCAGATGTTCGGCATCGGGGCGTTTGCTGTTCTATGTTCTTTTACTGGTATGGATCTGGACGAGCTGAAAAGTGCGGTAAGGCGTGAATACAGGTATGATATTGATGACAATCTGGCTTATGCGGAAACGATCTTCAGACTTGCGGATCCGTTGCTCGCAGAAAAGTTCAGCCTTGAAAAAAACAGTCGGGTAAAACCAATCCTTTCAGGGAACGAGGCCATTGCGCTTGGAGCAGCAGCGGCGGGACTTGAAAATTATTTCTCCTATCCCATGACGCCCTCATCCTCTATCCTTCATTTTCTCGCAAGGGAAGGGGAAAAACTCGGGATTACGGCAGCACAGGCTGAAAGCGAAATAGCCGTAGTGAATATGGCAATTGGATCTGCAATGGCAGGAGCAAAAACGATGGCAGGTTCAAGCGGAGGAGGCATCGCGCTGATGGAGGAAGCTCTTTCCTTTGCGGGAATGGCGGAAGCTCCTGTCCTGCTGGTTCTTTCTTCAAGACCCGGGCCTTCAACGGGACTGGCAACCTATACTGCCCAAGAGGATCTGTATTTCGCACTCTATCAGGGACACGGGGAATTCCCTAAAATTGTTGCATCTCCGGGAACGGCTGAAGAGGCTTTCTATCTGACAGCGGAACTAATGGATCTGGCATGGAGGTTCCAGACGCCGACTGTCCTGCTCACGGAAAAACATCTGTCTGAATCGGAAATGACGGTTGACATAAATCCATACATGGCGGAATGGCCGGAATATTCCGCTCACGGCGAAGGCGAATACAAAAGATATCTCGACACTCCGGACGGCATCTCCCCGCTGCTCTTCCCTCCATCAGACGAGACAATCAAATGGCAGAGCCAGGAACACGACGAAAAAGGCATTTATACAGAAAATCCTGAAAATGCGGTGAAAATGCACGACAAGAGGGAAAGAAAGCAGGCAGCGATCGCCGAATATCTGCGCGACAGGAAGACAGTTCATGTTACCGGTGAAAACGGGCGCGTAATAATGTGCTACGGCTCCACATTCATGACCGTCATGGAAGCCCTCAAATACTTGGATGAAGATGTCCGGGTGGTCAGGCCGGTTTATCTCGATCCTTTCCCCGTATGGGAATTATCGGAATTCAAGGATCAGAATGTGACCGTGGTTGAATACAGCTGCCGGGGGCAATTTGCGCAACTTCTCACAGAAAAGGCAGGGTTTTCATCCATCCATTCAATCAGAAAATATGACGGTCGTCCTTTTGACCCGCTGGAACTTGCGGGGAAAATAAAGGAGGCCCGAACATGAGAGAACTGAACACATATACAAAAAACACCTGGTGTCCCGGTTGCGGAAATTTCGGGATACTTAACTCGTTTAAGAAGGCCGTTAAGGTGCTGTCCGAACAGGGGACCCATGAAAGCAGTATTATGATGGTACACGGCATCGGCTGTCACGGCAAGGCATCCAGCTACCTGAATCTGAGCGGGGTGTATTCCCTTCACGGAAGGTCTATGGCGGTCGCGGAAGGAATAAAACTTGCGAACCCTGAACTTAATGTTATAAATTTCGCCGGGGACGGAGATGCCTACGGCGAGGGCCTGAGCCATTTTCTGTTCGCAGCAAAAAGAAATTCGGACATAACCTTAATTGTCCATAACAACGGGGTTTACGGACTGACGACAGGACAGTTCACTCCTACCAGCGTAAAGGGACAGAAGGGCCCTTCATCGCCATACGGGAACCCGGAAGATCCTTTCAATCCTCTTACTCTCGCCCTTGAAGCGGGTGCAACTTTTGTGGCGCGGGGATATCCCGGAAAACCAGCACATCTGACTGAACTTATCGTAAAAGCTGTTATGCACGAAGGTTTTTCAATTATTGACATCCTTCAGCCTTGTGTGACTTTCAATAATACTTACAGTCTCTACAATGAAAAAACTTATATAATGGGAAAAATCCCGTCAGGTTATGAAGAAGCGTTTTCAGAGGTCAAAAGGACAGACCGGATCGCGCTCGGAGTGTTTTTTGAAGCGGTGAAAACCCCTTACCACATCATGATGCGAGAAAGTTCCTCCGGAAAAGGCCGCCCTGTAAGCAAAAAAGACCGTCTTGAGATAATTAAAAGGGATTATCTCGAGGATTAGGAATTTAATTTCGGTGTTGAATCGGTTAAACGATTGAAGTATGATGTGACTCTTTCGTTTTCGTTTTTATTGTAATTTAATCCTTTCCTTAATGGAGGTAATATTATGGATCTTATTTACGATGCTCTGAGGCCTTTCGCGGAATTTGTCCCGAATGTGTTTGCTGCTGTCGCAATTCTTGTGGTCGGGCTTTTCCTTTCATTTTTCGTCGCGAAGATTACAAAAGCCGCCCTTAGCAAAACGACTATAGACAACAAGATTGCGAACTGGCTCTCCAGCGGTTCCGAAAAACCTGTTGAAATTGAATCCATCATATCAAACATTGTCTTCTGGGGTATGATGATATTTGTTATCTGGGCGTTTCTCGCGAAACTTAAACTTGAAGTTATCACCCAGCCTTTAGAGGAAATGATGACGCAGGTTTTTGCCTATCTGCCTCAGATAGTGGGAGCCCTGATCCTTTTTGGCGTAGCATGGTTCATAGCCTCAGGACTCAGGATCGTAACATCAAGAGTTCTTTCCAGGCTTTCGGTTGATGATAAGCTCACGAAACAGGTGGACGGAGATAAAAAGATACCGCTGACAAAGTCCCTTTCTGAAGCTGTTTACTGGCTTGTATTTCTGCTCTTTCTGCCAATGATACTCAGCACTCTTGAACTTGACGGACTTATGACGCCCGTGAACGAAATGATGCAGAAGGTTATCGGTTTTCTGCCGAATATCTTTGAATCTTTCATAATTCTTGTCGTAGGTTGGTTCATTGCAAAAATGGTAAGAAGGATAGTATCCAGCCTTCTTGACGGTATCGGACTGGATAATTTCGCTGAGAATACGGGACTGGACACAATTCTTGGCAGGCAGAAACTCTCAGGGCTGGCAGGGCTGGTGGTTTATATCTTAATACTTATACCTGTAATCCTTCTTTCCCTTGACGCGCTGAAACTCGAAAAACTCACCCGCCCCGCGAGCGAGATGATAGGGAAAATAATGAACACTCTTCCCGATATTTTTGCGGCCATCCTGGTCATGTCAATTGCAATTATGGTGGGGAAAGTGGTTTCAGGACTTCTTGTGAACTTTCTCCGGGGGATAGGCTTCAATAACATTCTGATGAAACTCGGGCTCGGCAAAGAAATAACTGATGAAAAGCACGCTCCGTCTGTTGTAGCCGGACAGGCGCTGTTTATGGTCATTCTTCTTTTCGCTGCTGCCGAAGCTTCTGACCTTCTGGGCTTCGCAACATTGTCTTCAATGATAGCGCAGTTCATGGAATTTGCGGGACATGTTGTTCTCGGACTTATCATTTTCGCGATAGGCCTTTATCTCGGAAATCTCGCGTCCAAAGCCGTTATTGCAAGCAATACCGCCAACGCGGGATTTCTTTCGATAATTGCCCGCCTCGCGATTGTGTTCCTTTCGGGAGCAATGGCCCTCAGACAGATGGGACTTGCAAACGAAATAATCACCATCGCCTTCGGCTGTGTTCTCGGTGCGGTAGCAGTGGCGGCAGCCATAGCATTCGGGATCGGCGGAAGAGAGATTGCGGGTAAAGAGCTTGAAAAATGGGTCAAGAATCTGAAAACCGGCAAGAAATAGAAGGATTGCAACCGTAAATCATGAAATACAAGTCAATACTGTTTTTCTTCCTTTCCGCCATTTTCACCTTTCCGATAATCGCGGACACATATGATGATCATACTCTGGTTAAGATTTACACCGAAACCAAAGAGCATTACCGCTTCATTCTGGAATCAGGCATTGATGTGACCGGAAGAGAAGGTCAGGTATTTAAAGCCATCCTTTCTGACAATGAGCTGAAAAACATTACTGAAATGGGTTTGAAGATCGAAATACTTTACGCTGAAATGGCTGAAGAACGCTCTTCAAGAGCCGTCCCCGGATTTTGCACCAATACTCCGTGGCCGTGTTATTACGCCCCTTCCCAGTTCAACATGGTAAATCCGCCGTCAGGGAGCCTCATGAAATTCCTGCTTGACCTTCACAATGCCAACCCTTCGATAACCAGGCTGTATGATATCGGGAATTCTCAGGACGGGAATTATGACATCATTGCCATGAAAGTATCATCGAACCCGGACAGCGTCGAAGCGGAACCCAAGATTCGTGTTTATTCAAATATTCACGGAGATGAAACCGGTTCTCTGATGGTGACATGCGATGTTCTGACCACCCTGCTCACCCGCTACGCCGCTTCCGACCCGGAAGCCGTGAAGCTTGTGGATGAAGCTGAAATATGGTTTATTCCGATGGGTAATCCGTGGGGAATGGCGAATCAAAGCCGATATAATGTGAACAGTGTTGATCTTAACCGTAATTTTGACGGCCCGATGGGGCACGATGACGGCAGCGCGCCATTTTCGGAAGCGGAAACACAGGCTGTCAGAGATCTTACTGAGGTCCTTGGCAAAAGATTCTGTATTTCGACAACAGGCCACGGGGGGGAGATTTGTTTCAACGCCATCTACAACTACACAACCGTTCCGACTTCAGACGAGGCGATTTTTTTCTCGTCAAGAACCGGAGGTCCCCTTGGAGAGGCGCTTCCTTCCCCGAACGGCCTTGCGCAGGCATATTATGACGGCAACACCACAACCGGTTTCTGGTACACAAACGGCGGAGACTGGTATGTCACCTACGGCGACACAAATGACTGGTCTTATTCGGTTTGGAGCCAACTTGACACCACCCTTGAAGTGACACTCACAAAGTGGCCAGACTCATCTCTGATCCCGACCTATACCGCTGAACACAGGGAAGCCGTCCTCAACTATCTATCAA
The DNA here is from genome assembly GCA_964509835.1 of uncultured Acidobacteriota bacterium. Lineage (GTDB taxonomy): Bacteria > Acidobacteriota > CAZDZC01 > CAZDZC01 > CAZDZC01. The sequence goes on from CAZDZC010000041.1 coordinate 16,032, forward strand.
AAGCATTTCAGGGAATTCACGGGGTGATGTACGACCAGACGACACTGGCCAAACTGGACGGGACTGTGACGGCAACCGCAACAGATTCGGCCTACACTTCTGTCCCTCATGTGTACAAAGAAGTTTACACGGATCCTGTTGCCGGGGATTATCACAGAATTCTCCAGCCCGGAATATACACCATCGAATGTGAATGCGCGGGTTATCCGGCATATACAGTTGAGGGCGTGGAAGTGACAGCCGATACATCCACTTTTACGGATTGCATAATGAACATGACGAGCCTGAAATACTCTTCGTCATCTTTTACGGACAGCTGTTCAGGAACAGGCTCCGGCGGGGATGGTATTCTTGACCCGGGAGAAAATTCAGAACTTCAAATCACCCTTAACAATCCCGGTTTCGCCGGAGCAACGAATATTACGGCAACCGTCTCCACTTCAACTCCCGGAATTGCAATCTCGGACGATACAGCATCATTCCCGGATATTGCGGCATCCGCTTCAGGTTCCAGTATCTCTCCTCACTTTGCGTTCTCGGTTGACGGATCTGTTGCGTGCGGCACTGAAATTGATTTCACCCTGACTTCGAATGCCGATGAAGGCAGTTGGCAGGAAACAGTTACCGTAACTGTCGGGGATGTGACAATTAACAGCGGTACAGCCTATTCACAGAATTTTGACAGTGCCGTTCCCCCTGCCCTGCCGTCAGGCTGGAGCAAATCAGATGTAAACGGGACCAGAGGGGACTGGTCAACCGCTGCTTCGTCCTCCTATCCGCCGGGTATTTTCCCGCATTCGGCATCCAATATGGTAGTGTTTAATTCTTATACAGCCCACACAGGCGATGACACCCGGCTCTATATGACAACAGGATTTGCCGTTCCTGCCGCGACGACGGTCACGCTCAGCTTTTGGATGCATCATGAAACAGCTTACGCTTCAAACAGCGACAGAATTCAGCCGCAGATTTCAACAGACGGAACTGTCTGGGCAGATATGGGGCCTTCCGTCCAGCGATACGACGGAAGCACCGGCTGGAAGATGCACACGGTTGATCTTACTTCATATCAGGGAGAGCCGGATGTCAGGCTTGCATTTCTGGGCATCAGCGACTGGGGCAATGACTGCCATATTGATGATGTGGAAGTCTCGTATTCAGCGCCAGGAAGCTGTGACACAGTAGTCTGCAGCAGCTCAGGAACAGCCCCCGGTGAGGTATCTGCAGCAATATCCTCCTATCCTGTTGAACTGGTTAAAGACGGTATCACATGCCCGGAAGGCTTCTGCCTCTATTTTGAAAAAAATGCTGACGCTGACGGCTACAATATCTATGAAGGCTCCATCGGAACTTGGTTCAGCCACGACAGCGCCGCCGGCAATATATGCGATTCCGCGATTACCGATCTAGGCTCAGGACAGATAAGGGCAGGACTGACCCCGTCATCCGGCGACAGATATTATCTTGTCACGGCGTTTAACAGTTCCGGAGAAGGAACCGCCGGCAGCCTGGAAAGAGACGCGCAGTGCTCCTGTGCGCCGTAGCATTCGTTATCCCCCACAGCCCCGCTCAGCGGAGCTTTTTTGTGCGTGTGTCATAAGGATGGGCCATTGTAATTCAAATGGTATGGGTTAGGCTTTGCGTACCCTGCGTTCATACCAATTATCCGGATAAAAACTGAGTATAGACGAACTTATCCGAAACTGAAAAAAAGGAACTTGAGGAACAATATTGTTCCTGCGATGAACGGACCTTGAGCTGCAATTTCTATTTCTTTGATGTCTGTAATATCCAGTTATTAATCTGTTTCTCAAGAAGATTTAGAGGAACTGCCCCGTTCTTTAGAACTTCTCTGTGGAAATCCCTGATATCAAAAGCATTTCCCAGTTCCTTCATGGCTTTATCTCTCAGCTCAACAATTTTCAGCTCGCCCACTTTATAGGCACAGGCTTGACCTGGCCAGAGAATGTAACGGTCTATTTCCCCCCATGCCGGCCATCCAACATTCTTCAACATATAATCTGAAGCCTGCTGTCTTGTCCATTTTTTATAATGTATCCCTGTATCCACAACAAGCCTCGCAGCACGGAATAATTCTGACCCAAGATAACCAAGCCTTTCATGATCATTCTTCATCCAGCCTGCTTCATAAGCTGCTTTTTCCGCATAAAGCGCCCAACCTTCAATAAATCCTGTGAAATGCGTCAAATGCCGGTACATATTCTTCCCTGATAGCTCCTGTTCCAAAGCGATTTGAAGATGATGCCCCGGGACCGTTTCATGGTGCAGCAATGTTCTCATCCCGGGTTTGAAGGGATGCCATTCGGGATTGACAAAGAAGGCAGCATCTCTGCTGCCGTCAAGCTTTGCTGACTGATAGTTCGCTCCTGTGGACATTCTGAGATGAACAGGAATGGGATTTACAGTAACAGGTGTTTCAGGAAGTAAAGAGAACAGTTCCGGAAGTTTCTCCTCTGTCTCTTTCAGTATTGCGCGATAAGAGTCAATCACTTTCGCGTCACTTTCCTCTTCTTCAGGAAAGAAGAACTGCTCCTTATCTGATTTCTCTACGCTTTCCCGGTATTGCACCTGCAACTCACTTAGAGACTCTCCTTCCAAACCCATTTCTTTATATAATTTGACCATCTCTTCATGAATTCTCTGAACCTCTTTCAAACCCATCTGATGGATCGTATCCGGCGGGATGTCAGTTGTAGTGTGCACCTTCAGACAATAACGGTAATACTCCTCCCCGTCAGGAAGCTTCCAGACCCCTGCATCCTCTCCTGCTTTTTCAGCAATATCATTCAGCTTTCTGCCAAGATTTCTGTACTCTGGAAGTACTTCTTTCCTTATGATCCTCCTGCATTTCTTGAGAAGCTTTCTCTTCCTATCGGGATCAATGTCAATATTATTAAGTTTCATTTGAAAAGAAGTAAAGAATGAATTATTACGCCAGTTCTGATCAGTAACTTCCTTTAATATGCCGCTGTAGTGCTTAACAAGATACGATGGAGGAATGAACCCTTTTTCAGCCTGAACTTCTACCGCATTAATCTCTTCTTTCAGTCTGTTCTGCACCATTGACAGCCTTGCGATATAATTGACGGCATCCTCTTCATCTGAAATATTGCTATATTCACAGAACAGATTTGTCAACTGATAATGAACACCGAACAGGTGGTTTATCCTGTAATCATGAGATATGAACTTTTTACCTTCAACTGTTCCCTCAAGAAAAGAACTGAAGATTTTGAGTTCTGTTCTTGAATCAATACTCTGATCTACTTCAGGAAGGCTTCTAGCCTTCTGAAGATATTCCTCTGCAAGATTAACAATTTCATATGCTTCCGATTCAGTTCCAGTTGATATTCCGCTTTCATCATACTTATAACCGGATTCTTCATTCAATCCCAGCATGGTCCCCATTTCGGGTTTGAGTTTAATGTATGCTCTGAAAAAATCATCCGTTAACTCTCCTGACATATCTTCATCTTCTGCAGCATTAACGGGAAAGATTATTGTGAGGACAATACAAACAAATATGACTGCTTTCATTTTTTTCATATCCACCTCTTTAAAAGAAAATATCTTTGTAAATCACTTATGTTAATACGAATAATTTTAACTGTTGTTTCATTTTATTCTAGAGAAATTAGCACTACTGCGTCTCAGAGACGCATATCCCTTGAGACGCAATAAATCGCGTCCCTACTGGGAATCCTGCACAGACACATCAGCCGTAGCAGTTTTCACTTCAGGGTTGAAATTGATAAAGTCCCGTATGTCTTTTGAGAATACCAGCGGAATAAACATGAGCCATGTCACGAAAAAAGCCCCTGATATTACTATGTGAAGCGGGAGGAATTCTCCGAGCAAACCTCCAAACGCCATTCCGAGAGGCGTCAACCCTCCGGTTATCGTTCCTATAAGGCTGAAAACCTTGCCTCTTTTGTTTCCGGGAACTGCAAGCTGAATAACTGCCATTATCAGGGCATTAAGAATTGAATTGGTGATGCCGAAAAAGATGAGAAGGCTCATCATTAAAGGGAAGTTAAGAATCAATGGGAATAATGCCAGAGCCGGCGTTCCGATAAAAGCGCATATATAGAAAACTTTAAAACGGTTTTCAGCTTTGATGTGAAATATAGAGGTAAGAAGAAATCCGATGAACATCCCTCCTGTCAGACCTGCCATGGCAATACCATACCTGACGGGACCGAGGGATTCTGTCCTGTCAAAAAGAGGGAGAATGAGAACGATGCCGCAGAATGCGAAAAAATTCATTCCGGCAAAGACCATCATGGAAATTCTAAGACCTGTTTCATGCCAGACATATTTGAAACCGTCTTTCATGTCCTCCCAGAAATGGAATTCCACCTTTTCGTGAATAACTTTGGGGATCTTTATAAACATTTCTGTAAAAGATGAGATCAGGTATGAAATACCGTTCAATGTGAACATAAGCGGTGCACCGAGCGCAGTATACATAACGCCGCCAGCTGGCAGGCCCACAATTGCGGAACCAGTTCCGATAAGAGCAAAAGCTGAGTTGGCCTGGACCATTTTCTCCTTCGGAACTATATCGGGAAGAGATGAGCCTATTGCAGGCTGAAAGAATGCTGCGCAGATACCCATGATCACGCCTGCAGCAAAGACCATCCAGACCTGGATAAATTCCATGCATGCTGCAATCCCGACAAAAAGTATTGCAACCCCTCTTATAAGGTCCATCCATACCAGCATCTTTTTCCTGTCGCTCCGGTCCACCCAGACCCCGGCAAATGGCGCAATTAAAACCCTCGGTAAGGTTGATGACGCCATCAGAGTTCCCATCAGTCCTGTTGATCCGGTCACTGCAAGCACCCAGAATCCGAGCGCGACTTCATACAATATATCCCCGACTGCTGAAACCGCCTGCCCCTGCCAGAGCAGGAAGAAATTCAGGTTCCAGAGCTTCCCGGTATTTCTTTCTTCCGGTTTCTGTTGATTTACAGAGTTGTTTACTTTATCCATACAGTCCTCTCATTTTTGTTACTGGATTTTATACGAAAAATGAGAGCGGGGGTTCTGTTTCGGCGCACAAATAAAAAGGGCGCCCCGAAACGGCGCCCTTTTGTATATATCAGGGGTTATTTTGTTCTTTTCAGTTCCACCCTTCTGTTCTTCGCCTTGCCATCTTTTGTTGTGTTCGGGGCAATCGGCTGAGACTCTCCGTAACCTTTGGCTGTCAGTCTGGTCTTGTCAATCCCTTTGGAAACCATATAAGCCATGACTGAATCTGCTCTGCTCTGCGAGAGCTTCTGGTTGTAGGATTCAGCTCCGTCACTGTCCGTGTGGCCCATAATCATGGCTTCCATCTTCGGGTTCTCTTTCAGAACATTGACCCATTTATCAAGAATGGCAGCGTCCTGATTGTCAATATTGCTTTTGTTGGTGTCAAAATAAAGGTTCTCAAGGATAATGGTTTCATCAACCTTAATGACTTCTTCTTTCTTTATTTCGCAGCCGTTCGCGTCAACCTTTGCGCCGGGAGCGCTGTCCGGGCATTTGTCCAGCCCGTCGTAAACACCGTCCTTATCACCGTCCAGAGGGCACCCGTCCTTATCAACCTTCGCGCCCTTCGGGGTTCCGGGGCATTTGTCCAGCCCGTCATAAACGCCGTCGCCGTCACTGTCCATCGGACAGCCTTTGCTGTCAACCTTCGCGCCTTTCGGGGTGTCCGGGCACTGGTCAATTCCATCATAAACACCGTCGCCGTCACTGTCTTTCGGGCATCCGACCGGATCAACAGTCGCGCCTTTCGGGGTTCCCGGACACTTATCCTTTCTGTCGTTCACGCCGTCGCCGTCACTGTCGCCGACTTTTCTGCCGAATACCTTCGTGAACCCCGCGCTCACTTCCAGTACATCCGTTTCATCTCCGAAGATCTGAAGCGCCTCAAGCCTGACACCGAATGAGCTGTTGGGGAAAAAATATCTCAACCCGCCGCCGATATTATAAGCCCAGTCACGGCGGACATCCGCGCCCGCGAACTCCTCATCCATCTTTCCCACGCCTGCCTTCAGATAAGGGACAAGGTTCATCTGTTCTGAATTGAAATTCACAAGGGTGCTTAATCTCAGGTTATTAATATCATAATCAATGCCTGTGTTCTCCCATTTGGTGTCAAACACATTGTATTCAAGCTCGGCTCCGATATATTCGGTGAAATTATAGCCGAACCTTAAACCGTAAAGAAAATCGTCTTCAAGATCATCACTCGGGAACCCGTAACCGATATACGGACTGAATTCGAAGCCCCCTATCCAGGCTTCATCGGCCTGAACGGCAGGAATTCCCATAAAAAGGACCGCAACAACCAGAATCAGTGTTTTTTTCAAAACTACCTCCTTGAATTTGAAACTACACCAATAAAATAACCAACGGTGCATTGTAGCCGATTGTTTAAATATTTTCAACTCAATTTATCCTGCTTTTCAATTTCAGTAAAAAGTCGGTATGTCTGCATTCAGGCGGGAAAAAAGAAGAAAGGATCCGACAATGACGGTGTCCGGAACACGGCCGCACGAAAACGGGGCTTCAATCTTTTGTAAAAACTCGAAGTGTGAACCGTTCCCGGGGGATTCGTTTATTACATAATGAAAGGTGACAAAAAAAACCTGAACTTAACCTTTCGGTCAAGTTCAGGTGATAATAGCCGAAATGTGCTGTTTTGTCAGATTAAGAACTGACTTTTATAGAGCAACAAAGCCGTTATCAATGGTGCCGTCTATTGTCATCTTTATCCTTTTTGTCGCGGTCCCTGTCCTTTTTATCGCGGTCTCTGTCATCCCGGTCGTTGTTTTTCCGTTTTTCTTCCTCATAGTGCCTGCGATCGTTATTACGGTCATGTCTTGACCTGGGTTTCCTGTTCTCGACTCCCCAGGACTTTTCCCTTTCCCAGTATTTGTCCCTTTTCCATCTTTGCCAGTTATTGTTAACCTGTTGATGGTCATTGCGCTGATGATTCCATCTATGGCCTTTCCAGCTGTTGTTCCGGTATTCATGTCTCCAGTTATGGGGAACATCCCGGTAAAAATGAGGGGTCCTTGAATAATGGCGCCATCCTCGATCATAGTTCCGCGAACGGTACCAGTTGCCGTGCCATGGGCGCCACCACCATCCATCAACGAAATATATATCATCGTCAATGTCCGGGACAACATAAATATATGTATCGGGCAGCACGACCATCTGCGGGGGTGAGTGAAATGATATGGATGGGAGATCCAGATTGAATCCAATCCGGACATTCATATCCGCCTTTGCGGGTGTGCCAAGAGCAACAGCCGCCAAAAGCACGATTGTTAAAATCAGCATTTTTCTCAAGTATTTCATTTCTGTTTCCTTTTTTTCACTTAAGTTACCTTTTACCGTCATTTGCTTTCCGAAAAAACGGGTAAGCAAACACCACGCCGCCGACCAGTATCGCACCCACTCCGGCCCAGACAGGTATGTTTACTGTCTCACGGTCCTTGACCGAAAACTCGAATGGGCCCCAGTTGGCATTATGGGTTTCCTTTGTGTACCGGAGACTGCCTATCGCCAACCCTAATATGCCGGCTACGATAAGCACGAGGGCAATGGTTTTAATTACACTCATTTTTTCTTCTCCTTTCCTATCTCACGATTATCTCAAAAATAACACTCCGGTTAATTTGAGCAGCTTCTGATTCGGTGTTAGAAGGTTTCTTTTCGTACATTTCCGAATCATCTTCTCCATATCCGATTTTAGTCATGCGGTTCTTGGCTATACCGGCTTCATTAACAAGATAATCCATGATGGTTGTTGCTCTTCTTTCGCTCAGACTCTGATTGTATTCCCTTGTACCGCTGGCAGAAGTGTGCCCCGTAATACGGACATGAGCGTCAGGATTGTCATTTAAAACCCGGACATTCTGTTCAAGAATGTTAAGACCTTCCCGCGTGAGAGCTGACTTGTCATGATCGAAGTGTATGTCATCAAGCACAACCCATACCTCTTCAGGCTCCTCTATGGGAACCGGTGCAGGTTTAGGAGCCGGTACAGGTTTGGGGGCCGGTGCAGGTTTGGGGGCCGGTGCAGGTTTTACCGGTTTTGGAGCCTGAGTAGCGACTGCGACCGATTTTTCCCTGCCGCCAAACTGAAAATTCATGCCGATCATGTATTCCAGATTGTTGAAGCTATGGCCTCCTTCACTCCATAAATCCTGCCTTACATCAGTCCGCAGGGCAACAAGGTCAGTGAAGTGGTAGTTGAACCCCAGGCCGTATTCGAACATCCCGTGGTCGTGATCATGCGTTCCGGGTACCTGATCCATATGATAGCCCCCCAATCCCGCAGAAACAAAGGGATCGAATTTATGAGCAGGCATCATATGAAACAGGGCATCAAGTCCGTAACGATAAAAGTCAACACTACGGTTGTTATGTATTCCTGAAGGAATCTCTGTGGGTGCTTGCCCCAGCATGAGCTCTAATCCCACATGGCTTGTGAAATTGTAGCCCAGGCGAAAGCCGTAGAAAAGGCCGTCATCAAGGTTTTGATCATGATCAAAGACATAGCCCCCGATGAAGGGCGACAGGTTCACGGACCCTGCCCTGTTCTGGGCAAATGCGGTGTTAAATTGAGTAAGCAGCAGTAATGCGGCTACAGTTGAGATCAGTAATGTTTTGAATTTCATTAAGTTTTCCTTTTTTTGTTTTACGGTTACCGGACTGATTTTCACAATCTTCGTCCCTGAATAACACGAAATAGAACCACAATAATCGCAACCACCAGTAAAATGTGGATAAATCCTCCCATAGTATAGCTGCTTACAAACCCCAGCAGCCATAAAATGATCAGCACAACAGCTATTGTCCATAACATTGGTTTTCCTCTTTAGACTTTAGAGCTTCTGTTTCTCTATTGTCATTCTGTTGTTCACTTTTGTCACGCCGTTAATATCATTAACGAGCTTGGTGACCAGCTCTTTTTCCGACAAATTGCGGGCCATTCCGCTAAGGGTGACTACTCCGTCTTCCGTGTTGACCTGGGTCTTGAGGGCGCTGGTTGAACGATGGAACAGCAGAGACATTTTTACCTGTGATGTTATTGAAGCATCATCAATGTTTTCACCGATTGTGTCCCTTCCGTCTTTCTTCGGCGTCTTTAACACTTCCATCTTGTTGTTTACATCTACCACACCATCAACATCCTTTGCATATTCTGAAGCTAATTGCTTCTGCGCGCTGTTGTCGGCTTCGCCACTGAGGGTCACAACGCCGTCTTTGACGGAAATATCCGTATTGAGGCCGCTTACTCCGCGGTGGAATAAAAGCACGCTCTTCACGCGTCCGTTGATCCAGGCATCAGACCTCACAGGGGTGGCTTCACCTTCAATCATCAGATTATTGTTTACACTTTTAACGCCGGAAAGATTTAAAAGCGCTTCCTCCGCAAGCAAACTTCTCGATTCATCCTGAACAGTACCTGTCAAAGTGACCACACCATTCGCCGACCTGATTTTCACATCGTCTCCTTTAAGAACTGTGTCGAATACATACATATTCGCGGCTCTTGCTTCAATCTGATCATCAGTCTCAGATGCCCGTATTGACGGACCGGTTAATACCATGACAGCCAAAGCTGCCGCAACTGCAATTGAACCTGTTCTTCTCATCATGTTTTTATCCTTAATCTCTTTTATCAATGTCATAATTCATCTCCTGATTTACGGTTGTAAGTTTACGCCTGCGATCCGTTCCGTATCCAAATCAACAGGACTGAATAAGGGGCCTGCTGAAATGCAGGTCCCCTGTTTTCCAATACTACAGACTTGGACCTTGGGTTATTTCTTTTTCTCTTGGACAGCAGATATTCTTCAGTTCCACAGAGTAGTCCTTGGTAAAGCTCTCAAAGGTGATTGGTGTGGTTT
>CAZDZC010000042.1:0-24897 GCA_964509835.1 uncultured Acidobacteriota bacterium
TCATTTTTGTCTCCAGTAAAAACATATCAAATTACTCACTTCTCTCACTCCCACTCCTCCGGCAACCTTTCCCCAAACTCTCGCTACGAGACCCGCAATATATAAAGATTTATCGGCGCGCTTCCCGCCTACACTGCCGTAAGCTATCACTCCTTTCCCCTTCGCGTCAAACGGGTTCGCAATCAACCCGCGATTTCCAATCAAAAGTCTTTCTGACCCTGTCATATCGGATCCTCTCCCAAAATTCTTAAATCCCCCGGCGAGCAGCCGCTGGGCGAATGTCTTTTCCATGCCTTTGCTCCGCGTCGGGAAACCCGTTCGACAGAGTTTATATCGAGCGAAGTCGAGATGCTCACCCTTCGACGCCGCTCAGGGTGACGGCTTTCAAAAGGGCAATGTAATCGGTTAATTTCCATGCTTTGTTTCATCGCTGTAAAGGGGGATTATACCTTTTGTTTTTCCGCCGTTCAAGAAAATATCGCGCGTGTTTTTCAAAAATCACTCCTTTGATTCCGAGTATATCAAATATGACTCTGCTACATTCAACATCCATCTTAAACCTGAATGCTCCTGGATCTCAACATCTGTGAAATTGCGGTTTACAGTCTCAAGAACCTTCCTGTAAATTTCTTCGCTCTCAGTATGGAGAAGAGCATAAACTATCGTGTAAGCTTTGTCGGCTTGCTTTTCTTTGGACAGATCATTCAGAAGCAACCGGACAGTCTCTTCTGGCTTAATTCCGCTCAATATTGAATTCCACTCTGGCGCCCAATCAGCATTCTGCTTATAAGCGTTCATGCAGTGTTCATAGAGCGCTTCTCTTTGATTTATTGTCAAGCTGACCGCGTCTTTAAAATTCTCACCTGTGATTTCCTCAATAGTTGTTTTTACATCATTTGAACCAAACTTCGCTTTCTTATGCAGATTTTGCAACAATTCCCTTATAATCCCGTCACCATATTTCATGGTTAATGTCCAAAAAATTCCCTCCGAGATCCTGTATTGCTTTTCCTCACGCCAGTCAATATAACTTGAGGGACTGAATGAACATGAGCGGGGTTGCTCCCATTCCATTATTCTGTCCCTTAATTTCTCGTTTGACACAAGAAGCATCCTGTCAAAGGGGAACACCTTGTCAAAATTGTCAAAGCCGGCTGTTTCGCTGTCATTATTAATATAAAATGAAGCTTTGAATGTAAGAAAATTAGCAAGCCCATCATCCAGCCAGCGCAGTTCATTCCGTTTCCATTTTGGAAATTTTGCGTTCAGAATGTTATGAATTGATTCATGGTTAAAAATGTAGCTGCCTTCTTCCGCTTTTACATTCCATATCTCTCCAGCTACGACGGGAACATAAGTTGCGTAGTATTCTTTTAAAGAGACGGAGAAGATGAAGTTCTCCGGCATCCTGTCAATCTCAAAAAAGTAAACATATGCTTTATCTTTATGATTATTTGGCTGTATATCCAATCCAGTATATTCAGATAAATAATGATAGGCTTTTGTATCTTTTTCCTCGTTTGTTTTCCATCTCCTGATAAGTTCGGGAATCAATTCCTTGACCTCTTCCGAATAGGCGATGATAATCCTGCCATCAGCGCTGGTCCACTCGGCGTCTATTCTGGGTTTGATAATTTCCTCAAGCAGGTCAACTGTTTCAGCTGACGGGTTCGACTGGTATGTAACTGTAATTGAATTCTGGGTCGCACATGATGTCGCTATCATAACAAAGCAAAGTGTGAATGCAAACTTCTTCATTTTTGTTCTCCGCATAAAGGGAAGGGCCGGATCACCCTATACCGTACTACAACGAGTTTTTATGTGTAAGTTTCACACAATGTGAAACTCCCTCCGATAAATAAGGATTACAGAACAAATACTTCGCATGAGCCAAAAATATGAAGGAAGGCTAAACCTTCCTTCATATGATTCACACCTGTTATATTGATTGCCCGAAATGAAATGTGGTTTCAATTTACCTGCGGATCAGGCCTGTCAGCATTGCAAATGCCAGTTTCCCGATTTATCGCCTTTGCCAGCATTATCCAGTCACGCTTATCAGCCCAGTACTTTTTTGCCGGAACCGCCTTTTCACTGTTTCCGGATGAATAGTAAATAATGTCATCTTTCATCGAGAGTTCATTTAAGCGATATCTATCGCGCAACTTAAAGGCTCGCTGGATTATTAGATAACCGTCCTCAATCATAAGATAGGGCTTTAAGAAATGGATCAACACAACAGCTGCGAGCAACAAAGCAAATGCGAGGTAAAGAATTAACTCGTTTATGCTCTCTCCATGGAAGGCTCTTATCGCGAGCATTACTGAAAATACAATGACCAGGATCGTATTCCTTTTATCATATCTGACTTTCATATTACCTCCAACAAGGGTTGTTCCCGCTGATTATGATACACATTTTTTCCTTGCATAACAAGAATAATTTTGTTTTGTCTTATATCAGAAGTATCAGGGCAGGCAACCTATCTCGCAACCTATGACGAATGCTACGACTCTTGCTGAAAGTCCGCAGCCACCAAGCAAACCCCATAAATTAGCAGAACCTATGCCTGCCAAGCAGCTTATGGCGGCCTCTGCAGCTTCTCTTCCGCTGACTTCTTCCTGAACACACTCCAGCACGCAGTCTTGCCAGTCTCTAAAATTGTCTGCTACACCTGTTGTGGCAACCTCCATCTGTGTGAAACACTGTAAAGCGCTGATTGCTTCTATCGGGAAGTTTTCTATATTTATGGCAGAATTATAATAAAAGGTAGCCATTCTCTTAAAAGCACTTTTCATACCAGTTTGATTGACTGCAGTAAAGAGAAGATTAGCATTTTCCCAAGTTTCTTCCTCATCTTCAAGAACATCATTTTTCCATTCCGCTTTTAAACTATAGTCGTCAAGCGTTGTATCTATCTTGACCTCGGAAGCGTATTCTGCAATCTCAACTTTCATTAAGGCTTCTAAAACATGATCACCCTTTATAATGCTCACATAATCAACAATTTTGGTTTCTCCATCTTCGTATTTTTCAAATAGTCTTTCATATGTAGATACCAAGAGTATTCCATCCTGCGTATGAAATGTTGTTGTAACAAAATTGTCGCCCCAAGCAAACCACATTGTTTCTCGCACACCCAGTTCCTGATTCAACATTGATATTCTTACCGGAAAACCGTTTGCGTCAAAATCAAACTCCAGCGCGGGCGGTGTTACGATTTGCGAAAAGGAAAAAAATCCGCCAAAAATTGAGAGCACCACAATGGAAATAACAAGCTTCTTCATTTTAATCTCCTTTGTAAAAAAACATTGATCTATATACCCCGCTTCTCTTTTCCTCCTCACCTCCTTTCATCGTCCCGCCCCGAAGCGGAAGGGGCAGGATCACCCTATACCGTACTACAACGATTTTTTATGTGTAAGTTTCACACAGTGTGAAACTCCCTCCGAAAAATGCGGAAGCAATGACAGGGATTGCGTTTGGAATTATTAAACACTCCTTTCGGATTGGACAGAATTTTGTCTGACATTAAGGGGTATGTTTATGCGGGGAGGGTGTCCGGCGGAATCATTCTCCATTTGCGAGCGGAGTGAGCAGCATTTCCTTTCGCGATGCAAGAAATTTTCAGGTGTTGTTTGATCCGATCATGAATGTGGCATCACCGAGCAACACTGCCGCAGCTTCGATTCTCTTGTATCCCTCAATACGCGCCTTCGATAGAGCTTCACTCGATTGTCCTCATTCGTTATTCAAATCATCCCGACATCATGCATAACCGGCAGTTGAAGGTCGCTTTTCGATTCGGCGATTGTCAGGCAATTTTCTTTTTCCATATATGTTCGACAAGGGACTTTGAAATGGTGGCGGCCAATTCAACAGGAACAGCATTGCCGACTTGTCGCATGCTTTCCGTCCATGAACCCAGAATTCTATATTCTTTTGGAAAGGTCTGGAGTAACTTTGCTTCATAGGTTGTAAAATATCTGACAGAACCGTCTGCGTACCTTATCATATTTTCCCCTCCGGGAACTCCATGGTCTCCAGCTTTAATGGTTTTAGAAGGGAAATCAATAAAACTGCCCGTATGTCCGTGATATACCTGAGCCCCTTCTCTTAAAATATGCTCCGGGTGATAGGAACCCTCTTTGTCTGGATAAGGGATCCCGGAAAGTTGGTCCCGTATTGTTTGCCATGGTTGTTTTTCAGGAGAAAAGAGAAATGATTGGTTCTTTATTTTATGAATTGCTTCCAAAGTCCTTTTGTCGTAGCAATCAAGGTTAAGCGGAGGTTCAATATTATGCCTTTTCCAGTATTCTCCGGTAACGAATTGAGACCAAATTAAAGATTCCATGGAGTGGGTTTTTTCAGGAAATGACCATTGAACGCCAAGGTCATCTCTGATGCCTATAATTACGACCCGTTCTCTTCTTTGAGGAATTCCATAATCGGCGGCATCAATCAGCCTGAAAATCACATTGTATTTTATTCCATCGCAAATCTGCGATGTATGGGCTCTTTCCAATCGTTCAAGATGATCTTCCCATGTCTCATTTTCACATAGATGTATGTCAGGATAAGTAAGGCGAAGAATAATGTACCCGAAGTAACTTGAGAAAGACTTCCGCAGTAATCCTTTGACATTCTCAAAAATGAAAGCCGAAGGCGTGCATTCAGAGATGGCTCTGCATGCGTGAGGAAACATATCTCGTTTGTCTGCTTCTCCTTTATGTTTTCCTCCCAGTGAAAAAGGTTGGCATGGGGGTCCGCCGGCAATTATATCAACATGGCCGTATTCGTTAAAACTAAAAGCGGCTATATCCATGCTATGGACAATTCCTGGATCAAAGTTATGTCGCAGAGTGCTTGAAGCATCTTTGTTCCACTCAACAAGAGCTTCGTGATGTATGCCTGTTCGTGACATACCAAGAGCAAGCCCGCCTGCCCCTGAAAACAGCTCTAACGATGTAAGCTGCGACATTTAACATTCTCCCTGCATTTGAGACATGTATGCTTCAATATCTCTTAATAGCTTATTCCTGGTATTGGGTTTACCCTTGCATTTCTCCGCCCACGATCGTCCCGGATGACAAACATCCCAGTCGGACATGGCCTGCTCATATCTTCCGCTTCCCGGATCATGATTGCCGAACCCATCAATCAGGGAATTCCAGATTGGCTTATACGACCGTATGAGAGCCGCTTCAACAGTGCTGATCAAGTCGCTTTCCGCCCCCTCAAGGATCATAAAGCGGCACCTGAAATCGTTTGGATTCAGGTCTGCACCTTGTTGAAGGCTCCTCCCGTGTTCATGAATCCTGTTATAAAGTTCGCAGCTCATTTTTTCTGCAGAATTTGATAAACGGGCTTGTCTCCATCCCTGAGGTACGGCTTTCCCGACATATATCGGAATGCTATATGATGTTCGGTTGATTTTATGAAAGTTTCTGTAAATACCCGTTTTTGCAGTGCAGTATATGGCGTATACGCCGGTTCCATGAAAACGCTCTGATACCGGAACAGGCTGAACGGGAGTACCGTTAAAGAAACGGATGGTGTCTTTGATGATTTCTTCAAAGTCCGGCGAGCGGAATACATGTTTGTTTCGATCAAATTTCATAATCGTAATAAATCGTTCCTTCGTAAAAAGCTAAGCACATCCTTTTCCTTTCCTCCTTCCGTTCAACCCTGCAACATCTTCATTATAAATATTTCCTTTCGCGATGCAAGAAATTTTCAGGAATTTCAGTTTTTGGCGTGTATTATAATTCACAGTGGACAAAACCATTTCAGTTAAGTGATTTTTTGTAATTGACAGGTGTTCACTTATAAAGTAAAATCCGTCTGTTGCTGAAAATGCGTTCTCGGAAATCGTTTTTTTACTGGAGGTTTTTAAATGAAAAAAGCTGTACTGGTGATAGCTCTTGCCTGCTTCGCTGCCGGAGGATTCTTCCTGAATGCCGGGCAACAGAATGCGGGTGGGAACTGCGGGAAACTCGAAGTGCTCCCAGAGTATCTTGGAGATAACGATTATCAGGTGACAATTACCAACACAACCAACAAAGAAGTTACCTTTGATCTGTACCAGAACCTGCACTACTGGACAGGCGGAGAATGCTCCTATGAAGGCATAATTGAAGGCCTGACAATTGCCCCGATGTCAACTGAAGTTTACGCTGTTCCGAAAGAAATGGTAATGTGCCTGTGCTTCCCGGCGCCTCCGGGCGAAGCTTACGGCGATTACACCGTTGAAACATTTGTAACACCGGGAAACTGTGTTACCAGTGAAACTCTGCACTGGGAAGATTAAGCCCCGACAACCTTATAAGCTGAAGGAGAGGATGGAAACATCCTCTCCTTTTTTATGCGCTGAGCGAATATAGTCATTTGCTAATACGATGCGCCAAGAAACATCTTGTAATGATTATCCGTTTCTCCATAAATCTTGAACCCCAAACGCTCGTATAGATTTCTGGCAGGATTTATTTTGAACACCTGAAGTTTCAATGGTTTTCCTGAAAATCCGGTTTCCACGATTATCCTCTCAAGTACCCTGCATCCTATACCGCGGTTCTGAAAATCAGGCAGGATTTCAATTCTTGAAAGCAACCAGCTATCTTGAAGCTCTTCAAGTTCATACATACCCGCGTCCTGCTCCTTATACCTTACAATGCTGATTTTTTCGGGCATGAAACCGTTATTGAAAAATTTCAACTGAACGCTCTCGTCCCACCCGAATATCTTTTCAATATAAGGCCCCATGGATTGAACCTTCAGGCTCCAAAGAAAATCCCTGTCTTCAGGCGTTGACTGCCTGAAGGTTAGTGAGGGGCATTGTTCATTTTTTTTCATTCTTCATTACTTGTCCGCCTCAAGCGGGTGAAGCGTTTTCTTTGCCGCACGGGAAACTGTGTGCGCCCCGGATTTCCTTATTTTAAACCGCGTTTAAAATTGCCTTTTCCGCAGGGGGTCTGAGAGGGCAGGGGGGGGGTTGCGGGGGAGGGTGTCCGGCCCTTTGTAGTCCTTCAATAGCTCGTCAATTATTTTGTCCTGCCGTGTTTTCTTTGTCAAAGTTCTCTCCTTTTTCTTACTTTATCACTTATATGACCGTTTACACACTTTTTTGTACAGGCTCGCGGGAACAGAGCGGAATTTCCGTCCGCGTTCATGCGGTTGTTATATGGAGTTCTCTTATTTCTTGTCTAGCAACTCCCGAACCTTGCGTGCCAAATCTTTCGGTGAAAAAGGCTTTTCGAGAAAATTAAGTCCCGGTTCCAAAACACCACGATGAACAATGGCGTCGTCCGTATATCCGGACATGAAAATTATCTTCATTTGCGGATGTAGCGCTTGCAACCGTTCTGCTGTTTCCTTGCCGCTCATCTTGGGCATCACCACATCAGTTATCATCAGATCAATCGTTCCCCCGTGTTCCTTGCTTATTTTCAAGGCATCTTCCCCGTTTTCAGCCGCCAATACTCTGTATCCATGGGGCTGGAGAGACTTTTGCGCAAATTTTCGAATGCTATTGTCATCTTCCACAATCAAAACGGTCTCAGAACCACTAAGATTCTCCACGGGGGGTTGTTCTTTTTCCTCCTCCTCCTCCTTAACATCTCTTTTCACCTTGGGCAGATAAATTTTTAAAGTGGAACCCTCTCCGGGCTCGCTGTAGGCCCATATAAAACCACTGTGTTGTTTGACAATGCCGTAGCTCATGGACAGGCCCAATCCTGTGCCCTTGCCTTTCTCCTTGGTGGTGTAAAAAGGATCAAAGATATGTTGCTGAACTTCTTTGTCCATCCCAATGCCAGTATCGCTTACAGTCAACACCACATAAGGACCTAGCTGCATTTCAGCGATGCCGTGATCGGTAAAATAGTTCTCGTCCAGATATATGTTGGCCGTTTCAATAGTGAGCTTGCCTCCCATGGGCATGGCGTCCTTGGCATTGACAACCAGGTTCATGATCACCTGCTCCATCTGTCCGGGGTCTATCTTTACCTCCCCTAAGGCAGATCCCGGAATCATCAGAATCTCAATATCCTCTCCAATCAGGCGGACAAGCATCTTCTCTATCCCCGTCAATAATTTGTTCAGATCCAGAATCTTAGGCTGAACAATCCGTTTGCGGCTGAAGGCAAGGAGTTGCTGGGTCAAAACGGCTGCTCTTTCCCCGGCTTTCTTGATCTCCTTTATCTCCTCAGTAAAGGGTTTATCAGTGTCGCTATCCATTAACATAAGGTCAGCATATCCGATGATGGCGGTCAGTATATTGTTAAAATCATGGGCCACGCCACCGGCTAATGTGCCTATGGCTTCCATTTTCTGCGCCTGACGGAGCTGCGCCTCGACCTGCCTGCGCTTAGTGACATCGGTGACGAACCCCACATTGCACTTTCGGCCCTCGATGACGGTCGAGGTCGTTTGGATGTCCGCGTAGATGACGCTGCCATCTTTCCGGAGGCAGGGAATACTCGGAGCGAGAAACCTATCACCACGCGCCTGGGCCTCGAACTCGGCCAGGACATAATCGAGCGACTCCTTGGGGTGGATATCCGTCACATTCAGCCCTATGAGCTCTTCTTCGGAATACCCCAACATCTCGCGTATGGCCGGATTGCAGTATCTGAATCTCCGGGTCTCTATGTCTGCCACAAGTATGCCCTCTGCAGCTCCTTCAAATATAATCCTATACCTTTCTTCTGATTCATTGAGTACCTGTTCTGCCTTCTTGCGATTGGTGATATCGCGAATATTGCATTGGGCCAGCTTTGCCTTGTCGACCATATATATGTCCGCGTGGATAACCTGCCCGGACTTGGTTTTCACCGGAACATCATGGTAATTAAGAATGCCGCTCTTTTCCAAAGATTCCATTATCGCCGGGAAATCAGTCATATCGAGCGGGACACCGATGTCCTGCAGCATTTTTCCGATGTGCTCCGCTTCGGAATAACCCAACATTTCCACGGCGGCTGGATTAGCCTGGACTATATGTCCTTCGTTTTTTTCGAGAAGCAATATCCCGTCATCGGCGGTCTCAAAAATGCGCCTGTAGCGCTCTTCAGATTCTTCCAGCAGATCTTCAACTTTCCTGCGCTCGGTGATGTCCTCGATAGCCAGGAGGATGATCCGGTCCTTGCCTATCGCTCGTTCGATCTGGCGGGCATTCAAAAGCATAATGCGCCTGCCGATGGCGGCAAAATTGTGTTCAACTTCATAGTTGTCAAACTGGTTGTTTTCCGGGAGAATTTTTTCAAGCAGTTCTCTTAGCCTGGGAATATCCCATTGTCGGTTGCCCAGGTCATAGATAAAATTACCTATAGTTTCTTCCCGCATTACCTCGAAGGAATCAATGAAATTTTGGTTTGCGAAGATAACCTTCAGATCTGAATCCAGCACCAAAAGGGGTTCATGTATCGCCTCTACGATATCTTCGAATATCTGGTCTGTCAGAATTTTTACCATCGTGCTCTTATCCCTATATTTAAAACCGACTATACTTTTTTGATTAAATGGAGCTTTTGAATTGTCAAGGATATTTGAATTGCATACTATATTTGACAATACTAATGGTATTCATCTCCTAAATATAATGCTTATCAAGCCGTATAACATGAGATTAGGCGTACCAACGAAAATAGAAAAGGTTGCTTTTCATGACTACCTAATCTATGTTGATTGTTAATTGTTATTTGTTTACTATTATTATATTTACACATTTTTTCTCCTATTTATCTTCCTTGTATATGTTGCTCATTCTGGCAACCTAACCTAAAGAACGGCAGTTTTTTTCTTATCATTTTCCAGTTTCCAAAATCTTACCGATAACGGTTGTGTAAACCCAATTGCGAATATTTTTCCTTTATCATTTTAAACCCTGTTTGCCTCAATTGATATCGAAATCCGACAAACCGCGCATCCTTTTCCTTTCCTCCTTCCGTTCAACCTTGCAACATCCTTATTATAGATATTTCCTTTCGCGATGCAAGCATTTTCCCGGAATTTTCTATTCTTCATTGCCTGTCCGCCTCAAGCGGGTGAAGCGTTTTCTTTGCCGCACGGGAAACTGTGTGCGCCCCGGATTTCCTTTACAATCGCGGCGCGCTTATCAGAATCAAGCTCCGGAGTGTAAAGAACAGCCATCATCAAAGCGCCTGCGCATTTGCGCGTCCAGCAACCAACCCTGTCGTGAGTGGCAATTCTTGATTTGACATTCGCGGACTCACCGCAATCTATCGGAATATACAAACTGTGTAAATGGTCCACGATGATAAATACACCCGATGCCTCCCGCAAATCCGTGATATCCGTGAAAGGCCCCTCGAATTTATGATTACCGAACTTCAGTCCCATACGCGCTCCTTCGAATGATTCCTGCGGAGAGCAAAATCCGCATTCCCGATGCTTATAACTATATGCAATAATCGCATTAATGCAAACATTATTTTAAACCGCGCTTAAAATTGCCTTTTCCGCAGGGGGTCTGAGAGGGCAGGGGGGGGTGTGGGGGGGAGGGTGTCCGGCGGAATCATTCTTCATTGGAGCACTGTGAGTAATCATTGGCTTGTTTACTGGGGTGCTTGGGCATTCTCTCTATGCAAATCAACTAATCTGGTAAGTTGTTGACATTCATCCGGAACTCAATATAATCTACGAATGTTTTGTGGAGCAAACCTTGAAAGAAATTAAAGAGATGGACATTCAGGAAAGCTGGTTATACTTAACCAAATCCAGGGAAATGTTCTGTGCAGCTTGCGATTCATTGAATAAAGAATACACCAATGCTGCTGCAAGTCGTTTGTATTATGCAATCTTTCTTGCCTTCAAAGAAATTGATCCTGCAAAAATAAAGCATGGCCTTGTTCCGGAAAAGATTCAAAATATAACCGGGAATTTAACGGATAGAATGACTGTTGAGAAAGCGTATCAATTGCGCGAAAAGGCTGACTACAAAAAAGTTTCTGTGCGGAACGCGGAGATTTGTGGTATAATAAAACAGGTCACGCGTGTTATTGTTAAACTGAAGGAATACTATGAACAAAGAACAACGGCTTCTTGAGCTTGTTAAAAGCAAAATAGAAGAAACCTTTCCAGGAACGATAGCGGAGTATGAAGACTTCGCAGAACCAAGGCATGATCCTGATGACGGTTACTTAAAACTTGAAATCTTCAATGTGAACGAAGATGATCTGGATGCTTTTGATGAATTTTCATTTAAGCTAAGACAGGAAATCGTATGGCCTGCCGGATTTTCAATTGCTTTCTTCCCCTGGACTATTGAAGAATCTGAAAAGTATTACAAGGCTGACCTGGAGTACTTGACTGCTAAAAGAGCTGGAGAAAACAAGCAGAGTTTCTTCAGAGTCACTAATACATCATCATTAGGCTGGCAGCTTGTTAACCCCGGAACCGATTACCTGTTTGCGAATTCATTAAATGAGGTTTACAGTCAAATTGATTCTCTATTTATGGAGATGAAGGGCAATATGAACAAGAATATTATTGTTGATAAAACCACCGTCTATGAGGCTAAATCTCAAAGAGAAAGCGTGGATATTGACAATGACCTGGAAATTGCTGCGTAATGGACAAAACAAAACAACCCAAAATATGCTTCACAGATATCTATCTTAAAAGCTTGGCATTTGATTTCTTTCGCATGCCTGAAGGTGAGAAAATTGAATACGGACTGGATTTTAGCATAAAAAAGCATCTAAGCCCGGAGAAAGATCAACTGTCAATAGAAATTGAAGTGGACTTGATGAAGGATGTCGAGAACCCGATTTTCGAATTGAAATTCTCAATGGTCGGGAACTTTAAAATTATCGAAGAAGGGAATATGGAACTGGATCGTTTTGCTAAGGTAAATGGACCTGCACTAATGTTCCCGTTTATCAGAGAATTCATAGTTGATATTACAAGCCGAAGTGGATTGCCTGCTCTTATCCTGCCTCCAATAAACCTGACTAATGTTGGCAAGCATACAGACAACAAGAAAAAACCTGTCAAGAAATTAAAGAATACAACATAAACAAGCATTGAAGTACGACCTTCGGGCCGGGCAGAATTTAAGGGGTCTGTTTATGCGGGGAGGGTGTCCGGTTGAATAATTCTTAACTTCCCGAAGGCACTGTTCTTCATTTGTTTTTCGCAATGCAAGTTATTTTCGGATTTTCAGTTTCCTTCTTCATTAGCTGTCAGCCTCCGAGGGGGCAGTGGTTTTGTGCCTCCCGGTTTAAATCATTATGTTGTGGTATGCAATGTTATTGATCTGTATTTCCTGTCCCTTCACATTTAGAACATTGTTCCGAGTACTTTCCAGTTCCATTGCAGGCATAATGCTCTATATAGCCTCTTCCCCCGCAAGGACCACGGCAATCTTTCCCATCCATTCCTTTACCTGTTCCATTGCATAAACCACATGTAACATTGCCTAATCCCTTACAGCCACTGCATATCTTTTCAACGAATCCTGTTCCATTGCATTTGCTACATTTCATAACAAACCTCCCATCATAATTTTATCCAACATCGTTCCTCTTTCCGTTTAACCAAGCACCATCCATATCCATATCCATTTCCTTTTAACGCTGCAAGAAGGAAATCAGCCGGTCATCCGTTACTTCCATGAAAATGCCGTGTTGCCGTCATGCCGTTGTTTCAGGCGTCAATGTTTCTTAAGCACAGCAATTAAATAAAAGTTCGGATCGGCTGCGAAATCAGATGGCGCTATGAACCCTTTTTTATTCCACTTTACGGCAATTCCGATTTCTTCGTAACATCTTGCGACATATTCTGAACAAATAAACTCCTCATCTGGAGCGATCTTTTTCATCTGCTTTTTTGTGAATGGAATTATTGATGCCATGATCCTGGCGGCAATTTTAGCTATTTCGTCCTTGTCGTAAGGGTAGCCGAAACGGTCCACCGCGAATTGCGCCAGTTTTTCAAGTTTCTTTTTGGACGCGGCTTTCTCGAATTGTTTATGCCGTATAATCGCAAGACCTCCAGGGTAGGCTTCTCCGTCGTTTTTGTAGTTTTCAAGGTATTTTGAAAGCCTTACCGTGCGAACGCCTATGGGCTCAACGCTCTCAAGCAGCATAATCCTGTCAATCGAATCCAGCCGGAGAACAAACCCGACATGACTCCACACGCTGCCGGTGGCCTGTTGGATCATTGCGGAGAATATGCCGGTTCCGGAACATATCAGGATATCGCCGTTTTTAAGATTTGCTCTTATATCTCCATAGTCTGTGATTGGATTGCTCGGGAATTTACCGGTTGCGATGCTCATAATTTCCTCCTGTGACTAGTGTAATATCATCCAAATAAGCTGAAGGAGAGGATGTTTCCATCCTCTCTCATTTTGCACGCCAACTAATAATCGCAACTCAGCTCTGTAGGCGTATGAACAAAATCCGCTGCACCGGTAAGTTTCTTCACTTTAACCACCTGTAAAGGGCTTACTGTGTACATAAGACACACACAGTTTGGCCCTGGATAGAGATCTTCCACGAATACCGTGACATCTTCTCCATTTTTCTGGATACAGGATACATTGATTCCGTAGCAGCTGTTATTCCCGAAACCAAGTGCCGTCACAATGGCATCTTCCTGTGTAAAGTCTATCCCGAGTGTATCGCAGGGAGGCTGGGGCAGAATATTAGAATTTATATCACTCCAGAACTCACACCAGTCCTCTTCATTCGTGATGACAAAGTCCTGTCCGGGAACCATTCCGGAATTGAGCTTATAAAGCACTTCATGGAATGCAACTTTCGGATGGCAGGAACCTGCTAAATCTTTTACAAATTCACAAACTTCCACAACAACACCGACCATACAGAAAGTCACCATATCGTCTTTAATGTCCGCTGTAATGGTTCCTGTTAATCCATCATGCCAGGAAGGCCTGTGGTTGACGACCTCATAATTCACGCCATTGTCGCCCACGAACTGCCAGCATCCGCCTTCAACATTAACAAAGTTGAAGTAACCGTGAACAGTAATATCACCGGCACAACCAGGCACTGCTGAATAAGCAGGAATGGCAAGAACCATAACCGCAACAACAAAAGATATTAATTTCATCATTTTCATATTTCCTTCTCCATTAAAAACCGCTAACCGATTTTACCTGTCAATAACCTCCAGACAACAAAAAGGCTAAGAAAAACCTGTAAACATAAAATCTCACCTCCTTTTTTCCCCTCTCCTGGCCCGAAGCAGAAGGGCAGAATCACTCTGGATAAGCCTTTACAGTCAAGCCATGCGCTATCCTGCCACAACAATTTTTCTAATGTAAGTTTCACACGGTGTGAAACTCCCCCCGGAAAATGCGGAGATGTCAAGCGCTGGAAATGCGAGGGAAAATCTTTCGCGGCTGAAAGGGCGGATTGAACAAAAAAAGCAGACCCTGTTTTTATCAGGATCTGCTTTTCAGGGTACAGGTTTGTTTTTACAGTTTCTTAGTTCACAAACTCAAAATTGATGATGTCTGAAACAAAAACACCAAGGCAAATTGTGACACCGGTATCAACGATCAGATCAACCCTCACTCTTCTTCCAAGATACTGCTGGTCGCACAGGGTGTCGGACGGAGGAAAATCCTCGCAGTTCCTTATGAAATAATCCCCTTTCCCTGTTCTGATATGATATCCGGGACATTCAATAAAATTAATGAATACCAGTTCTCCCGTAACGGTCGTTGAGTAATCCGCATCCCAAAGGCAAACATTCAACGGTGTTCCTAGGTCGCCGCATACGCCTGCTTCAGCCCATTCGGCATAAACCGTTCCTTCCATACCGTCTTCCCAGCCGGGTTTTGCGCCGAGCACTTCAAACTCGTTATTCAGATCATCAACAAACTGCCAGCACTCACCGACCTGATGAAGAGTTCCATGCGCAATGAACTGCAAAACGCAATCTTTAGGGATTGAGCCCGCCGCATGAGAAACCCCAGTGCAGAAGAGCAGAACTGCCGCTGCCAGAAACACCCGCAATACAATCTTTTTCATTTCTTTACCTCCAGTAAATCAGAAAATACATCGCTGTACCCTTAGTTTTGAAATAGTAACCGGTTCCAAATATCTGTCATTCATAGATTTTCTGTTGTTCAAACATCCTTGCATACAATCCGTTTTGAATAAGCAGCGATCTGTGGTCTCCTTCCTCGGCAATTTCTCCGTTTTCAAGATATAATATCCTGTCGGCGTTTGTAATCGTTGACAACCGGTGAGCGATGATAATAGTGGTTCTGCCGCTGATAAGATGCTGCAATCCTTTGTATATCTTTTTCTCGGTCTCAAGATCCAGCGCGGAGGTAGCTTCATCCAGGATAAGTATGGGCGCGTTTTTGAGAATCGCCCGGGCGATGGAAATCCGCTGGCGCTGACCTCCGGAGAGAAATACTCCTCTCGGCCCAAGCTCGGTATTATAGCCGTTTTTAAGCTGCTGGATGAAATCATGCGCTTCGGCAAAGCGGGATGCGGTTAGAATTTCATCATCGGAAGCGGTCAATCTCCCGTATCTTATGTTCTCGTCAACAGTGCCTGAGAACACCACGGTATATCGCGGGGACTTTCTCTGCGTATTCAGTGATGACATCCTTTCTTCTGAGGGCCTATATTGAAGGAGCAAAAAGAAAAAAACTATTGATTAATGAATGCGATGTATGATATAAGGCCAAAGGTATGCTTGTACGCAAAAATGACTGACAATCGGGAAAGACTGCAAGCAGAGAGTTATGTTGCGTATGGACATGATTTTCGGAGGCGAATATTTCTATTCAGGTTATTCAGAAACAAGAATCTTCAGTACAGATATCTTCTGACTTAGTTCTACCTCCCGGCAAAAACAAATTTATAATACAAACCGCTCTGGTTTATGTCCACTGCCGGCACATGAATAATAATAGCTGCAGCCATCGGAATAGCGATAATAATATCAGATTAAAATCATGAGGATAATATGAAAATATATTTAAAGCTGTTTATGTTTATCACTCTTATATCAATTCTGGCTTTATCAAGCCCATATGCTGCAGATATTCAGGTACTGTCCGGCAAGTCCAGACCGAATCCATTTACCCCCAACGGAAATGGAATCTCCGAGACTACAACCATCACAATGGAAATGGAAATCACAATCACAGTGGATGACCTTCTGAACAACAAAATTCCTGAAATCATGTGGCACCTCCAGATCCGTGACCAGGCAACAAATGAAGTTGTTAAGAATGTCCTTGATACGGAGGTTCAGGAACAAACAGGGACTTACGCCAGGACAATTTCATATGAGTGGGATGGAACAGACAACGATGGTTTTCCTGTACCTTTTACTGACTACTTCATTGATTTTGATGCCAAGTTGAGATTCTTGCTGGGTGGTGTTGTAATCGATGAATATGAAGATCTTGAGAACAGGGTTATACAAGTCAGGGACTACGACATAGTTGAACCTGCAACATACTCCGTAACAGTAGCGGAAGTCGGACTTATCCAGCCATCAATAGAGTCTGAATACCCTTACCATAAACTGCTTGTTCCCCCGGGAGCAGTTCCGAATGACACGAATATAACCGTATCCCCTCCTGTCGATAACTTCGGATTCTATCAGATGGTTGATTTCGACTATCCGGAAAAAGAATTTCTTTTTCCTGTTAACCTTACCCTTGAATTCAAAGTTCAGGATGTTCCTGAAGGATACAGCCCTACGGATATGGTTGTATGTACCTGGAATGAGGAGTATGGCAAGTGGGATCCTGTTGCAGCGAAAACTGAAAACACTCATGACATCACAGATCTGTATATGACAGTAACTGCACCAGTTGATCATTTATCTCTTTTCGGGGCTGCTGTTGTAGATGCACCAGGTCCTCCTTCTAGACTCAAAGCTAGCTCAGGAGATGGTTTTGTTGCTCTGGAGTGGTGGACCAGAAGTGAACCTGACATGGACTATTACAATATCTATAGAACTTCAGCGGATTCTTCAAGTGCTTCATTAGGTATCTTCTACCAGAATGGTGATGAACCAGCTGATATTTTGATGGATAGCTGGGGACAGTATATAGTTTTAATGAAGAACTCAGGTGATATTTATAATTTCCAATATGGTGGAACACCGAGTATCGTATATGATAATAACAGCAACCTGGATGAGGAGTTTAAACTAAACAACCCTTCTGGATTTATTCTACTTGATGATGACACTGCATTGGTTGTTGAGGAGGGATCCGGAGAAATCAGTGAGGTAAAGATCAATGGATCAAATAATATAACAAGAAAAGTACCAGGAGTATTATCAAGTCTTGATTCCCCAAAAGATATCGTTAAAACACATATTGATGGATCAATTTATTATGCCATTTCCCGCAACCCCAGTGGTGTGGGTGGTGAGGTAGTGCTTATCGATGAAATATTCACTACAATTGACACAATCGCAACAGGGTTAAATTCTGCATCTGGGCTGGAGCTATATAAAGAAACCTACCCCTATTCGTCTATACGGGAGGGTGAAATATATGTAGCAGATACAGCAAATAACGAAGTTCTTAAAATTTACCAGGATGCAAGCCAGATGTGGACCACATCAGATTATATAGATGACACTATGGGACTTTCTTCTCCAATGGGACTTCACTTTGATGCAAGGGGGAATCTTTTTATCTCGGAAAGCAGCAGAGTCAGGTACTTTGATCAGAGTGACGACTCACTGACTACCGTTCTGGATAATACTATTACAACCCCAGGATCAATGACTCTAGGATGGGACGGTGTTCTTTATATAGTCGATTCCGGAGATATTAATAGTAGCACTGATGATATAATCTATTCTTACCAGACAGAAATGTGGTCGAATGTAGCATATGATGTTGTTCTTCATGATGGTAATGAATTCTACACAGGATACAATGATACTTGGGTAACAAATGGAGAAGAATACCTTTACCGTGTAACTGCTGTAAACACGATTCCTCTGGAAAGCACTTCAAGTAATGAAGTAAAAGGAATGCCATCAGGGCAGTTTGTAGCTGGTACTCCACTGACAGAAACACAGGCAAATGTCTTCTTTATGAGTCGCGACAATTTTGCGGATCTTAATGGTGACGATAACATAGACTTTGTGGCAAACTATTCAAACGGATTGATCGTATATTTGCATACAGGAAATACCTCTGAACCGTTTTTTGCAACAGAAGTTTATTTGCCAACTAATAACCTATCAAACCGCAATGACCAGGAAGTTATTCTTAGGGATTTTGATAACGATGGTGATGCTGATATTTTGACATCCGATATTGATCAATACGGTGAAGGCAGGATTTATATAATAGAGAATGAATTTATAGACGGTGCCGTAACAGGACCTTTAGCATTTGATACAACTCCACATATTGTTGCTAGCAACCTAAATGCCTTCACACTTGCTGCAGAGGATATGGACAGGGACGGTGATGTTGATATCATAATTGGTACACAGGCAGGTACAGATTTAAATGACTATATATATTCTAACGATGGAAACTGGAACTTTCATCTGGCCTATACTTTCCCCGATCCAAGTCCAACTACTGCCATTGAAATAGCTGATCTTAACAGAGATGGATATTTAGACATATTCTTAGGAAAAGCAACAATAGCCAGCCCTGACAATATTTCGGCAGTTAACCAGGTATACATTAATGATGCGGAGCTGATAGACAATGATGGAATAACCGAATTCAGTTTCACAGCAGAACCTCAAGACTGGACGGTTGGAAACTGGGGAGATTTTCCGACAATTCTCCTTACTTCAGTTGATGTGAATAATGACGGTTTTCTTGATATTGTCGAGGGTTTGGCTACTGGAGAACTTCCAGAACAACATTACATAGGACAAAATGATTTAATCGTTCATATAAACGATCCGGTGACACCCGGGCACTTTCTTGGGTGCAATCTTTGTACCTTGGATAACTGTAATGATGCACCTGATTCATATTGCATGGAAGTTGATGAACCGGCCCTTATCGATGTGGGCGATATTGATAATGACCATGACTATGATTTAATTATAGGTGCTGCTATCGTCACATTAGAACCGATCCCTGACCCACCACCGGGAACAGTTGGCTTTCAGTTTGTCAGAAAGCCTGTTTCAAAAGTCTTCAGAAATACCGGAGGCAGGTTTGTTGACTACTCAGAGGATGTTGCTGGCTCCCAGGAAAACGGAGGTAGCGTTCTTATAGATGTTGATGATGATGGTGATCTTGATGCTCTTTCAAATACTACATATGACTTAACTGCAAACTCATTCATCCATATAAATAAGAATATTGAAGCAGATCCAGATTACAGAAACAATCCTAATTTAGCCCCTGCATTAAATCCGGATATATTGTTTAAGTTAGCATCATCAACTCCTGAAGAAATTGGAATTGAGTGGGTTACAGCAGCATATAATGAGAAGTTGCCATTCACACACTTGAGTTACGATCTTAGAATAGGAGCAACATCCTCCTCAGATGGAGATGTTTTTATATCGGGACTTCCGGTTAAGTCATCTCAAAGAGGGTCTGTTACACGCCTTGATAATACTTGGACTCAACAATGGTCAATAAAGCGAGAATTGATGCACAAACTTATCCCAGGAAACAACTATAAAATGTCCATAAGAACGACAGATCCCGGATATGCAAGCTCAGACTGGCTTGCTGACAGAGAGTTCTACCTGCTTCCGTCTACAACACTATCTCTGACCGGTTGGTCAACTGACTATATAAGTTTAAGCTGGAGTGCAGTGACTGGTGCGAACATCGGATATAATGTTTACTATAAAAACTTTTCTGATGGATATTTTATAAAACAGAACTCATCGCCAGTAACAGGTACAACCTATGATCTGCCAGCAACTGGCTCTTCCTTTGAGTACTGGGTTGCAGTGACAGCTGTTGATCTTGACTATGTTGCTGGAAATATGGAAAGCCCCTACTCAAACACTGTCCAGCTAACTACCTGGGACCTTGTTCCTGCTGTGAATGAAATAACAGTTTCCTGGGGAGCCATTGATGGTGCAGAAAGTTATAAAATTTACAAAGATGGAGCATTTGTGTGTGTGCAGGTAGGAAATGCTCCTTATAGCGCTACAGGATCCGAAGGATCAAAATACAGGCTTACTGTTGCAGCATTTGAATCAGGGATTGAGACAGTCAGTATATCAGGAGAAATTATAACGCTTTTTGACAAATTAATTGTCACAGCTCAGGATGTAGGAAAAGACTATGTAACACTGAATTGGAATATTCCATCCGTTGGAAAAACGAATCTCCTCAAATACAGAATATATATGAGAAATTCCAGCTTCGCAGGTTCTGTTGCAGGCGAGGCATTCACTGTTGAATCCGGATCTGAAACTTATACTTTTAGTGGTCTTAATCCGGATCCGGATGACACTCCATATTATTTTGCTGTCACTGCTGTCAACAAAAATACAGATGCAGCGAAAAATGAAAATACTGATGTAGAAGAGTTGGCAGGTATTGTACTGAATACTACTGATGAGAATCCTCCGGCTCAGGTATCTAATCTCCAGGCAATAAGGGGAGACAGTTCTGTCAGGCTGACCTGGGATCTAAATTCAGAGCCAGATGTAGCAAAATATGAGATATATAGAGGTGGAGTATATTTCAATGACATATCTGGTTTTCTTGAGCCATACTATACCATTGAAAGTAACGCTTTGAATACATATCTTGATGCAGGAGTTACAAACGGAACTACTTACTGGTACGCAGTTGTTGCAGTTGATACTTCTGAGAACAAAATGGAGTCAGTTACTTCTGTATCGGCAACTCCAACAGACTTGACTGCCCCATCTCCGGTCACAAATTTCTATATATCCTCGGTCGGTGACAGCCAATTGACTCTTAAGTGGGACGCTAACAGTGATCCGGACTTTTCTTCATATCATATTTACAGAGATGATGATGAGTCGATTACTGCAATTAACCCACCTGAACCTGTATACAGCACAACCTCTGTTGAATGGACGAATACTTCTCTTACAAACGAAACAATGTATTACTATGCAATTTCAGTGGAAGATACCAGCGGGAATTTCAGCAGAATTGCGACAACCACAGGAACTCCCAGGGGAAATGTACCCGCCATCACAGATCCTTCCAGCAGTATTACAGTTCTGCAGAATACATATATTGTTAAAGGTACTGGACCATTTGGTTACGATATAAACCTGAAGATAGGAGGAACAACAGTTGAAACATTCGGACCTGTTGAGGAAAATGGCCTGTGGTCACAATCTGTGACATTTAATGTAGTCGGGGAGAATGTACTGACAGCCACATCTGTTTTAGGAGCTGACGAAAGCGTTCCTTCGGTCGCAAGGGTTGTGACATATGATCCTCCTCCTGCGAAACCAACCATCACTGATATTGATCCAGGTGATACAACATTAACACTTTACTGGACAGCTCCTGCTGATACTGACATTCAGGGGTTCAATATTTACAGGAACAGCAGTTCAAATCCTGTAAATTATCAGCTTATTCCTTATATCCCCGACAATCTGGAATATGAATATGACTTCACAGATGGTGGCTTGTCAAACGGAAGACTTTATTCCTATGTCGTTAAAGCAGTGGATCAAAACAATTCGTCAGGTGCAGGGAGTGATCCTGAGTCAGCATCACCTGTTGCGACAGCGGACTGGGATAATTAATGAAACAAACTGTTTACAGAATTACATTCCTGATTTTGCTTCTGTTTTTCACAGGAGCAGGAACTGCAATGTCCAGCGATCTGGAGTTGGTTTTCGATGATCCAGTTGTGGATGTTGTTCTTAGAGACAGTGAAACAGGTTTCCCTGTCAAAGCTGTCCTTACAGAAAAAGAAATCATCCGTTATGATTCTGACGGGAATGAATCAAAAGACAGAACCCTCAAAGATGAAGAGAGGATAATTTTCTCAATTGACGGGAATTGTCTCTTAAGTTACATAACTCCTGAAACATTTAAATCAGTTGAGAAATTATCTGTTTATGACATTGATACAGGGCAGGAGAAATTCAGTGTAAATCCTGTCAACTGTATAAGAGACCCTGAGGATGAAGTGGTCCTGCATCCATCTGGAGATGGAATTGTGACAATCTCTTCCAAAGATAAATCTCTTGTCTTTTATGATTCTGGCGGAAAAGTTCTGAATATTAATAATTTTACAGCTAGTGAATCAATAATGGGAAAATACTCTCTTGGTGGAGAGCACTTTGTTGCAGTAATTCAGAATGGAAAAGAAACAAAACTGATTCAGTACAGCATTAGTTCCGAAAAAAAATGGGAGAAGCAGTTTGCTCTTGATGGTACGACTGATTTTTCAATCTCGCTTGACAGGATAATCCTTTATACAAACAGCGCATTAATATTATTTGATACTGCAGGAGAAATAAAGTGGCAGCAGAAGATCTCAGCAGGAAAGATGCTTGCAGAGATAACGAATTTAGGCGTTGTTGTTGCAAGGCAATCTGAGAACAGGATTCTGCTGATTGATACAGAAACTGGGAAAGTTCTGTGGAAAAGAAACCTTGATGAGGTCCTGGACAAAAACAATATTACATTCGTAGATATAAGTAAAAGGAAAGAGGATATTCAGATATATGCAACGAATTTAAGAGGAAACAATCACAACACAATCCTTATGGACAAGGAAGGCAAAGTCATCTGGCATAATGGGAAAATTAATAACTTCGAGGAATCGTTCATTAACAAAACAGCGAACATTTACATCTATATCCGGGATAATACGGTTCGGTCTGAATTGCTTGTGTCGGAAGGGAATTGAGAAAGTGAGACTACAATCAGCTTTATTATTATCATGTATCTTTCTATTCCTGAATATCTCTATTTCCTGCTATGCAGATAATGATGTTAAACCGATTGAAACAGGTGCAGTGATTATTGATGGGAAGTATATTGAACCACCGTATCTTATTGAGGTCAGAAGGAGCGATCCATCTAAATTTGAAATCTGGATCAACAATGAGATTGCAGAAAACTTTAGTTCAGCTAAGAGCGTAAACGATGATAATAAGATAAATCCTATTAAATTTGAAATGTGTGCAAAATATTTTGAGATTGCAAACCAGATCGGTTGGTCCGATGCAAAAGATGATTTTATTAAGGTTTTGAAAACAAGCAACATTCAAGGATTTGATTTGGGGAAATCAGAATTTAATCAAACAAATACTGGGGAAAAAGATATGCTTGAAATAAGTATCTCTGAAAATCTTCCAAAGATAGAATTTGACACTAATCCAACTCCGCGCAAGCAAAGAACATACTTAGAGTGCTACATAATAAAAAGATATAGAGCATATCTCGCAGCTACAAAAAGTGAAAAAACAAACTTATATGATAGTTTAATTTCCACATTAGACGAACAAAAAAAGAAGGGTAATATAAAAGACTACAAAATAGAAAAGAGTTCTAATATAGCATCAGAAGAAGTTTTAAATAGGTTGACACCTAATTTTAGAAATGCAACAAAAACCAATATCACTGACGATTTTAGTCTGCTGATAGAGTATACAGCAAATGCGGGGTGGTATTGTATTTCACCCTCAATAGGAAAGGAGTTGATAGTTCTTTCAGAGGAAGATGTAATTGCTAAAGATAATAAGCAAATACATTTGGAACTTGATTCAATAGTGAAATCACTAATGAACAAACGCTTATTGATATTTTCCAATAATAATTTAAGTATGAGTGCGCCAGAAGGCGATAGCCTTATTTTACAAATTAAAAGTATATTGAAAGATAAAACTGTGAGCCGTGAAATGATGAGTAGAAGACTGAAAAAAATAGGTTCGCTGAATTTATTAGATGAGGAATTTTTTCAAGAGATAATTGAAAATTTCCATAAGTAAGAAGGTTCTATGAACTTAAAACAAATCTCATATATAACAGTAACGGCATATTTATTTGCTGCTGCTGCTGGTGTTGCTTATGCTATTGTGATACCGGAAAACAGAAGTATTTATATATTTAGTCAATCGTACTGGATTTTCAAGGAAAGCGGAGAAAAGATTCTTAGTGATGTTATTGGAGGTGAGCATGAATATTATGTGGTTACAGATATTGACTTGACCAAACCTGACCCATCATTGGAAAATGAAAGAAGAGAAACAAGTTTGAAAAATTTACGAAAAGAACTTCGCAATCCGTACGGAATATATTTGCTTGCCTCTCATGGTGAAATTCCTTATAGCGCACCTACCGGCTTTTTTGAAACAGATGTTTTTTTAAGTGAAGAAAAAAGAGATTCTGTTTTTAATGCATATATAGAAAACGGAGTTCTTCCTTCAGAGATAAGGAAAAGCATTAATGTATCAGGTTACTTCACTATACAAGCATCAGAAGATCTGCTCTCCAAAGATACACCTCAAATGGGAGAAAAATCGCTTGTTATTGGACTGTTTTGTAATTCATATCATTTTGTCAACTCATTCTTAAAGTACGGGAATGCTTACAATTACTGGGGTTTTTTTGGTGATATTCAAGGAGACAATATTGAATCATCAGAGGATTTAGAATTTTTGACATATATCGTTAATCATTTAGGCGGTAAGGAAGGAGAGCGGAAAAATTATACCAATACAGAAGTGTATCGTTCTAATGATGAATATGTGAACTCAAATAAAGTATATTGTTTTGAGCGGGATATATATGGGAATAGTATGAATCTTGCGGTATATTTAACCCCTAAAATCATTGAACTGACACTTACACAGAAAGGAAATATCCTGTATCATTACCAGTATTCAGATCTCACATATCCATTTACAAGTGATCCAGATTATCCTGGAGACCTTTCCGGCTGCTTTAAGGACATAAAAGCGGAA
>CAZDZC010000043.1:0-24377 GCA_964509835.1 uncultured Acidobacteriota bacterium
CGGGAAAAGGAGGGCGATTACATGGAATCGCCCCTACAGCTATGACAATCCTGAAATCCTTTAATCCTATGAATCTTAATTCAGACAGTTCCCCACCGGTTTCGGACAGGAAGGTTGACATTTTTCTTTAAGCCTATAATATTGTCCGTTCTGGTAGGTGATATATGAAACGGGTTGATTCAGTCAGGGAAATGACTTGGGATTGTAAAAAGGGATCGCCGGAATGCTCCGGCATTTTTCAGGGAGTTAAGTATGGATACAAAAGCGCTGCTGAGGGAAATGGAAATTGCTATGCACGATATAGAGCTCCACAGGGAGGATCCCAAAGGGATTTCAAGCCCGAAAGTCAAGGAGTGGAGAACAAGGTGCGAAAAGCTCCTCAGGGAGGGCGGGAAGAACTGCGCCAACAATCTGAAGAAATTCAATGCCCTGAGGTTCGAGCCTCCAAAAAACGCGAATGACTTTGTAAAACAGCAGAGTTATCAGGCAGAGATGGACAGCGCGAGAAAGATCCTCGAAAGTTCCGTCCAAACCCTCAGCTTTTTCGGACGGCCGGAGGACAAGGAGCAGCTTTCATGGGGAAGACCAAGGGACAAGGTAAGGGCTGTGGGAATATTGAAGATAGAAGACCGTGAAATTGATGTGAAGAATGTCAGCATAAAAGAATTTCTTCTTTGCCTTGACGGTATGGTCGGCAGTTCAAGGGAATTGGGGGATACGCACAAGGAGGAGATCAGGGAAAGGCTTTCAGAGATCATCAACAGCGAAGTGCTGGAAACCTTTCTGAACATCAAACTTGATAAAATGTTAGCGTACTGGCCTGACTGAAAAAAATCAGCTTCTTTTGTAAACGAAAATTATCCCTGCATTGCGGCCAGTATCTCTTCGTTCCCAGGGCTCAGTTTCAGGGCTTCATTGAAACATTTATTTGCCCTGGCTGTCATGTTCATATTTTTATAGAGAACTCCGAGGTGATAATGGGCTTCCCAGTCGTTCGCGGAAAGCCTGATCGCTTCCTTGAAACTGTCTTCTGCTTTTTTGAGCCAGTTTTTGTTCATTGACTGGGTTCTGCCGAGATATGTGTAATATCTGGATGTGGGATTAAGATTCACCGCTTTCATGAACATTTCGGTGGCGTTATGGAAATCCTTTTTATTGAAATATTTGATGCCTGTGTCAAATATTTCTCTTGCCTGAGCAGGCTTATCAAGCGTACTCTGCCTTATGGATTCTGTTCTTCCCATATTATACGCCTGTCTCTTTTTGGTGTCCTTAAGGGTATCGTAAGCTTCGTTGATTGACGCGAATATCATTTCCAGCTTGTCTTGTATGCTGCTGTCGTTGTAACCGTGAATGCGGTCGGGATGCAGTTTTCTGGCAAGATTCAGGTAGGATTCCCTTATCTCCCTTAGATGGGCTGTGCTGTTCACGCCCAGAATACTGTAAAAATCCCTTGATTTCAGGCTCAGATAGAACTTTTCAACATAGGAAACATCAAATTCATTCTCGTTTTGTTCTTTTTCTGTCTTAGCCTGGACTTCAGTTTTCAGTTGGTTCTTTCTTGCCGGAACCTCCTGTCTGGATGCGGCAGTTGGGATGGGGCCAAGCTGACCAAGCATGACCTGCTTTGCAGGCAGAGGTCTTATGCTGACAATCCCCCTCATTTCAAGTTCGAAAATTGACTGTTTAACCTTATCCTCAGGGAAACCGATGGAGAGAACCAGTTCTGACAACTGGCATATTCCTCCGATGCGTGTAGCGATATATCCCAGTTCAGGGGAAAGGTCGGAATTATTAACAAGCTTGTCCATATCCAGTTTGACGGAAACTGTTGTATCAACATATCTTGCCGATGCCATAGCTTTTACATCCATTGTTTCAAATATCTCTGAAATGAGTTGATGGATGTCCGGCGCATCCGGAGCGGTTTTCGCGGTTCCCTTGTCAAAAAACAGTTCTGCATTATCCGTGCTGAATATTTTTTTCAGGCAATCTTTCGAATACGCGGTAAAGATGCTGTCAAGTTTGTTCTTCGGAAGCGCGCCTGAAGCAATGATATTTGAATATACAAGACCGCCCCTGAATATCCGGCACGAGGAATCAAATTCAGGCGAATCGGATCCGGTTGATTTCTTTATGTAATCAACGAAAAAATCCTCCTCTGGCACAGAATAGGTGTAGTGAAGTTTCCCGCTTTTAAAAACCAGGTCGAAGGAAGGTTCAATATTCCTTATCCCCAGGGTTCCGGTGATCTTCCTCTCTGCTATCTCGTTTATAAGAAACAATATGGAACTGCTGTCCCCTGTAACTCTGCCGTTCACTGTCAGCCTCTGTTTTTTAGATCGTCAATCCAATTCCGTCTTATCCCGTTCAGATTGTCATGATATACCTTCCTGAACGATTCATCAATATCATTCTTTTTTGTTATCTCTTCAATAAGGTTAAGAACAGAATTGAATGAATATTTTTCAATCAGGAAGTCAACGAACGAAAGTGCTGTTGCATAGTCATTCTTCCCCTTCCAAATGAACGGAGAACCTGACGCAGAAATTCCCAGAAGCTCTTCAGGGCTTATTCTGTAACGCACGCCTTCTTCGTATTGAGCCAGCCCTTCGTGCAGCCACCTCGGGCATCTTCCTTTTGACATGGAGTGCAGAAGGGCGTGTACGAGTTCGTGGGTTAAAAGCCTCTGAGCATCTTCTGTAATCTCTTTCAAACCCCCGGTGGGCATCTTGATTTTCCCGTCAAAGATGCCGCCGACCCAGTCCGGGGTTCCCGTAAGCGCGTAAAAATCCTCGGCAGGATAAATAACAACGGATATCCTCCCCCTGGGAGCAAAACCGAATTTTCCGGTGAGCCTGCCGAATTCGTTCTCGAGATAATCGAGCATATCGTCAATGACTTCCGCGCGGCCTTCAGTGGCGTAGCTTATCACAAAATTGGAGCTGCTTGTTTCCCGATAATTCCCCGCGCGCTCCAGTTCCTTTTCGAGGTTCTTGATTTTAAACGCGAGATCCTTGTCCGGGGTTATTTCATAAGCTGATTTCCATTCCTCCAGAGCTGAGCGCAGATCGTTCTCATGATAGTAAACATCCCCGAGCATGGCTTTTAACCCTGAATCCTGCGGGAATTCCAATTCCGCGCTGAAAAGAAAATCTCTCGCGTCCAGATATTTCTCCTGCGCTATAAGCGCTGATGCGAGATTCTGGGAAATTACCGGCTCGTCAACGCTGTAGCTCAGGGATGATCTGAAGTGGCTTTCAGCGCGGGAATGATCGCCGTCCGTCATTGCTCTTATTCCGAGTTCGTTGTAAGTGTATGTCAGGAGAGCGCGAAGCGCCGGCGTGTCGTTGACACGAAGCTCATTTTCAAGCTGGTAGGCTTTATCCACGGATATCTCAATTTCCTGCGAATCCGAAGAAGGTGTTTCAATAATCTCGATCTGTATTTCCCGCTCTCCTTTTTCCGTGCTTTTGTCAGCTTCTTCTTTTTCTTCAATCTGAACGATTTTTTCAACGGACGAAAACGGGATTGTCATGATGCCCGTTGTGATTTTTATCTTCAGGCTGTCCTTTTCTTTCCAGCACAGTTCGGCTTTTATAATATTTCCATTCTTCAGATGAATATGCTGTGCTGCGGATAACGGGAATGACAGCAGCGCCAGGCTCAAAAGCACCGCTCGGAATCCGGTAACGCGCATGGGTGGCTACTTAATATTTTTAAGCGTTATTATCTGAGGCTTGTTATCCTGATCCGTGAAGAATCCGGGAAGGGAATCAACTGCTTTTTCAGCTTCAGATTTTGTGCTGAATATTCCCCAGCATATCTTGTAGCAGCTCCTTCCCTTAAAACTGGTAGGGACTATAAAAAAGGATTCGGAACCCGAGGACGCTTCAAAAGCCTTCAGCACATTCTTCGGATCGCAAACCAACTCGAGTTGAATTGTGAAAGAACCGGAAGGCTTGTCCTTCAAAGCGGCAAGCCCCGAACGGGCTGCTGATTCGTAATCGCCTTTGGAGAGGAATTCGGAGCATTCCGAGAACCCGGACGATCCTTTCACGATAGTCTGTTCCGGCGTTTTTGCCACCGGCTTTTCCGGGGTTTCCTTTGAAACCGGTTTTTCAGTTTTTGCCGTTTCTTTCTTCTCTGCCGGAGGAGGAGCTGTTTCTTTGAGTTCTGCGGTTTTGGCTGTCTCTGTTTGTTTATCAGCTGATTGAACCGGAGGCGGTATTGTTTCTGTTATCCCGGTTTCCGAAGTTAATTCGGCGGGCGCTTCAATTTTTGCCACTGCGTTCTTCTCAAGCGTTTTCTTGTCATCAAAGAATTTGTCCGTCTTCATCGGCGGAAAATCATCAACAATTTTCTGACTGGACAGCCAGTAATTATAAGCATGCCAGCCGGCCGTTCCGAGAGCGGTTACTGCAAGAATGATGACCAATACAATCATGGCTTTGAACATCGGGGTTTTCTTCCGCGTCTCCATCGGGCCCAAATCATCCCTTTCGTCTTTTGGAATTATAAGCTCTTCAGCGAGAATTCTTTCAGGGGAATTGTCTTCAGGGTCACTGAAATACGATAGTCCCGGACCGGAAGAAGCTGTGCTGTCAGAATCCTTGGCAGGGAAAATCCATGCGGGGCTTTCAGGCGTCGTTTCCGGTTGTTTGTTTTCAGGCTTGTCATCATCCATATCCACGAAGAAAGGCGGTTCTGAAGGCTTTTCGTCATATCCTATGCTGTGTTGAGAGGAAGATACCTTCTGAACAAGATTGAACAGTTTGCAAAAATAAATAATCTTTGCGATATCTGTTTCTGTTTCCCCTCCCGTTTCCGCAAGCTTTGTCAATGATTTAACGCCGTCAATGTTCGCGATTACGGCGTCAACATGCTCATCAACATGAAGATTCTCGTAAATCTCCATGAAGTTCTCGGTGAAATTGTAAACAGAATTATACTCTCCGACTTCCGAAAGGATCAGACTGTTGTCTTTTATTTCTCTTATACCCTTGTAGATAAGGGATTCGGTTTTGATCTTCAGGTCAATAAGCCCTTCCGGAAGGCTGTCCGAAATAAGCTCGTAACTCCCTGAACTCCACGCGAAAATACTGATGAATATCTGTTCCACCTGCTTTTTGGCGCACCACAGCAATTCATCAGGAGACAGTATTCCCATTTCAATAAGCACCTTGCCCAATGTCTTGTTGCCTGAAACATTCTGATTTGCAGTATTGCATTGCGCCTCGGTGATTTTCCCGGAATTGACGAGAACACTGCCCAGCTTATCCGAGTTCTCATTGGATGAAGCATACGCAACAGTCCCGTTCTTGAAATATATCACCTTGATTACGGTTTCTTTCTCAACCCTCAGTGTGCCGGTGAATTTCCCGATGCATGTATCCACCGTGAGTCCTGAAAAACTGATTTCTTCAATTTTGCCGTCTTTGGGCCAGTCCTGGATCATATTATTCCCCTTTACACAAATTCACTCCCAAAGTATAGCTTTAACACAACATGATGTCAAGAAATCACTCGCATGGTTACCGTCGAATCTAACCCGCTGGAATAAGCTTAAAGGTTGTGTTACCATCCGTTTTTATTTTTGAGCGATCAATGCCAGGAAAAGACATAAGAGATACGGAATATCTGATAATCGGCGGAGGGGCCGCAGGCCTCAGGGCTGCCGTTGACCTTCTGGAGCACGGGAAGAAAATTACTGTCCTTGCGAAGGAGGACATCCTCGAGAGCAATACTGAATATGCCCAGGGAGGGGTTGCGGTTGTCCTGAGCGATGAGGACAGGATAGGCCTTCATTATGACGATACGCTCAAAGCCGGAGACGGTCTTTGCGACAGAAAAGCGGTCAGAACCCTCGTGAAGGAAGGGCCGAAATATATCGAGGAGCTTATAAAATGGGGCGCCCAGTTTGACCGGAACGGAACAAAGCTCGCGTTCACAAGAGAAGGCGCCCACAGCGCGAACAGGATATTGCACGCGAAAGGGGATTCGACCGGAAATGAAGTGATGCGCGCGCTGGTAAACAAAGTCCGGTCGTATCCGAACATTGAATATCTTTCGCATAAATTCGCGCTGGATCTGATAATCAGGAACGGTGTCTGCTGCGGCGCCCTTTGCCTTGATGAAAAAAATGAGGAATTCTTTATCATTAAAGCCGGTGCGACCCTGCTTGCGACAGGCGGCATAGGGGTTGTCTATAAAGAAACCACGAACCCTCAGGTGGCTACCGGGGACGGTTTCGCGATGGCGTTCCGTGCCGGAGCGACCCTTATGGACATGGAATTTGTCCAGTTTCACCCGACAGTGCTGCATCTTCCGGAAGCGCCAAGGTTCCTGATGTCCGAATCTCTCAGAGGAGAAGGAGCAAAACTCCTGAATAAAAACGGCAGACAATTTATGAAGGACTATCATCCCGCGATGGAGCTCGCTCCCAGGGATGTGGTCAGCAGGGCGATACTTTCGGAACTCAGGAAAACCGGGTCAATGACAGTGTTTCTTGACATGACGCATCTCAGACCTGATTATGTGAAAGAGAGATTCCCGAAGATATACTCCACTTGCCTTGAATACGGGCTGGACATTACCGAAAATGTAATCCCTGTGAGACCATGCGCCCATTACATGATGGGCGGGATAATGACCGACCTGAGCGGCAGAACCACAATTCCCGGTCTTTACGCGGCCGGAGAGTGCGCCTGCACAGGCGTTCACGGAGCAAACAGGCTCGCGAGCAATTCGCTGCTCGAGGGGATTGTTTTCGGGGGCCGAACGGGTAAAGCGATGGTCATGGACAACAGAACCTCGCAGGAGATGCCTGAAATTGAGGAATTTGAACTTGTCAAATCCGACAGGACGCTTTCCGACATAAGGGAAAAAGTCCAGGAGATCATGTGGTTCAAGGCGGGCATGAACCGGTGCGGTGCTACCCTGAAGGAAGCGCTTGACGAGCTTCTTTCGATAGATGTCAACTTCAGCCGCTATCACACAAACAAAGCAAGAAGAGAGGCGCTGAACATCCTGCTTAACGCCAGAATGATCGTCTATTCCGCCCTCAAACGCCGTGAAAGTCGCGGCGGGCACTACCGTTCAGATTTCCCCGAAAGCAGATCGGGATGGCGCAGGCACTCGAGGATAATTCCCGCTAAGCACCCTGAATTCATAAACAGAAAATGACCCTTCCATACCGGGACTATTCGGAATACCTTCACAGAAAATTCGGCTGCAAGGTTTATAAAATATCCCTGAACCAGAACTTTACCTGCCCGAACAGGGACGGCACCCTCGGAACATCAGGGTGCATCTACTGCGGAGAAGACGGGGCATTCGACCCCTACCGGGAACCCGTTCCGATGGAAATGCAGATAAAAGAAGGCAAGGAAGTGATGCGAAGGAAATACAAAGCGGAAAAATTCATAGCCTATTTCCAGGCATTCACAAACACATACGGCCCGCCCGGAACGCTTGAGGGCAATCTCAGCACTGTCAGCGCCGACGGGGAGTTCGTCGGCATTTCAATCGGCACGAGACCTGATTGTGTAGGGGAAGAAATCCTGGACCTTATTGAAAGGAATATCCGGGGAATGGAAATCTGGCTGGAGCTGGGACTTCAGAGCGCAAACAACGAGACCCTTCTCAGGATAAAGAGAGGACACAACGCCGAATGTTTCACGGACGCCGTGAGGCGTTGCAGGGCGCGGGGATTCAAGGTGTGCGCCCATGTCATCCTCGGGCTGCCGGGAGAAACAAAAAAAGAGATGATGGAAACCGCTGAATATCTTGCCGGGATTGGCATTGACGGTGTCAAAATCCATTCCGCTCATATAGTCAGAAACACGGAACTCGAAAGACTGTATAACTCCGGCGCGTTCATCCCCCCTGAAATGCACGAATATGTTGACTGGGCAATATCATTTCTCGAGATTCTGCCTCCATCCGTCGTTGTCCAGCGGCTCACCGGAGAGCGGGGCAGAGAGTTTCTTGTCGCGCCGAAATGGTGCGTCAACAAGCATGTTGTGCGAAAAGCCATTGTGGACGAAATGGTGAGGAGGAACACAAAACAGGGGCTTAAATTCTGCCCGGTCCCCGGTCCTTCCGCTTAGGAGCGGGACGATGAAAGGAGGTGAGGAGGGAATCGCGGCGGCTTCGGGGAACCGGGGCTGTGCGTGTTTTGGGGGGGATGTATTTAGCAATACGGCTTGAAGAATATAAGATCAAAGAGTAGAATGGATATTCCATAAAATTCCCCTCCCACGGAGGGGTGCCCGTCACAGACGGGTGGGGTGGTTTTAAATGGAGGTAATTTGGCCACAAAAAACACAGCCTTCGCTGAAATAAAGTCACTTGTCGAGAAATTCGACAACGACAGGACTCACTATCTCTCCGCGAAATACAACGAAGCGCAGGCGCGGGTTGATTTCTTAAACCCCTTCTTTGAAAGTCTCAGCTGGGATGTGCGCTGTGAGAAATAAAATCCACAACATATTGATCGAAGGAAATACAAGAACTGGAAGGTTCATAGACTTATTTATCCAGTTTCTTATCAT
This sequence comes from uncultured Acidobacteriota bacterium, assembly GCA_964509835.1. GTDB lineage: Bacteria > Acidobacteriota > CAZDZC01 > CAZDZC01 > CAZDZC01. Next base: position 8,556 of record CAZDZC010000043.1, read on the forward strand.
CTTCTCAATAATAACTTTTTCAATTGAGACTGTACCTGACTTATCTCCTGCAATTTGTCGCGCACTACAGGTAACAGAATTAATCGTTGTTGTTCTCTTTACAATTGAGTATATTTTAAGGATCTATGTATCAAAACTAAGGATAAGATATATCTTCAGTTTCTTCGGACTGGTAGATATTCTTGCCATTTTACCGTTTTATCTTGCTCTTGGAGTTGATTTAAGAGCAATAAGGATATTCAGGATGCTGAGACTTTTCAGAATCCTGAAGCTTGCAAAGTACAACAAAGCACTTTCAAGATTCTCCAGAGCTATAAATATAGCAAAAGAGGAACTAATAATCTTCGGTTTTGTTACAGCAGGAATGTTATATATATCAGCTTTAGGAATATATTTTTTTGAACATAAAGCTCAACCGGAAGCCTTTAAATCTGTTTTCCATTCATTATGGTGGGCGGTCACAACATTAACAACTGTCGGATATGGTGATATGTTCCCGATAACAGTTGGTGGAAAAATATTTACATTTGTAATTCTTATGGTTGGTCTTGGTGTAGTTGCTGTACCAACTGGTTTGATAGCCGCCGCTTTGTCACAGGTTAGGGATGAAGAATCGGACAATGATCAGTAAAGACCGGATGCTTGATCTGCATAAAAAGAAAGCCCGACAGCTTGAAGGCGCGGCTGATCTTGCCAGGATTGAACGGGAAATCTGTGCCGTTGATGCGGAGATTGACGGCCTGGTTTATGAGCTGTATAATCTCACGGATGAAGAGATTAAGATTGTGGAGGGGAAGTGATGGTTGATTATTTACCTTTGAAGTTAGAGATGATATAATGCTCTTGAATAGGAATTTATCGATGGGGATAGGAATATGCAAGAAAAACCACAATTAGAATCTATTAAACAATGTCTTTCAGAGCTTTCAGGTGAATTGACAGAAATTGGGGAGGGCGGTTTTAAAGTTGTATTTAGAGGGAGTATTGCTGGAAAGAATGAAGCGATAAAAGTCGCTTTTATTCCCTCTGATAAGGATGATGAATCGGTAGAGGATGAAAGCACAAGCAGGTTAATGCGAGAAATATCTACTCTTTCAAGATGTTCTAGCCCTTTTCTTGTCAAGCTAGGCAAAGTAACACCAGCTAAGCATAAAATAGAGGGGAAAAATTACATTATATATTCTGAGGAGTTCCTAGAAGGCAGGGATTTAAGACAATTCATCAAGGAGAAGTATAAACCTGATATATCAGAGCTGAGAGTGCTTGCGAAATGTTTATTATTAGCAGTAAAAGAAATGTGGTCAATGAATCTTGTCCATAGGGATATTAAACCTGATAATATTGTCAAAACAGAGGATCCCGAGAGGAATTTTGTTCTTCTAGATCTGGGCATTGCATTTTCTGTCGGCGGTACAAGACTTACAAGGAACTCATTAAATATGCCTGGAACTCTGTATTATCTTGCCCCTGAAATGCTTGCTCCCAAATTCAGAGATAATTTCGACTATCGTGCTGACCTATACACTATAGGATTGACTCTTTATGAATATGCTTCAGGAATTCAGCCATTTGCAAAACAGTGTGATGGTAATCCTTATACAACTTTATATCGTATTAAAAATGTTAAACCTGATAGGTTAAAAGTATTAAGAAAAGATCTTCCTATAGAGTTTTGTGATCTTGTTGATCAGTTGATAAAGAAGAGACCTGCACTTCGTCCTGCAAATATTGATGCTCTGCTCAGAGAAATGGAGGGATAAGATGAAGTTATACGCACAATCTGGCTATGGACCAGGAGAGAAAATATCTGAAGGAATATCAAAGGGTTTTATTGATGGTGCTATTTTTAGCCCTAAGGATTCTGGATTTGATACCGTTACAAACCATATGAAAGATGTAACTGATAAGGGTGGTAAAGTTTTCTTTGATCCACAGTATTATGTTAGTTTATATGCTAATTCTCCTGATGCAAAGTTAGGGAAACTGGAAGATTGGAATTACTTTAAAACCGCAAATAAAAGCCAACTTGAAATTAGTGCAAATGTAGATAAAGCAATTGAGAATGTATATAACATTCAAAAAGGATTACCTGTGGATGCTTTTATTATGCCCAACATTTACATTTCGGAATCATTTGATTCCAGGGTTGGTGTAATTGCAAAAAATTTCATTCGTCAATCAGTAGGCAACTATCGTAAATCCAGCAATGGTAAGCCAATATATGCTACTTTAGCTGTTTGTCGGGAAGCGCTGTTAGACCAAAGTGAGTTTGAAGAATTTGTTAATGATATAACTGTTCTGGATGATCCTCCAGATGGTTTTTATTTGATTATTGGTGCAAGAGACACCAATATTAAATCCGATATATATCATACAGATGTTATTGCAAACTGGATGTATTTGAATCACTCTCTTAAAATCAACGGATTTAAAGTGATCAACGGATATTCAGACATAATATCTCCTTTTCTTGGGGCTGTAGGTGCTGATGGAGGAGCAACTGGTTGGCATTCTAATCTTCGACATTTTTCTATAGATAGATATGTTCCGAAGAGATCAGGAGGAAGGCAACCAATAATACGGTACTTAAGCCAATTACTTATGAACCGTGTTACATGTTCAGAGAAGGATGCATTAAGGGAATTTGTCCCGGAAATAGAGAACCATCTCTCGATGGATAGTGAGTATAATCCTGAACCAGAAAGGTCACGAGAGGTTTTACAATCTTGGGAAGCTATCAAGTCCATGATAGATAAATATTGTGCTGATGATTTAAGAGACAATATTGAGAAACTCAAAAAAGCAACTATAGATGCAGAAAATGCGTATACTAATGTTTCTGGCCTAACACTTGATTCTAAATCAAGAGATGACCATTTGGCAGCATTTCAAGAAGGAATAACAGAATTTGAAAAGTTAGTGGAACTATAAAGGTAGGCACGCTGAGGCCTTTTGAATTACTAAATTCTTGTATTTCTCAATAGATTGTTGCTTGGGACGGGGAGTATATAACTTTTTAATAGTTTTGGAATTTACGCAAAAACCCCACAGTCCTACCTCAAGCTTCCTGAAAACATCCAGATGCTTAATCACATGCTTCAGCTTCTCTTTAGGTATGACCAAAATTGACGCATCAGAGAAATACTTATATCGATGTGCCTGCATCAATCCACTTCGCCAGTCATTGAGTTTAAACTCGAATGCCCTGATAACAGGTTTTGAATTAATAATATTTTCAAGATTTGCAGTATCAATATATTCTCTTGATGCCCAACCTAAAACGACTAGATCAGCAATTCCTTTACTTTCAATTGGAAGTTCACGAATAAAAAGCTTACACTTAATTGTTGTTCGCGGATGTATAGCACTGAATCTTAAACTGTAAGCATTGGTAAAGGATAGAGAAAAATCCTCTTCAGATAATTTGCCATCTTTGACACAATGGCCGAAGTTGTTAATTGGATGACTTAGTGTATATGTACTTACAAGAGTATTCCGCATAAATTCATGATAGCATATAAAAGCAGGATTTCCTCATAAATAATTCATTTCAAGAATAAAAATATACATTTTTACAAATCCGGATATACATTGCGTAAAAATACTGAAATTCCGGGGGAATTCTTGTATAGTGAAAGGAAATATTTATAATAAGGATGTTGCCGGGTTGAACGGAAAGAGGAAAGGATGAGCTGTTTGTTTAGAAAAATGAAATATGTTGGATAATAGTACATTAGATGAAGGAGAATTGAATGAATACGCCAGAAAAAATAAATGCAAAAAAAGAAATGCTTGAAGCAATAAAGTACGCCTTTCCTTTTCCATATTTACTTCTTAAAGGAGCAGAGAGTCTACTTCCTTTCGTGGACAAGATGGGCGAAATCAAGAAGGTTGACGAAAAATTCATCACAAATATCATCAAGACTGCTAAAGAGAATGGGGTGGATGAGTTTACGCTGAAGTTTGATAAAAATCAGTTAGCCGGGTTGGATACAACAATCGAGAAAGTTAAGGGTAGTGTCGGCTTCGATCTCGACATCGGCATTAAAGGAGAAACTAATGTCGAGTTGCACATCAAGTTCAGGCAGTGACAATCATCTGACAAGACAAATCCAGCTGACAACCAATGCAGAAGAACCTGAAATTCCGGAATAATCAGACTCTTTATTGCATCGTGAAAGAAAATGATGATCGTTCAGCTCGCAAATGAACACTTCGATACTTCGACAAGTGGTTGCTGAGCCTGTCGAAGTACTCAATGACCGGAGGAAAGGAGATATGAAAAAATGGGGTTTTGTAATTCTTTTGACTGTGGTCTTGATCTTTTCATCATGCAGCAGTAAGGAGAAGACTGAAACTGCAGACAAGGGGTATGTTTCCCCTCAGGTTGAGGAACTTTATATTGAAAGACCTAAAGAAACTGAGTATGAAATAGTTAACTACTTTAAGAAGCTTGTTGCAGTTATAGATAGGGATAATTTCATACCTGCTGAAGTGGAAACAAAAGTTTATTACAGTACAGGTATATCCTATGTAAAGGAAGGATTTTGGGAATATGACGGAATGACAGCTTATGGAGTTGATAAGATAGATCCTTCAGACCTTTCCGACGAATCCTATTATTACGAGTTCCATGTTGACAGTGATGGATTGCTGAGCCATGTAGTTGTAAATGATAATGGCAAAAGGTCCCTCGTTAACAGATTCTATTATTACTATAAGAATCGTGCTATTAATGTATATTTTGAAAACGGAAAAATAAGCTATATTGATATTGCCTATCTCAGTGATCGTGGAAAGCTAATGTACAGATGCAGAATGGCCCCGGATGGTTCGGTTCTGTTCAAAAAGAATATTGCCATTTATAATTAATATGATCATCGCTAGATCAAACAGTTCAAACCAGGAGCGAATATTGGCAAAATCTAGAAACGATGACTCGCAGTGCTTTGCAAATGAAGAACGAAGAATGAATAATGAAAAATAAATTTCTTTCGGAGGAACCTATGAAACATTTAATAATCGCAATACTGGCAATATCAGTTTGTACTTTAGCCATTGGTGCAGAGAGTCTTAATAATATCTTTTCTGAAAACCCTGAACTGGCATTTAATTCACAGGAGGAAAAGAAAGAATGGGCTGAAAGGAATTATCTTTTCGTTCCATCTGATCTTGAACTGAATGATTCTGCTGTCGGCTACAAGGGTGAATTCCTATACTATGTTCTTGTAGGTCCTGAAGACGAAACAGCTAAATATTTTAAGGTGTTGAACATAGATCGTGTAAGTCCTTCAGAATTGAATACAGAAGTAGAGATAAAAGTTGAAGAATCCATCTCAGAGAGCTTAAAAGACGGAGCATATTCAGCGGAAAGCGTTTTTGTAGCAAAAGTATCAGTGTCAGCTGAAGTTCTCAATGCAGATAAATATAACAAGGCACTGCGGAAGCTTTTTGACAGATCACCGAGCAGTGCCTTAGTGGCACAACCATCATCTGTCCGAACTGAGAACACCGGATTTCCGGAGTATGAGATAAGCCGGGAAGCAAAGGATGCAGGATTTAAAAGCGTATTCCTTCCTCTGGCTGTTCTTATAAAACCTGACGGGACGGTTGCCAGGGTTGACTACAAAGGACAGGGACAGGGCAAGTGGGAAGAGCCTGAAAAGACGGTAGTTGAGGGTTTCTTTAGAGCAGTGGAAAAAGAACTGACTTTTGAGCCGTCACCGGATAAAAGATGGTGGGTACTGTCAATGTGTATAACATTGCGTGGTGAGGAATAATGAAGAACAGTGCTTCGCAAGGCTCGCAAATGAACACTTCGACAGGCTCAGTGACCGGAACGAAGAGTGAAGAATAAGTCAACAATATTGATATTTCTATTTATATCTGCTGCTCTGGGAACACTATTTCTTTTCCTTCCATCGCACTGGGTGAGCCCTGCGGATTTCACAGTTGTTATCTCTTTTGCTGCAGTTGTGTTCTGGGCATTCATTGAACCGAAAAAAGAGAAGGAACCTTTGGCAGAGCTTGCGAGGATTTCCGGATTGGCATTAGCTGGTTGTGTGCCTGGATTGGCTGTTGTCATTGCATTTCATGTACTTACTACGGGACAACCTATGAACTGGAACCAGTTACTCAGCATACCCTTTAATGTTGTTCCCGGACTTCTTGTGCTCTCTTCATTAAGAGCGCTGCTTCAGAAGCTAACAGGGAAACGCACTATCAGAGATATATCTGTTTTCCTGCTTCTGGCAGGGAGTTTCTGGTTTACATGGATGCAGTGCTGTTCAGGGCGTTTGAATGCATATTACAATCTGTTTACGGGTAAACTCACTCTTAAGTTTGCCCGTTCTGTTCATACCGGATTGATCGGAGACTGGTTATTTATATACAACAGGCTGTTGATACTGATTGTTGGGTTGTCCATTTTAGCGCTATTAGCGAAGAACTGGTCAAGAACTGTCAGAACTGTAGTACATCTTTCTGCAGTTTCAGTGATAATTTTTGCAGCACTGAATCCACTGCTATTTGGTATGGGCCATAGTATTGACAAAATTAAAATGTATCTTACTGAGAGCTTTGAAACTGAGCATTTCACAGTGAACTATATTCCCGGAGCTCTGACAGAAAGACAAATTGAGTTTGTGAAGGATGAGCTGGAATGGGAGTATTTCAGAACCTTGAAAATACTGGACAGGGAACTGAAAAGGCATGTTTATGTGTATCTTGTCAGTTTATCAGACACAGAAGCTGCTGAGAAAGGATTATGGAGAAGCTCATGTGCTGGTCCTAATCGCATTTATATAAGAAATGAGGCATGGCGGATTTTCAGCCGATTGGGCTCTCTGAGACATGAGATGATACATACCCTTGATTTAGGACTGGGTGGATCGTGGTTTCATCGTGAAGGTCTTGCAGTGGCAATTGATGATTATCAGTACAGAGGACCTGAGTTCCACGAACAGGAGGCGGTCCTGCTTAGAGAGGGACATCTTCCTCCTGTTGAGAGCTTTTACAGTCATTTAGGCTTTCGCCTTACGAATGTGTATTATGCCTATCAATTCTCAGGCTCATTCACTGGGTTTCTCATGCATAACTATGGAATAGAGAAATTCAAAGATCTCATGTCCCGGAACGATTGGGAAGATGTTTATGGTAAGTCACTGGATGTTCTGGAAGCTGAATGGCATGATTTTCTCAGAAAATGTCCTGTTGAAGAAAACTCAGTAGAATCAACTGTTGATGGCTATTTAGCTACTGAACATGGAAAGAGGAGAGATGGTTCAAAGACGCATGGTAAAGATGTGGATTTTGAATATCAGGACCGATTGATCAAACTAATGAAGGAAGAAAAGTATCAGGAAATCCTTGATATAACAGGTGATCTTGATGGTGGGTTCAATGTTATGTACAGGGCATTAGCGCTGCGGAATATGGGCAGGCTTGAAGATGCTCTTGCAAGCATGAAAGATACTCATATGGAAGTGTCCATTCCGGCACTGAATATTCTTCTGGATATGGAGAGATGGGATGAAAGTATTGAGATGCTTGACAGGCTCAAGGCACATTCATTCTTAGCTAAAATTAATGCGATTGATCTTATGAAAGTAATATTGAGTTGCGATCAGTCAAGGGAAGTTTTCGTTAGAGCAATGCGCTCAGGTGAAGTGGAGAAATTGAGAATACTGGAGGGAGAAGTTGAAAGGGAATCGATTTTTTCTTATCTTGCCACAATGGTAAAGCTGTTCAGTGATCAGAAAAAAACAGCGAAAGAAAATACTTATCCCCTGTACCACATTCCCTTTATGCGCATTGTGCAGCTGGGTGAAGATGAAGATTTTCATGAAATCTATCAGTCATTCAGGCCCTTTCTGGAAAGGACAGAAGGTTTTGTTGAGACTAAGAGGAACCTTTATCTGATTCTGGGCAGTCAGGCATGCCTGGCAGGTGATCCTGATGCGACAGAAGAGTGTTTTGAAAAGCTATTTGAACTTGGTGGCACTCCTCAGGAGCTGGCTGAAGCTGAAGACTGGCTTGCCCGGACGGAGTGGTTGAAGAACAGGATTATTGAATAAGGACATTATTGTTTTCCGTGGACACAATACTTATTTAATAGCTAAGCAAATATTATGAGCAAATAATGGCAAAAGATGACTCCCTTCGGTCGCAAATGAAGAACGAAGAATGAAGAACAATGCTTCGCGTTGCTTCGCAAATGAAGAACAGTGACTCCCTTCGGTCGCAAATGAAGAATTAAGAACTAAGAATGAAGAATTATGCTGATGGACTTCTTTCTGAAGAAATGACCATGTTTTTTGCAGAAGAGGTCATGTAGCTTGCAGAAATGGTCTTGCAGCCTGCAGAAATGGAAATGTAGCGTGCAGAAAAGCTCTTGCAGCCTGCAGAAGAGGTCATGTAGCCTGTAGAAATGGTCGTGCGGTCTGCAGAAATGGGCATGTTGCGCGCAGAAGAGGTCATGTAGCCTGCAGAAATGGTACTGTTCTTTGCAGAAGAGGTCTTGCAGCTTGCAGAAATGGTACTGTAGCCTGCGGAGAGGAATCATTTGTCCCGGAAAAAGGATAATTGGCTTTCTGAAGTCTCTCCCGGGAGTCTGGAAGTCTATCCCGGAAATCCGGAAGTCTCTCCCGGAAGTTCAGAAGTCTATCCCGGAAGTCCAGAAGTCTATCCCGGGAGTCCAGAAGTCTATCCCGGAAGCCCGGAAGTCTATCCCGGGAGTCCAGAAGTCTATCCCGGAAGCCCAGAAGTCTATCCCGAGAGTCCAGAAGTCTCTCCCGCGGCAATATAAGAATCCTGTAGTTATAAAAACAGTATTGAACAGGCGAGGCGAACCGCAACCGGTCGGGCGCGAATCAAGACCCTAGAGACGCGATTAATCGCGTCTCTGCCAGCCGTTGCGTGCAACGGCTCTACCTGCAAGGGACACCATATCTTTTGTAGAATAGCAGACATGATATTTCGTTATTCTTTATTTGTCTTGACAAAAAATGGAAAGACAGTTAAAGTTCGGTTAGCACTCTCTGTGATTGAGTGCTAATTTATGAGGCAGTTGCTGAAATGATTGACGATAGAAGCAGTAAGATACTGGAAGAGGTGATTGAGCAATACATCCTGCAGGGTAAACCTGTGGGATCGAGGACGGTATCAAAGCTTTCTGGTTTTAATCTCAGTCCGGCATCTATCCGAAATATAATGCTTGAGCTTGAAGAATCAGGGTTTCTTTACCAGCCTCATACTTCCGCTGGAAGAGTTCCTACAGATAAGGGATATCGTTTCTATGTGGACTCAATCCTTGATAAAGGCACACCGCAGCATCAGTTTGGGAGGGGATTCCCAGGTCTGGGCTGGGATGTTGCCGAATTTCCGTCACTTATGGAAAAAACATCCAAGGTTCTTTCCAGCATGTCGAATCAAGTTGGCATTGTGCTTGCCCCCTGTTTTAACAGGACAGTTTTCAGGCATATCGAGTTTGTAAAGCTGAGCGGAAAAAGAATACTCGCGATTCTTATTACTAACCTTGGAATAGTCAACAATAAGGTGATTTCTGTTGATGAAGAGCTGTCGCAGTCCGAATTGGACTGCATCGGGAATTTTCTTGTTGAGATGTTTGGTTCCAAGACGCTGATTGAAGTGAGATCTCAGTTGATTGATAACATGGCCCAAGAAAAAGCCCAGTATGACAATCTGTTGAAAAATGCGCTGATGCTTGGGAATAAATACTTCAGCGATGAGGATGATGAGTCGATCTTTATTGATGGAACTTCAAATATATTCAATGATTCTGAAATGACCGACATAAAAAAAATGAAGGAACTCTTCAGAACATTTGAAGAAAAAAGCAAGATAGTCCGAATTCTGAGCCGTTGTATTGAGGATGATGGTCTCAGCATAATTATAGGATCTGAAAATACGATGGAAGATCTCCAGTCCATGAGCTGTATTTTTTCAACATATAAGACCGGAGGAGGAAACAAGGGTATTCTGGGGATTGTTGGCCCGAAAAGAATGGAGTATGCCAAGATCATAGCTCTTGTTCACGGAATTGCTGATAAGCTTACTAAAGCAGTAAGGCAGTATGATGACAACTGAAGACAAACCAACGGCTGAAACAGACGAAAAAGTTGAGGAAGCTGCATCTCAGCAGGGAAGTAAAATTATTCAGGGAGAAGACGAAAGATATCTGAGACTTCTCGCTGATTTTGATAACTTCAGAAAAAGATCCAGAAAGGAAACGGCAAATATCAGGATTAACGCAATGAACGAGTTCGTAAAGGAGCTTTTTCCCGTTAAAACCGACCTTGAAAGAGCTCTGGACATTTCGGAGGGGAACATTGGAAGCGAATATTACGAGGGGTTCAAGCTTATACTTCACAATATGAATGAGATTCTTGAGGAATACGGCGTAGAAGAGATTTATCCTGAAGGTGATATTTTTGATCCTTTTATGCATGAAGCTTTTATTGTTAAGGAGGACGGGACAGTACCGGTTAATACAATTCTGGAAGTTCTTGAAAAGGGGTACAGGCACGGCCATGTGATTCTTAAACCTGCGCGTGTTGTTGTTTCCGTTTATCCTGGTTCTTGATTTAGAAAGGGTTGTGTGATATATACGCCTTTTTTATTGACATTAAAATTCAGGATATAAGATGGGAAAGATAGTAGGAATAGATCTCGGCACCACAAACTCATGCATCGCAATATACGATGATGGAGGTCCGGTTATAATAAGCAGCAGGGAAGGAAGCCGCACAACACCTTCTATAGTAGCCTTTACGGAAAGGGGAGACAGGATTGTCGGTCATATTGCAAAGAGACAGGCGAACACGAACCCTCAAAACACATTTTACGCTGTTAAAAGATTTATCGGAAAGAAGTTCAATGACCCGCAGATCCAAGGTTCACTAAAAAATCTTCCTTATAGCATAACGGCTGCGTCAAACGGAGATATTAAATTTGTTGCCGGAGATAAGGACTATACTGCTCAGGAACTTTCCGCGATGGTTCTGAAAAAAATGAAGGATTCAGCAGAGGCTTATCTTGAGGAGAATGTAACGGAAGCCGTGATAACCGTTCCCGCATATTTTGATGATGCCCAGAGACAGGCGACAAAAGACGCCGGAAGGATAGCCGGCTTGGATGTTAAGAGAATAATCAATGAGCCGACTGCTGCCGCGCTTTCCTACGGGCTTGAATCTGAAGAAGGCAAAAAGATAGCTGTTTATGATCTTGGAGGCGGCACTTTCGATATTTCCATTCTTATGGTTAACAAAGGAGTGTGCGAGGTTTTGTCCACTTCCGGGGATACATATCTGGGAGGGGAGGATTTTGACAGGAAAATAGTTGATTTTCTTATTAAGGAATTCCAGAATGAGCATGGCGCTGATCTCAGGGAAAGCAAAATGGCGCTTCAGAGGCTTAATGAAGAGGCCGAAAAAGCAAAGTGTGATCTCTCTTCTATTGACAGTGTGGATATTAACCTTCCTTTCATTCATTCATCAAAGGACGGTAAATCACTTCATCTGAAAACTGTTTTATCCAGAGCTTCTTTTGAGGATATGATATCCGATCTTGTTGTAAGAACGGAAGCTCCCTGCAAAGACGCACTTGCCGAAGCCGGATTGACGCCCGCAGAAATTGACGAGGTTCTCCTTGTGGGGGGGCAGACACGAACTCCGCTTGTCCAGAAAACAGTGGAGCACATATTCGGGAAAAAACCGAATGTAAAGATAAATCCCGATGAAGTCGTGGCGATGGGAGCCGCAATCCAGGCCGGTGTCCTCCAGGGCGAGGTAAAGGATATTGTTCTGCTGGATGTCACTCCGCTTACCCTTGGCATTGAAACGCAGGGAGGGATGTCAACCGAGATTATTCCCAGAAATTCATCCGTTCCCACCAAAAAATCCCGAACCTTCACTACGGTGCATGACAACCAGTCAACAGTGGAGATAAATGTTCTTCAGGGTGAGAGCAAACTGGCCAACAGGAACCGCTCGCTGGGGAAATTTGAATTAAGGGATATTCCTCCAGCGCCCAGAGGCATGCCAGAGATTTGGGTAACTTTCGCAATAGACAGCAACGGGATTGTCAATGTAAGCGCGGTTGATGTGGCTACAAACAAAGCTCAGTCCATTTCCATTCAGCCTTCAAGCGGGCTTACGGAAGAAGAGATTGATAAAATTATAAACGAAGCGGAACAGCATTCGGACGAAGAAGAGAAAAGAGCAGAGTTTATCAGAATGAAAAGCAGACTGGAAAATCTTTATCTGCAGAACAAGAAATCCTTTGATGAATTCGGAGGACTTCTGAATGCTGATGAACGGGATCGTATAACCGAGTCACTCCGTGCTGCTGAAAAAGCACTTAAGGGAGACAGTCTGAGCGATACCAACGATGCGATGGATGCGCTAAAGCAGGTTTCGAAGACGCTTATCAATGTTGTTCTGTAGAAATTCCAATGAATAAGAGAGACTTTTATGAAATCCTTGGTGTCCAGAGGGATGCCGATAAAAAAGAAATTAAAAAAGCCTACCGTCAGCTTGCAATGAAATATCATCCGGACAGAAATCCTGGAGACAAATCAGCGGAAGAAAAATTTAAAGAAGCTACAGAAGCTTACAGTGTTCTTGCTGACGACAAAAAGAGAAGCAGGTATGACGCATATGGACATGCCGGTGTGGGCGGAGGTCAGGCGGACTTTGGGGATATTTTCGGAAGTTCTGTTTTCAGCGGATTTGAGGATCTGCTTGGGGATTTCTTTGGATTCGGGGATGTTTTTGGAAGCAGACAGCGGAAAAGGAGTTCAAGTATCAAAGGAGAAGATCTCCAGCATCAGATCGAACAGACTTTTGAAGAAGTTGCAGCAGGCGGTGAAGTAGATGTCAAACTAAAAAAACTGGAAGTCTGCCCGGATTGCGGGGGAACCGGATCCGCCGATAAAGAAGGCAGGATTACATGTTCGCAATGCAACGGTGCGGGTGAAGTTATTTATAGGCAGTCATTCCTGAGTGTCAGAAGGCCTTGCGGTGCATGCCGCGGGGAGGGATCTGTTGTAAAGAACCCTTGCCGGAAATGCCGCGGGAGTGGGCGGGTAGCTGAGACTAAAACCGTAAGAGTCAAAATCCCTGCCGGAATAAATGAACATTCCCAGCTCAGGCTGTCAGGAGAAGGCAATGCCGGTATTAACGGAGGATCTGCAGGCGATCTCTATATTTCAGTCAGAATGAAGGAACATGATTTTTTTGAACGAAGGGATCAGGACATAGTATGTCAGGTTAATGTTTCCGTTCCGCAGGCTGTTCTTGGCGACAGTATTGAGGTTCCTACGGTTTACGGACCTGAAAAATTCAAAATACCGTCAGGAACTCAACCCGGGGAAATATTCAGGATTTCGGGCAAAGGATTTCCATATCTTAATAGACGGGGGAATGGAGACCAGTATATCAGAATTAATGTTAAAATCCCGAAAGTGCTCTCAAAAGATCAGAAGGAAATATTCCGAAAGCTTTCCTCGCTAGAGGAAGAAAACAAAGAAGTTAACGATAAATCTATTTTTGAAAAAGTGAGGGATATTTTTGACTGACTGGATCTATTCTTTGCCTCTGATATAGGACACAAATTCAGCAGTGTCCATCTCCCCCATGCCGCGTGATGTTTTCATCTGAAGTTTTCTGTTGTCGTTGGTTTTTTGAGGTTTAGGTTTTCTCTGCACCTGTTCTTTAATGTTCCCGATTTCAGAGGAAATGCTCCTGCACTGCTTTAGTATGGTTATGACATCTTTTTCAGTTATAAGGTTAAGGTCAGCGCATACATAAAGTTTTGAGCACAATGCCCCGCACTTGCCTCGAGCTTCCTGCATGAGCCTTATTTCCTCGCTTCCTCCTTTCTCATAAGCTTCCGCAATGAGGCTTGAAATAAGCAATGCGTTATACTGGAGCTCATCATGCAGCAGTCCGCAATTACTGACATTGCTGTTTCTGGTTAAATCAAAAACTCTGCAGGTTAAATCCGCAGCTTTTGACCAGAGTTGCTGATCCTCAAATCTCTTACTATTAGCCATCTCTTGTTATTTTCCCTATATAAGTGGATAAGACAAACCCAAACTCCAAGCCGCAATGCTATCACAGTTCGTGCGTTATGGCAAGCAAAATGAGACTGAACTGATTTGACGCGCTATTCTCCGGGTCTCATCATTGGAAAAGGAATGACATCCCTGATGGATTGGCTGTCTGTGAGGAGCATTACAAGACGGTCAATTCCGATACCAACTCCCCCAGTTGGAGGAAGACCGCAGGCAAGGGCTTTGATATAGTCAATATCAACCGGATGGTGAGCGATTTCTTCTTTTGATCTAATTTTACCCTGTTCTTTAAATTTCTCTATTTGGGCAAGCGGGTCTGTGAGCTCCGAATAGGCGTTCCCAAGTTCCATGCCAGCCACAACCGGTTCAAATCTTTCAATGAGGCGGTCATCCCCTCTTTTAAGCTTACAAAGAGGAGAGGATTCCTTTGGATGGTCGATTATAAATGTCGGCTGGGTGATTTTATCTTCGCAGAAATCTTCATAGAGCCTCTGGACAGCGATCCCCCAGTTGTAAGGTTCCGGAAGTCCCATCTCTTTCTGACTGAAGAATTCTTTAACATCATTTTCTGTTGCGCTGCTAATATCAAAACCTGCATATTTTCTGACGGCATCGAGCATTGATAACCTTTGCCAGGGGGGTGTGAAATCAATCTCATTGTCTTGAAAAACAATCTTGGCTGAACCGCATGCTTTTATAGCTACCAGTGATACAATCTCCTCGACCTGCTTCATCTGAAACTCGTAGTCTGTAAATGCTTCGTACCATTCAATCATTGAGAATTCAGGGTTATGCGATCTGTCAATGCCTTCATTCCGGAAGTTCTGACAGATTGTGTAAACCTTGGGAAATCCGCCAGCGATATATCTTTTGAGGTAAAGTTCAGGTGAAATTCTCAAATATGCCTTCTGGTGGTCTAACGCCCAGATATCAACCACAAAAGGCCTGGCTTCAGCTCCTCCGTACACAAGTTCAATTGACGGGGTCTGGACTTCCAGAAAATCCCTTGCGTTCATTAAATTCCGGATCTCATTTATAATAACAGCCCTTTTTCTCATTTTATCTGCTGCTTCAGGATAAACACTCCAGAAAATATATCTTTCCTTGTATTGGACAGCCGGGTCGGTTACTGAATACCAATTATCCTCTCCCTTCTGTTTTCCAAAAGGAATATCAAACAGGCATTTTGAAAGCAGGTCAAAATCCTTGACCATAATGGAAATTTCTCCCATTCGGGTCTTAAAAACATTGCCCGTTACTCCGATAATATCTCCAAGATGAAGAAGTTTGAGCAACTCCCAAAGATTTGTTTTTTCTTTCGAAATCGCTTCCAGTTCATTAGAGCGCATAAAAAGCTGGATATCACCGCTGGAATCCCTCAAATCCATGAATACGGCCTTCCCATGCTTTCTTATGCCGACAATCCTTCCTGAAAGCGAAACCTGCTTTTCGTCACAGGTCTCAAACCTATTTTTGATGTCGTATGCTCGGCTGTCAGCAGTATAGTTATATGGATAGGGATCAATGCCGTACGCACGGATATCGTTCAAGGCTGTCACCCTATCTTCGGCAAAAAAATCAAGCTTTTCCAATCGTTGTCTCCTTAAAACTCAATAGATGTAACTCTCATGTATAACACAACAGCGTAATTTTCGCAACAAAACAGGCGGGGATTGTCAAGACTCGTTAGAAATGTCACATGTAATAACTCATTAGAAATGTCATGT
>CAZDZC010000044.1:0-23220 GCA_964509835.1 uncultured Acidobacteriota bacterium
CCAGCAAAACGCCTGTCACCAAAGCCACTACTATATTTAAAGTTTCATTCATCATTGTCCTCCTGTTCCTCCCGCATTTCTTTTTCTTCCCTATCCACCCAATGCCAGGCATTCAAACAGCCAAGGACTAACCCGATGACCAACAGCATCAGTGTCCAAGAATGGCTCCCGGCATTTCGGTTGTCTAACCAAATACCTAACGCTGCACCAAGCAATGTCGGAACTACTACTGACCATCCGATAAGTCCCATCATACCAAGACCAAACCATACTCCCTGCCTGGGGTTACGTTTTGCCTTTAGCTTGCGTGCCGCTTTTATGCTAACTTCTTTACTGAATGTAGTCCGGTTTTTCTGGTTCTTGATTTCTAAATTTTCATTCATGGTGAAACTCCGCTAAACGACGAATTAAATCGCTCTCCATTTTCGACAGGACAGCGCGAACGCTCTCCTTCTGTTCGTCCAGTTTCAAAAACTCCCGCTCCACTGTCTCTCGCAGTTGGTCGAGATCTGTTCCGCCAATTGCATTCCGTACAGAGATAAGCACATCAAAACTTGTCTTAATAAGTATTCCTGCGTCGATGGCAACATAAATCTCGCCATCATTTTCATGTTCGAAGATCAGAATACCGGGGACGAGTGCTGCTACGCAGTCTAAGCGATTGGGCAAGAGTCCGAAGGAGCCCTCGCGTGTCTCCGCAATGATACGCGATACATTTGTTCCTTCAGCAAAAATTGTAAATGGCAGAAGAACTTTAAGATGCATGTGCTTCGATTGCATGTTCGATCTCCAGTTTAGTTTTAGATTTCGGATCGGTCTTTTCTTTGGAATCGGCTGCAGGTTTCGGCTGATTCTTTTCCACTGGTTTGTCTCCAGATCCTTCTTTAGTCTTCGGTTTTTCAGGCGGGGCTTTTTTTTTCGCCTCATCAATTGAACCAATCATATAGAGAGCGCTTTCCGTGTAGTTCTTAAATTCATCATTCAGAATTCGTTCGCACCCGTCGAGCGAATCTTTGAGGCTGACAAGTTTTCCCTTGATTCCGCTAAACTGTTCCGTTGCAAAAAACGGCTGGGTGAGAAAACGTTCCAAACGACGGGCACGGGCAACTACTTTGCGGTCATCCGATGATAGTTGTTCCAAACCGAGCATTGCTATTACATCTTTGAGGTCTTCATACTGTGCAAGTGTCCGTCTTATTTCTTGTGCCAACAAATAATGTTTTTCACCAACGATGCCGGGTGTGGCCATTTTGGAACTTGATTGAAGCAAATCCACCGCAGGGTAAAATCCTTCACTTGCCCGTTTGCGTGAAAGCACGATAGACGCCGAGAGATGCGAAAAGGTATGCACTGCAGCTGGATCGGTCAAATCGTCAGCCGGCACATACACCGCCTGAATGGATGTGATGGCTCCGGCATCTGTGTTGGCGATGCGTTCTTCCAGCCGCGACAATTCAGTACCCATTGTCGGCTGATAACCGAGACGTGATGGCATCTGTCCCATCAAGCCTGATACTTCCATACCAGCCTGGATGAAGCGAAAAATATTATCAATTAGCAGAAGCACATCCCGATGTTCATCATCTCTGAAATATTCAGCCATCGTAAGTGCTGCCTGACCTACGCGAAACCGGCTCCCCGGTGGCTCGTTCATCTGCCCAAACACCATAACCATGTTTGATAGTACACCAGCTTCCTTCATGTCCCGATATAATTCTTCTCCTTCACGGCAACGTTCGCCTATTCCGCAAAAAATGCTTACACCCTCCTGATGTCCGATCATATTATGGATCATTTCGGTTAGCAACACGGTCTTACCCACTCCCGCTCCACCGAATAGACCTGCTTTGCCACCCCGCTCAAGAGGCACCAATACATCAATGACCTTGATCCCGGTCTCGAAGATCTCGGATTTGGTAGAACGTTGTGCTAACGCCGGCGGATCACGATGAACTGTTCGCCATTGGACATCTGCCGGTGGTGGTTTTTGGTCAATAGTGTTTCCAAAAACATCGAACATTCTCGAAAGAATTTCTCTGCCAACCGGTGCTTTTAATGGCCCACCAGTATCTTCAACCATGGCACCGCGTGATAAACCTTGTGTAGGAGTTAGTGCAATGCCACGTACTAGATGCGAGTCAAGTTGAGCCAAAACTTCGATAGCAATTTTCCCCTCATTCGCATGTAGAAGCGAATAGATAGGTGGTAAATGACCATCGAACTTTATATCTACAACACTGCCGCGTACTGCGACTACCGTGCCGGAATTCGAGGGGGGGTTATTATTCATGCTTGCTTTCTATAATTCATATTAAATTATCTAAGACTCGTGTTTTACTTAATTATTAGTGTAGAATGATCCTAAAACCCATCAATAAAGTTGCATCGGTAAGCTTTTCAGTCTCCTTCATTTCCAACGGGTATATCCGCCCCAGTTCATCATCCTTGTGTAGCCTTTATCTTCCAGTTTCTTTATAACCATCTGTGCTCTTCCGCCTGTTTCGCAGTAAACAATAAGGAACTTGTCTTTGGGGAGTTCGCTGAGTCTATCAAGGATGGTTGGAGAGGAAAAAGACTTTGCTGTAGGAATGTGTTTGCTGTCATAATCTGACTTTGAACGCACATCGATTATCCAGATTTCATCTTTCGGGGTTTCGACAAGTTTTTTTAATGCTTCAGGTTCAAGATACTGCTTTAACGATTCTCCGTCTTTTGAAATGTAGCCTTCATGGCAACCTGTCAGAAAGAAGATTGAAAAAAAGATCGATAAGGTTAAAGCTGATTTAATAAAAGTTCTCATTTTTTCCTCCCGGAAAATCAATTGCCTATTCTATGGTCAGATGTTGGCAGGTTATTTGTCAAATTATTTGCCGAATCGCAGTCCGTAGACGATGGCGTCGTCAATCTCGGGGCAACAGTTTTCTATGAAGTTCCAACCCGCGTAGGGATTGATTTCAAATCGGCCTTTTCCTTCCGTCCCCACCGAAGTGAAAGCTGCGGGAAGAACGAGAAGAAACATTACGACGAGTGTCTTGAAAATACGCGTGTACATGGGTTTGTTCTCCTTTGCCTTACGGCTGGGTGACGGCATTGCCAATCAATGTAACATTTGTTTGAGACAACGCCAGGCCGGTTAGTGATGCACCGTCTTTTAAGGTGATCCCTGATATCGGTCCGGCCAGAATGACGCCACTAAAGTCCGAGTTTGCCTGAAGGTCCACAACACCGGCGACCACCCAGAAGATGTTCTGTGGTTCTGCACCACCGGCCAGGATAACCTCCACACTTGAACTTAGGGTAAGATTCCCCGCTATCTGGAAGATCCAGACATCGGTGGGACTGCCCGTGAGGGTGAGATCCGTCGGGATATCAACTCCGGTGCTCCATTTGCGGGTGCCGGGGACAAGATTGTATCCGCCAATGTTTCCGCCCCCGAGTTCGGTTTCATCGAGCGCCACCCCGTTAGCGGAGGTGTATGCGGCTTCCATGTCGGACACAGCCGTACTCAGGTTCGCTGGAGTGAGCGGTGCGTAGTCGGCCGCGTATACATTTCCGTTGACCAGAGACGAAGTCGAAAATGTCCCAGAGATGTCCATGGCCAATCCAAAGCCCGTCATGTAAGTCGCGGCTGCTGGACTTACTCCCATATCTCCGGTCACCAGGGTGTCTACGGTGCCCGGCGTGGTTATAATTCCCGTTTTCGTCAGAATCACATAATTGTCAGCCGTTCCAAGATTTACCGGAGCCGGGCCACAGCTGACGCCATCTGTGCCGACGGCTGTCAGGGGATATGCGCAGGTGCCGGTCGCGCAGTCGCTCGACGAAACTTCATTGGAACTCTTCATGCAGGCATCGTCCGTGTCGGTAACCAGGCAGGTGTAGACGCCCGTGCCGCCGGCGGCGTCATAGGTCATGTTGGTGGCGCTGACGATATCTACGCCGTTGAGCTGCCATTGATAGGTGTAGAGGCCCACGGCATCGGCTCCGTTTACGGCGGCCGTCAGCGTGCGATTGCCGACGAAATCGCAGGCGAGTGTCGCCGTAGCCGTGATAGTCCAGTCCTTGGTTGGACAGGTATCGATAAATAGACATTGTGCGTAACATGCAGCTCCGGAGTTAGGTCTTTCAGTGTTAGCACTGTCATCACCATATGGTCCTTCGCAGGCTCCGTCATTTCCTACTACTATGTAATAGAAGTTTCCGGCTTCAACGAGTCCATTCGTATCCACGATTGTTCCAAAAGCATCTCCGGCACATAGAGTGTCGTTTGCCTTTGTATCATGGTCATATACTGCTGTCTGCAGTGATGCAATTGTACCTCTGTAGAGGTTATAGTTAGTCGCATTTGCTGCTACATCATATGTCATGGTGTAGTCAGTTCCGCTCTTAGCAGCTGATGTCTGAGTTCCTCCGGTATCATCACCGTCTGGAACTTCACCAACTCCTGCATAGTCATCAACTTCAGGATCAAGTCCGTTATCATCTTTCCAGACATCAGGCATTCCGTCATCATCGGGATCACCCATTCCTTCAACTGAGTCAGGGATGCCGTCACCATCAGCGTCCATCGCTGATACATTGAATGCATCATCAGCAATGAGAGGGTTCAGGGTTGAATGATAAGCACCGTCATAATAAAAGGGCGGAGTGAAGGTCGAGGGATAGACAACACAGTGATAAACCCCCTGAGGATATGAGATCGAGATCCAGAAACTTTCAACAATATTTCCAAAAGTGTCGCTGGTTGCAATGCGGTAGAGAACAAGATCCCCGTTTGAGTCATAGTAAGCGACATTGTAATTGGTCGAAGCTCCCAGAAGTCCAAGCATATATACGGTATCTGACGGGTCATTATAGAAGGAATCACTTTGAATTGTACGGGCAGCATCGGAGTATGAATCCCATTCCATCAATCCAGCCCTGCAATCACTGGGGCCATTCACAATATATGATCCCACAGATTTGGTTGTTGAATAGCCATCATCATCAATGGCAATAACCCTGACCAGATACTGCCCGGCTGTGAGGGCCGAAGTGTTCCATACCACTCCCCAGTTGTTGAATGATGAAGTGATCCCATCAGGGGCTCTGTCGCCTCTGGTGTCCGGATTAAGACTGGAACCGACGACTGCCATATTCATCCACGATGAAGGATCATTGGGCTTTCCGTCACCGTTCACATCTCTGTAATATTGGAATGTCACCTGCGATATTGTGTCAATTACCAGGCCCGACCCGGTAAAGGGCGGTTCCACAATAAGAGTATCTGCAATATTCACTCTCAGAGTGACAGCAGTTGGACAGAGGATATTTGAGATAGTAAGTCTTCCAACTACAGGATTTTGAGTGATGCCTCCCGAAAAGGTTACAATGTCCATGTAGGGGAAAAGAGAGCTGCAGTCAGGCGAATAACAGTAGTCAGATGCAAAGTCCTTCTGGAGGGGATCGGTATTCGTGCTTGAAGTGGTGAACCCGAAGGCAACCGGTGTCTTAACATTGACAAGTGCTCTTCCGCCATTGCCTCCGTTAAAGGCATCAGTAAGTGCATCAATAGGGAACTGGAAGTCAACAAAGTAGCCGTCACTCCATGTTGCGTTCAACCAGGAATGGAAGACCATCCTTGTCCTTCCAAAATCCCAGGTTGAGCCATCAGCATTGGGGTCTCCCGGAACAACTGCATTCTTTGTAGAGGCATTTCCCCACCAGACCAGATTATTCGGTGTGACCACAATATTGTTTGAAATAACAGCGCCTGTAACACACTGAGTATTGCTGTTCTCGTAGTAGATCTTCAGGTCATCACCGCTGTTTATGCCCGGAGTTGCACTAATATCTTTGTTTTGTGTGCCCCCACTGTCCCCGTGAAGCACAACGGTGAACTCCTTGTAACCGTCACTGTCGGTATCGATGATCAGGTTCCAGGTCGGGTTATTCCAGGGATTTGTCCCCTTGCCGTCACCTGTCGCTCTGGCAACAGATGTGAGGGGCATTGCCATAACCCTTATCCGGTAGAATAAAACCCGGTTGAGGCTGTCATATGAGTAGAAAACACTGGGGTAGTATGGAGAGGTCCCCCTTGAAATATCGTTGTCACCTGTCGGAGTGGAATTCTTCGAGCAGTCCCCCATGTTGTTTTTCTTATCCTTGATGGGAAGGCCGAGATTTGTGTATGCCGTCCAGCCGCCTGTTCCCATTGTCTCAGCAGGCCAGGCGACAGGGTTCTGGTTGAAGACGGCATTCAGAACAGGTCCGCCGTTAATATTGTCGATGACATCGTTTATTTCAATTGAAACAGGATAGACTGTACTTTCGTCGTCAGGGAAAATTATTTCCTCATACCGGTATATCGAATCTGAGGCTGTAACAGTAAAATTACCAGCAAACGCAGGCACTGTACTAAGTACAAGTACCATAAAAACAATAAAAGCAGCATTGCATTTCATTCCTTTATCTTTCCTTTGGGATTGGAACACACACATTAATAACTAAAAACACCCGCCAAAGTAAATTTTTAAAAGTGCATGACATTAAATTTGCTTTTGTTAGAATTGATATTTCTTACTTATGTTGTTTGTTCCCTTATAAACTGTGTCTAATGAATAATCATAGCGGTAAGCTATCCAATGTTCTATGAAGATAAAAGACCGTATCGCTCTTACCGCAGTCAAACTCGAACTTCACTCCTTCTTCTTTACTTTTCTTTGGAGAGAAGGTTTTGAATTTCATTAAGTTTTCCTTTTTTTGTTTTACGGTTACCGGACTGATTTTCACAATCTTCGTCCCTGAATAACACGAAATAGAACCACAATAATCGCAACCACCAGTAAAATGTGGATAAATCCTCCCATAGTATAGCTGCTTACAAACCCCAGCAGCCATAAAATGATCAGCACAACAGCTATTGTCCATAACATTGGTTTTCCTCTTTAGAGTTTCTGTTTCTCTATTGTCATTCTGTTTTTCACTTTTGTTACGCCGTTAATATCATTAACGAGCTTGGTTACCCGCCTTTTTTCCGATGAATTGCGGGCCGTTCCGATAAGGGTGACTACTCCGTTTTCAGTGTTAACCTCGGCCTTGAGGGCGCTGGTTGAACGATGGAACAGCAGAGACATTTTTACCTGTAATGTTATTGAAGCATCATCAATGTTTTCATCGGTTGTGTCCCTTCCGTCTTTCTTCGGTTTCTTTAACGCTTCCATCTTATTGTTCGCATATACCACCTCCTCAACATCCTTTGCATATTTTGCACCTGATTGCTTCTGGTCTTTATTGAGGTTGGTTACTCCGCGGTGGAAAAGCACTCTTTTCATGCGTCCATTTATGTGTCCATTGATCGAGGCATCAGATCTCACAGGAGTGGCTTCACCTTCAATCATCAGATTATTGTTTACACTTTTAACGCCGGAAAGATTTAAAAGCGCTTCCTCCGCAAGCAAACTTCTCGATTCATCCTGAACAGTACCTGTCAAAGTGACCACACCATTCGCCGACCTGATTTTCACATCGTCTCCTTTAAGAACTGTGTCGAATACATACATATTCGCGGCTCTTGCTTCAATCTGATCATCAGTCTCAGATGCCCGTATTGACGGACCGGTTAATACCATGACAGCCAAAGCTGCCGCAACTGCAATTGAACCTGTTCTTCTCATCATGTTTTTATCCTTAATCTCTTTTATCAATGTCATAATTCATCTCCTAAATTACGGTTGTCAGTTTAAGCCTGTGATCTGTTCCGTATCCAGATCATAAGGGGCCTGCGTAAATGAAGGTCCCCTGTTTTCCAATGCTACAGACTTGGGCCTTGGGTTATTTCCTTTTCTCTTGGATAACAGATCTTTTTCAGTTCCACAGAGTAGTCCTTGGTAAAGCTCTCAAAGGTGATTGGTGTGGTTTTTGTGATATTTTCCACATAAGAAGTGACCTTGGAAGCCTTTCCGTTTTTCCAGTAGTCGGAGTGAAGTTCCAGCATGGGATCAACCATCGAATTGGGCAGTGAAGAATACTGGTGTCCTCTCCGAGCTTCGTCAACAGAAATATCTTCAAAATATATCTTGCGGCCTGAAGCATCAGAGATATTTTTTGCAACCTCATCCATTCCCAGGGCATTCGGACCGGTAAGGTCATAGCTCTTACCCGCGTAGCCGTCTTCGGTCAACACTCTGAACGCGACATTCGCAACATCCCGTTCATCAATAAAGCTGACCTTTCCGTCACCCACAGGAAAATGAAGTTTCCCGTCTTTTGGGGAGAATTCATGGATAAAACTCTGCATTGATCTATTGGGCCTGAGGAAGGTATAATCCAGACCGCTTTTCTTAATGTGGTCCTCAATATCACGCTGCCGGTCGCTGAGAGTGGATTTTGATCCGCTGTTTGTTCCCGGTGATGAGATGTTCACGATGTATTTGACACCCATCTCTTTCGCGAGATTAACGGTTTTGGTGGCAATTTCAAGCTGGGCGTCCGTGGAGGGAGTGATAAGAACAAGCTTGCTTATCCCTCTGAATGCTTCCTGAAGATTGGCAGGTTTGTTCATGTCAAGCTCTATCGTGTCAACCCCTTTGATCTCGGTTCTGATTGCTTTATCAGATGAGAATACCGCGGCTCTGACTTTTTCGCCCTTCTGAAGAAGCTGCTTTGCTATTACCTGTCCTGTTGTTCCTGTCGTTCCTGTTACAAGTATCATATTTTTTCTCCTGAGGTTCGTTTGAACCATCTTTTCACTGCCCGGTTCCAGGCAGTTTACATTAAGTTATATACCGATCGCATTTCGGGCTGTTCAGCTATCCCCCGGCAGATACTGAACTTCTGCAAGGAAGAATAAAACCCGGTGAGCTATATAGACGAGTACGCAGCAGTCTGACTTATCCTGATTAATCCAAAAAACAGCCAACTCAAGATATCCGATTTTTTAATTACAACTATGGATATTACAAGAATCATGCCAGACAGAAAGGCCTGTCATTGCTCATTCGCAAAAAATGAGATGGGGAAGTAAGCCCCCGGACGGGGGGCTATCCACCCCTTTGTTAATATTCGTCTTGTCGGTTGTTAATGTTCCCGGCAGTTATAACCGATTTTCGCCCGGGGCATTGCGCCCCTGAAATCGGAAGTGATAACCCTCTCTAAATCAACAGTTTCAATTGTTTCAGCTTAAACAGCTTTCACGGCAAAGGGCAAATTCCACATTAAAGCTGTTCAGTTCCCTGGCAAGCATTTAGCTTCATCAAAATTCACTCTTTATAATGCTGCGCTGTTATGTTAATCTGTGTGTTATTCGGAATTCTTCCGGAGGATTTTTTTTGAGCAGAGTAATAGCAATAGTAAATCAGAAAGGCGGCGTCGGTAAAACGACTACAGCCATCAACCTGGGGGCAAGCCTCGGCGCTGTTGAAAAGAAAACACTGCTGATTGACATTGACCCGCAGTGCAATGCCTCCAGCGGTCTCGGTTTTTCGCCGAACCAGGGGGAGAATACTATTTACAGCGCGCTTCTGAACATGTCGCCTCTTGACAGGTTCTGTGTTCAGACGGAGATAAGATATCTGAATTTAATCCCTTCGGACAGGGGATTGGTCGGCCTTGAGGTGGAATTGCTTAACACTGACGACAGGGAGATGCGGCTTAAAACGCTCCTTTCATCACTGAGAAGCAGTTATGAGTATATTCTGATAGACTGCCCTCCCTCGCTGGGACTGCTGACCCTTAATGCCCTGGCGGCATGCGACAGCGTCCTCATCCCGATCCAGTGTGAGTATTTCGCTCTTGAAGGGGTTTCGGATCTGATATCAACGATAAAGAAAATAAAAACCCACCTGAATAACTCTCTTTTTATTGAAGGTATCCTTCTGACCATGTATGATGAACGGACCAATCTGTCAAGACAGGTTGTGTCGGAGATCAGAAGTTATTTCGGCGATGTGGTTTACAAAACCGTTGTTCCGAGGAATGTTCGTCTGGGAGAAGCCCCGAGCTTCGGGAAACCGGTGATAACATACGATATAAAGAGCAAAGGGGCTCAGGCATATTTAAAACTGGCAAAGGAAGTGATTGGAAATGGCAAGAAAGGCGCTGGGAAAGGGGCTTGATGCCCTCATTTCAAGCAGAAGCGGGGGCGACGACCTCATTCAACTGGATATTGATCTCATCCGGCCTAACAGGGAACAGCCCAGAAGCAGATTTGACGACGACTCACTGAAGGAGCTCGCCGCTTCGATCAAATCCAACGGCATCATTCAGCCGATCATCGTAAGGCCGTTGGGAGGACATTACGAGATCGTCGCGGGTGAACGCAGATGGAGAGCGGCTCAACTGGCCGGTCTAAGGAAGGTTCCCGCAGTCGTAAGAGAGGTCGCGGATGATAAAATCCTCGAACTCGCGCTTATTGAGAATATTCAGCGCGAAGACCTGAACCCTGTCGAGGAGGCAAAAGCCTATCATCTTCTGACCGAAAACCTGAAGCTGACCCAGCAGCAGATCGCGGAAAGGGTCGGGAAGGAAAGGTCGTCGGTCGCAAATTACCTTAGACTGCTTAATCTTCCCGAAAAGGTCCAGAACATGGTCTCGGATGAACTGCTTTCAATGGGACAGGCGAGAACAATTCTGGGAATTTCAGACCCCGGCATGCAGGAAAAGGCAGCGCTGGAGGTTGTGCGAAAAGACATGTCGGTCAGACAGGTTGAGCGGTATGTGAAAATCCTCCGGGAAGGCAAAAAGAGCAAATCAGAACCACAGAAGGATGTTCATACTGTCAGGGCGGAGGAAAAGCTTGAGCGCAGGCTCGGAACAAAGGTTGTAATAAAAAGGAAGAAAAAAGGCGGCCAGATTGTCATTGATTTCCATGATGAAGATGACCTCGACAGACTTTTTTCGTTAATTAGCGGCAAGTAAAATTTTGAGGATAAAAATATGAGCAAAAAAATTGACAGCGCTTCAGAACTTAACGGATTCCTGGACAAGGGCACATTTGTCAAGGGAGAGCTGACATTCCAGGACGCAATGAGGATTGACGGGAAATTTGAGGGACAGATCAGATCGGACAAGACCCTTATTATAGGTGAAACCGGCGAAATTGACGGGGACATTGAGGTAGGGACGGTAATCGTCGGCGGCCTTGTAAAGGGAAATATCAAAGCTAAGGACAAGCTTGAGATCCTGAGCAGCGGCAGGGTTTACTGCGAAATGACCTACTCGAGGCTGGTTGTGGAAGACGGGGCAATACTCGAAGGCAGAATAAACAAATCAGGCTCGAACGGAAACCCGCCGGCTGACAAGAAAAAAGAATCTAAACCCTGACACGAAGTCTTAACGCCCTCCGGCGGAATTGCCGCGTCCCATCAGACTCCTTGAACAGTTTAAAGTTCAGAGCTTCATGAACTGATCAATGTCTTTTTCAATGAGTTCCAAAGAAGAAAGCCAGAATTCCTCCGTCGTGACATCAATTCCCACGATTGAAGCCACATCCTCGACGCTGTTGCTCCCGGTAGCCCTCAGCAGGTCATCGTATCCTGAAACAAACTCACTTCCCCTTTTGAGATAATCGGCGTAAAGCCCTTTCGCGAAAAGAAGCCCGAACGCATAGGGGAAATTATAGAAATTGGCATCAACATAATAGTAATGGGGTTTGTTTATCCACATTTTCGGATGCAGAATCTCCTGGTCGAGGGCGTCCCCGTAGGCTTCCTTCTGAGCGTCAGCCATCATCCCGTTGAGTTCCTCCGCCTGAAGCGAACCGGATACTCTTCGCTGGAACAGGTTCGTTTCAAAAATATATCTTGAATAGATATCAACGATGACCTGCCCTGCCCCTGCAAGTTCAGACTCTAGTATGGCTGTAAGTTCCTCTTTTGTCGCAGTCTTCTTCGCGGCGTTATTCACAATCGTTTCGCAGAAAATGGATGCCGTTTCGGCCACCGGCATCGAATAATCCGAATTAAGCGGGGTTTCATTTTTCAGGCATTCCCCGTGATAGCCGTGCCCAAGCTCATGAGCGAGCGTTGAAACATCGCTGAGGCTGTTTTTGAAATTGGACAGGATACGGCTCTGTTTTATGGAATGTATATTGTAGCAGAACGCGCCGCCTCTCTTCCCCTCTCTGGGTTCCGAATCAATCCATCTTTTGCTGAAAGCGTTTTCGGCAAACGATGAAAGTTTTCCGCTGAAGGCTCCGAAATGCCTGACGATGAAGTCCTTCGCTTCACTGTAGCTGAACTTCATATCCGCGCCGAGCGGAGCAAATACATCATAGAAAGGCATGGCGCCGGTATTTCCGAGAAGAGCGTTCTTTTTTCTGTAATAATCCCTGAAACGCGGGAGATGTTTTCGGATCGCTTTCAACATAGCGTCAAGCGATTCCTTTTTCATCCGTGAATTCATGAGGGTCATTTCCAGCGGAGAGCCATACCCCCTTAAATCCGAAACCGTCTGCACTTCTCCCTTGATAGCGTTGAGGCAAGCCGCCATAGGGACCTCAATTTTGTCATAAGCCTTCATCTCCGCATAATAGGCCTTTTTTCTCGTCTCCCGGTCCCTTTCATGAGACATGCTCCGGACAACCGGAAGCGGAAGTTCCTTTGTCTGCCCTTCCGTTTCAATCGTCACCATAAGGTTTGAGATAAGCATATTGCAGAGGTTGCGCCACGAAGATGATCCTGTTTTTTTCAGTTTCGCGAGGACTATCTCCTCCTTTTCACTGATAAGATATCTGGCTTCCTTCGCCTGTTCCTTCAGAAAATAAGCATGTTCTTTCAGCAGATCCGATTTATCAATGCACTCGTCAAGATTCGCGATAGATGAAAGCCATTTCTGTATCTGCACTCGAGGCTCTGTCAGTTCGATCATCTTCTCCTCAAGCTTTTCCAGATATCCGATTGCTGTTTTATTTTTTGACTCCACGCTCAGAACGAGAGAAGTATAAGCCCAGAGTCTGGATAAACATGTGTTGAAATCATTGAGAGCATCAACGCAGCGCTCAATTTTTTCAACGGTATCACCGGCTTCGGAGCACTTCCCGGCGCTTAGCCTGACTGCTGAAATAGCATCATCACAGCGTTTAAAATCCGTTCTGAACGCTTCGGATTCAAATGAAGTGTAAATATCATCCAGATTCCATCTCTGTTCCATTTATATTCCCCTTTTAAAGAAGACGACCATTAACAGCAACTCCTCCGAAATGAGAGTCTAAAATATAAACTGCCATATATCAATAGCGAATTAAAAATCAGGACCGGACCTTTTTCCGGAACTTAAGATACCAGGATATGCAGAAACTCAGGCCGAAAAAAAGCGCGATCGCAGCGAACCAGTAAATCCTCTGACCGATAAGAAACGGCATGAACTCAAAATCCGGGACTGAAAATATCTGGAAAATAAAAAACCAGCCCGCCTCCAGAACCCCTATTGAACCCGGGGTGAACGCTAAAATAAGGCTTAGCTGAGCAACCGGCATTCCAAAAAACAACAGCGAAAAAGGAAGATGGAGATTAAAAGCGACAGCTATAAAATATATCCGGAGAAACATGAAAACATATTTCAGGGCGGTAAGCTGGAAAAGGTAAAATATGGCGCTTTTTTTAAGAAGCGACGCGCTCTGCAGGCCTTCCAGCCTTTCAGGATATCCGTCTTTGTATATCCTTCCCAGAAACGGCTTCCCTCTGACAAAGTCAAGACACCATGTAAGAAGATTTTTGGAAAATAATATCAGGGATTTATTGAAGCGGACAAGCAGGAAATTGGTTACAGCATACAAAATAACTATCAGCAACATGGATGTCTTCCCGCTTGTCAGACTGAAAACATACAAAAGACTGGGAATTATCAGGATAAATACAAAAATAAAATCTAATATCTTTTCGAGAAAAACGCTCGATACTGCCTTGCGGTAAGAAATATCCCTGTTTCTGCTGAGCATCCCCGGGCGGACAACCAGGGTTCCTCCGAACTGCGAGATGAACTGTCCGGAAAAAAACCCTGAAATAAAATAGTAGAAATATTCTGTCAGGGAACAGACCTTGTGTCCGGCAATCGAGTCGGCTATGTATCCCCATCTTGAGGAATATGTAAAGAAGGCAAGAAATGTGAACAGTAAGCTTAAAATCATAGGGATCACTTCAGGAGTAATCGCGGTGAGAAGCGAGTCCGAAACTACTCCGCTGACTGATCTTTTCGCGCCGAAAACAACCAGCGCGGCAAAAATCGCGAGCCCTGCAAAAAGCTTGAACAGTTCTATAAAAACCCTGCCGGCTTTTGCTTTTATGTCGCGATCCATAAATCTCCTTTACCCGAAAAACAATTGAAGTATTATATTGACCGGACCGGCAGAGTCAAGGAAAGATTCATATTGACAAACAGTTTTAAAGCGAAAGATGATGCCTGGGGGTTGCATTCGATTTTCAATTCGGGCATAATTCTGCCCCTTTGAAGAATATTGAAATTGCTTAAACGAATTATTGAATAAAGGATACTCATAATGCATGAAACAGATCTGGGACACAATTTACCTTTGTGGTCGGTAGCTTTTTTTGTTCTCCAGCTGCTTGCAATAGCCATTCTTCCGCTGACACATGAACATTTCTGGGAAAAGAACAGGAATAAAGCCATAATATCTGCAATACTCTGCATCCCGGTAATCATTCTTTTCGGCTATCTGGGAGATTTCAACCCTATCCTTCATGAACTGCTGGAGTATTTTTCGTTCATTATCCTCCTCGGCTCCCTTTTTGTAGTCTCCGGAGGGATATACCTGAGCGGAGACATAACTGCAAAACCAATGAATAACACAATCTTTCTGGCCATCGGAGCCGTTCTGGCGAATATAGTCGGAACAACAGGGGCCTCCATGCTTCTGATAAGGCCGATGCTGCGGACAAACCATCAGAGAAAACACATATTTCATATCCCTATTTTCTTTATCTTTATTGTTTCCAATATAGGGGGATGTCTCACGCCGATAGGTGACCCGCCTTTATTCATGGGATATCTGAAAGGCGTCCCGTTCTTTTGGACCCTTCGGCTGTTCCCTGAATGGCTTTTTATGATGGCGCTGATTCTGACTGTTTTCTATCTTCTCGACAGGCGCTATTGGGCGAAGGAATCTCTTGATGTCAAGATAAGAGATGTAAAAGAGTTTGAACCTGTAAGGGTGTCGGGATGGATTAATGTTGCATTTATAGCAGTGATTCTTTTTAGTGTCATTAAGCTTGGAACACCGTTCAGGGAGATTGCGATGATAGCTGCATCGGCACTTTCACTTTGGTTTACGAAAAAAGAAATCCGGAAAAAGAATCTCTTTAACTGGGCTCCTATCGTCGAGGTTGCTGTTCTTTTCGCAGGAATATTCATTACGATGGTACCGGCATTGCTGATATTGAAAGCACGCGGAGGAGAACTCGGAGTTACAGAACCCTGGCAGTTTTTCTGGGCGTCAGGTCTGTTATCCTCTTTCCTTGACAATACCCCGACTTACCTGGCTTTCTTTTCATTGTCACAGGGACTCGCCATTACCGCTAACCTGGCTAAAGACATCGTCGGGATCCCGACGGATATCCTGGTTGCTATCTCCCTGGGTTCCGTTTTCATGGGCGCCAATACCTACATTGGGAATGGCCCGAACTTTATGGTCAAGGTAATCTGCGAACATTCGGGTTTTAAGATGCCTTCCTTCTTCGGTTATATGGTGTGGTCCGGGCTGATACTTATCCCACTCTTTGTCATCGTGACATTTGTTTTTCTGGTATTCTGATTATATATGAAAACCTGAAGAAGGAACAGTATCAACCCGCGAAGCAAAGAAAAGATGCGTTGAAAGAAAAAAGTAAATC
Organism: uncultured Acidobacteriota bacterium; assembly: GCA_964509835.1. Classification (GTDB taxonomy): domain Bacteria; phylum Acidobacteriota; order CAZDZC01; family CAZDZC01; genus CAZDZC01. The sequence continues at coordinate 15,825 of CAZDZC010000044.1, forward strand.
CTGTATAATGTATTTCCGGTTCCGGGATAAAGGAACGCGCGCTTAGCTCAGGGGTAGAGCGCCGCTCTCACACGGCGGAGGCCGCTGGTTCAAAGCCAGCAGCGCGCACCACCTAAAAATCCAGCGCTGACAAGCATCAGCGCTTTTTTATTGTTTCCGAAAAATGCACAACATTCTGTGCACTGCTCGGTAATTGCTCGGTAACCGCCCTGAACAGCGGAGGCCGCTTATCGAAAACAGCAATGTTTAAGTTTTCTGAATGCGAGTTCTGATATGTCTTAGAGCTTGTTTCTTGACTCTGGAAAATGCACGATATTATGGTTACTGCTCGGTTTTTGCTCGGTTTCTGCCGTGAAAAGCAATCCAGACTGGCCATTCATAACGCCTTTTTCCAGATAACTGCGGTTAACATGGATATAGTGTTTCTCGGCTGTTGCAACGCTGTGCGCTGCAAGAGTAGCCACCAGCTTGATATCTCCGGTTGCCTGAAGCAGCCAGGATTCGGAACTGGCACGCATTATCTTAAGGGGGACAGGGCGGAAACCCGATTTCTTCAGAAAACGGGTCCAGATATGCCTGAAACCGCTAAGGGAATAACATCCGCCTGTCCTGCCCGATGGAAGCAAATGGGCATCCTCATGCCCTGTGAGGTTCCATTTATGAAGCTCTCTTTCCAGGTCCCCGTGCATGGGGAAAAGAGTGACCGGAATACCGCTTCTTGATGTTTTCTTTCTTGTGATCTTAACATAGGACTCACTCCAGTTAATATCGCCCTCAACAAGTGACAGAATCTCACCCGGTCGGGCAATCAAATATCCCGACAAAACCAGATACCGGTATACAGGAAGATTGCCTTCCTCCTGCGCTCTATTAACCATTGCTCTGTAATCTTGAATGCTGATAACTTGGGGAACAGGTTTATCTTCGGGCAGCTTGTCAATAACCGGCAACCCGAGAATCCATTTCCTTTTCAGGCAGAATCTCAGAAATACCCTGATGGTATTAGTTTCGCGGTTAACGGAAGAACTCTTGACTCCCATCCTAAGCCTGAAAGCCTGATATGACTGTATAACGCGCTCATCCAGCTCGTTCAGGTGTTTTATGTTCACGGCATCGGTGTATCTTAAAATCTGAAGCATGGCTTCATTTTCACGCGAGCAGGTGCTGTCCGCCTTCCCAAGCCTGCCCGTATCTTTGTAGCTTTCGAATGCTTCTGCCAATGGTATTGACGGGCATTTATCAACCAGAAACCCGGTCTTTTCCAGAAGCTGTTCTTCACCGTGCTTCCTGATCAATTCTTCCGCAAGCCTTACATCATCTTTTCTTGACCAGTAAAGCTTCACCCTGAATAACTTCAGAGATGACACCATGTCGTCTCCAACGCGAAAATAAATTGTGTCTGAATTTTTTCTTTTATATAGCTTCATGCGTACCTCCTCTCCGCTCCTTATACCCTGTTTCCGGGTTTATTTCGGAGCCTGCAGAGAGCCTGAGCAACCAGATCGTCCTGGGATGAGCTCCCAGTGTAATATTTCTCAAGAAAAGCAAGCAGATCGCTCTCAAATATCACCGGGCTGGTATTGCCATCAACCTTGATCTCTCTCAATCCTTTTTTTCGCCAGGTTTTGTACATTCCGTCCGTCACGCCCAGCCTGTTCTTTAGCTGCTTTTTCGTCATCGCAGCAGGAACCCTTCGACCTTCCCCTCTGCAAACCGGGCAGCACTGCGCCTGAGGCGGCACGCCTAGGTAGCCACGGCCTTGGCAGGACTGGCATTGAGAGGGAAACGGTATTACAGGATTCATAGTACAACTAACCTGACGAATGTTGAGCGAAGCACGGATGCCTCCGCTTTGCCTGTTATCATCCGTGCTTCTACCTCAACCATTGTGAAACCCCTTACAGGATGATGACCTGCTTAGGTGACTTGGCATCAATCGGAACGATCTGCTGAGCTCTTCCCCAGTGAAACATAAATTTGTTCCTGTCACCGAGAAATTGATAGCATTTGGAAAGACCTACATGAATCACGAGGTCGTCCTCTCCGCCGCCTGTCATCCCGAATGCTTTCAGAAGATGTTCGTGAGCCTCTTCAATCTGGCCGCTGTTCAAGAGCCCAACGCCGAGATCCCGGTGCGCTTCCCAGTCTTCAGGACCCAGTTCCACCGCTTTTCTAAGCAACGGCAGGCCCTCTTCAGTTTTGTATACCGGGTGGCAACAAAGCATATATCCCAATTTCCGAAGTAATTCGGGGTCGTCCGGGCAATACTCAAGTGCCTGGCTGTAAAAGTTAAGCTCATTGTGGGGATACTCATATACCGGGTAGGTCTCGAACTTTTCAGCAATTTTCATAAGGGCATCAGAGATTCTCCGAGGATTTCCAATCGCCATTTCGCACTGGGCTTTCAGAACCAACGCCAGAGTGCTCAGATTATCAATATGAAGAGCCTTATCAGCATGCCACAAGGCAGCTTCCGGTTTCCCTGATTTCAGAAAACACAGACCCAACAAACAATGAGTGTCCGAGTGGTTCGGAGCATCCACTACTGCTTCTTGAAATCCATCCCGGCCTGAGGAGGCAGGGCTTGCCAGCACGAACGGAAGGCAGTTCTCCAGGCAGGCAATGGCTGAATCATATTTTTTAAGATTCAAAAAACATCGCGCCTTCCCGTGTATAGCGGGAAGAAACCCGGGAGTTTCATTGAGGCATTGGTCGTAAAACGAAATGGCTTCTTTGTGTAAACCCATCTTCATATAGGTTTGCCCTAATTCCATAGAGCTTTCCAATTCCCACTGTTCAGGGGTTTTTCCAACAGGTTCTTTTGAAATTTTTTTCATTGTTTTCTCCTTAAAGAAAATCAGTTAATATTTTTCCCTGTTTCCGTCTTGGGAACAGGGATCGGTATAGTTCGCACAATTTCCGTTGCCGTTTTGCTGTTACCTCCTTTTCTTCCCGGCAAAAATGTTATTAAACCAGTGTTTTGCAGTTCCTCCAGCGATGTTGAAACCGTGGCTTTCGACATGCCCGAAACCTGGTTCATTAATCGAAAACTCACGTACAAGCTAGATCCAGCTGCGAAACCGTACAGATGTTCAAGCTCGATTATGCATAGATATAAAAACCGGCTACCCAAGTTAAGTCTTCGTGGCCAGCCGTAGCGAAAGAAAAGTCTTTCATCATAGGGTTTCCAGCTGCTTTTACTGCGAGGCATAAACTGACACTGTTCCCCGATGCAGAAGTGACTCAGTGCGCTATGATTACAGGAATAGAAATATTTGCCTCTTTTACGAATTGCTCCGGCTGCCTTTTTCTCAAGGTTATCCTGACTCATCGGCATTGGCAGTGCTGAGTTCCAGCTTTCAAGATGGTTGAGTATGGTCCTTTCGCTGAAACCCGCCTTCGCAAATTCGCACGCTATCGCAAAAGCACACTCATCCCGCCCCGGGTAGGTGTGTTTTGAAAGGGTATTATCCGCCAGCATAGCTGCGACGCAGGGTCGGATATTGGTGCCGATCCGGTGTGAAGCATATCCATTCGCTGCCTGGCCGGCACGAGACAATATTTCATCGGATGGCATCTGTCGCGCGTTATTGATGCTCACGGGATGAAGCCTTTTTACTATGTAAGATTAAGTCCATATTCATTATCGAACTTGTTAGGCTTGATTTTTCAGAGGAAAGTTTTATAATTGAAACATCAAGTCCTTGCGATAGGGTTTGAACTCAGGGCGTTTAGCTTGCCGGCGGCGCCCTGAAATCATTTCATCTTCGCGTATTCCTGCGTCCGATAGCTCCTTTTTCTTTTTGCCAAAACCCCTGTTTCCGAGAGATATCTGAACGCGTTTTCAATCTCTCCGCGTTTGTAGGTTTCTCTCAGCTTTACATAAGTTTCGACTTCGTTAACGGTTAAAAAACTGGTGTCCGTCCGCTCATCGAAAAATATCTGGATTTTCCTGATGAGATCAAGCTTTTTCGGTGTCAGCTCAAACTGATCCGGGCTGTCCCAGAAATACCAGCATCCATCGGCATCCTGGTCAATATAACCATCATTGAAAAGCCGGTATAGCGATGTTACAAGGTATTCCCGGGATTTATCATTAAAACGGTCAGTCAGGGATGATATTTCCTCGAAAATCATATCAGCATTCCATGGCAACCCCGGGCGCGACCGAATAACCTCCCGTGCGAGAGCGCTGTAAGAATATTCTCCAGCCACCTGGGCAAGATTATCGTCATTCGATGAGCTGTTATCGTACCGGCTCAGAATCTGCCGATAGCGGTCCAGGGAATTCTCGGACTCAATTTTTTTCCCTTGCCAGAATTTAACCTGGATGTCAGCGTTCTCAATCTGATTTTGCATTGCTCGCGTTTTCTCTTGGATCAGCTCTATCTGTCTTGTGTAATGTGTTTTCATTGGTATCCTCATTTTCATGTATGATAATTTACACGAGTAACATGGTAAAGTCAAGCCCTCTTCTGTTAAAAATTATCATATTATGAAAAAATATTTATTCGGGCTGAGAACTTTAATATGCTCCCGTTTGTTTAAGCCCGAGACAGCCCTACAGACCAAATCCTATTTTCAGGATTGGAAATGTAAAAAAACAGGACACATTAAGAAATATCCCCCCAAAATATAGAACCCCAGAGATCGGAATCTAATGGAAACTCAGCTTGTAAATATTTTTCGTCAGCCTCACATACGATTTGCCCGTGACTGCCACAGAATTCTGTCAGCCCGGTGGTGCCGGTGGCAGGCTGAGGTTCGGATGTTGCCGGTCTGCTTATGGTCAGATTGTCGGAGCATATACTGCATCCTGGGCAAGTGCCTGGATAAAAGAAAATACTGCAGAGGAGATTTACAAGCGAGTCAACGCCTTTCGGCATCAGAGGTATCTTAACGTGCTGCTCACGGAAAACCATTACAGTCCGACCCAGGGTGCTCAACGCCTTTCGGCATCAGAGGTATCTTAACCTATTGCGCGCGTTATGCATGATGCTTTATCGTTTTAGTGCTCAACGCCTTTCGGCATCAGAGGTATCTTAACTTCGGTTCGCATCTGTTAAACGCGCCGGCGATCGCGTGCTCAACGCCTTTCGGCATCAGAGGTATCTTAACGCTTTTTCAAGTTCGTTTTCATCCCGTGTGCTCAGTGCTCAACGCCTTTCGGCATCAGAGGTATCTTAACACAACTCCGCCAGCATCTGTTTCTTTTGCACCTGTGTGCTCAACGCCTTTCGGCATCAGAGGTATCTTAACCTAACATATCCTGATCATGGTTTGATTCAATGATAAGGTGCTCAACGCCTTTCGGCATCAGAGGTATCTTAACCCAAGTCCCAAACACATGAGCCTCTTCTATTTTATGTGCTCAACGCCTTTCGGCATCAGAGGTATCTTAACATCGGAGCCGCCGAAGCGGTCATGAGCTGGAATTCGTGCTCAACGCCTTTCGGCATCAGAGGTATCTTAACACAAAGTCTCTCAACTCGTTTACAGCCTGGTGCAGCAGTGCTCAACGCCTTTCGGCATCAGAGGTATCTTAACGGCATTTCTGGCTTCATTAAACACTTTTCTCACATGTGCTCAACGCCTTTCGGCATCAGAGGTATCTTAACGAAATTCCTCAACCGGTATTTCCCAAACAAATCTGTGCTCAACGCCTTTCGGCATCAGAGGTATCTTAACCTGTGGGATCTCGCCGTTGCGGATGCGGCGGCGGCGTGCTCAACGCCTTTCGGCATCAGAGGTATCTTAACAATTCGGCGCGCCGCTTCTTTGCCTCCGGGATCAGGTGCTCAACGCCTTTCGGCATCAGAGGTATCTTAACCAGGCGGCCTCTCTTATCTTTTCCGGCGGTACCATGTGCTCAACGCCTTTCGGCATCAGAGGTATCTTAACTGATTGACACATCGAAGGCTCTGTATTCGTTCAAAAGTGCTCAACGCCTTTCGGCATCAGAGGTATCTTAACGAAAGAATTTCCCGCGACTTGTCAGTGTTATGTTCGTGCTCAACGCCTTTCGGCATCAGAGGTATCTTAACAAGTTTCCCCAGGCAAAGAGCATTTCAAATTCACGGTGCTCAACGCCTTTCGGCATCAGAGGTATCTTAACCCTACGAAAGAGACAAGGATAAGTTTGGAGAATAGTGCTCAACGCCTTTCGGCATCAGAGGTATCTTAACGATATAATGCTGTCCTTCCCGGCTTCTCTGGGATAGTGCTCAACGCCTTTCGGCATCAGAGGTATCTTAACCATCAGCACCCCCTGATGCGCTACCCTGTTTAACGTGCTCAACGCCTTTCGGCATCAGAGGTATCTTAACGTCTTTATCCGCGCCGCTGGCATTGGTTGCCATGTTGTGCTCAACGCCTTTCGGCATCAGAGGTATCTTAACAAATGGTGGTCAATGGCTTTCGAGGAAGCCAAAAGTGCTCAACGCCTTTCGGCATCAGAGGTATCTTAACCCAGAAAAAATCGTAGCCGCATGAGGTTCCAAAAGTGCTCAACGCCTTTCGGCATCAGAGGTATCTTAACGCAGATTCCCTTGCAAACCTTCCGGCTATAGGTACTGTGCTCAACGCCTTTCGGCATCAGAGGTATCTTAACGCCGAAGAGATTGACAAGCAGGCGTTCACGGGTGAGTGCTCAACGCCTTTCGGCATCAGAGGTATCTTAACGTGTCCGCTGGCAAGCTGGGTTACCGCTACCCCATCATGTGCTCAACGCCTTTCGGCATCAGAGGTATCTTAACATTATCGGTTCGGCGTTTGAAGATGTTCTCTTCTTCAGTGCTCAACGCCTTTCGGCATCAGAGGTATCTTAACTTTCTCCTTTAATCTAACTGACAAGGCTATTGTATATGTGCTCAACGCCTTTCGGCATCAGAGGTATCTTAACTTTTAAACCAAGAAAATTCCGCATGGATAATTGCGTGCTCAACGCCTTTCGGCATCAGAGGTATCTTAACTCCTTTAATTTGCTTACAACACAACCGGCAATAGGTGCTCAACGCCTTTCGGCATCAGAGGTATCTTAACAAATAACGGGCGAACTATATCAAACTGGACTAACATGTGCTCAACGCCTTTCGGCATCAGAGGTATCTTAACTCTTCGAGCGTCTGAGTACTTACCCATTATTTTTGTGCTCAACGCCTTTCGGCATCAGAGGTATCTTAACGTGGCATACGGCCTGCCATAGACATCCTCAACCGAGTGCTCAACGCCTTTCGGCATCAGAGGTATCTTAACTAACTGAAACAGCCTGTCAGCTTGACTGCGTTCCTCGTGCTCAACGCCTTTCGGCATCAGAGGTATCTTAACAGAAAAGCGGAGAGAAGAGGGAAAGAAGCAATGAGTGCTCAACGCCTTTCGGCATCAGAGGTATCTTAAC
>CAZDZC010000045.1:0-22403 GCA_964509835.1 uncultured Acidobacteriota bacterium
TATCTGGATGAGGAGATTGAAAGGGCGCGGAGGTTCGGAATTAAGCTGTCGCTTATCTTCATGGACATGGACAATCTTAAAGGCGTCAATGACAGATTCGGGCATTTCATGGGAAGCAAGGCGCTTATGGAGGCGGCGGGGAGGATGATCAATGCTGTCCGCGCGATTGACAAGGTGGTAAGATATGGAGGGGATGAATTCTGCATTGTTCTCCCCGAGACTGGAACGGAAGGCGCTGTCATGGTCGCCAACAGACTTAAAAATGCAATCACTTCAAAGGCATTTCTTCTTGAGGAAACTGAGGGAATGTCTCTCAGCGCGAGTTTCGGGGTAGCAACCTTTCCGGAGCACGCGGATAACAAAGAAGAACTGGTAAAGGCTGCGGACAAGGCGATGTATGTGATAAAGACCAGCGAACGGAAGGGCGATGTGGGCGTTGTTGGAACGGATGGTGAAGGATGAGCGGGGATCTTGTAATTCAGGGTTCGCTTGAGAATACAACACTTCCCGAGCTTCTGAAGTCCGTCTGTTCGAGCAGAGAAACGGGAGAGCTTACCTTCAGCTTTCTGGAAACCGTCAAATCGGTCTTTATCCTGGAGGGCAGGATAATATTCGCCTCATCCAATAATCCGGATGACAGGTTGGGAGAAGTCCTTCTCAAGAGCGGCGAGATAACGGTTGAGCAGTATCTGAAATCTGCGGAGCTTATCGGCCCGGGAAGAAAACAGGGCCAGATCCTCTGTGACCTGGGTTATCTTACGCCTGAGGATATTGTTGGCGGGGTTAAATTCCAGGTGCAGGAGATAATCAACAGCCTGTTCCTGTGGACGAAGGGAAATTACAGCCTTGAACTGAAAGAGATCAGCACGGCAGACCTGATTGCGCTGAATATGAGCACTGAGGATATAATTGTTGACGGGATTAAGAAGATTTCGGGCTGGTCAAGGATATTCAAAGCAGTCGGCGGTCTCGGCACTCTTCTGACCAAAAAACCTGAAGGTGATGCCATTATGTCCAATGTATCCATGGATGAAGAGGAGATGCATGTTTACAATACAATTTCAGGGAAGATCAGCGTCTCGCAACTTATGAATATGAGCTATCTCAACAATATAGACACTTATAAAATATTATGGGGGCTCAAGGCAATAGGCGCTGTATGTGAGGTCCAGGACTCCGCTGTGGAGGATGTCATGAGTACCGACGACGAGTATGAAATTCAGGAAATAGTGGATCGTTACAGTTCATTTTTTACTTTCATCTATGATTACTTCAAGGAGCATATAGGGAAGAAAACGGTTGAAATTCTGAGCCAGAGCGTTCAGGATGTCTCACCTCAGTATCCGGATGTTCTTAAGGATATTGATCTTTCAACGGGCGGTTTTATTGATTTCGATCAGGTTTACACGAACCTTGTGGGGCATCCCGTTAAAGTCAGAAAACAGATGCTTCAGGCTGCCTTCAATGAACTCATGTATAACCTCGTGTTCGTATCGAAAAAGGAGCTCGGGGGGGAAGCCGAGAGAATTGTTACGGAAAAAATTAAAAATATTAAGGAATCAACAGACTGATGAGCGAACAGGATTATTACGAAGTAAGGCTTACAAACAAAAGTGTTATGTTGATACTTGTCCTGCTTGTCATCCTGTGTTCCCTTTTCTTTATGATGGGAAGAATATCGGTGAAGCAGGCCGTTGACGGAGAAGCTGCACTTGCGGAAACCATTTCGGAAGAGGCTGAAGCGGAACCGGAAATACCGGATCTGAGTTTTTATGAAATAGCACGCAATAATGATAAGGAACCTTCCGAATCATCAGTTGCTTCCCCTCCGCCGGCAGAGCCACCCGCAATCAAGGAGAAGGTTCCGGTTGAAATTAAAACCGACGAAAATAAACCGCCTGCTGAACCTGACTCCGTGAAGCCTGAAAGCCGGGAAAAACAGGAAGGGGGCTATTCTGTGCAGGTTGCTGCGTTCAGAAGTTCCGGAGACGCTGAAGGGCTGAAAAAGAAGCTTACGGATACGGGCTATAAGACTTACATAATTAAGGATAACGATCTTTATAAAGTCAGGGTCGGCAGATTTTCATCGGAAGCAACAGCAAGATCAACATCCGATAAGCTTGCTAAATCCGGATACAAGAACTGGGTGGTAAGGGAGTGAAACTGAATGGTTGAAAACAGCACTCCCCCGATCGGCGAAATTCTGGTCAGCAATGGCTTGATTACCGAAACTGATCTGGAAAGAGCTCTGGAACTCCAATCTGTGGAAGGCGGAAGGCTGTGCTACAATCTTATTCGAATGGGGTTTGTTTCGACCGAAAAGCTCACGCGCTTTTTCCAAGACTATTTCGGTTTTGTGCCGTTCAGGCTTGACGACATAGTTTCCGACCACGAAGCTCTTAAGGTGATTCCGGCAGAGCTTGCGAATTTCTACAAAATTGTTCCCACAAAAATTGAAAATGGCGTTCTGTTCCTCGCGGTCGCGGAAGGAACTGACAATACCAAGAGCGTGATCCCCGCGATACAGGAACTGACAGGTCTCAAGGTCGAGCCTGTCGTCTGCCCGCATCCGGTCATCATTGAAGCGCTTGACAATTATTACGGAAGCCCCAGGGATAGGGGGATTGAATTCCGCTCAATCGGTGAAAATATATTTATCGTTTCAGACGACAGCAAAGACATCCAGCCGCTTAACGCCGACATAATTTCAGAAAATGACAATGAAACCGACTGGCTCAGGACGGTTATCGCGCACTCCATAAAGATGAAATCAAGGGAAATACATATCACTCCGAAGGGCGGAGCATCTGAGGTTTTGTTCCGCAGCGGCAAAGAACTTGATAAGATATTCAGTATATCCCTTTCTCTTCATACCAATATTGTGAACCTTGTAAGAAAACTTTCCAAGCTTGATTATCATAAGAATTCCTTCAGAAAATATGAGGGATATCTCAGGCTCAAAATAAACGATAAGAAACTCACAGCGGAGATTGCCGTCCATCCGACCTCTTCGGGAACCTCTGTGGTTATTAAGACATTTGACAAAATCCTGTCGCGGAAAGGCTTCAGTCTTATTGAGGAACTTTTCCCGGATATCGCAGCAGGAATCCTCGGTTTTATTTCGAAGGGGGAAGGTGCCATGATAATAGCCGGGCCTTTCAGAGACGAGGGGAAGAGCGTTCTTTATTCAATCCTTGAAAGGGCATCGGAACTTAAATCGAAGGTTATAAGCATCGAAAAAGAGATCCTGATGAATGTGAAAAATGTCATGCAGACGGAATACGCCGACGAGTCCGGGATAGCTGCCGTGGTTGAATCGGCGGTTGCCCAGTCTCCCGGTGTCCTTGCCGTCAGCGACATTGAAGACGGCAGATCGCTTGAAAAGGTTTTCCTGGCAAGCGCGAAACTTCCCGTAATTATTTTCCTTCCCGCATACGATCCGTTCAGCATCTTGAACCGTTTGAAGGATTCCGGGCTTAAATCTGCCGTGAAGGCAGGCGTCCTGAAATTCATTCTTACTGTAAGAGGAATTGAAAAACTCTGCCCGGATTGCAGGCTTGAGTACGAACCGGAAGGAGACGGAGCGTTATTTCTGGAAAAGTATCCTTCCTTTTCGGGTTCCGCTTTTTTTGTCAACAGCGGTTGCCCGTCATGCTATGAAGGCGGTGTCATGGAGAAAATCCCCGCGTTGTCCGTTCTGGAGCTTGACAGTTCCGTAAATGATCTTATGGACGGGAAAATTGAACTTCAGAAATTCGAGGATATGGCGGTTGAAAAGGGATATTCTGATGTTTACACTTCAGCCCTCATTCTTTCGGCAGCCGGTAAGGCCGATCTTCGTGACCTAATAAGAATGGCCAGACCTGATGAGGAAAAACATCTCTAGATTCAGCTTCTTATTACCTCCCGCGTTAACATCACTGCTTCTTATAACAGCGTTTCCTGATTTCGGCGTGTCCGTTCTCGCTTGGTTTGCGCCGTCCCTGATGATTTACGCCTCCCTGGGCTCGGGTGTTTTCCGCTCGGCGCTTCAGGGTTTTGCGGCGGGTTTTATTTTTTATCTCGGCAGCATGTATTGGACTGCAGGAGTGATGGCCGGTTACGGCGGAATAAATCTTGCGCTGAGCTGGCTTTTTTCGTTCATGCTCTATGCTTATCTCGCGATTTACTTCAGCGCGTTCTCAATGGCGGTAAGCTGGTTCAGGCAACATCTGTCGGAAACCAGAGCTCTGACAGCTGCCCCGTTTATCTGGGTGACGCTTGAATATATCAGAACATACGCCCTTACAGGCTTGCCATGGAACCTTCTCGCGAACAGCCAGTACCGTCATCCGGTCTTTCTTCAGATATGCAGTGTTACAGGTATATACGGGCTATCGTTCATGATGGTCGCGTTAAGTTCAATTCTGGTTTACATGTGCATACCCGTCAGCGGAAAATCGAAGCTGACGGCAGGGGTCATTTTTACGGCATGTTTCACGGCGATATTAATCTGGAGTTTCTTCAGGCTTGAAAATCCACCGTTTGAAGAGAAGGGAAAAATAAGAACAGGTGTAATCCAGGGGAATGTTCCGCAGGGTTTGAAAATGAGCGGAATGAATGAGAGGGATATCCTTGAGGATCATCTCGCCCTGAGCCTGGAGGCCGCGGCAAAAGACGCTGAACTGATTGTATGGTCTGAATCCACCGTTCCCATGTATTTCGAGAAAGACAATATTTTCAGAAGCAGCGTTACGCGTTTTTGCTCTGAGAACAGAGTTCACATGGTTCTGGGCAGCGTTTCGTCAGACGGCGATTATTTAAAAAACAGCGCGTTTACTGTTGACAGTTGTGGAATGTTCCAGCAGAGATATGACAAAAGGCATCTGGTACCTTTCGGGGAGTATGTTCCGCTTTACAGGGCTATTCCTTTTATCAGACCGCTTGTAAATGAAGTGGGGACCTTTAATCCGGGAGGGAAAGCAGTCATTAACAGCATAAGAGGAATTAAATTCGGAGTGCCGGTATGTTATGAGATCATCTTCCCCGGGAATATCAGGGACTTCGCCGGGAAAGGGGCAGAATTTATTGTCAACATCACAAATGACGGATGGTACGGAAAAACATCCGCCTGCGCGCAGCACTTTTCACACCTTCCTTTCAGGGCGGTTGAGAATTTCAGAAGTATAGCCAGGTCAGCCAATACGGGTATCAGCGGGTTCATTGGTCCGACCGGTATTATTGTTTCCGAAACGGAACTGGAGACAAGGGTTTCAATTGTGTCTGATGTTCCCGCTTTCAGCGGAAAGACATTCTACAGTCTCGAAGGCGATGTTTTTATTCTTGCGTGTATAATGTTTCTGGTTGGATTGACTGTTACCGCGTTACTCGCAAAGAAAAGGAAATATCCGCGCCCATAAAAAAAGGAACCGGGAAAGAGGGTCTGGCATTACAGCTTTCTCCAAAATCCCAGTCCCGTTTTTGACATAAGAACGGAACAGGCTGATTTCTAATCAGTTGTTCAACATTTCCTTCAGCAATTTCCCGGGTTTGAAATACGGGATAAGCTTTGCGGGAACTTCAACACTGTCTCCGGTTTTCGGATTCCTTCCCGATCTGGCTTCCCTGTTTCTTATCCTGAAACTTCCAAAGCCTCTGAGTTCAATTTTCTCCCCTTTGAGGAGGGCATCCACGATACAGTCAATAAAAGTATCAACAATAACCTTGGCGTGTTTTTTGCTTATCTCAGCCGATCCGGCTATTTCCTCGACAAGATCTGCTTTAGTCATATATCTCTCCTGATAATCTATAAAAGACAGACACTATTCTTCTTCTTCAGCAGTTGCTTTGTTTTTTGAAGAAGCAGCCTTTTTAGTCGTCTTTGCTGCTTTTTTACGGGCAACAGGTTTTTTGGATGCAGGTTTCTTTTCTTCCTTTTTCGATGAATCGGCTGTTTTTGCTGTTTTCCGCGTTTTCTTCTTTTCTACGGTTTCCTCTTCGGGAACAATCAGTTCCGGAGTGCCCGCATCAGCTTCGGAAGCGGAAATATTCGCAGCCTTTTCAGCTTCAGCTTTTGAAATCTCGGTTTCTTTTGCGCGCCTTTCAATTTCCTTCCGGTAGTTTTCCAGGGTTGGATCGCTGCTGAGAACATCGCCGAAATGCATGGAAGTCTCTTCCGGTTCGGCCTTAACCTTCTTTTTCTTGGAGGTTTTCTTTTCGCTGAAAGCCCTGACGCTCAACCCGATCTTTTTTTCTTCACGGTTCAGCTTTATTATCTTCATCTCTATCGGATCACCGACAGTATATTCATCTGCAGGCTTGTCAATGCGGTGTTCCGCCAGTTCCGACACATGAACCAGACCTTCTATATTTTCAGCGAGTTCAACGAAAGCGCCGAAATCAGTGAGGCGGACAATCTTACCGGTCACTGTGTCTCCGAGGGAATGAGTATCAAAAAAGAGATCCCACGCGCTTGGTTCAAGCTGTTTTATCCCGAGAGAAATCCGTTCATTAGCCGGATCTATGTCCAGGATGACAGCTTCGACCATTTCGCCTTTCTTGACAACTTCGGAGGGATGATTGACCCTGTTTGTCCATGACATATCTGATATATGAACAAGTCCGTCAATGCCTTCCTCAAGTTCAACAAACGCTCCGAACTCGGTAAGGTTCCGGACCCTGCCCTGTATCTTGTCGCCGATCTTGTAATTTTCCTTTACAAGTTCCCACGGATTCTGCTCGGTCTGCTTAAGACCAAGGGAAATCCTTCTGTTTTCCTTATCAAGATCAAGAACCAAGGTTTCAACCGTGTCGCCGACATTGAGGACCTGCGACGGATGTTTTACTTTTTTCACCCAAGACATTTCAGAAACATGGATGAGACCTTCAACACCCTCTTCCAGTTCAACAAACGCGCCGTAGCCCGTCAGGCTGACAACCTTGCCCTTGACCCTTTTCCCGCTCGGGTAGTTGGCTTCAAGGTTTTCCCACGGATCGGCATGCCTCTGTTTATAGCCGAGAGATACCCTTTCTGTTTCGAGATCATAGTCAAGAACAATGACTTCTACTTCGTCGTCAAGAGCAAAAAGCTCTGACGGGTGGTTGACCCTTCCCCATGACATATCCGTGATGTGAAGAAGGCCGTCAATTCCTCCGAGGTCAATGAAGGCTCCGTATTCTGTTATATTCTTAACCAAACCCTTCATCAATTTGCCGGTTTCGAGCTGATCAAGCGTTTTCTGTTTTCTTTCGGCATTCGCCTCTTCAAGAACAGCTTTACGGGAAAGAACAATATTGTTCCTGCTTCGGCTGACCTTTATGACCTTCATTTCGACTTCCTTGCCCACCAGGCTGTCAAGATCCCTGACCCTTCTGACATCAACAAGGGAACCCGGAAGAAAAGCCCTTACGCCGACATCAACCGAAAGACCGCCTTTGATCCTTTCGATCACATATCCGGTTACCGTTTCGCCTTTTTCGTAAGCGTTTTCAATTTTCCCCCATGCCTCCATCAGCACAGCCTTCTCTTTTGAAAGAAGAAGATTCCCGTTTGAATCTTCAATCTCCTCAAGAAGCACATAAACCTCGTCACCGATTTTCGCCTGCATTTCTCCGCGGCTGTTCAGAAACTCGTCTATGGGAATAATTCCCTCAGACTTGTATCCGATATCAATAATGACCTCGGTTTCTGTTTTACCTATGATTTTTCCTTTGATGACTTCTCCCTCCGCAAATTTGGAGTAATCAAGCGAATATTGAGAAAGAAGTTTTTCATAATCAAACTCCTCCGCATTATTCACTGTTTCTGTCACCGCAGTGCTGTCCACAGGCAGCTTTTCCTCTTTTGTTTTTTTTGTATCTGTTGTTTCTGTTCCGTTACCGACCATTTAAGGTTCTTCCTCCTGGTTTCTCTTATATTTCACAACGAGCCGCAAGGCTCATGATGTGTTCACTTTATTGGGGTTTTGAATTACTCAGACCCGAAAATAAAAAACCATGTTAATGGCAAGCTTTATAATTGTCAAGTGGAAAAGTTCAAAAAGTTATTATTTCTAAAGGGTTTATTAAATAATTACTGCGGAAAACGCTTTTTCGGCATTAAAATAAGCGCAGCAATTTCAACTTCTTATCTTTTTCAGACCCAGTTCTATGATCTTCAGGCGGTTTCCGCTGATAGTGAGCCCGGCGAGCTCCAGCTCCTTGCGGATAAGGCTTGTAAGACTGATACCGGGAAATTTTATGTCCATTGATTCTATTCGTTCCATAAGTTCGTTATGAGGGAATGTCCCGTCGGTTTCAAGACGGAGCCCGTCCAGCAGTTTCCTGTGGCCTGCATCAAGCCCCGATATCGCGGTATTGACAAACCTGTCAATTCCGCTGCCAAGTTCTCCCTTGAGGAACTTATACAGGTAGGAGTGCCGCTTGTTGAAAACAGACACAACCGACTCATTGTCTTTCTTCGCGGATTCTTCCCCGGCCGGAAGGGATGATTCAAGCTGAGCTATATCCCCTGAAAGTTCGGGAACAGGTATCTCGGCTGCTGCGGGGGGAGCTTCAGCAGTTTCCATACTATAGGGTTGTTCAGGTTCCGAAACGGAAAACTCTTCTTGCTGATGTGGCTCATCTTCTGTTGTCAACTCATCCTGTTCAGGTATCTGCTGCTCTTCAATTTCATCAATATCCACTTCTATATCTTTGTTTGTATCTTCCTTTTCTTGAGCATCTCCTTCTTCTTCTTCTTCTTCTTCTTCTTCTAGATCTTCTTCGTCAGCTTCTCCCTGCAGTTCTTCTTTCCCGCTGTCAAGCTGCCCGAGATAACTGTCAATGTCGTCATCACCGTAATTCTCACCCAGTTCCACCACCGGAGGGGTTTCAGCGCTGACAGCTGTCTTTTCAGGCGAAGATGAAGCGGTTTGTTTTTTCAGTATCCCTATCACATGAAGCGCCCAGATAAGCTGGCAAGCGGAAAAGCTGTCAAGTTTCGAGTTTTTGAGGATATTGCGCAGGGACTTATGTTCTTTAACCAGTTCAATCAGGGTTTCCTCTCCGGAAGTAAGCGTGAGACCTTCGGACCTCAATTCGCTGTCCTCGGCGACACAGTAAATTGTGTCGAGGTTTCCCACACCGTCTCTGATAATGGACCATTTGCTTATATGCTTTATCCCCTCGAGAATTATTTCCTGAGTGCTGAGCTGGAGTTTAATCACTTCTTTGGATGGGAGATCTCCCATCTCGAAAACATACTCCCCTCTGTTCCACTGAAATGCGCTGAAGACTATCTGCTTGACCTGCTCGACAACATATTCGAAAAGTTTTTCTGCCGTGATATATCCTTTTTCAACCAGGATAGCGCCCAGTCTTTTGCCCTTGCCAAGCTGGGTGATGGCATCTTCGAGTCTTTCATAGGAAAGTATTCCTTCTCTCATCAGAAGCTCTCCCAGTCTCTCATCCGGGTCGTTGGAGGACGCGAAGACTACTTTTCCTTCTTCTATATATATATCTTTTCTGAAATTTTTTCTTGACAGGTAAAGAACGCCTGTTTCACGGGTATTGCATATCGTATGCATCAACCTCGGAAGGTTGGAATCAGCCAGATTGCCTTCCAGTTTTAATTCCAATCCAAAACTCCATGTTGACTGACATGATAACGGAAAGTGTCTGATTAATCAAGGATGCTGCGGCAAAAAAAAAGAGACAGCGCTAAAGCTGTCTCTTTTAAAAACATTTTCTTCAGATGGTTTTGACTACTCTGCCTGATTTAATACACGCTGTGCACACACGCACACGCTTCGGAGAACCGTTCACCTGTGCCCTGACTCTCTGAAGGTTCGGAAGCCATCTTCTGTTTGTTTTATTGTTGGACTTGCTGACATTATGTCCAGCCATTGGTCCCTTGCCGCATATTTCACATTTACAAGACATACTGATATCTCCTATAACCAACAAAACGAGAACTATATCATATTTAACCGTAAATGCAAACAGAAAATTAAAAATTATTCATCGCCAAGGAGACATAACATGATCTCTCTGGTCTTTAAAAGAAGCTCTTCTTTGTTATCATAACTGGAGGTTTCAATGGGATGGCCGACTATGATCTCCATGGTCCCGGGGCTTATCCTGAGGCTTTTTTTCGGAAGTATCGCTGAGCTTCCCTTTATGGCAATCGGGATAATCGGGACACCGGCTTTCAGCGCCAGATGGAATGCCCCTTTTTTAAAAGGGAGAAGCCCTTTCCCTTCAGGGTTCCGCGTGCCTTCAGGGAATATAAGGACAGAGGTTCCCGACGCGATCTTTTTCGCGGCTTTGTCAATGCTCATAAAGGCTTTCTTTCTATTCCCCCTGTCAATGCTTATAAATCCGGTTATCCAGAGAGCCCAGCCGAAAAGAGGGATGTAGAAAAGGCTTTTCTTGGCAACGGCGCGGTAGTTTCCAGGAAGAACTCTCATCAGCGCCATGAGGTCAAAATAGCTCCGGTGGTTGGACATGAATATGCATGTCTTGTTCTCCTGGAAATTTTCCAGTCCCGACTCAATGACTTTTACATCGCAGACCTTGAGAATGATATTGGCCCATATTCTGGCTATAAAAGTAACATGCTGTCCGCGCGGGAAAATGATGAACAGCAGAATGGCGGGAATTCCTGCCGCGAAGGAAATCAGCGTTACGAAAATTGCATAAAAAATTGTTCTAATCATCCGATTTCAGGCCGGGTTTAAGGTTAAAAAAAGGCTCAACTATAAATCGCCTGAACAGTTTACCAAAATCCTCCATCAAAGTATAGAACAAAGGCAAAAGCAGCAGGGTGGAGAAGGTGGATGCCACCAGCCCTCCTATGACAGCCCGTCCGAGCGGACTGAATGGTATGCCTACCATGGTTGATTTCCCCACAGCCATCGGAACCATTCCGAAGATTGTTGTCAAAGCAGTCATTATAATCGGCCTGAACCGGTGTTTCGTTCCCTCGATGATCGCTTTCCTCCTGTCCATGCCCTCCTTTCTGAATTGATTGATCAGATCCACAAGAACTATTGCGTTATTGACGACAATTCCAATAAGCAGAACGATGCCGATCCCGACTATCATGTCCATTGGTGTTCTGGTAATGACAAGACTCCAGAACGCCCCGAAGAACGCAAATGGTATTGAAAACATTACCGATAGCGGAAGCACGAATGATTCAAAAAGGACACCCATCAGCAGGAAAACAAAGACAATGCTGAACACCCATGCGAACTGCTGGGTTTGACCGAGTTCGATCATTCTGTCGAAACGGTCCCCTTTATCCCAGGTGTATCCGTAAGGCATCTGAAATCCTTCCATCTTTTCATCAATAGCCCTGTAAAGCGATTTCAGGTCGTCCTTCTGCGTGTTGACCTTAATTTCCAGAGATGTCTTTCCGTTTATGCGGGTTATCTCGCCGAAACCTCTCTGAATGGAAAAGGAAGCGATAGTCCTCAGCGGAACGGATGTTCCTCCCGCGGTCATTATCTCAAGATTTTCAAGCTGTTCAAGATTTTCCCTGTCCTTCTCCTGAAGCCGGAAGGTTATATCAATCTCTCTCTCGAGCGTCCGGTATTCCGGTAAAGGGACCCCTCTCAACGCGAAAGAAACAGTGCTGGCAATGACGGAAGATGAAACCCCCTGTTTACCGGCAAGTTCCCTGTCCACCTTCACCACTATTTCGTCTTTTGCTCTTTCACGGTCAGTTTCGATGTCCAGAATGAAGGGAATGCCCTTTATCCTTCTTTCTGCTTCATCGGCAAGCCGTGAAAGGACTTCCGTATCTTTGCCGTTAAGCCTTACGGTTAGAGATGCGTCACCTTCATTAGCGCTGCGATGCCAACCGATGCGCATTTCAACCCCGGCAATTTCCGGAATCAGCTGTTTGATCCCATCCACGGCATTTTCCACAGTGACATCGCTCTCTTCGGGCGGATC
Source organism: uncultured Acidobacteriota bacterium (assembly GCA_964509835.1). Taxonomy (GTDB): domain Bacteria; phylum Acidobacteriota; order CAZDZC01; family CAZDZC01; genus CAZDZC01. The sequence goes on from CAZDZC010000045.1 coordinate 11,920, forward strand.
CAGAAAAACCCTTGCCTGTCCTTCGGTGGCTGAAAACTGTGTCAGAACCGTCTTGATGTCAAATTCCTCTTTATTCTCAAAAATGATATCTTCAACCCTCTTCATCACTTCATCTGCTTCCGACAAGGAGAAATTGTTCGGAAGAATAAATCTGAACTGGAAATCCCGGATATTCCCCTCCATCTCGTCGGTTTTCTGCAGGAGGCCGTTTGCCACAAAAGTGGATGAGAAGAGAAGAAGAAAGATAAGGACACTTTCTACGCGGTGATCAAGCGTCCAGCCCACTGCTTTCTGGAGAAGTTCATTGGTTTTTGTGATGACGGTAAATTCCTTCTTCTCGCTGCTTTCCGGTATGAGCGTACTGACAAGGGGGATGAAAACAAGGGCTACGAAAAGTGAAGCGAGCAGGGCGTAACATATCGGAAGCCCGAATATCCCCATCATGTATCTGAACATGGCGTCATCGAACATGAGCATGAGAGGCAGGAACACCACCAGGGTTGTCAGCGTGGCAACCGTGATCGCGAGGGAAACGCCGCTTGCCCCTTTAAGCGCCGCTTCAGCAGTACCCGCGCATTCTTTTCTGCTTCTTGTAATGTTCTCAACAAGGACAATTGAATTGTCAACCACCATTCCAACGGCAAGCATCAGCCCCATCAGTGAAACGACATTTATTGACTCCCCCCTGAAATACATGACAGTCACAGCGATGAAAATAGAAGAGGGTATAGCGAAACAGATGACTATCGTCATCATGACCCTTCTTAGAAAGAACAGAAGGACAAAAAAAGCGAATATTCCGCCGTAGATACCTGTTTCCTTCAGGGTGTTTATCGAATCCATTATCAGCTCACCCTGATTGAAGAATATGTGAAAATCAACATCCTTGAGAACAGAATCCTCCGAGAGGTCCTCCTCTAGAAGCGTTTTAAGCCGTTCGCATATCTCCACCGTGTTAGTTGTTGATTCCTTGTATATCGCGACGCTGAGGGCTTCCTCTCCGTCAACCCTTGTTATTCTGCGTCTTTCAGGAGTGTCGTATCGTATATCGGCAATATCCTTAAGTCTTATTCCTGAGGGGGCAGCGATTTCATTCCCGATTTCCTCAAGGCTTTTAAATTGAGCCAGGGAACGGATGCTTACCCGGCCGCCCTTTTCATGGATTTCGCCGCCCGGCATCGTGAAATTTGAATTCCTCAGTTTGCGGACCAGTTCATAGACACTTATGTTGTGAGATTTCAGTTTTTCGGAGATCAGGTCAATATGTATTGATTTCGCTTCCACCCCGCCGTATTCGACCTTGGCTACTCCGTCCACTCTCTCGATGTGTTTCAGAACCCTTGATTCGAAAAAATAGTGCGGATCGCTGACGCTTTCGGGAAGCTTCGCTCCCAGCCACATGACAGGCGTGTCCTTTGGGTTCCTCTTCCAAAGATATATCCTGTCCAGATCGCTTGGCAGGTCGGGCCTGACGCGGTCAATCCTGTCCCTGACATCATCGTAGGCAACCTTCATGTCCACATTTGAATTGAACGCAATGAAAATAAAGACTCCGTCGCTTCCGGTAGTGCTGAATGTATTCCTGACCCCGCTTACCGTTTCAAGCATATCCTCGATAGGTTCAGTAATCTGTTTTTCTATCTCCCTCGGGCTGGAATTCGGATAACCCGTCCACAGCATGAGAAAAGGAGCGGTTGCGCCGTCCGGTTCCAGAAGGATGGGGATCTTATTGTACGCTATCAGGCCTATCACGGTAAGGCACAGAAGGATCATCACAACGGTCACCGGCCGTTTGAGAGAGAGTCCCGCAATCAGGCTGTCCCTTTGCATCAGTTCTTCCGCCTCTCTGTCCCCGTGTCTGTTCCATGCGAAATTCTTGCTTTTACAAAATCCATGGCTGACCCCGCTAAAGAGTAAAGAGACGGTATAACTATCAGCGTCAGAAGGGTGGAGCTAAGCAGACCTGCTATGACGGTGAACGCCATCGGAGTTCTTATCTCCGCGCCTTCACCCAGGCCCAGCGCCATGGGAAGGAGTCCGAGCACCGTTGTCGCAGTTGTCATGAGGATAGGCCTGAGTCTCACGGAACCCGCAAGAATGATAGCCCTGTTCCTTTCCATCCCCCCCCTGATCAGATGATTTATGTAATCCACAAGAACAATGGCATTATTCACGACAATCCCGGCAAGCATTATCATCCCCAGAAACACAACTATACTCAACGGAGTCCCTGTGAAATAAAGCATGGAAATAACCCCTATGAGAGCCATCGGGATGGTAAGCAGGATTATAAGCGGATGAATGACAGATTCAAACTGAGACGCCATCACTATATATACAAGGAATATTGCCAGAAGCAGAGCGTTGCGAAGGCTGTTCAGCGAAACCATCATCTCTTTGCTCTGGCCCGATATGGAGTAAGAGAAGTTTTCCGGCCAGGCGATCCCGGCAAGAGAGTTCCTGATTTTCTCTGAAGCTGTCCCCAGATCAAAACCGCTGATGTTCGCAGTTATCAGTGCCGCCCTCTGCTGATCTATCCTGCGGATCTCACTTGGGCCCTCCCCGACCGTTACGGACGCTACCGAGCTCAATCTGATGCTGTTGGCTGAACCGGGGTTCACGACAAGATTCCTGAGATTATCAAGATTGTCGCGATCTTTTTCGGCAAGTGTGACAAGCACATCAATGCTTTTCTCGGCTTCCTTGTATTCGGTCGCAATAGAACCCTTGATCTTGCTCCTGACAATTGACGCCACATTATATATATCAAGATTATACATGGACAACCGGTTCCTGTCATAATGGATCTGAACCTCCGGATTCCCTTTTTTCATATTGCTCTCCAGATCGCTCAACCCGTTTATTGTTCCCAGTTCCCTCAGCGCGGAATCAGAGAGTTCTTTCAGTATCTCCAGATTGTATCCTTTTATCTCAATCTCCACCGGGGTCTTGAAGCTGAATATCGCCGGCCTGCAGAACTTCATGTCCACTCCGGGAATATCGCGGAGATCTCTTCTCAGCCGTTCCGTGAGCTGCTGTTCCCTGATTTTAAGATTTCCGCCCTTTTTCATTGTTACGCTGAGAACAGCGGTATGTTCCCCGTGAGCCCCTTCGGTAATGGAATCTTTATCGGAACCCACCGAGCTCGACACATATTCAACTTCGGCATCCTTAATAATAATCTCATCCGCTTTCGCGGCGACCGCATCCGTTACCTCCAGCGGTGTTCCGACCGGAAGGGTCATTTCAAGCGTGAAATTCCCCTGATGGACCTCCGGTATCAGTTCGGTTCCGAGCCCCGGGACAAGAAGAAAGGACAGCCCCAGAAGCACAAAAGAAACGGTGACGACCGCGGCGTTGTTTTTGAGCGCTTTCTCAAGAAGCCCCGGATATATCCTGCCCAGCGACGACAGGGCGGCTCCTATTACAGGAAACAGGAAATATCTGAACACCGCATAGATTATAATTCCGAGGATCAGCGACGCGCAAAGTATTGCCAGGAGGCCAAGAAGTATGACAGGATAGAAAATCTTCCCGCAGATTTCAAGAACGGCATACAGAGAAAACTGAAGATATCGTGCCGTCCTGCTGAACAGGGACTTTTCCTCGTCGCCTGAGGGCAGCGAGCTTTTCGCGAAAAATCTCATGTACGGGGTTACGGCAAATGTTTTTGAATAACTGACGATATTCTCACGAACAGCCGGAAATGACATCTTCCCTCCAGCGGCGAGAACGGCAGCCGCTGTGACCGAAAGGGGTATGAACACCGGAACAGCCGCGAGATAAAGAACTATCAGAAAAACCTTTGCGGGGATCTCAAACGCGAAATGGAAAGGGAACACTGCCGCCGCTGTTAATCTGCCGAAAAAGCCTTTGTTGTTCCAGCCGTTAATAAAGTGGTCAAACGACTGAAGCCTGGAGACCGGCGTAAGCAGAAGCTCCGATACCGTTCTGAAAGGATTGCCGCCTTCCCCCGTGTCCCCGATTTTCCGGGACGCCAGCATCGGTATCAGAAACAGGGCGGCTCCCAGGGATGCCAGAAGCGAGAACACCACCGTAAGGCCCATATCTCCGAAAACCTGCCCGGCTATCCCCTCGACAAAAACGATCGGAAAAAAGACCGCGATGGTCGTCAGGGTTGACGCGACAACAGCCCCTCCGACCTCGCCCGTTCCGCGTATGACCGAAGCGACAAATTCGTCTCCTTCCTCCCGGCATCTGAAAATACTTTCCAGCACCACGATTGAATTGTCCACCAGCATCCCTATACCCAGCGCGAGCCCTCCTAGGGACATTATGTTAAGCGACACCCCGCCGAGGTTCATAGGCGCGAAGGTTGCGATGATGGAGACAGGGATCGCCGCGCCGATAATGGCAGTGTGCGAGAATTTCCTTAAAAAAATGTATAGCACCATGACAGCCAGAAGCCCGCCGAATATAGCCGTGGATTTAACTTCTCTTATGGACTCGACGACAAAACCGGACTGGTCGGTCGTTATCCTTATCTTAATCCCGTCAGGGACCGACCCGGCGATGCTTTGAGGAGGATACGGACTGTCGTTCAACTTCCTCGTTCCCTGCGGTTTCTTTCCGCGGTCTTTCTTCTGAGGCCCTTTTTTTATCTTTTTCAGAGCGTCTTCCGTAAGTTCCCCCCGGGAGTTTCCATATATATGATATTTGACCGCCGCGGCGACAGAGACGATATTGGCATCCGCCTCTTTGTATATTTCGATCTCAACGCTTTCACTGCCGTTGAACCGTGTGACCGTCTCCTTGTCCATGAAACCGTCCGATATGGAGGCGATATCCTTCAGCTTCACTTCAGCCTCGCCCCTCCTCGTGATGATTATTTCGCCTATCTCCTCCACCGAACGGAACTCGCTCAGCGTCCTCACGATATATTCAACCGAACCTTCCTTCAGATTGCCCCCGGCTATGTTTATATTCTCTTGAGCAAGCCTTGATGCTATCTCATTGATATCAAGCGAAAGGCCCGACATTCTGTTCTCATCCAGCTCAACCCTTATTTGCCGCTCAAGGCCGCCTTTCACCTTAACAGCCGCCACCCCCGGAACCGCTTCCAGCCTTCTTTTTATCGAATTTTCCGCGAGATCCCTCAAAAGAAGCAGGTTTTCGCTTCCGTAAACATCCAGCTTCATGACCGGATCCATGGACGGGTCATATCTTAAGATGAGAGGCCGCTCCGCGTCATCGGGAAGGAAAATCTGATCAAGGCTCTCGCGCGTATCCTGAACCGCCCTGTTCATGTCCGTGTCCCACGAGAACTCCAGAACTACATCCGAAAGCCCGGCCTTTGATGTGGAGCTCAGCGTTTCAAGATTGTCAATCACCCCGAGCGCCTGCTCAACCGGAATAGAAACCGAGCTCTCGACCTCATAAGGCGACGCGCCCGGATATTCCGTTCTGACCGTCAGGCTCGGATACGAAATGTCCGGCATCAGGTTCACCGGAAGTCTTGTGTAGGAGACCCACCCGAACACGACAACGGCAATCACTATCATAAAAATGGCAACGGGCCTTTCGGTCGTGAACGCGAAAGCCCTGCTGAACTTGAACCGCGGGGAATTCTTTTCGGTCATGATAACCGGCCCTTTCAATTTTTCGGATTTATTATTTTTACGGGAGCATTGTCCTTCAACCCGTTGTTTCCCGCCACAATAACCTCGTCGTTCTCTTCCACCCCGGCAATCACCTCGATAACATCCGCGCCCTGAAATCCCGTTGAGATGTCAATCTTCTTTGCCTTCCCGTCCTTTACGACAAATAAATAGTCGTTCTCATTTTCGAAGATGAGCGCTTTCTTGGGGACAAGAAGGGCATTCCCGCGGGTGTCCGTCACAATCCGCAGTTCAACAAACATACCGGGCCTCAAATTTCCGCTTCCGCCGGTTATTTCCGTGGTAACCTTGACCGTGCCCGTCTGCGGGTCAACGACAGGATTAATCCTGCTGATGACCGCCGTAACCTCCCCGTCGCTGACGGATTCATTCCCGACGATTACATTCTGCCCCGGCATTATGCTTCCGATTGTCTTTTCCGGCAGAAATGCCTCCGCGGTCAGATGATCCAGATCAACGATCGAGAACGCCGGCGCCCCCATCGTGATCCTGTCCCCCTCAGAGATGAACCTAGCAGAAACCACCCCGCTAATGGTTGCCTTTATCCTGCTCCTGGACAGATTCAGCATTGCCTGCTCCATGTCCAGCCTCGCCTGGTTTTCGGCAAACGAGGCAGTATCATACTGCTCACTGCTTATCAGGCTCTTCTCCTTCATGCTTGCAAACCGCTCATAATCGCTCTTCTGCTTTTCATAATTGATCCTCGCCTTTTCCGCAACAAGCTTCAGCTCGCTGTCGTCAAAAACGGCAAGCGTCTGGCCCTTCGCAACCCTGTCACCCTCTTCCACAAGGACCGAAATTATCTTTTCCGATATTTCAGCGTGAATATTGACATTGTTTTCCGCCTTTATCGTCGTGGAAGCACTGACATAGGACGAGATCGGGCCCCTCACCGCCTTCACCGTCTCGACGGGAGCCTCAACGGCATCCTTCTTCTTGTCATCAGGGTCAGCCTTCCCGAAGTTCGCCTTGCACCCCGGGATAAAAACAACCGTGAGCGACAGTAAAAGTATCAATATATATATTTTTTTCAAACCAATCCTCCTTATATGTTTTTCTTAATACGGGATCTAAAGCGAAAAGTTCGTATAAAAACAGATTAAATGACGAGGGTCTGAACCCCGATTCGTTTGATTACATGATTGACAGGATAAACCCGTAGGGGCGGGGTTTCTCCGCCCTTGTGGGAATTTTCGCCCAACCGGGGATTTCCGCCCGATTATAATGAGCGGACAGCGTCAGTCAGTAACCAGAATTCTGCAGCCGTAAGCGGTTCCATCGCCCGAATCCTTTATGTAACTTACAAGTGTGTTACTTTCGGATGTCATTGTTTCCAGAAATGCAAAACAGCCGTCCTCTCTTTCCGTGGCCTCTGTCCATCTGGTGCCTTTTCTGTTTATGACAACCAAAGCATGGGTCGCTCCCTGGACCATAACATTGTAGCCGGATGAGAAATCCATATCCAGTATCCAATACTTTCCGTCCCGAGTCAGTTCCGCCTGCCTGATTGCGGGGCCGGCGCATTCAAAGGTAATGCCGAAGGAGTTGACAGGTTGAAAATCATTGTATTCCGTGAATGTAACGGCATATTCTCCGTAGCTTCCTTCTTTTTCAATCTCCGCTGCGAGATATATGTTCTTGCCGTTTTCCCGTCCAGCCCGCGCGAAATAACCTTCTTTAGTTGTAAAAACCGTGGAGACATCCCCCGTCCGGACATCAACCGCGAGAATATCACCTGAGAGATTATCAGACGAATATCTGTCCCCCCCGCCCCTTTCCCAGACGCTTGAAGGTTTAACTGCAAGAAGTCTTCCTTCATCCCACCAGCCCTTTATAGGCAGGTAGTTGAAAAGGCTGCACGGATAGAACGAATCGCTGTAGAGATCAATAAGGCAGTAGGATGTTGAACCGCATGAGACATTCCCCTGTCCGTCATCGCATTCGTATCTGCCGTAAACGAGAAAATATTTTCCGGACGGATCCGGTTCAGCGAACCAGATCTCCTTAAAGGATGCCAGGTAGCGCGTAAATTCACTGCTCACATTGTCAAGTCCCGGCTTCTCGCCCCAGAGCTTTTCAAGATGTTTCATTTCAATCGTATATGATTCCAGGGTGTTGGCGCTTATTCTGTCAACGCTTCCCTGCCTTCCGACATAGTAATAACCTTCCCTTTCCGCAGAGCCGAATGTTTCACCCAAAAAAGGCGGATTTGCCGCCTGCAGTTCAGCGGGGAGAGACCTGTACCAGCCGACGGCAATTTTGCAAACTATGATAAACGCGATAAGCGAACCCAGAGCTGTAAGACCGTATCTGAAAGGATGTTCGGCAAAAGGTTTCATCCAGGCGGGAGGATTCCACGGCTCAGATCCGTAAACATCATCCCCGGGTTCCGTTTTCCCGTTCAGGTCGCTGATACCGGAATTATCGCCGTCCAAAGAGACAGTTTCTCCGGTAAGAAGGGAAGAGAAGGGTATCAGATCGGTCCCGGCCTTTGACACTGGCGGAATTTTCTTCATGTCTTCGGAAGGGAACAGCACAGTGTCTCCTTCGTCAATCAGAATCTCCACAGTTTTACTCCACCTGAGCAGCAGAATCGCTTCACGGAATGATTCCCTGCTGTATCCGGGAGGAAGGACAGACATCAGTTCCCCGAGTTTAACGGGAATATCCAAAGCTGAAGCTATTGAGACCGCTGCTGTCAGCGACAGGCTGTCCACTTTTGCAGCCCTGGGGAAAAGGCGCGCGAGATTCAGAATGCTGTGATACGGATAGAGGAAAAAAAACGAAGTGATCCCCTTTACAAGATATGCCTGCAGTATAAAGGCCGCATGCCGGGCGCTGAACGCCGATGTCAGCTGCCTCAGATCCATTTCGGCCTGATAGTGTCTCCCGAGCAGCGCCATTATCAGAAACACGCACGCGGTTACCGTCAGAAAAAGCCGGTTCGACATTTTGATGTCAACTGACCAGAAGACCAGCATCATCATCGCGGAAAAGACAATATAGAAGAACACCGACGGAACCAGAAAAATAAGAGCCTTTCTTCTTGCGATTCTGATATTGCTGTCAGCTTCCTCTACAATTGTTCTGGCCAGAGCGCCGAAATCCTCCTCCGAGGGATTCCTGAAACCGAAAGGAAGCTGTTTGTCAGTTGAAGCCATATTCATTCATCCTGTATGTTCTTCCGGGATCCCCGCGATGTCTGATCTCCATTTCAAAGGTGCAGCCTGTTACTGTCCCGTTGTAATCAGCGGTTTCCTTTCTTTTGTAACTTACAATTGAAATATTCTCTGCAATGTACGCGGTATTCCGGTCGAGAGCCGAGAGAAAAGCCGCCAGATCCGTATTTGAAATTGATTCGGGGAGATTTTTGTCCTGCAGCCCCATCGCGAAGTAAACAATCCATATCTCGTCCGATATAGAGTTCGACTGCTCTTCTGTCAGAATTGCCTTTGAAGTAAGCCAGCTTCCCGCGCACAGGAACAGAACGGTCATTATGGCAGCGGGTACAATATAATATGTTCTCAGTCCCTGTTTCATTTTACTCTCCTGAAACGGCCTTCCTTCACCTGGGCAATCCCGTTCTGACTGATCATCACAATTGCGCCCGAAGGTTCGTGGCGCAGATAAAGGGTATTGTTCAAACCCGAAAACTTCAGCAGGGTCAATACCTCAGATTCTTTCTCAAGATCAATGCCGTGTCTGTCACCCAGATCCATCAAATCACGGTATTCTGATCTCCCCCCGTACTCTGCCCCGGGATTCATGTTCACTACCAGGATAGTCAGCTTCTGGATGGCATTTCTGGTTGCGCCCGAAGTCCTTTCCGCTCTTATCATGGGATTGTCGTCGCTGAACCATGCGTTCAGAGCGAAATACATTGCCAGAACCGGTATTACATACCTTAATCCGGCAAGCAGGAAACGCATTCTGTATGCCATAAGCGCCCATCTTCCGGACAGATTGGAAACCAGACGGTCAATAAGGGAGCCCTTGTCACCCATTTCCGCGAGAGGGATCGCAAGAGGAGAGATCATCAATCCCTTCTGGATGCTCTCCTCTATAATACCGCCGACCAGATCCGCAACATGTGAAGCGCCCGCGATAATACCCGTGCTTTCTGTTCTTACGGCGGCCGCGCTGCCCGAAGTATGAATCCTGGCTGTTTTCCTTAGAGGGTGATAACCCGTAAACCCTCCTTCCATGGCAGTGTCAAAAAAACACAGCAGTTCGTTTTTTAAAAACAACATGTCGCTCTGCGATTTACCCTCTGCCATCATGGCGCGACCCGCGGCGCTTATTTCCTCGTAATTCGACAGAAGAATGTTTTTCAAAGGCAGGCGATCATTTAAGCTCTTGATCTCGACAACAGCCCTCTTTACATCCTCGGCAGAAAGACGGGATGAGGCATGTTTCTTGTAGTTCTGAACCGCATCAAATAATAATTTTCTGTTGCCTGAAGACATAAAAAACCATTTCCAAAAATTATAGGAACAAAATAAAACACAGCCCCGTGAAAGTCAACAGAACTTTAAACACCTCAACTCTGAACCTTGTCCGGTCCCTGAGCTTGTCGAAGTGTCGAAGGGCATGATTAAGGGATTAACATGATTGGAAAGAAAATTCCCCTCCTATTCTCCTCCTCTGGAGGAGTACCCGAAGGGGGAGGTGGTTTGGGTGGCCGGCTCTGCCGGACGGGGTGGTTTAATTCCCGCAATCGAATGGACCTGCGGTTTCGCAAATTGCCCTTACAGTTTGTCATTTATGCCCCCGTAAATATAAAACAAACATTGTAGTCACATCTAATTATGATAAACATACCCCCTGGGAAATGGTTTACACTTT
>CAZDZC010000046.1:0-22377 GCA_964509835.1 uncultured Acidobacteriota bacterium
ATGACAGGTCTGTTGCTACTACCTTTATCCTGCAGGTCGCGGAGGTTGTGTCGGGCACCGTCCAGCTGTAACTTGTCTGGGAGGCGGCTAATCCCGACGCTATGGGGATCCATATCGGTTCAGATTCCAGCTTGACATCATCCATCATCCAGCCGGTGTTTGTATTTCCAACAGCATCCATGCTGTCAAAATAGAAACCAATTTGGATATTATTTCCGGCGTATGCACTGAGATCTGTCTCATAGTAAACCCATGTGTCAGAGTCGTCGCAGACTTCTTCGATCTCTGTGAAAACTCCTCCGTTGACAGATATCTGCACAGATGCATTATCGTAAGTGCAGCATGAGGCGCATTCCGTGTTTTTTCTGTACCAGAAACTCAATTTGGTTTCGGCTGGAAGAGCAGTAAATGTTTTTGTTTTCAGTCTTCCGATAACCCTGCTGCCATTGCTGAAGTTGCATGTTCCGTCAATCCCAAAATACCAGCTTGTTCCATCCGAATACCCGGACGGGGAACATGTGGGTTCGCTAACAATATGCCATAGGTTGTTGACTCCGGGGTTTTCAACTTCCCAGCCAGGGGCTTCTGTCGTAAAATTCTCCGTATAAGAACCATAGCTGTAATATACATCAAAATGATCAACAGCTATGTTGTCTGAGGCTGTCCAGGAGATTACATACTGGCTTCCAACAGGCAGGCTTTCCCCTCCGTCGGGACTGACTACTGCCACCTGCGGAGGGGTTCCGTCCACCACAGTCAATATAACTGTATCCCAGGCATAACGATCTCCCTCATCTTTCACCCTGAGCAGAATGTTGTATGTGCCAGGATAGTCCAGATTGTAAAGATAAAGGTCTGACTCCGGAATCTCCGGTAGATTCCCGGAAATGTCAAAAACCCCTGAAACCAAAATGCCGTCAGAGTCAAGAATTACATCTCCATTCAGATCCCAGGCATATTCAACAATGCTGTCATAGGCATCTTCATTGGGAGTTGTGGTGAATGAGTTGCTCCCTGTGCTGGTCCCCGCTGCTGAAAGCTGGAGAGGCAGACCTGAACCAAGGGTAATTGTGTCTGAAACATTCAAAATGTCAGCAGTCGCAACGGGATTCGTGTTCGGATAAAATATTCCTCCATTATTGGAAGATGCTCCACCCCAGGTAATCATTCTGTCCCCTGTCCAGATTGCACTTATATTTTGTCGCGGTGACGGCGCGTTATCCGTTGTCGTACTGTTCCAACTGTCAGTGCTGTTTTCGTATCTGATTCCAGAATTAAGTATATTGTCAGTCCCTTCACGACCTGCCCAGATTATCATCTCGGTTCCTGTCCAGATTGAGCTTCCGTCATCGTGCTGACCTGGTCCGCTGCTTATTGATGTCCATGATCCTCCAGGAATATATTTAGCGCCTGTATCCACAGGAACGCCATACACGATCATTTCTGTGCCTGTCCACACCGCATTTTTGGTGGGAGCAGCAGGAACACCGGTCATGCCTGTTGCTGTCCATGTATCGCTAACATTGTTGTATTCACCTCCGGTTACTAAAGGATTCGAATTATAATTACCGCCCCATATAATCATTCTATCCCCAGTCCAAAATGCAACATGTCCGTAACGGGCTTGAGGAGCATCAACAGTTGAAGTCGCGCTCCATGTGTCGGCTGCTGGTGAGTATCTCCCTCCGGTAGCTACACTTCCGCTTAAAGTGCTGCCACCCCAGACGATCATCTCAGAGTCAGTCCAGACTGCAGTATGAAGCCATCTGCCTGCTGGAACACCGGTAAGCGACATTCCAGTCCACATATCAGTCACAGGATTATAGCACCCGCCAAGGGTCAGAAAGGTACTGATATCCCTTCCTCCCCAGATAATCATTTCACTCCCTGTCCAAACAGCCGTGTGCCGGTATCTTCCGCCAGGCGCGCCTGTTGTGGAAGTCGGTGTCCAGGTGTCAATGGCAGGATTGTACCTCCCACCGGTATTTAAAATTTTGGATCCTGCAGCCCCCCCCCATATAATCATCTCACTTCCAGTCCAGGTTGAAGTGTTGGCACTCCTTCCTTCCGGGGAAGTACCTGTTGATGTTGGCAACCATGTGTTTAAAACTGGATTATATCTCCGCCCGGTGTTAAGAAAACCTCCATCGGTTCCTCCCCATACAATCATCGTGTCGCCTGTCCATACCATCGTATGGTCTGCCCTTGCTTCAGGTGCGCCTGTGCTGCTCGTAGGCATCCAGGTGTCTGTTGAAGGGTGATACCTACCCCCAGTATTAATCACTGTTGAAGCATCATTCCGTCCTCCCCATATAATCATCTCGGTGCCCGTCCAGACAGCTTTATGCTCGGAACGATAATCACCGAAAGCGTCCATTGAACTCCATAAATCTGTTACCGGATTATATTTAGCGCCAGTATTTGTGGCTCCGGTGATGTTGCAGTTGCCTCCCCAGACGATCATTTCCTGTCCTGACCAAACAGCGGTAGTATTATACCTCGCTGAAGGTGCTCCTGTTAACGGGGTTGCCCGCCAGCTGTCATCTGCAGGATTGTAACAGCCGCCTGTGTCAAGCCTGGTAACGCTTGAATTGAGTCCACCCCAGACAATCATTTCCTCACCGGTCCATACAGCCTCATGAAGAATCCTTCCATCAGGAGCGCCTGTCTCGCTTAACGATGCCCAACTGTCGTTCCAGGGATTATATCTGCCGCCTGATTTGAGAAAGTTCCCTCCCCAAATTATCATTTCAGATCCTGTCCATATTGCCGTATGACTGCTTCTTGCGGCTGGTGTCCCTGTGTTGCTGATGGCAGTCCAGGTATCGTTTACAGGGTTATACCTCGCGCCATCACTGAATGTTGTTCCCAGAACGCCGTTGTATCCACCCCATACAATCATTTCCTGTCCCGTCCAGACCCATGCGAAATGCACTCTCCCGGCAGGAGCGTCAATTGTTGTCATTGGCGTCCATGTATCTGTCACGGGATTGTATCTGCTTCCGGTATTAAAAATCGGCTCTGTGTCTTCCGCTCCTCCGCCCCAGATAATCATCTCAGAACCTGTCCATACGGCAGCATGACAGGGTCTTCCCGCAGGAGCATCTTCTAAACGCACCCATGTGTCAGGCGCTGGTGTTCCCTGGATGACAGAATTCAGCAAAGGATTGCCGGGGATCGAGAGAGGGAGTTCATAACTGCTTCCTGCTTCTTTGATATCTAGTTTGTCAGCTTCCAAACCTTCTCTCTCTTTCCTGAACCAGCCATCAAAACCTCCATTATCAGGATTTTTGTTTTCTGAACCCCTGAATCTTTCATCGGAATCAAAATAACTCCTGATCAGCCTGTCAGAAAGACTGTCTCTTGCAAGAACTTCAGCAATCAGTTCAGGATTATTATCCAGAGCTTTGAAGAGTTCAAACAGAGTTGCGTGATCTTTTGAGGATTTGATCATTCTGTTGACTTCAGCCTGAAGCTGTTCAGGAGTCACAGGAGCATTCCAGTATTTATCCAGAAGATAGGATTTAATAAGGATATCTGCAGCTTTTCTTTGTATGATTCCTTCATCAGTATCTTTTCCGTACTCAAAGTTGACAGTACCGGGGTATTGTTTATTCTGGTATTCAGCCCTTTTGTCAGAATAAACTTTCTCTGTTTTCCTCTGCGCCTCCACCCTTTCTTCAAAGGTAAGGGAATATGAAATAACAGGGAAAAACATTATCAGGACGGTCAATCCATACAAACATCTTTTCATTTTATCCTCCGATTGAAAGTTCTTTGATTATATCATCAGTCTGAATTATAGCAAGAGATGAAAGCGATATTTTTCAGTAAAATTGACTTCAAACATTCCCTTGTGTATATTCCGTTCATGATAAGAAGAGCAGTCAATCCTGAAAATGTTCACTGGATAATCATGCAGGACATAGCAGGGTTCACATCCCTGTCAGAAAAACTCGCTGAAAAAGGAACAGAAGGCACAGAAAACCTTACGGATATCCTTCAACGATTTTTCAAGGAATGTGAATCTACAATTGAAAAAACCGGAGGAAGGCTTTTTGATCTTGCCGGGGACGCTTATTTCGCTTTTGCACCGGGTATTCTAAGTTGCGGTGATATGAACAAAATAGCGAATAAACTTCTTAACAGCATTGTTTTAAAACAGTCAGGTCTTAAAAGCAGGATAGTCGCTGTCCGTGGTCCTCTGGACATACTGGATGTCAGAGTCACGCACGGCTGGGACATTCTCCCTTCAGGCTATTCAGTTACAAGACTTATGCAGGCGGAAGAGGAGGCATATTCAGACATTTTCGTAGAAGACACCGCGCCTCAACTCAAAGGTTCGGATACTGTCCCGCCAGCCCACCCTCTTGATATCTCTGACATGGAAACATCCCACAGGCCTGGAGTGATACTTTTTCTGTATCTGAAGAACCCTGAAAGCCGCTTCATGACAAATATCTCGGAAACGCTGGTCAGAAATATCCCGGGAGCCTGGCTTGACAACTGGATGCCTTATCTCAACGGCGCAATGGGCATGTTTCTGTTCGGGGTTCCGCAGGCAACAGGGGTTGAGGTTGACCAGGCAGTCGAAACCGCTATAAGGGTCAGGGAGCTGCTTCAGGGAAATAAATGCAGTTTCGGGATTGCTTCGGGAATTGTTTTTGCCGGGATAACGGGAGGTAAAACTTTCAGGGATTTCACCCTTATCGGAGATCCTACCAATCTTGCAGCCAGGCTTGCAGTAAAAGCCGAAATCGGCGAGATTCTGCTGACAGGGAACGAAAAGGAGAAAACCCGCGCCCCCTGGAAATTCACGGATAAAGGGATGCTGAAAGTAAAGGGCAGAAGAAAGGAAGTGGAGCTTTTTTCGGTTTCCGAAGAAAGCGAAAGCCCTTCAAAGCTTTTCCCTTATCCCATGATCAATCACGAGAAAGAGTTGAAAATCATAAATGAAATCCTGATAAACAACAGGCGTGGTGGATTCATAGGGGAACCGGGTGCCGGGAAATCGAGGCTTCTTCATGAAGCGGAAAAGATGGCATTCAAGACAAAAACACCTCTTCTTTACGGGATCGGCACTCCCAACCGGATACCCTTCAGTGTTCTGAAGAATCTTGTCAGTAGCCTTCCCGTTGAAATTCTGGCTGACTACCCTCTTCTAAAAAAGCTCACAGACCCTTCTTTCGAGCTGGACCGCAGCCTTAAAGCTTTCCTGATCAATTCACTCCGGGACATCATCTGTCGTCTCGGCGCAATTCTTATGCTTGATGACATGCACTGGATTGACAATCCTTCACTTGAACTTATAACGGAGGTTCTAGCGAAGCTGGAGGAGAATACCTGCTCTCTTCTGGGCACATCCAGGCCTGAAGGGAAAGAGGTACTCAAAAAACTTTCCATTGAAGGGATCGAGGTCTCAAACCTTAAGGGAACGGACCTCAGGAAATTCGCCGAAGCTGTCCTCGGCGGGAACATCTCGGAACAATTACTGAATTATTTAAGCGCCAATTCCGAAGGAATTCCCTTCATTGCTGAACAGCTCCTTTTATACATGAAAGAAAACAACGCGGTCAAAATTGAAAAAGATGTATGGACAATCGTAACGAATACGGGAAACCTGCCTGATACGGTTTTTTCCGTCATTCTGTCACGGATTGACCGTTTTCCGGCAAAACTGGTCAAGACGCTTGAAATCGCTTCGTGCATTGGAAGGGAGATTGACATAAAAATCCTTGAAACAGTCACCGGGGAAAAGGTTTTTGAGAGCCTTGACCCTGACGGGGCAGGCAATCTGATAGTCAAAGAGCAGTCGGTATATCTGTTTAAACATGCTCTTGTCAGAGAAGCCATATATGACAGTCTTCTTCACAGGCAGAAAATCAGGTATCACAGGAAAATTGCCTCCTGTCTTCAAAATACCGGAGCATCCCCTTACGAAACTGCACTGCATTGGGAAAGAGCAAATAATCCGCTTAAAGCCGACAGATTCTGGTATGAAGCATTCAACGGACTTATCGGCAGCGGGTTTGTAACCGAAGCGGAAGCGATCATCCCCCGCATGCATTCCGGAACAACGGCGAGCATAATGGAGGGCCGTGCCCTGATTCATAAAGGAAAATTTGATGAAGCTGAGGCTGTTCTTATTCCTCTGATGAGAAGACTTAAAAACGGGCCCAGAAGAACAGACCTCATTATATCCATAATAGAACTTTATGACTGGAGTGAGCGATATGTCCTGATGCATAAATGGCTGCTGAAAACCGGAAAGTGCAGGCTGACACCGGATCAAGAAATAAGCATCCATAATAAATGGGGAATTTATTATGATATGACAGGAAATTCTTCACCAGCCCTTAAAAATTACAACCTCGCTCAGAAAGCTTGCATTAAATACAGTGGGAAAAGAAGCGGATCTATACTTTTCAATATCGGATGGATATACAGGTGCAGGCTTGATTTTGATAGAGCAAGAAAATTTTTCATCGAGTCAATTGAAGTTGATGATAACCCCTTTAATTCAGCATGGTCGGAACAGAGGCTCGGAGAGTGCGATCTGGCAGAGAATAACTACGATGCCGCAAAAATTAGATTTGAAAGAGCCTTGTCACTGTTTGAAAAAATGGACTTTCCGTTCGGACAGTCAATATCACTGGCTTACCTGTCAGTTCATTCTGTGCTTAACGGACATATTGATAAAGCACTCACACTTGCAAAAAAAGCCGAAGAAACGAGAATTAAAATGGGAGACAAACACGGTTATTACAGGTTCAACATTCTGATGGCATCGGCCCGTTACCGGGAAGCCGGAGTGCTTGCAGCTTCCGCAGATGGAATAGAACGGCAGATAATGGAATACTCTGTCCAAAGGCTTTCAGGCTTGAAACCCATTAAGGAGCAAATCGAATGCGGCACACCCCACATTGCAGACCTGTACAACTTCTGGGATGCGATTGACAGCGGAAAAGAACCGGAACATCCTGTCGGAAAAGAACTTTTCGCTTACATGAAGAATAAATCAAAAACCCTCAGGAAAAAGCTTGAACTCCGCGAAAAAATAACTTCTCCTTACGCTGCCTATTACTTCCTTATACCGGCTGTCCTGATGGGAAGAATTAAGTTCAGTTCAAAATAAGTTCTTTATTTCAGTGATAAAAAACTTGACTAATTAGTTCCAGCGCGTAAAATGAATTCTTGTTCATAAAATGAATCTTCGTTCATTTTATATTGTGGAAAGCAAAATAATGTCCGATGAAAAATTGACAAGAAAGGAACGCGAACGAGTCTCTCAAAGAGAAGAGATAATGCGTCATGCTCTGCGCCTGTTCTCGGAAAAAGGATACCATTCCGTTACAATGCAGCAGATCGCGGATGAATCGGAATACGCTGTCGGCACGATTTACAATCACTTTGAAAACAAAGAAAGTCTTTATTCATCTATAATTCTGGGCTCACTGAAAGAGCATATTGATGAAGTGATCTCCCTTCTTGACTGCGAGCCTGACTTCCTCGTCTGCTTAAAACGATTCGCAGAAATCAAATATAAATCCTTTCTTAAAGACAGAGAGCTTGTAAGAATATTCTTGACCGCCACAGTCGGAAGCGCTGACAGAAACATGCACCTTCACGGGGAGCTGAAATCAATGCGTCAGAGAATCATCGGGAAGTTAACCGGTAGATTCGAAGAAGCTATGAATGAAGGCCTGCTGAAAAAAGGGAACCCGGAGCATTTTGCCCTGATATTTGAGGAGATGACCTCCTCTCTGATGATGAACTGGATCATTACGGATGGTGATGAAAACGAAATGCCGAAAGCAGAAACGGTAACAGAGCTTTTCCTGCGGGGAGTTATAGATCCGGATTTTTACTGAACCGAAGTAATTGTTAAACAGGAGTTTTTATATGAATATTTTCAAATGCTGTGCGCTTTCCATAATGACTGTATTGCTCTTAATGTCCACGCATGCCTGCGGCAACGGACAGCAGGCCCAGTCCCCGCCTGTTCCTGAAGTTTCAATAGTGACAGTCTTACCCGAAACGATTACGCTTACAACTGAACTCCCGGGACGAACGACAGCTTACAGAATTGCTGAAATCCGCCCCCAGGTGAGCGGATTGATACAGAAACGGTTATTTACCGAAGGCTCTGAGGTAAAAGCAGGCCAGCTTCTTTATCAGATTGATCCCGCGCCTTTTGAAACAGCCCTCGACAACGCTATCGCTGCTCTGGGACGGGCAGAGGCGAACCTGCCGTCTGTAAAATCCCGCGCAGAGCGTTTCAGAGAGCTGGTCGAAATAAAGGCAGTCAGTCAGCAGGACTTCGATAATGCCGTTGCCGCGCTTTCACAGCTTGAAGCAGAGATAAATTCCGGCAAAGCAGCCGTTAAAGCCACACAAATAAATCTCGGCTACACAGCCATTAAGGCCCCTATCTCCGGACGGATAGGACGGTCCACAGTCACAGAAGGCGCGCTTGTAGCCGCGTATCAGCCGATAGCTCTTGCTGTTATTCAGCAGATGGACCCAATATATGTGGATGTAACACAATCCACATCAGATATTCTGAAGCTCCGCCGCCGCTTTGAAGATGGCAGTCTTGACCGGAACGGCAACAATGTTGACAATGCGTCTCTTATTCTTGATGACGGGAGCGTTTATCCTCTGGAAGGGAAAACGCGGTTCCGGGACATTACAGTGGACCCATCAACAGGATCGGTGCTTCTGAGAATCGTTTTCCCGAATCCCGACAGCATAATTCTTCCGGGAATGTTTGTCAGATCTGTTGTAAAGGAAGGCATCAACAATAATGCAATCGTTGTTCCCCAGCAGGCGGTATCCCGTGATCCGAAAGGCAACCCCTATGCCCTGACAGTTGACGGGAATGAACAGGCACAGCAGAAACAGCTCGTTCTGGACCGGGCAGTAGGAAACCGATGGCTTGTATCTTCCGGCCTCGAGCCGGGGGACCGGGTCATTGTTGAAGGCGCGCTGAAAGTCCGCCCCGGATCCTCCGTCAAGACAATCCCCTTTGAACCCGTGGATCCCTCCTCGCAGAAAAACGGAGGCAACTGATGTTATCCAGGTTCTTTCTGAAGCGTCCTGTCTTCGCATGGGTTATTGCCATTATAATAATGGCGGGCGGAGGGCTGGCAATATACAATCTTCCGATATCCCAATACCCTGCAATGGCTCCGCCGTCAATAGCTATCAGCTCGTATTATCCCGGAGCTTCCGCTGAAACGGTTGAAAACAGCGTCACCCAAATCATTGAACAGAAGATGACCGGCTTTGACAATCTGCTGTATATGTCATCCATAAGCGACTCGGCCGGCGCCTCCCGTGTTGAACTCACATTCAAGGCAGGGACCGATCCCGATCTGGCATGGTCGCAGGTACAGAACAAACTTCAGCTCGCCATGTCGAGCCTGCCGGACACCATCAAAAGCCAGGGGGTGCAGGTCAGCAAGTCCACGAGAAATTATCTGATGATAGTCGGGCTTGTGTCCGAGAACGGCAGCATGGACAATTATGATCTTACGGATTATGCCAAATCAAACCTGGAAAAGGTTCTTGCCCGCGTCCCCGGTGTCGGCGAAGTGGAGATCTTCGGCGGAGGCTACGCAATGCGCGTATGGCTGGATCCCCTGAAACTTAACGATTATCATCTCACTATTGAGGATGTTATAACTGCCATAAAAATGTACAATGTGGAGGTCTCGGCAGGCCAGTTCGGAGGCGCACCCGCTGTGAAAGGTCAGCGGCTTAACGCTTCCATCGTTGTGCAGAACATGCTTTCGACCCCGGATGAATTCGGCGCCATCCCCGTCCGCACAAATCCTGACGGTTCGGTGGTCAGGGTCAGGGATGTCGGCCGCACGGAACTCGGCACCGAGACCTATGACATGCAGGCCGCTTACAATGACGGAATGCCGGCCTCAGGCATAGCCGTGCGTCAGGCTGCCGGGGCAAATGCCCTTGATACGGCTGATGCAGTCAAAGCCAAAATGGAAGAGATGAGCAGCTTTTTCCCCGAAGGGATGAAGGTTGTCTATCCTTATGACACCACTCCGTTCACAAGGGTTTCGATCCAGGGGGTTGTCAAGACACTGCTGGAAGCAATCGTGCTGGTTTTTCTGATAATGTGGCTTTTCCTCGGAAATCTGAGAGCCACTTTCATTCCGACCATGGCAGTTCCGGTCGTCATCCTCGGAACATTCGGCGTGCTGGGATTATTCGGTTTTTCGATAAACATGCTTACCATGTTCGCGATGGTTCTCGCCATCGGCCTGCTTGTGGACGACGCGATCGTCGTGGTTGAGAATGTTGAGAGGATAATGAGCGAAGAAGGGCTTTCCCCCCGGGAAGCCACGGCAAAGTCCATGGACCAGATAACAAGCGCGCTCATCGGCATCGGGCTAGTGCTGTCAGCCGTGTTCGGGCCAATGGCATTCTTCCCCGGCTCAACAGGAGTAATATACCGCCAGTTCTCGATAACCATAATATCCGCAATGCTTCTTTCGGTTGTGGTGGCGCTGATACTGACACCCGTTCTGTGCGCGTCGCTTCTCAAACCCGTAAAGGGAGGCAGGGAAGCCGAAAACGCAATATTTTTCCTGAGGCCTTTCTTCAAATGGTTCAACCGCGGGTTTTTCCGCTTCAGGCACTCGTATATCAGTCTCATAAGCCATTCCCTTTCACGGAAAAAACGGTATGCCGCAGTTTTCGTCATTATCGTCGGGATCATGATAATTCTGTTCCGGCAGATGCCAACATCCTATATCCCGGACGAAGACCAGGGGATATTGTTGGCCCAGATTATAATGCCTTCCGGCTCAACACTCGAACAGACAAAGGAGACGGCAAATCAGGTCAGGGATTATTTCAGGCAGAACGAAAAGGATTCCGTTGAATCCACAATGACCATCGCTGGGATGAGCTTTTCGGGAAGGTCGCAGAACAACGGTATGATGTTTGTAAAGCTTAAAGACTGGAAACTCCGCGACAGAGACGACCTTAAAGCAAAAGCTGTCGCGCAGCGCGCAATGGGCGCGCTTTCAGGTATAAAGAACGCGATGGTGTTTGTATTCCCGCCTCCTGCAGTGCTTGAGCTGGGCATGGCAACCGGATTTGATTTTCAGCTTCTTGACCGGGGAGGCCTCGGCCATCAGGCATTAATGGGAGCCCAGTATCAGCTCCTGGGAATAGCCTCTCAGGACAAACGGCTGACGGCAGTCAGGCCAAACAGCATGAGCGATGTGTCCGAATACAGAATTGATGTTGACTGGGACAGGGCCGGCGCCCTCGGCGTTCCGATCACTTCTATCCACAGAACATTGTCAGCCGCGTTCGGAAGCGCTTATGTAAACGATTTCATTCAGGGAGGACGCGTCAAAAGGGTTTTCCTGCAGGCCGACGCTCCTCACCGCATGCTGCCCGAAGATCTGGACAAACTGCATGTCAGAAACATATACGGGAAAATGGTACCGTTCTCATCGTTCGCTTCAGGCAAGTGGACTTCAGGCCCTCCCCAGCTTGCCCGATTCAACAGTTTCCCGTCAATCAACATCTGGGGTGAACCCGCGCCCGGCAGAAGTTCAGGGGAAGCGATGCGGATTATGGAAGAGGCCGTCGCGAAACTTCCCAACGGCATAGGTTATGACTGGACGGGCCTTTCTTATCAGGAAAGGATGTCAAGCTCCCAGGCTCCGATGCTTTACGCGTTTTCCATTTTTGTGATATTCCTTTGTCTTGCCGCGTTATACGAAAGCTGGACCATCCCGATCTCGGTTCTGATGGTTCTTCCCCTCGGGGTAATCGGCGGGATCATTGCTTCAAGCATGCGGGGGCTGGAAAATGATGTGTATTTTCAGATCGGCCTGCTCACCACGCTGGGGCTGACAACCAAAAACGCGATTCTTATTGTTCAGTTCGCCAAGGACGGTCTGGGAAAGGGCATGGGGCTGGTAGAAGCAACAATCGAGGGAGCGAAACTGCGTTTCCGTCCCATTCTGATGACCTCTCTCGCGTTCGGCTTCGGGGTCCTTCCCCTAGCGATGACAACCGGAGCGGGAGCAGGCGCGCAAAACGCGATCGGAACGAGCGTGCTCGGGGGGATGATCAGCGCGACAGTTCTTGTGGTTATATTCGCGCCTCTTTTTTATGTGCTCGTTGAAAAAATCCTCGGGAAGAAAAGAAAGACCATAGAAGATAATAAAACTGCCGTCCAGCCGGAGGAGAAATAAAAATGAAAAAAATATATTCAATCATAGCCGTCATGTTCCTTTTTCTTGTTTCAAGCTGTTCATTCGCGCCGAAATACTCACGGCCTGACGCGCCAGTGCAGCCGGAATGGCCTGAAGGCGATGCTTACCAGAAAAACGAACCATCATCGGCGCAGCTCTGTGATACGGACTGGCGGGAATTCATTCAGGATGAATGCCTGCGGTCCGCCGTTGAAAATGCCCTGATGAACAACAGGGATCTCAGGATTGCTGCGCTTAATGTTGAAAAAGTACGGGCCCGGCACGGTATCCAGCGCGGCGAACTGTTCCCTTCCCTGAGCGCGTCGGGAACAGGAGTCAGGCAGAAACTGTTCGGCGATCTTGTCGGAACGGATGATTCCAGAATAGTCGAACAATACAGCGTTGACATGGGTATTTCATGGGAGCTGGATTTTTTCGGCCGCCTTCGCAATCTTAAAAAACAGGCACTTCAGGAATACTTCGCCACTGAGCAGGCGCGCAGGGGCCAGCAGATATTGCTGATCTCCGAAGTCGCCCGGGTATATCTCACCCTCGCAGCAGACCGCGAGAACCTCACGCTGGCGGAATCTACCCTGAAAACACAGCAGGATACCTATTCCATGATCGAAAAGAGCTGCAACCTCGGTGCGGTTTCAGAGCTTGATCTCAGACGCGCGCAGATCCCGCTTGAAATCGCAAAATCCGATGTAGCCCGTTACACCCGGCTCACCGCGCTTGACAGGAACATGCTTGATTTCCTCTCGGGCGCGGCCGTCCCTGAAGAAATGCTGCCGGTAGATTTCAGCAACATTAAACCGTTCAGCGGGATTTCGGCAGGCCTCTCATCAGAAGCGCTGCTGAACCGCCCAGATATTATCGCGGCGGAACACCGGCTTAAAGGGGCATACGCGTTCATAGGAGCGGCAAGAGCGGCGTTCCTGCCCAGGATCTCGCTCACATCTTCCATCGGGACGGCAAGTGATGAGCTGTCAGGCCTCTTTGACAGCGGGACTGGAACATGGAGCTTCATTCCGAAAATCATCGCCCCTTTGTTTGATGCCCGTGCATGGTCAGCGCTGAAGGTCAGCAAGGTTTCCAGGGAAATAATGATCACCGAGTATGAAAAAGCGATTCAGAACGCATTCAGGGAAGTATCGGACACCCTCGCGGAACAGGGCACAATTGACCGGCAACTTTCGGCGCATGAATCGCTGGTGGAAGCATCATCGGAAGCCTATCGCCTCGCGGAAAGCCGTTATAAGGCCGGGATAGACAGCTATCTGAGCGTGCTGGATGCCCAGCGGTCGCTTTACGCACAACAGCAGACACTGAATATGCTGAAGCTGACAAAACTTTTAAACAGGATAAAACTTTACGCGGTGCTGGGAGGCGGCGCGGATTAGCGACCTCCTCATCCCGAACCCTTCGACATTTCGATACAGTACCTGCGGTGCCATGCTTCGATGAACTCAGCACATCGCTCAGTGATCGAGACTCTGGATAAACTCCGGCGAAGTGTCACCCTGGTATCTCGACTACGCTCGATATAAACTCTTGTCGAAGGGTGAGCGAGAAAGCTACACCGGGGTTTTTTAAATATTAATTGCAATTAAAATTGATCATTATCATCCTGAAAATGCCGCACTGGAGGCCGGTAGGATCTACTTCTGCACTCTTGAACATTACATAAATGAAAGAAAATCCTTTGTGCTCGAATCAACGCTTTCGGGCAGAAAGCTTATAAAATCAATCAACACATTACATGGCAGAAAATATAATGTCCTGATCCTGTTTCTCTTTCTGGACTCAATAGAACTATGTCACGCAAGAATTGAAGATAGAGTGCAAAAAGGCGGACATGATGTTCCTTACAGGGACATTAAAAGGAGATACGAACGAAGTTTTAGAAATTTCTGGAAAGATTACAGATTCCTTGCAGACATGTATCATATAATCTATAATGGTCAAGACAAACCGATTGAGGTTATGTCCTGTTATGGTGATGAAACAGAAATACATAACCACGGCTTATATGTGGAATTCTCTCGACTGGTGAAACGCTTTGAATAAAAAACAATTATCGGAATCTGAAAAAACAAAACTTAAAGCGCAATACAGGGCAATTGCTGCTGACTTCACGAAGGTAATGATAAAAGCTGTAAAAATGGCTCAGGAGGAGAACCGCCGCCTCGGCATAAAAAATGTTTACGCCAGCAATATTCACCAGGTCAGGCAGGCCAAGTGAATTGATAATAGCAATAGTCAAGATTTAAATGTTAAGCGGATATGTTGTCTTTGACCCGCTCTGGACAAAAGCGTTCTGCTTCATCTTGATGAAGCTTCCCTCATCAGTCCCGATAACATTCCCGCATTCACACAGAATTTCGCTGGCCTTTGTGATTGAATAATCCTTCCTTATCCGGGATTTGTGACACTTTAGAACCTTGCCCTTCCGCAACTTTCAAATCAAACCAAATTCGATTTGCGGTTAGCGGATCACACATGGAATACAGACTCCCATATAAATCGCCATACAAATGTATTGCATTTATTGACGGGATGCTTTAAATTAGACTTCATGAAGAAAGTCAATTTTGAATGGGATGAATCCAAGAACCTGGAAAATCAGGAGAAACACAGTATTCCATTCGAACTTGCTCAATACGCGTTTGCCGATCCGGACCGCGTAATCGCCGAGGACATAACTCACAGCGGGAGAGAGAAAAGATATTACTGTTTCGGGAAAGTAGAAGAAGAGATTATTACTGTCCGGTTCACATACAGAGGTTCAGCTATTCGGATCATTGGAGCAGGCTACTGGCGAAAAGGGAGAAAGATTTATGGCGACGAAAACAAAGAAAAAAACTAAATACACTGACGAACCTATCGGAGAAATTAAAATCATTAAGGACTTCCTTCCTTCTCCGGAACAACTGGCATTTAAAGATGATAATGTCAAAATAACCATTACTCTGAACAAATCCAGCATCGAATTCTTCAAGAAGGAAGCAAAGAAGAACCGCACTCATTATCAGAAAATGATTCGCCGCCTGCTGGACATCTATGTGGAGCATCACACGAATCGGGGGACATAGGGGCTGTTGAAGAAATCCGGCTTTGCGATGGTCAGAATGATCCAGCAAGGGCTGGAGAGAGAGCAGGCTGAACAGAGCTCTATGTTGTCTTTGACCCGCTCTGGACAAAAGCGTTCTGCTTCATCTTGATGAAGCTTCCCTCATCAGTCCCGATAACATTCCCGCATTCACACAGAATTTCGCTGGCCTTTGTGATTGAATAATCCTTCCTTTTTTGTATCGAATTCGTATCAAATCGTATCATTTTATCTGAAATTGTGATACTATAAGTTCATGAAGAACCGGATACACACCTTCACAATTGATATAGACTGGGAACTCTTTTCTCTGGTAAACAAGATTGAGCGCTTCGATACTGCATGGCAGACAAACGATAAAACAGACAACAGAACCCTTGATGAACTTAAATCAGTTGCAACAGTAAGAAGCGCAGGCGCATCAACCCGCATTGAAGGCTCTCTGATGAGCGATGAAGAGGTTGAAGTCCTTCTGAACAACATTGATATTACAAAGATATCAGACAGGGATTCTCAGGAGGTTCTCGGTTATTATGAAGCGCTTGACCTTATAAACAATTCGTATGAGAACATTGAAATATCGGAAGGCATAAGGAATCTTCACAATATTCTCCTGAAATACAGCAGTAAAGATGAATGGCATAAAGGAAACTACAAACTGCACGGCAATGCAGTGGAAGCCGAATATCCCGATGGCACAAAGCAGATAATATCCAGGACAACCGAACCCGGATTTCCGACACAGGACGCAATGAAAAATCTGATTGAGTGGTACAGGACGGACAATAATTCACATCCTCTGGTTAAAACCGCAGTGTTCTCTTATGATTTCGTCAGCATCCATCCATTTCAGGACGGCAACGGAAGATTGTCGAGGCTTCTGACAAACCTTCTGCTCCTGAAAAACGGTTACAGATGGATCAGTTACATCAGCCTTGAACATGAAATTGAAGCCAGAAAAACGGATTACTACAGGATTCTCAGGGAATGCCAGTCACAGCGGCCCGGAGAGAACATCGCACCATGGATTGAATTCTTCTTTGAAATACTAAACAGCATGACAAAAAAACTTGAAGAATACGGGCAGGGAGCCGCATTATCCAAAAGAGAAAGGTCTGTTCTCACATTTATCAAAATCCATTCCGGCTGCAGGTCTGGTGAAATTGCGCAAAAACTGGCCATTCCCAACCCGACAATAAAGAGGATGCTGTCAGGGATGGTAAAGGACGGAATCATCGAACGGCACGGAAACGGCAGAAGCACGGCCTATTCTGCTAAATAATAAACATTCTGATAAGAAAGGGGGGAACTGGATTTCTATTCCTTTCCGATTTTCAGGTACCGGAAAATCCTGTCATTGTGACACATAGCGCCCTCCCCTTTCCTGTTATCAGAATGTCAGGTAGATAATAAGCGACGGAAGAATCAAATTGTTTTATGCTTTATCATGTTTTTGCCGTTCTGTTTGGACGCGTACATCTGAGAATCAGCGACCTTGAGGATCCCGTCCACGGTATCCGGAATAACATTAAAGGTTACGAGACCGATGCTGAATGTTACAGGCCAGTTATTTTCATTCATGGAAGCAATCAGCGCTGTCTGAAGTTTTTTCGCGATGTTCAAGGCTGCGACATCAGAGGTTTCCGGGAAAAGCATGACAAATTCATCGCCGCCGAACCGCGCCAGGATATCACTTTTCCTCGTGTTTTCATTTATAATCTGCGCGACTTTTCTCAGTACAGCGTCTCCGGTGCTGTGCCCCAGGTTGTCGTTTATCAGTTTGAAATCATCAATGTCGAGGTATGCCGCGGAGAATGTCAATTCTGAATCCTTCGCTCGTTTTATTTCGGCATCCGCCTCTATGGTGAAGGCTCGGTTATTCCCCACACCGGTAAGAAAATCCGTCATTGCAAGCTTTTCCTTTAACTCCACAGTATCCTTCAGTTTTGAAACCACCCAGACGATCATAATGAATACAATCAGGCGGAATGCTTCGTTAAGATAAGGGATTCCAGGGTTTGAAAAGCAGGATGCAAATGTAAGATCAGACGCAAGCCAGGATACAATGCTTGCAATTGCCACAGCAATACCGGCGCTTCTGCCCGCAAACCAGGTAATGATCAGGATAGGGAACAGATACAGGATTGAAAACGAGATCTGCGGGCCGGTGAAATACTGAAGGACGCCTATCAGAATGGCCGTTGATAAACCAATTGCAAGCAATACCGGTTTGGAAATGTTATCCAGAAGTTTCACTATTCTCAGCATAAGATATCCAATCTAAAAAGACCCGTAAGAAAAAACGCTCGCAGGTATTATAAGACATATCTCAACAACAGTCCATTCCGTAATGCCCGGAAGATCAAAGTGTGTTTTCAGCCAGCAGGGTCGTGATCCAGACAAGTATCTGCCTTGTGTCGGGCGTTACGCCTTCTGACTTGACCTTTCCGTTTATCTTCACGACTGGATAATGGCCTGCTCCTGATTCCACCGTTCTTTTTACTTCCGCTTTAACGCGGAGATAGCCTGTTGCTTCCTTTACATTCCTGACAACATCAAAACAAGCCTTGTCCGCTTCCGGCCCGATGATTTCAATTTCCATAATCATCACCATGCAATTATCTTAAATTATTAATGCCACATCTGTTACGGCAGCTTACCGAATTCAGTCAGCTGAGACCTTTACATTACCACAATTTTTCTTGCATTGCATTGGCGGAAATGATATTATTTTGCAGTAGTGGAATCGCAATTTCGTATGGAAATTTTCTGCGGAGGCGCAAATGAAATATTTTCCAATCTCAAAAACAGCGGCTTTTTGTGCTGTCGTTTTTGTTACCTTCCTTCTTTTCCCTTTTGGCTATCCGGCAAATGATCAAATAAATGGACTTTCTGCGCTTAAACGACCCGTTGATCCACCCGAAATGCAAGTTCTGATCATAAGGCCTGTCGGGCCTGCAAACGGGTGTTCAGGGGAGACGGTCTCATTCGAAACAAATCCTGGTGGTGGAACCGAGCCTTACAGATTTCTATGGGATTTCGGGGATGGGGTTGGAACATCAACCCTTGAAAATCCTGACTATATTTACAGTATTGCAGGAACTTACAGCGCCTGTGTGACCGTAAGGGATTTTATCGGCGCTGAAGCGAATGGATGCGTAAAAACAGTTATTGTTGATGTTCCGGTTTCATCACCATCGGTTGACAGCCCGGTTTGTGCTGGAATGCAGACCGGATTTATGTCAAACCCTTCAGGTGGTGTACCGCCCTACACATTCGTCTGGGATTTTGGCGACGGGTCTGCGGGTTCAAACACAGAGAACCCATCGCACGCTTATGCTGTTCCCGGAACTTACACAGCAGTGCTGACATTATCAGATTTTGCCAGCCCCCTTGATTTCACGGAAACAAGGATTATCACAGCCTCCGATGCAGCTGACAGCGATCAATTCGGGATAATAGTGTGTGTTGAAGGTGACACTGCTGTCATTGGCACAAATGGCACAGAAAAAGCTTATATTTTCAGCCGGAACAGCGGTGGAGAGGAGAACTGGGGCGAGATAAAGATCCTTACCGCTTCCGACGGCTTGCACGGAGATGGTTTCGGCTATTCAGTATCAATATATGGAGACTATGCTGCCGCGGGTGCCTTTGCGGCTGATGAAGGAGGCTTCTATCGTGGGAAAGCATATATTTTCAGGAAAGATCAGGGAGGCCTTGACAATTGGGGTGAGATCAGGATTTTGACAGCATCGGACACGGAAAACGGTGACTATTTCGGCGTGACAATTGATCTTTCCGGAGAATATGCAGCCGTCAGCGCACCATATGCTGATGCAGTCGGGACTGAACGCGGGAAGGTATATGTTTTCAAAAAAGACTCAGGCGGTATTGACAACTGGGGAGAAATTAGAATCCTGACAGCTTCAGATGGCGCTGATGGAGATCAATTCGGAAGATCTGTAGCCATGGACGGGGAATTTCTGATTGTCGGCGTTCCAAATGCGGATTCCGAACGCGGAAAAGTCTATGTATTCGGAAAGGATGTGGGAGGCCCTGACAACTGGGGAGAGTTGAAAGTGATCACAGCTTCGGACGGGGTTGCAGGTGATTTGTTCGGCTATTCCGTTTCAGTATCAGGCGATCATGCAGTGATAGGCGCGAAATACGCAAGTGCAGGAGGCGATCACAGAGGTCAGGCATATGTGTTCAGGAAAGATTCCGGCGGGATCGATAACTGGGGGGAGGTTAAAATCCTCACTTCCTCTGATTCTCTGGATTGGGACATTTTCGGATCGTCTGTCTCCATCTCCGGAGAGAATATTCTGATAGGTGCACCTTATGCACCGGGTAATACGGAATATGGTCATGCATATATTTTCAACCGCAACCAGGGAGGGGCTGACAACTGGGGGGAAACCCAGATTCTGAAAGCTTCAGACAGCGCAATGGGGAACCGGTTCGGAGTTTCTGTTTGCCTGGATGGCAACACAGCCCTTTCAGGTGCATATTATGCACCTGTCGGAGGAGCTCAGCGTGGAAAGGCTTATGCTTTTGCCGGAGATGCCCTGTGTAAAACGGTTGAAACGCTGGGAGTTGCAGTGAACACCGCACCTGTTTCATTCCCTGTAAATGACAGCCCTTCATGCAGCTTGATCTGTTTCACTGCGAACCCTTCGGAAGGAATCCCTCCGTATTCCTTCAGCTGGGATTTCGGGGATGGCAGCGGAATTTCCACCGCTGAAGATCCCTGTCACACTTACACTTCATCAGGAACATATATGGCAATGCTCACAGTCACTGACAGCAGTGGTTGTGAATCAGCAGTCCTCGATACACCTGCAATCGTGCTGACATCACCTGTTCCCTCACCAGAGAATGACGGTCCGGTATGCGAGAACGAACCTGTCAGCTTCCAGGCAGAACCTTCAGGAGGAACCCCTCCGCTGAGTTTTTCCTGGGATTTCGGTGATGGCACAGGTTTTTCATCACTGGAGAATCCGGTTTACACTTATACGGGTACAGGCACATACAGTGCCTGCGTTTCAGTGACGGACAGCAGCGGATGCACTGCCGAACCTGTCTGCACTGCTGTTTTAGTCGGCCCTGCACTTTCAACAGCCCCGGCTGTTGACGGACCGGCATGCGTTTCCGTGCCTCTGGACTTCACAGCAAATCCATCGGGCGGGTCCACACCTTATTCGTTCCAGTGGGATTTCGGGGATGGAACAGCTGGTTCAACAGCCGAAAACCCATCCCACACATATGCAGCACCGGGATCTTATACAGCGGTTCTAACTTTGTCGGACATATCCTCTTCGGGTATGTATAAGGAAAAGAATGTTCTAAAGGCACCGGATGCTTCTGACTATGACAGTTTCGGATGCAGTGTCTCCATCAGCGGTGATTACGCTGTTGCCGGAGCATTGTATGCTGAATCCGGAGGTACTTACAGGGGTCAGGCATATATCTTCAACAGGGATGCCGGAGGACCCGACAACTGGGGCGTTGTAAAAACACTGACAGCTTCAGATACCACTGACGGTGACGATTTCGGCTGCTCAATCTCCATAAGTGGTGATTATATCCTTATAGGGGCGCGCCAGAGTGAATCCTCGGGTACAGGGAAATCATATGTTTATTATAAGAACCAGGGAGGCCCCGACAACTGGGGGGAACTGAAGATCCTTACAGCTTCCGACGGTGCCGTTGAAGATCAATACGGGTGTTCAGTGTCCCTGAACGGAGATTATGCAGTTATTGGAGCCCATACTGCAGATTCAGGAGGAAACGACCGCGGAAAGGTATATATCTACTTCAGGAACCAGGGAGGAGCTGACAACTGGGGGGAAGTGAAGAAATTGACAGCTTCGGATGCGTCCAACTTTGCCCGGTTCGGAAATGATTTGCATCTGGATGGCACTGATCTGATAGTCGGGGCATATCTTGCCGACGGCACAGGTATATGTCAGGGCCGTGCATATATATTCAGCAAAGATGAAGGGGGCGCAAACAACTGGGGAGAGGTCAAAATCCTTGCCTCTTCCGATGCAGCAGACAATGACCGCCTTGGTACAACCGTTCATCTTGAGGGGGATTATGCAGTTGCAGGGGCACCTTTTGCTGATGCAGCAGGTATTGACAGAGGGAAGGTCTATTTTTTCAGCAGAGATGAAGGAGGTCCTGATAACTGGGGCCAGGTCTATGCAGTTACAGCTTCTGATACTGCTGACGGGGACAGTTTCGGATATGATGTTTCTCTTAAAAACGGCTACCTTGCCACAGGAGCTTACAGGGCTGATTCCGACAGGGGAAAGATATATGTCTGGGCCTTCGACCACGGATGGGATTCAAAACTGCTCAAAGCATCGGATGCATCTTACGGTTCATGGTTCGGAATGTCCATAAGCATGGATGGGGATTTTATGATTACAGGCGCGCCATCTGCAGATTCCGGGGGAACAGACAGAGGGAGGGCATATATATTCAGGAATTATGCGCAATTCTGCAACAGCGTTGAAGCGATGAATATCACTGTGGGACAACAGCCGATAACTCTTCCTTTAAATGACGGCCCTTCCTGCGGTTCAATCTGCTTTTCGGCTAATCCTTCTGAAGGAAATCCTCCGTATTCATTTAATTGGGATTTTGGGGACGGTTCAGGAACTTCAACTGCCGAAAACCCTTGTTATACATACAGCTCATCCGGATCATATTTAGCCGCACTTACTGTCACGGACAGTAGCGGATGTGAATCAACAATGATGGACACACCTGTGTCGGTTCTTCCTTCACCGTCATCATCCCCTGATAACGACAGTCCTGCCTGCACCTATGAAGAGATCAGCTTCACCGCCAATCCCACAGGAGGAATACCTCCATATACATTCGCATGGAATTTCGGGGATGGCTCCGGAACATCAAACCAGCAGAATCCGGTTTACAGCTACAGTTCAGCCGGAAGTTACAATGTAACACTAAAAGTCACAGGTTCCGACGGGTGTTTCACCAATAATTCAACGC
>CAZDZC010000047.1:0-21010 GCA_964509835.1 uncultured Acidobacteriota bacterium
CCCCCTACATCCATTCTATTTTGGCTAAGGCGACAACTATGTTGGCACAGAGGGGCTGGACCTGAGTTGTTGGGAGGGGTGTTTCTGCGAACTGGCAAAGAACTTCAGGGTTATCAGATATGATCTGACGGGATGCGGGAAATCGTTTTCCTCTGTGGATTCGGTTTCTCATCCTGATGATCTCGACAAACTGCTTGCCCATCTTGTTGTCATGAATTTCCATGCCGTCGCGTCAGAAGGGGGATGTTCCGTTCTGGCTGAATACGCGAAAGAAAAAAGCCGGAAGGTGGTATCAGCGTTCCTTATAAACCCCGCGCCAGCCGCCCGGGATGATATTATGCGGTGCGGCATTCCGGTAAGAATTGCAAACAGTATGGATGATTTCGCGATTGCTTCGGAAGTAATATCCGGCTTCGGAAAGGAATGAAGAAAGAGGGTTTCTGTTTTTGCCGGACATCATGGATGATATTCCGGCGAATCCCAGACCTCCCATGTTTTTTTGAGCTCTCCCAGTTTTTTAAGATCCTGCTCCGGTGTCTGGTAGTCAGGTTCGAACATCAGCGGGCCTTTGTATCCTGAATCCGAGATCCTTTTCAGGAACTGGTTCCAGTTGATGTTCCCGGAACCCGGGGGAAGGTGGGCGTCTCTGGTTCCTTCATTGTCGTGAATGTGGGTTGTGATTATCAGATCTTTCAGCATATCAAAGGACTCGGTGAGGCTGTCTTCCAGGTTCGCGTGGCCGGTGTCGAAGCATATTCCGGCATGACGGTTTTTCAGTTCATTTACGATGCCGAGAACATTCCTTGATTTTCCAAGCTCGCTGGGAATGTTTTCAATTGCAATTTTGACATCGTATTTTTCCGCGCAACGGATTATCCCTTCAAGGCTTTTCATGCAGGCATCCCTGTTGTTATAAACAGGATCATATCCCGGGGAGGAGATATGGACTACCGCGCAGTTGAAATCCAGATAATCCTTTATGGCGATGGATTTCTTTATCAGGTCAACGCTGAGTTTCCTGAGGTTGTCATCCACGGCGGAAATGGACATCCAGTTGCCTTTTCTTGCCTCATCGAGATTCTCATAGAACGGCGCGTGGATGGAGTGAACTTGAAGTTCAAGTTTCCCGAGATGTCGGGCGGTTTGTTTAATTGTTCCCGCATCGGTGAAATCGAAATGCGGGATGTTTGCGTAAAGTTCGATAAGATTGAATCCCGCGTCCTTTATTGTTTCCAGTTTTCTGAGGTCAAGGGTGTCAACGGCGTAAAGATGGGTGGATATGCCGGTTGGGTTCATAGCAGTTCCTTTATGTGTTTTTCCAGGACCGTTTTAAGGTTTCCGAGCCGGTTTTCAAACCGATTGATGTTCTTTTTAACATTCGCGAGGGTCGGGCTGATGAATTGGATATACCCTGC
The DNA here is from genome assembly GCA_964509835.1 of uncultured Acidobacteriota bacterium. Taxonomy (GTDB): domain Bacteria; phylum Acidobacteriota; order CAZDZC01; family CAZDZC01; genus CAZDZC01. The sequence goes on from CAZDZC010000047.1 coordinate 1,416, forward strand.
GTTGCCCTTCAGCATTTTCTGGGACGCGAAGGTTCCGATGGCTTTGAGGTTGCGCTGGAGGGCGGTCATCTCAAAGTCGCTTTCAAACATCTGATATTCAATGTTTATATTAAGTTTATGGTAAAAATACTCTTTCATTTCATCAACAAATCTGTCCTCAAGCTTGATGTATGAATCGCGGAGAAGGGAAGCGGCGTCATATGTATAGGGGCCGGGAAGCAGGTCCTGATAATCAATCATGGTAACAGCTCCGTTTCTCCAGTATAAATTTTTCGAATGGAAATCGCGGTGACAGAGGACGGTTTTCTGCGCGGCGCAGCGCTCAGCGATGAAGCGGAAGCTGTCGTCAATGAGACGGGATTCTTCGTCAGACAGGGTTGCTTCGAGAAGGCCTTCCAGATAATGTTTTTTCATGAAGTTTAGTTCCCACAGAAGTTTTTCTGAATCCAGGGCTTTTGACAGGATGGATGAATTTTCCGGGAGCTCTTCAACCGGACAGTTCTGAAGGCGTATAATCATATCAAGGCAGTTCTTGTAAAAGTTATCCCGGCCCTTCATGTTTTCTGAAATTATCAGGTCGTAACCGGTTTTATCCCCAAGGTCTTCAAGGACTATAATCTTGTTTTCAAGGTCAATGTCAAACACTGCCGGAATACTGAAACCTTTTGAGCACAGATATTTATGCGCTTCCATAAACGGGAGGAAAGCGCTTTCATTATGTGTGTAGTCGGCAAGAACGGCAGGCTTTCCGTTATATTTCAGCCGGTAATATTTTCTGGATGAAGCATCTCCCGCTATCGGGGTCAGTTCACCCCATGATTTTGATGACAGAGTCGCTTCAGGCGCCATTCAGACCAGATCAAAATAGAAAGCACGATAATAAAACATGCTCACACCGGAAACCCGGAGAGGCAGTTTTGTGAAGAGGGATTTCTTTTCAGGTGGTATCCCCGCAAAGGCGGATTCGGTAAGCAGGATCTCGTCGCCGTTCGCGGTGTCTTCAGCCAGCTTGGACGCGAGGTTCATTTCATCGCCGTAAACCCCTTCTTTTTCAGATCTCAGGACAGGGCCGTATCCGATCCCGGTGCAAAGCCTGTAGGGTTCTGTATCGGTTATCATCAGTCCGGAGCTTTTCAGCACGGTGAGCGTTTCAATTGCAGCGTTTAGTGCTGCTGCAGGATTTGGGAATTCGGAATATATATTGTCGGCATGGGTGTCCCAGCGGATGCACCCGTGCTTTCTGAAGACAGGTTCCACAATGTCACGGGTTCTGACTATCCGTTCAAGAAAATAAGCATTCCCGTGGCTCCTCGTGATGCGGGTGAACCCGCAGGAATCCATTACGACCGGGGCGCATGTTTCCCCGTATATTCTGTGCAGTTCAGAATCCAGATCTTGCGTCATGCCTGTTTTGATCATGCTTCTTATGCAGTCAAAGAGATCGTCTTCTGTTTTCATCCCGGCTCCTTTAGAGCAACAAAGTTATCATTCAAATGAGTATTGGTCAAGGGGAAACCGATGAATAATGATTTGATTGCGGGATTGCGGAGCAATTGGTATAATCCTGCTTTGTTTTGAATATAAAGGCGAATTAAGTATTTATGTCCCCCGAAAAGCCGCTAAAGTTTTACAAGTCGCTTTCTTCCGGAAAAGGCAGGGAGCAGCACCGCGCTTTCCTGATTGAAGGGAAGAAAGGCACTGATTTTGTCGTTTCACACTGGCCTGAAAAAGTGATGGAAGTTATATGTGTTGAGGCATTTGAAGATAGTTTCAGCAGTTTTGATGTCAGGGTTGTCAGTGAAAGCCAGTATAAATCTATTTCAACCGCGCGGACTCCGCAGGGGATTGCTGTTTTATGTGCTGTTCCGGAGGATGTCGGATTGGAAGAGCTTCCAGGGCAGCCCGGGAGCAGGATACTGCTGATGGAGGATATCCAGGATCCGGGGAATACCGGAACCCTGATAAGGTCGGCAGCCGCCTTTGGATTTTCAGGTGTTATGATGAGCGGAAAATGCGCTGACCCGTTTTCCCCCAAATGCGTCCAGTCAACGGCCGGGTCTGTTTTTTCGGTCTGGCTGAGAAGGAATTCTTCATATATCACGATGGTTGAAACACTTAAGAAGGCAGGTTATGTTTTTGCTTCATCGTTCATTGATGGTGAACACAGCCCTTCGGAGCTTTCCGGGAAGGCTAACCTTATTGTTTCGGTAGGAAATGAATCGAAGGGTATTTCGAAGCGGCTGTCAGCGATTGCTGATATGAGGATAACCATACCGTACATGAAGGACAGTGCCGAATCGCTGAATGTTTCGGTAAGCGGCGGTATTCTGATGCACTATGCGGCAATGCAGTTTCACGGGAGTTGAAATTTGTGTCTTCCGGGTTGACTTTTTATCCATGCTGTAATAGACTGTGCTTTGTTTATGTTTTGTTTGTTTATGTTCTCTAGTCAGGAGGCTGAAATAATGAGAAAACTGATCACATTTACAATTTGCCTTTCGCTGGTGTTCTTTGTCACAGGATGCTGCACAAAGGCCCCCAAGGAAGTGGGTGACGCGCAGGCCGCATTGAATGCTGCCAAGGATAAGTGCGCCGCAGACTATAATGTCAGCGAGTATGACGAGGCCGCCAAGCTGCTTAAGGAAGCTGAAGCTTATGTAACTGACAAGAAATGCAGCAAAGCAAGGACTTCAGCCGTAAAGGCCGCTGAACTTGCCGTTGCTTCCGAACAGAAAGCCAATGAAGCGATGGAAAAAGCGAAAGCTGAAGCTGAAACTTCAATGGCCGCCGCAGAGAAGGCCCTTGCAGACGCAAGAGGAGCAGAAGCTCCGGAATATGCTTCCGGGACATACGGTAAGGCAGAGGCCAAAATGAAGGAAGCCAAGAACCTTGCTGAAGCCGGTTCATGTAATTATCTGAAGGTTAAGAAGCTTGCCGATGAAGCTGCTGCGCTCGCGTTACAGGCAAAGAATGAAGCCATTGCCGAGAAAGCGCGCCTGGAAGCAGAAGAGCGGGCAAGACTTGAAGCCCAGAGGAGAGCAGCTCTTGAAGCCGAGAAATGGAACAGCTGGACGGTCCAGAAAGGCGATAACCTCTGGAATATTTCGAAGCACGGCAATATTTACAGCGATCCGTTCATGTGGCCCCTTATCTGGAAAGCAAACCGCTCCCAGATAAAGGATCCGGATCTTATTCATCCGAACCAGACCTTCTCCATTCCGAGGGATTCGTCCGATGCGGATAAAAAGGATGCCGTTAACTATTCCAAAACCCGTTACGAAGTATGGCCGGTTCCGGATTTTCTCACTGACGGCAAATAGTTAATGTTCTGAAATCTTTACGACTCCTGTTCCGCTGTTGCGGGGCAGGAGTTGTTTTATGTCAGGAGATCCGGTTTGGAACTGGAAGTCCACATCCCCGAAAGTTCTGTAAATGCTGTTTACGGAATAAACAATAAAAACCTGAAACTGCTGGAAGATACATTCGGTGTAAGGGTAGGTGCGCGCGGAGAGAGGATTTCCGTTGCCGGCCCTGAAAATGCCTGCAGAAGGGTTCAGTCCCTTCTTGAGCAGATATCCGCGCTGATATCTTCAGGTGCAGCTCTGGGAAGAGGCGACATGAAAACGGCTGCCAGGGCTGTCAGAAAGGATGAGAATATATCCATCCGTGAACTTCTTGTTGATTCAAGAATCGAAATAAACGGAAACAGGGGGGTAACGCCTAAAAGCATTAATCAGAACCGATATATAAACGCTTTAAAAAGATCGGACATGGTTTTCGGGGTTGGCCCGGCGGGGACAGGGAAAACTTATCTTGCTGTAGCTGTTTCGGTTTCAGCTCTCCTCAGCGGCCGGGTCAGAAGGATTATTCTGGCAAGGCCTGCGGTTGAAGCGGGGGAAAGACTGGGATTCCTTCCCGGAGACATGATTCAGAAGGTTGATCCTTACCTGAGGCCTCTTTATGACGCGCTTTTTGATCTTCTCGGGATGGAGAGAACGAATGATTTTATAAGCAAGGGTGTTATAGAAGTGGCGCCGATTGCGTTTATGAGAGGGAGAACACTAAATGATTCCTTCGTGATTCTGGACGAGGCTCAGAACACCACATCGGAACAGATGAAAATGTTCCTGACAAGAATAGGTTATAACTCAAGAGCAGTTATAACGGGGGACATTACCCAGATTGATCTGAATAAAAGCACTAAATCAGGGCTTGTGGAAGTCAGAGATATTTTGGCGGGGGTGGAAGGTATTGAATTCGTTTATTTTGACAGGGACGATGTGGTCAGGCACAGGCTTGTGCAGAGCATTATTGACGCATATGAATCCCACGCAAACGGAAACATCGGATTTAAAACGGGGTCTCTGAAGGAATGAAAGGGATGGAAAAACAATCTGAACAGAACAGCGCTTTTGAAAGGCTGAAAAAGATCCTGCTTAATGATTTATTATGGGGCGCCATACTTGTAGTTCTTCTCAGTGCAATTCTTTCCGAGCAGTTCAAATTCGGTTTTCCTGAATATGTTGAAGGGGATATACCAAATGCGGACATAAAGGCCCCGATAGATATTGCTCTCCCTGATATGGAAGCAACGGCAAAAAGGATCGAAGAGGCTAAGAGGTTGGTTCTGCCTGTCTATGATTTTGAAAGCATTTCATCCAGGCTGCGCAAAGAGGAGATAGAGCATGTTTTCTCGCAGGCGAGGGAAGCACTGTCTTCATACATCAGGGAAGAATATGGTTTTAACCCCGAAACCCCGGAGGCATTTTCGGATTTTCTGGAGAAAGATGCTGATCGTGAAAATAAAATCCTGGATTTTCTCCGGAATATTGAAGCTGACATCAGCTCCATGGATCGACAGGTTAACGCGCAGTTTCTGAGGCAAGGCTTTTCCACTGAAATTGAAAATGCCGTTTCGTCTGTTGTCGTGAATCTCCAAAAAAATAAAATTGTTTTGAATAAAGAACAGCTCTTGAAAAGTCCGGTCATAAAGCTGAAGGATACAAATCCGAATAAAGAAGAGGAGGAAATCCGTGATTTTAAGAACATCATCGATATTACGGATGCCAAGGAAAAGATTAGCGAAGGCTTTGAAGATATTAAAAAAAGAGAGTTAAGACAGGCCTGTATCGAATATTCCTCGCATCTTATTTCTCCGAACCTGACATATAATAAGGCGGAAACGGATAAGCGCAAAGCGGACGCGGAGAGCCTTGTTGAAGAGGTGGTTCTGATAATTAAAAAGGGAACGGTTATCGCGAGGGAAGGAGACCCTGTTGACAGTTCCACCCTTCTGAAACTTGAAGCCGTCAGGAAAGCCACCAGCACGGAATTCAATCTGTATAAACTAGTCGGGCTGGCTTCCATTCTTACCCTGCTTATGATTTCCGTATGGAGATACTCGTCACCATACAAGACTTACATTAAAAGCGTTAAGCATCTTTTTATTCTCATTGTGACTGTAATTGTTTCGTCGTCACTGATAATGTACATTCTGATGTTCATAGCAGATTCACTGGCCGATAAGCTTTCTATTCCACCGTTCCATATAACCGAAGCATATTATTACGGGATACCTATTGCGGCCGGGGCGATACTTCTCACCCTTCTGGTCGATGCAAATATTGCTATAATATTCTCTATCCCATTCAGCGTGATAATGGGAATTATGACCGGGAACAGCATTCTTTTTATGCTGTATTCTCTGTTGAGCTGTCTCTCCTCAATTTATGCCGTCAGACACTATAAGCAGCGGACCGCCCTGATTAAAACAGGTTTTGTTATTTCACTGTTTAATATTGCGGCAGTTGTGTCGCTTTCTTTGTTTTTTGACAAACTTCATCCGCTGAAAGGCCTTGATGAAACACTGTTTGCTGCATTCTGCGGTTTTGCCGGGGGAATTTTTTCAACCGCTCTTGTCTCCTTTGCCCTTCCGATGTTTGAGAACCTTTTCGACATTCTTACAGATATAAAATTGCTTGAACTGTCGAATATGAATAATCCGCTTCTGAAAGAACTCTCCGCGAAGGCCCCCGGGACCTACACTCACAGCGTCATTGTGGGAAACCTAGCTGAAGCAGCCGCTGAATCAATCGGTGCGAATGCTCTTTTCTGCAGGGTCAGCGCGTATTATCACGATATCGGAAAGGTCAGGATGCCGGAATATTTTGTTGAAAACCAGGGAGCAGGGGAGAACAAACACGATGCCCTTTCACCCAGTATGAGCAGCCTTATCATCATGAATCATGTCAAGGAGGGGATGGAACTCGCCAGGGAACACAAACTTTCAAAAGCGATCCGGGATATTATCCCCCAGCACCACGGAACACGGCTAGTAACATATTTTTACAGCAAGGCAAAAGAAAAGGCGCTGAACGGAGACGCGAAGCAGATAAGGGAAGAGGATTTCCGTTATCCCGGGCCGAAACCCCAGACCAAAGAAGCCGCAATATTCATGCTGGCGGACGCCGTCGAAGCCGCTTCAAGAACGATTGAAGAGCCTACATCGGGCAGGATCAAGGGGATGATAAAGGATGTTGTGAATAAAATAGTAATTGACGGGCAGCTTGATGAATGTAATCTTACATTCAAGGATCTTGATAAAATTTCGGACAGTTTCCATTTTGTTCTTCTCGGGATGATGCATCAGAGGGTCAAGTATCCGGGGTTCAATTTTGACAAAAACACATCAAAAAAGAAGAACGGCAAAGGGCGGAAGTAAATGATATACAATTTCATATACGAAAGGGATGATTTCAGGACGGAAGAGGAGAAAGTAAAAAAAGCCCTTGACAGGGCTTCGGCAATCGCAGGGGTTGCTGACGCTGAACTGAGCCTGATGATGACTGATGACAAAGGAATTACCTCCTACAATGAACAGTTCAGGGGGAAGGCCGGAGCCACGGATGTTCTTTCGTTCCCGTTTGAAGGGGAGAATCCTGAAGGAGGAGATTACCTCGGAGATATCGTTATTTCGGTTGAGCGGGTGAAATACCAGGCAGAAGAACTGGGCCATTCATCCGAAGCAGAGCTTGTTAAGCTGGCTGTGCACGGGTTTCTGCATCTTGCCGGATTTGACCATCAGGGAAGCGATACCCGCATGGAAGAGATAGAAAAGGAAATTACCGGGATATGATGGAAGAAAGCAAGGGTTTCAGGTCAGGGTTTGTGGCTGTCATCGGAAGGTCGAATGTCGGAAAATCAACGCTGACAAATGCTCTTTTGGGAACAAAGCTTTCCATTGTTTCGAACAAACCCCAGACAACAAGAAACAGAATACTCGGGGTGAGGCATCTGGACAACGGACAGATTATCCTTCTTGATACACCCGGTATTCACAAACCCAAGTTTCTTCTGAACAGAAGAATGCTGGAGTATGTCAGGCAGTCTCTTGAATCGCCTGATATAGTCTATCTTGTTGCCGATGTGACCCAGTCCTTCGGTTCCGGGGACAGATATGTCCTGTCAATCATTGGAAATGTGAATGTTAAGACGGTTCTTGTCCTGAATAAAATAGATCTTATTCAGAAAGAGGAGCTTCTTCCTCTTATAGACAGTTACAGAGGACTGCACGATTTTCTTGAGATAATCCCTGTTTCGGCTATGAAGAATATCAACCTTGACAGGCTTCTTGACTGCACCCTCAGGAACCTGCCGGAAGGACCCGAGTATTTTCCGCCCGATTTTTTTACTGACCGCCCGGAAGAGTTTCTTATTCAGGAATTCATAAGGGAACAGGTTGTGAGATGCCTTTCCAAAGAACTTCCTTATGCGACCGCAGTGAAGCTTGAGAGGTTTATTGAGGAAGAGAATATTGTTTTCATTGATGCCTTCATCTATGTCGAAAAGGAATCCCAGAAGAAAATTGTCATCGGCGCCAAAGGGAGCATGGCCAAAAAAATATCCACGAACGCGAGAATAAGCATCGAAGAGCTTCTGAATAAAAAAGTTCACCTCCAGATATGGGCAAAGGTGAAGGATAAATGGCGAAGTGACGAGCGGACATTAAGGTCGGTCGGACTTGTGCCTGAAGACGGAGGGAGGATCTGATGCAGCACAAAAAAGTCAATATCATCGTTGACTCCATAAGGAAGTTCATCCGCCGGGGTGCCAGGGGGAAAGCACTTAATGTCATAAGAAAAATACATGCCGGAGATCTTCCTGTAATATTCCAGAAGTTTGAGCACGACGAAAAGATAAATCTGGCCAGGATGCTGATCCAGAGAGAGATAAAACTTGCAGCGACTTTGATCTGCGAGCTCCAGAGGGCCGATGCTACCGATCTCCTCAAGAACCTGAAAACAGAGGAGGTTGCATCCGTTGTTGAAGAACTTGCTTCTGATGATGCGGTGGATATACTCTCCATCCTTTCAGATGACGAATCGGAAAAAGTTCTCTCCATTCTTAAAACCAGAACCGTCTCCGAAATAAACAAACTTCTGGAGTACCCCGAGGAAACGGCAGGCCGGATAATGATTCCGGATTTTTTTGCCCTTCCGGAGAATACCACTTGCGAAGACGCGATAAGCTCTCTCCGGCATGTGGGAGAGGAGGAGCACGAGGACATGGAAATGGTTTTCTATGTCTATGTCGTCGATGAGGATGGGAAGCTTAAAGGCATTGTTTCGATGAGACAGCTCATAATAAACCCTCCGGGAACATGTCTGAAGGATATCATGTCCAAGGATGTGATTTTTGTCTATGCAAATGAAGACCAGGAAGAAGTGGCTAAAATAGTCGCAAGATATGACTTGCTGGCTGTTCCTGTTGTTGATGAAGAAATGAGAATGGCCGGAATTGTGACAATTGACGATGTAATTGATGTTCTCCGGGAGGAAGCCACAGAGGATTTTTTCAAACTGGCAGGTACCGATGAGGAGGAAATACATTCCAAGTCCATTGTAAAAAGTGCCAAACACAGATTTATGTGGCTTTCATTCAGTCTGCTCGGAGGGGTCATAAATCTTTGGATTATCGGCCTTTTCGGAAACGCCATAACAAAACTGGCAATCCTTGCGGGATTTATTCCTGTTATCCTGAACATGGGAGGTAATGTCGGCAATCAGTCCACGACAATAATCGTGAGAGGGATAGCAACGGGAAGGATCAGGCTCAAGCACTGGGGTGCCGCTGTATGGAAAGAGATTCAGACTGCTGTGATACTTGGTTTATCTTACGGCATAACTCTTGCTTTGTTTGCGGTTATGCTGGTCAAATTCGGAAGCAACATTGCCTCTTCGCTCGGGTTTGAGCTCGGGGCAGCTTCAGGCTTCAATTATCAACAGGCTTTTTATTTCGGGACGGTCATCGGAATTTCACTGTTCCTGTCAATGACGCTCGCGTCGGTAATCGGTGCGGGTCTTCCCGTTATTTTCAGCAAAACGGGCATTGATCCTGCTGTAGCCACAGGCCCTCTTGTCATGACATGTGTTGATGTTGTCGGAGTCTATGTTTATCTTACCATTGCCACTCTCTGGCTCCTGCCCTCTCTCTGACATGCCGATAAGGGAAACCTGCGCTTTTGTTCTGAGGCATTACGATATAGGGGATAATGACCGGATAGTGGTTTTTTTCTCCGGAGAAACAGGGAAACTGAAATGTGTTGCAAAGGGGGCGAGGAGCAGAAAATCAAAATACGGAGCGAGCCTGGAAACGATGTGCCTTGTAAATCTGTGCTACCAGGAGAAAGAAAACCGCGAACTCAGCTATATCAGAAGCTGTGAACCTGCCGGCAGGGCTTTTTCTTCCAATATGAGCCTTAGCGCGGGCCTCTATTTGTCATATATGGCTGAGCTGATAGATCTTTTCACCCAGCCCGGTCAGCAGGACAGCACGCTGTTCAGACTTATTGAGAAATGCGCCCGCGAGTTGGCAGTTACAGATAAACCGTCTATCCTGATACTGTATTTCGAGATATGGCTGCTTAAACTGGAGGGGGTTCTTCCTTCATTTTCAAGATGCGGGAATTGCGGGAATTCAATAACCGGTAAAGCTGATTTCAATCTTGAAAAGATTCTCAGTTTATGCGAAAATTGTTCCGGCGGCAAAGGGACGATTGGCATTGGAAGAGACTTTCAGGCGGTCGTTAACAGGATATTCAAGTCCCCGCCGGATGAATTTTTATTTAACACTGTTCCGTGCAAGGCAGTAGAAGATGCCATCAGGGTTTCGAGAAGGATAACTTCAGGTATTCTCGGCAAAAAACCTAACTCCTTGAGAGTGCTGGAACAAATTAATACAGGAGAAGCATGAATTTTCAGGACCTTCTTTTTGAACTTGAGAAATTCTGGAGCGATCAGGGCTGTGTTATTGGACAGCCGTATGATATTGAGGTGGGAGCCGGGACAATGAATCCTGCGACTTTTCTGAAGGTCCTGGACGATGGTGAATGGAGAACGGCATATGTGGAACCCTCCAGAAGGCCAGCGGACGGCAGATACGGCGATAATCCGCAGAGGCTTGAAAAACACTGGCAGTTTCAGGTTGTCGTAAAACCTTCCCCTTCCGACATACAGGATATTTATCTTAAAAGCCTTGAAAGGATAGGGATCATAACATCACGGCACGACATCAGGTTTGAAGAGGATAACTGGGAAGCCCCGACACTGGGAGCATGGGGGGTCGGCTGGCAGGTTCTGGTGGACGGAACGGAAATTACCCAGTTCACATACTTCCAGCAGGTCGGGGGAATAGAGCTTGCTGAAATCCCGGTGGAAATTACTTACGGGCTGGAAAGGATCGCTATTTTTCTTAACAATGTTGATTCGTTCTACGATCTCAAATGGAATGACAATGTAGGGTATAAAACCATGAGGCACCGCGGGGAACGCGAGTTCTCACGCTTCAATTTTGAGCTTGCGGATATAAACAGGCACTTCAGGATGTTTGAGCTCTGCGAGGAGGAGGCTTTGTATCTGCTGGAAAATGACTGTGTTCTTCCCGCTTACGACTACTGCCTGAAATGTTCTCATATGTTCAATGTTCTGGATGCGCGCGGTGCCCTCAGCGTGACCGAAAGGGCGGGATATATAAAACGGATAAGGGACATAGCCTGCGCGATCGCGTTGAAATATTCCGGGAAGGAAAAGAAAAATGAACTTAAATAACACCATTACATTTCTTCTGGAAACCGGGTGTGAGGAAATCCCTTCCCCTATGATCCCCAGCGCTCTGGAACAGATGAAAGAGATGTTTTCGGAGAAGCTCGGACAGTCGAGGCTTTCTTTTGAATCAATAGAATGTTTCGGCACCCCGAGAAGGCTTTCAATATTGGTAAGAGGCCTGATGTCCATCCAGCCTGACCTTGATGAACTTCTTGTCGGTCCTCCTGCCGCGGCCGCCTTCAGAGACGGCGAACCCACCTCTGCCGGAAAGGGTTTTGCGGCAGGCAAAGGGATTACCCCGGACAAGCTTGAAATTGTCAGAACGGAAAAAGGCGAATATGCGGCAGCCAGAATAAGAACGGAAGGGAAACCCGCCGAAACAATTCTCGCGCGGATTATTCCCGAAATTCTCGGCAGCCTGGTCTTTCCGAAGACGATGAGGTGGGGTGACGGCCGGCACCGGTTCGTAAGGCCGGTCAGGAACATTGCCGCCATTGCCGGAGACAGAGTTCCGGATTTCAGTTTCGCGGGAGTGAAGGCATCCCGGACTTCATTCGGACACAGGCTTTTCGGAGAGAAATCGTTTGTTATCCAGGACCCCGTTAATTATAAAGACATCTTGAGAAAGCAGTTCGTTTTGGTTGACAGGAACGAAAGGACGAAAAGGATTGAAACCCTCCTGCGCGATAAGGCAGTGGAAATTGGCGGAAAGCCCGTCAGGGATGACAGCCTACTGGAACTTGTTTCAAATCTGATGGAATATCCGAATGTCATACGCGGGGAATTTTCAGAGAAATACCTCGGACTTCCGAAAGAGGTTCTCGTAACATGCATGAGGGAGCATCAGAAATATTTCGCTGTTGAGAGCGGGACAGGTGAGCTGATGCCGTATTTTCTTGCCGTTGCTGATGTTAAGGATGAAAGCGTACCGGATGTAACCAGAGGTCATGAATGGGTTCTCCGTTCAAGACTCGCGGATGCTGAATTCTTCTGGAACGAGGACAGGAAAAGAAGTCTTGACGAAAGAGCTGGATTGCTTGAGAACGCTGTTTACCAGAAGGACCTGGGATCATACGCGGATAAGGTCAAAAGAATAATGCTTCTATCTGAAGGGATCTGCAGACTCTGCGGAAGGGAAGAACTGATACAGAATGCTGTTCATGCAGCGAGACTTTCGAAATCGGATCTTACCACGGATATGGTGAAAGAATTCCCGGCCCTGCAGGGAATTATGGGGGGGATTTACGCCAGGGAGGAAAAACTCCCGGAACAGGTCTGGAAGGCTGTTTATTCTCAATATCTTCCCAAATCAATGGATGATATTGTCCCCGATACGGATGCAGGCGCTTTCGTTGCCCTTTCGGACAAACTTGACACCCTTGCCGGATGTTTCGGTCTGAACATCATTCCGAGCGGATCCAAAGACCCGTTCGCGCTCAGAAGGGCCGGACAGGGAATATGCAAGATAATCCTGGAAAGGAAATATAAACTGCCTCTTACAGCCCTTCTGAATATTGCGCTGGAAGCATATTCGGGGAAAGTCGGGTTCAGGCTTTCAGGCGAAGAAATTCAGAAAGCCTACACCACTTTCATGGGGGAGAGGCTCAGGCATCTTCTCACTTCGGAAGGACATTCATATGACTGCATAAACGCCGTTTTTGCGACAAGTTACGATGATATGAATGATGCGGCTGCCAGAGTCAGAGCGCTCGGCACTATAAAATCAGAGAAAGATATTGAAGCGCTGTCCGTGTCCTTTAAACGCATTAAGAACCTTATCGGCAAAGGTGTTTCTTCCCCGGTTGACAAAGAGCTCTTCACGGAAGAAGCTGAAACAGCACTTTTTGACTCTTTCAACGCAGTCCGTAGCAGGGCTGATTCATATCTTTCAGAAGGCGGATATCAGGATGCCCTGAAAATCCTTGCCGGGCTGAGGGGTTCGGTTGACAGGTTTTTTGATGAAGTGATGGTAATGACGGAGGATCTTAAGATCCGCGACAACAGAATTGCCCTTCTCGCTATGATAGCGGATATGTTTCTGCGCATAGCGGATATTTCTGAAATAGCAGTTAAGGTGGAGTAAAATATGGTTTCCAGAAGAGTTTATTTTTTCGGTGGCGGCAAAGCTGACGGCAATGCCGGAATGAAGAACCTGCTTGGCGGCAAAGGTGCCAACCTCGCGGAAATGGCAAACCTCGGTGTTCCGGTGCCTCCTGGGTTTACCATTACAACTGAGGTGTGCAGCCATTATTATAAGAATAGAATGAAATCCCCGGACGGCCTGAAAGAGGAAGTTGCGAAAGCCATGAAGAAGGTTGAAAAGATCATGGGCAGAAAATTCGGTGATCCTAAGCGGCCTCTTCTTCTTTCGGTCAGGAGCGGAGCGCGAAGTTCCATGCCGGGAATGATGGAAACAGTCCTCAACATAGGGCTTACAAGTGGTACGATCCCCGGTCTCATAAAGGAAAGCGGGGATGAACGGTTTGTTTATGACGCTTACCGCCGGCTCATAATGATGTATTCTGATGTTGTGATGGAAAAAGCCGCCGGTATTGAGCCTGAAGATGATGAAGGCATTAGGAAGCAGCTTGAGAGGGTGATGGGCAGCCTCAAGAAGAAAAAAGGTTACAAAACCGATACGGATATGACTGCTGATGACCTCAGAGAGCTTTGCGCCGAATTCAGGAAAAAGGTTAAAAAAATACTTGGGGAGGAATTCCCTGATAATGCAGAGGAACAGCTTTGGGGTGGCATTCACGCGGTGTTTTCGTCATGGAACGGCAAGAGGGCCGTGTCCTACCGCAAAATAGAAGGCATTCCCGATGAATGGGGCACGGCAGTGAATGTCCAGTCAATGGTGTTCGGCAATCTCGGGAACGATTCAGCTACAGGTGTTGCTTTCACGCGCAATCCAGGAAACGGCGACCCCAGATTCTATGGCGAATATCTCGTGAACGCTCAGGGAGAGGATGTTGTAGCAGGAACGCGTACCCCAGCGCCCATAAACAAGGCTTCGCAGAGTGAGCATAACAGACATGAGCCTCTTCTGGAAAAGATCATGCCCAAGTGCTACAAGCAGCTTTTCGAGATACAGAAGAAACTTGAAAAGCATTACCGCGACATGCAGGATATAGAGTTCACGATTGAAAAGGGCGTTCTTTATATGCTTCAGTGCCGGACAGGTAAACGAAACGGCCCGGCTGCCGTCAGGATGGCTGTTGACATGACAAGGGAAAAACTTATAACGCCTGAAATGGCTGTTATGAGAGTAACCCCGGCCCAGCTTGATGAACTTCTGCACCCTGTAATTGACCCGAAGGCCGAAAAAGAGCATAGAATCCTCGCAAAGGGACTGCCCGCCGGCCCGGGCGGAGCGTCAGGCCAGATTGTTTTCAGCGCTGAAACAGCGGTTAAGTGGGCAGAGGACGGGAAGAAGGTAATTCTTGTCAGGGAAGAGACCAACCCGGAGGAGGTTGAAGGCATGAGAGCGGCCGCGGCGATCCTTACCGCGCGGGGCGGGATGACCTCTCACGCGGCTCTTGTGGCCCGCGGCTGGGGGAAGTGCTGTGTTGTCGGATGCGGAGCGCTGAACATTGATTACGCGAAAAAGACTCTTACCGTTGACGGTACCAAACTCAAAGAAGGAGACTGGTTGACCCTGAACGGAACAAAAGGCAATGTCTATGCCGGCACGCTGCCAATGATAAATGCCAGCGAAGAGAACAAGGTTCTGAACGGGTTTCTGACTATATGCGACAAGGTTCGCAGGATAGGAATAAGGGCAAATGCGGACACCCCTGCCGATGCCCGCAAAGCAAGGCAGTTCGGAGCGGAAGGCATAGGCCTTTTCAGGGCCGAACATATGTTTTACGGGGAAGGATCCGACAAACCTCTGTTCCTTCTGCGCAAGATGATAATGTCAGACAGTGTTGACGAACGCAGGAAAGCCCTGAAGGAGCTGTTCCCGTTTGTCAAAAAGGACATAAAAGCAACCCTTAGTGAGATGAACGGCCTGCCGGTTGTCATCCGTCTGCTTGATCCTCCGCTGCACGAGTTTGTTCCGCATGATAAAGACAAACAAAAGGCGCTTGCAAAAGAGCTTGGCATAAGCATGAATGTTCTTGAAAAAAGGGCAGAGAAACTGAGGGAAAGCAATCCTATGATGGGGCACAGGGGAGTCCGCCTCGGCATTACCTATCCCGAAGTGACCGAGATGCAGGTCCGAGCGATATTCGAAGCTGCCGCCGAGCTTATCGCGGAAAGGAAAAAACCCTATCCGGAAATCATGATACCTGTCCTTTGCGATGTGAACGAACTCAAACATCAGACCGGTATCGCAAGGAAGGTTTACAAAGAAGTCCTGACAAAATACGGCATAAAAAAGATAAAGCATCTTCTCGGCACCATGATTGAAATCCCCCGCGCCGCGCTGACAGCAGGCAGGATAGCAGAGGAAGCTGAATTCTTCAGCTACGGCACAAACGACCTCACCCAGATGGGATTCGGTTTCAGCCGCGACGATGTTGGAGGGTTCCTGCAGGAATATATCGCAAAAGGCATTCTGCCGGGAGACCCGTTCCAGAGCATTGACCGCGAAGGGATCGGTGAACTCATGAAAATCGGCATCGAACGCGGCAGAAAAACCAGGAAGAACCTTGAGGTCGGCATCTGCGGCGAACACGGCGGAGACCCCGCTTCAGTCGAGTTCTGCTGCGAACTGGGATTTGACTATGTGAGCTGTTCGCCGTTCAGGGTGCCGATAGCAAGGCTTGCTTCCGCAAGAGCAGCGGTGAGAAGCAGGAAATAAGAAGTACTCGGTAAAATAATAAAAAGGGAGCAATGCTCCCTTTTTTTTGATTACATATTTATTTTCAGTAAACCTTGAAGAAATTCTTCATTACGCCTGCAGTAGATACCTTTACATTACCCGAAACATCTTCCTCCACAAACAGGACGCCGATATGCTTGTCTTTGTCCAGAAAATTCAGCGTGAAATCCTTACCGCCGGCGAAACACATTCTTGCTATCGCGACAGCTTCAACGGGGCTTGCTGAAATTACAGCAAGTTTTTTGAATTCATAAGCAGGTTCACCGCTTCTGGGATCAATCATCGTGCTGTAAACCTTTCCCCCGACAGAAAAAGAACCTTCTCCCACTACCGCGAGGGCGGCTTCATTCATGAGCGCTGAAGCGATATTAACCTGAGAATCATTCGGGTTTGTTATTTCAACCTGCCATGTGGAGTTTTTCGGAGGTGCTCCGTAGGCGAAGTAAACATTCCCCTGTTTGATTATGAAAGACCCGAGCTGTTTGTTCTTAAGAAGGATTGATGCCTGGTTTATCGAATATCCGTAAGCAAAATCCTCAAGGTCAAGCTTCATTCCGTTTGCGGCAAAAGCTATAGTCTTTTTTTCCTTATTCAGAATAAGCTTTGTGTAACCCACACTTTTCATAATGTCGGCAATTTCGTGAGGCGCGGGGTTGCTATACGCCTTGTTGGAGATTCCCCACAGATCCCTCAAAGGAGCTGAAGTGATATCAAACGCCCCGCCCGACATTTCAGAAAAAACCAATGCTGTGCTGAGAAGGTCAAACAGCTCCTGGTTGAGTTCGAAAGCATTGCCCGAAGCTGTTTTGTTTATGCTCGTGATTGTGCTTACTCCGAGCGAGGCATCCAGCATGTAGCTGATCCTCTCCATTTCGTCAAGCGCCATACTGCAGGCATCCGCGATTGCCTGCTGCTGTTCCGGGGCACCCCACATCTTTATGGTAGTTTCCTGCCCGAGAAGCTCCCTTGAATGCGTAAACTCCTGCGGGCCTTCAGGAGTATCGCCTCCTCCGCAACCCGACAGAGGGAAAAGCAGAGCAGCTATACAGCAGAACGATATTAACTTTAAAGACATATTAACCTCCATTGTAAGACAAGAAACAAAAACAAGTCCTGCATTTTAAACGACAGGAACCTGCGCGTCAAGAACGCGAATTGCCTCTATCGAGATATGTAAAATTTTTGCTGTTTCATAAATTGCAGGTGAACTTGTGGGTGTTAATATTCCCGGTTCAGAATCACCTATTCCATCTAAATTTTTATCATAAATTGACTGCGTAAAACTCATGTGGTAGAATTCGAGGGATTTTTTGCATTGAGCAATGCAGTTTGAGTGAAATTAAAGGTTGTAATATGGGGAAACATGCAAAACTTCTGAACATGATTTTGCAGGGGACAAGTGATGCCAATATTGCATTTTCTGATCTTGTCAGCTTGATGAAGTCCTTGGGTTTTGAAATCCGGATAAAAGGGAGTCATCATATTTTCAGAAAGGAAGGTGTGGAGGAAAGACTTAATCTGCAGAAAGATGGCGGTAAAGCAAAACCATATCAGGTTCGGCAGGTTAGAAATATAATTCTTAATTACAAACTTGGAGATGAAATTGATAAATAAATACGAAATCATTATTTACTGGAGTGATGAGGATAAGGCCTTTATTGCAGATGTTCCGGAGCTTCCCGGATGTATTGCCCACGGTGATACCTGCGAATCTGCACTGTCAAACATCAAGGATGCAATGGAATTGTGGCTTGAAACTGCAAAGGAGTTCAATGATCCGATCCCCGAACCCAAAGGCCGTCGGCTGGCTTTTGCATAAATTGCCATCCCGTCGGATCTACATATTTCATCGGGCTGTTGCCTACATAGGCGTATAAATTCCATGTCTGAGGGTTGGGAGTATTTCCCATTACCGGATCAACACTCAAAAACCTCGCCTGTCCTTGGGAGTAATACCTTGCCATCATGTAATCAAGCCCGGATTCGGCATCCCGTTCGTGTCCGGTGAACTTGTGAGTGTTGATATGGTAAGTTGTTGCCAGTTCATATCCGAACGGGGTGTAATCGTGCAGGGATTCGACATCTCCGTTTGTGTTATCTGCGTTCAATCGTGTATGTGTCTTATAAATTGCTCTATCGTTAAATACGCTTGTTTAAGAATATGTGAAAGAGTTGATCGTTTGAGTGGATTATGCGCAGGTACCGTCAGCTTCAGGATTTCTTTTTCTGTCTTTTTCTGCAACCTTATATGACTGCCTTTCTGACGAACAACCACCCAACCTTCTTTTTGGAGGATGCTGATCACTTTCTTATAATTTAAAGACGGCACTTTCGTCATATCGCGATTTCAGCGATTTCTGCACCTTCGGATAATGCCAGATCCTTTTCGGCAGGTTCAAGATAAAGCTCTATGGCTTCCTTTATGTTCGCCATTGCCTCATCTTTGGTATTGCCTTCGCTGATGCATCCCGGCAGGGCAGGAACATAAACTGTGTATCCTCCTTCTTCACTTGGTTCGAAAACGATTTTCAGGTTCATTTATCCTCCTTTCATGGGTCTGTTTTTTTAACACACACTGAAAGTATAAGTTAAAGATGGCCAATGTCAACCGATACAGTTTTATAATCGTGCAGGGATTCGATACATATGTGGGCAATAATCACCTGGATAATTCATCAAAAAGATTTCTGCACTCGCTGTAAAGAGTTGGAAGATTTCTTTCCGCCACACCCCAGACAAGAGCATCATTCACGCCAATATAAGCATGAATAAGCTGATTTCTGAAGTCTATAATTCTCCGGCCTTCCGTTATTCGGTTGAATGTTTCGGGAGAGTATTTCGAGATCAGCGATATAGCTTCTCCAACAATTGTGAACTCCCTTTCAATAGAAGAGCGTATCAGTCTGTTTTTTCTGTACTCCTGAAGATCAATTCCATTAAGTGCTGCCTGAATCGCTTCACATGCCTGAATTATATCCAGAAGATAAGCTTTTACATCACGCTGCATAGAGTACTTGTTTAGATGAGTCAATATAAGCAGCAATATAAGGGTTTCTAACAGCATCTGACATAACAAGATCAACCTCTTTTCCAAGGATCAACCGAAGTTCGTTCAGAAGTTCGAAATAGGCATCTGCAAGATCACCAGGCTGCATATCTTCAAAAGTAACCAGAAGATCTATGTCGCTTCCATCTCTGAAGTCATCTCTTAACGCTGAACCGAAAACATCCAGCCTGGCCACTTTATACCTGGAACATGCAGCTTCAATGTCGTGCTTTTTTCTTTTGATCAGATTGATCATTAAAAACTCCTTAAAATACTAAATCAAGTTAATTATAAACCCCTTTCAGGAGTTGTCAAACAGCCGCCATTTTCCTGAAATTTCCTTTTATCGGATCAACTTGCGTAAATCTGCAGTCGCGGGGGTTCATGTATCTTGCGATGAAGTAGTCAAGCCCGGTTTCGGCATCCCGCTCGTGGCCGGTGAACTTGTGGGTGTTTAAGTGATAGGTCGTTGCCAGTTCATATCCGAACGGGGTGTAATCATGCTTGGAAAGCAGGTTTCCGTTATTGTCCGTCACCGCTCTGGGGGTGCCGAGATGGTCTTTATGGTAGAACTGTGTTGTGAAATCCATTGGCATCGGGAATGATGTTGTGATTGTCA
>CAZDZC010000048.1:0-20989 GCA_964509835.1 uncultured Acidobacteriota bacterium
GCGCACAAGGGCGGGGACACCCCACACGGGCGGGAAAACCCCGCCCCTACGGGTTCATCATGTTAATCCCGTAATCATGTGAATCAGGGTTCAGAACGCAGGGGACACGATCCTTAAATTCCTGCGTCATTTAAGGTCATGTCCCCGTCGGATTCAGACAATTATTTCCGTGGACAAAACAGCGTGTTTTGTTATAATTAAAGTTCGCAGGTGCGAAAGTATCATTTGTTGGAGCGAGAGTTATTATGGATATTGATTTAACGAAATGTTCGGTGTGCGGGGCGACCAAAGACGAGGACGGCGAGGAAATACAGCTTAAGAAGTGCATCATGTGCTTCAAGATGTTCTGCGAGGATTGCGCCTATTTTTTCGGGGGAAGGGAGTTCTGCAGCCGTCAGTGCGCGGACTTCTTTTTCTACGGGGTCGAGGAATCAAAAGAAGAAAGTAATAAGTGAGGCTGAAAAATGGAATATCCGGTAACAAGGCTCAGAAGGCTTAGAAAGAACCATCTTTTCAGGGGGATGCTGCGCGAAACGGAGCTGTCTGTCCGCGATTTCATCTATCCTCTTTTCGTTTGCCCGGGTAAGAATGTGAAGGAAGAGATCCCGAGCATGCCGGGGGTTTATCATCTGTCGGTTGACATGCTCGCAAAGGAGCTTGAGGAGGTAAGCAGGTTATCTATCCCTGGGGTTATTTTCTTCGGGCTGCCTGAGAGGAAGGATGCTTCGGGTTCGGAGGCCTGGGCCGCGAAAGGCTCTGTCCAGCAGGCTGTAAGTTTCACAAAGGCTAATTTTGATAATCTGCTGGCGGTGACGGATGTGTGCCTTTGCCAATATACAGACCACGGCCACTGCGGACTGGTAAAGGACGGGACTGTCCTGAATGACGAGAGCGTTGAGCTTCTCGCGAAGACCGCCCTTTCGCACGCTGAAGCGGGGGCGGATATGGTTGCTCCGTCGGATATGATGGACGGCAGGGTCGGAGCGATCAGGGAAATCCTCAATAGTAACGGTTTCGCCGACATTCCTGTCATGTCGTATGCAGCTAAATATTCATCCGCGTTTTACGGGCCATTCAGGGATGCCGCGCATTCCGCCCCGCAGTTCGGGGACAGGAAGAGCTATCAGATGGACCCTGCCAACAGCAATGAAGCCCTCCGGGAAGTGGAGCAGGATCTTTGCGAAGGAGCGGATATTGTAATGGTAAAACCCGCCCTTTCGTATCTTGACATCATAAAGGCGGTTAAGGACACCTTCATGGTTCCTGTCGCGGCGTATAATGTGAGCGGGGAATATTCCATGATAAAGGCTGCCGCTGAAAAAGGCTGGCTTAATTACAATGAAGTGATGATGGAAACGCTCGTTTCAATCAAAAGGGCCGGGGCTGATATAATTCTTACATATTTCGCGAAGGACGCGGCACGACTCTTATCCTGAAGAGGTTCAGCCCTCTTCCTCTTCTCTTAATTCGGAAAACACCTCGGCATCGGCTTCCACAAGTTCGAGATACTGCGATTCAATTTCTTCAATATAGAAGCGGTCAAGGCCGCTGTTGATAAAGAAGTCCTCCCTCAGGGCGCCGTTCCTGGATTTGACTATTTCGGGGAGGAGGTAATGCAGATAGAAGCCTTCTTTTCTGATGTCAACGATGACCTTTTCGAAAAGGAATGACGGGACGGGACCGGAGATTATCTTTTTCTTGATGAGGTCATTGGATATCTCTTCGCGGAAAACATGCTGTTCGTGTTTTGTTCCGAGATCCGAGTAGAAATTCTTCATCCTGTCCTTCACGGCATCGCGGACTGTTATGTAAAGTTTCTCTTCCATGTTTATCTTCTGGATGCGTTTCGCCACATCCTGCAGGGAAGCGTTGTTGTTCTCGACATCCACAAGGCCGGTGTGCATGGCGTTTATCTTCTTCCTGCCGTAGGAGGAGATATATTTATTGATTACGATGGGCTCGCAGAAAAGTTTATTGAAGAAGCCGCGCTGGAGATTGTCAAACTCCCGTTTGTTGCCCAGGAGGCTTCTCAGTTTATCTTCGCTGAGCTCCGCGTCGTCCATGAACGCCAGCCGGTTGATGTTGGAGAAGGTGGAATCATATCTGTCAAAATAGGTGATGATGTAGCCGAAGTTCTCGAGAGGCGTTATGTTGCCGGTTTCGGCAGCCGTTTCGTCGCAGACCCTTCCGGTTTCAAGCAGGATGTGCTCGAATGACGAGTCCCTGTCCTCGGTTGCTTTTCTCTTCGAAAACAGGAGCTCCATGAGATCCTGGTTTGTGATCGTGTCCGCGATGGACTGTTTTTCGAGGAAAAGCCCTTCGAATATCTCTCTTGCCCTCTGGATGTATTCTGGTTCTCCCGTCCCCTCGTGGATGGTTTCCTTTTCCTCAAGCAGAAGCTCGTCAAGGGTGTCAAATACCGTGAGCGGAACATTATGTCTGACGCTTAGAGTCCGGAGTCTTTTGAGCCTCGCCCTTTTCGCGTCGCTGAGTTTGCTGTTGGCGCAGCTTATCAGGATGTCCTTGTATTCGTCAATTATCTTCTTATTCTCTTCCCTTTTGTAGATAACATCTATTTTTATCCTCTGCTGCTGATACTGCGAGATGTCTTCGTGTTCGGCTATCTCGTCCAGCCTTTCCTGCTGGATCTTTGTCAGGGTTTCGAAGGTGCTGTAGTAGTCCATGAACACCTCCTGATACTTCATGTGGGGAATGTTCTCGAGCCTGAAAAGATATATTATAGCCTGCTTTTCATCAAGGGCGTCAAGTATTTCGCGTATCAGCGCCGCGTCATGATGTTCCCCGACATTCATTGATCTTTTGAGCGTCTTACCGACGGCGCGGAGAATGGATTCCTGTCGCGCGGCAATGTCACCGTCAAACTGCGATTGGATAATGAAGAAATAATTCCTGACGGCGTTCCCCTCAAGGAAAACCTTTTCGTAGCTTTCCGCCCCCTTGTTAATACCGGTGAATTTGAGCGTTCTTTTCCCGCCTTCGCTTGAAAACACCGTTCCGTGCATTACAAGGCGGTTAAGCACATCCTTCTTGAAAAGGTCCTCAAGGGGTTGGTCGGAACCAAACATATATTCGGCGACAATCCCGCCTGTCCCTCTGTATCTTATGCCGTTTTTGCCGATCGCGAATTCATTGCCTGACGAAAAAAACCGGATTGCCTTCTGGCCGCCGTCATCATAATATTCGTAAAAACAGCGGTGCACAACATCAAATCCCGCTACTGTAGCGTAATATTCAATGCCGCTGTCAATCTTTCCGTGAAATCTTATATCCTGTATCATCGTTCCGTTTCAATTAAAACAGATAATCTATTATGATACCACCGCTTCCGTCAACCCGCAAATCATATAACAACCGTTTATTCCCGGTATTCCATAATAACGGAACAACCCTGTGTGTCCGGCCTTCTTAACAAAGGCAGAGGTTAATTCCGGCTGATCCTCTTGAATCCGGATGTTTCGATTATCTCCAGTTTACATCCCTTGTCAGCCAAGCTGTCAAAGATGAGGTTCATCCCCAGGGTGTCGCTGGAGATATGGCCCGCTATGACGACATTGACATGATGCTTCTCGGCTTCCTTGCGGTGGTCTTCGGGAATGTGCATTCCAACAATGGTCCCGATACCCGCCGACCCGGAGAGTTTTTCGTATATGTGCTCCGATCCCGATGTCCCGCCGGTCATATCCACAATTATTTTGCCGGCCCTTCGTTCTTCGGATCCTACCCATATTTTAGGGCCGTTGCCGTCCTTCATTGCCATGCGGTATTCGTCAACATTCTCAAGGAGCCTGACGACATCCTTGACCCGTTCCGGTTTCTCAGCTTCGAACAGTTTATCAAGATAACCGGTAACACAGTTATCGGCGGGGGTGTGAACGCACATCAGGGGAATATCCAGCAGTCTGGCGGCATCCCTGACCTTGTTGTGGTTGGCTGCCCACATTGTCCTTTCCACCTGCTTTATCCTCGGGCCGAGGATCCCTTCGGCAACATTTATCGGAACTCCCGCCACATTGAGGGTGTCTGCCTGAAGCCACATCACCTCGGCAATCCTGTCAGCGGCTCCTCCGCACGGATGATGCGCTATGACTGCGTCAATCGCTGCGCCTTTGTCTATCATATATCTGGCCATCATAATCTCGCCGACATCAATGTCAATGCCGACAAGCACCGACTTTATATCCTTTTCGGGGTCCCCGTTCAGGATTCTGCAGTCGGTATAAGGATTGGTGAGCCTCTCGCTGTCAAAGAACTCCTTTCTGTCATCCTTCAGGGCTTCATACTTTTCTTTATTGTTGTTCAGATAATTCTCAACCAGCCCTCTCCCCCTAGGATCCCTTTCGATGCCTGTTTTCACGAGATTGTTGTAAATGTCTTTGAATTTCATGATTCACATGCCTTTAAATTAAAAGTCAAACTGCGCCGAGGCGGTGTTCCCGGAGTTGTCAACTACATTGACTGCCACGGTTGACCTGCCTTCCTTGTTTATTCTGTAAACTTCTGTTTTCGAATCGGACATCCCGTCTTCAGGGAACAATACCTTCCATTCCCCTCCGTCCAGCGAACACCGAAGTTCCTTTATCCATCCTGTTGTGTCGGTGACGGTAATTACCAGTCCGGTATCTTTCCCTGATCGGTGAGAGGTTATGACAGGGAAAGTGTTGTCAACCGTGAAGACAGAACTTATCATCACGCCTTCCTGTGCTGATGACTCCGGATTTGACGGAAGATCGGATACCGTGAGCTTAACCCTGTATTCTCCGTCAGGGACAGACAGGGTGTCCCAGAAGAAATAATTCTCGGTGAATGCCCATTTAAGAGGCGACCACTGCTCCGCCCCCTCCCTTTTCCACCAGAGGGAATATATGAGGCCGTCGTTGTTCGCGTCGGAGGCTTTCCAGTGGATGGTCCTCATCCCCGTTCTGAACATTTTCTTCCCGGTGAAGACATGTCTGTATGGTTGAGGGCTGAGCTGAAGAACAGATCTGTTATCCTGAAGAACTTCATCAGCGCTGTCCGTCCCCGGCCCCTGAAGCCTGAAGAATATACCGTGCTCCTCTATATCCAACCTTTCGACGACAGGGGGAATGTTTCTCTGAAGATAGGAGACCTCAACCGAGCCGACCGAAGGGGATGCCTTTCCGTCCCGGCTCACCATCCTGCACTGCCACTGGAAATATCTGGAGGAGGGGCTGTTTATGGCAATCTCCTTCGCGCTTCCCAGTTTGCTCCACTCGCTCCATGTCGCGTCAGGTTCAAAGGTGTTGCCTGATCTTGCGTAGAAATCAACAGAGGTCTCAGGCGGCATTTCTCCGCTCCACCTCAGGATTCCCCATGATGAGAAGTTCCCGCTGTCAAGCTGTTCGGAGGTGTAGTGTCCTTCGACAAGAAATTCATCATTCATGGTTATCAGCCCTCCGAAATTGCTGCATCCCCCGTAAATTATGTCGTTCTCTCTTTTAAGCGATGATATCTGTGATGAGCTGACCTTATCAAGAAGGTTTTTCACTCCGTCAGACGAAACGGAGTATAATCCCCCGTCCGGGCCCGTAGCCACAATTATTCCGGTGTCCAGAAAAACCATGTCATAAATGAGTTCACCTTCAAATTCCGCAAGAGCAAGCGCGAATCCGTCCCGGTCAATCTTATATACAACGCTCCGGTACTGCTCAATCACCTGCGTTCGTTCTTTCGTTTTTTCTTCTTCTGCGGGAACGCTTTCGAGTTCATCCTCCTGTTCTCCGGCCTTAACCCTGATTCTCGAACTGCTAATCGCAGACACAAAAACATTTCCGCTGTCATCGGAAATGACAGATGATATCTCATCCATCTCCGAATCCAGCATGACGAACTGGCTGCCGTCCTTTTCCACTCTGACGGCAAACCCTCTGTCGCAGGTTCCCGCGTAGATTTCTCCTGTACCGGCAACGCAGAGCGCCGAGAAATGCGCGTCCGTTCCCCCGGCAAGCAGAGTGCCTTTATCTTTTCCGGTGATACGATACAGATTCCCTTTGTTTCCGGTCGCGGCGATAATGCCTTCATCTCCATAATCGGCAAGTTTCCAGACGAAGCGGTCAGGGCACTTATACCATACATCTGCCGTTCCGGCGCTGTCCACAGCCATGACGGCACCATCCGGGGATGTCGCGGCGAACAACATCCCGTCTTTGACAAGAAGGTCATTCACCTGACCCTGTCCGGTGTCGCATAACTCGCTGAATATTTTATCGCCAAAACTGTATTGATATATAATCCCCGACTCGGGAGAACCGATATAGGCAATGTTCCTCACGGTATCAACCGCAATGGCTGACACTGTCTGAAGGGTTCCCAACCTGGTGTCAATCACCTCTTTTCCCAGGCGCAAAAACCCTTCGGAAGAGACGGAAACCCCTTCGAGTTTTCCTGTTGTGAAACCGTCAAACCCTTCGATCCGTCCCACCTGGACAACGGAAGCCTGAACGGTCAATGAGACTGTCAGTATGAACAAAGCGGATATAATCAATAATCTTTTCAATTTACCTCCAAGAGAATCTGGTGATAGCCGAACATCACATAATCGGTGGCAAGCTCGGACTCAAAAACCGTGGCTGTCGGGACAGCATTGCTCCCTCTTGATGTTTTTTCGGACGAAAGCAGGGAACTGACCGAAGGCGGAAGGCTTCCGACATTTCTTCCCCCGATGACATAAGACGGTTCATTGACCGAAACAGTTATATATACGCAGTTATTGAGGCGCTGTCTGTTCAGCAGGCTTATGACCTCATCCAGCGAGGCAGGTGAATATCCTTTGGGAGGCGCTTCAAAGCGGCTTATGGAACCGGAGTCTCCGACCCTGAGAATTGCCTTTCTTCCTTTAAGGGAAGACGGAACCGTAAAAGAGGTCTTCTTCCGGATCATTTCTCCTCTGAACGGTTTAAGCAAAAGTTCGAGCTCGACTTCCTCCCCGGCGGTTACTTCATCGCTGAGAAGGCTGACATTATAAAGCTCCGCCGCTGAGATTGTGTCCGAATAATCAAGATAAACCGAGACCCCTTTTATTTCAGGGACCTCGAACCCCGCGTTGAAGATAATGTTAAGATACGCGCTGAGGAGAAATGAAACCTGCCCCGCCGTGCCGCTGCCCGTGAATACATCCGAAATTCTTATGTCCTGATTGTCCGCAAGCGATATGGTGCCGTCAACCACGATAGTCTGATAACCGGATGTTTTTTGATGTTCCGCGACAATGTTTCTGAGCGCCATCCCTATCAGGTTCGGGGTAAGGTTTTCATGAATGACACAGTCGAATGAAAAATGGGACGGCTCCATGTCCTTGCGGGTAATACCGACCCTGACAGGTATCATCTTAGGGCCTTCCCCGGCTATCCCCATGACACCCGAGCTTCCGTCCTTTGTTATGGTGCCTGCGGGCGCAACAGCCGAGCCCATTTTCGTCGAGATCATATTGCTTGGAAGCAGGGCATCAATTTTCCCCTTCACCATCGGAAGGCTGACAGGCCCCGCCGAAAGGAACGGGTGGCCGAAACCGAAAACCTTATTCCCGGTCACATGGGTTACTGTTCCGTAAGCGGTGGCTTCCAGATCCCCTCTGAGAAGCTGAACCCCCAGGACATCCCCTGGTTTCAGCGTCGCGGGTGAGGAGACGGTTGTTTCTGTCCCGGAACCTCCCTGGACAGGAAGAAGACCGATATCCGTGAAATTGTTTTCAAATTCGGAAATGAATGACCGCGAAAACCCTCCGAGCACAACAGGAGCCAAAATGGGATTGCTGCCTGTTCCCGAAACGGGGGGCGAAAGCGCAAAACTCCAGTTTCCGGAGTTCCTGTCCTCGATAAACTCCGCGATTGTATATTGTTTTCCGGGAAAAGCGCTCCCCTGTGAACTTATTCTGTTGTCCAGATCCAGCATCTCTTCGACAGGGGTCACGCCCGCCAGCGCCCTTTTCTGGAAACTCCATGTGTAGGCGAGAGCGCCGATCAGCTTTCCGTCAATGTAGATGGGGCTTCCGCTCATACCGGCAAGGACACCCGTTTCGGCAAGAGGGCCGCCGGACACCTCGACAAGGATCATATTCGAGCCGGGTCCTGTGTTGCGGAAAGTCGCTACAACCTCTGCGCTGAACTCCGAAACCTCCGTCCCGCTGAAAACTGTCTTCCCCACTCCGGTCATCCCCTTCCTCACCTCCGTGAACGGCATGATGTCCTGGGAACAAACACTGTTCACGATCATGGAGGCAATCAGAAGAATCAGGAATCTTTTCGGCAAACGGACATCTCCTTAAAAATAAATGCGGATTCTATCACAGCGGAAAGGGTCAAAGCAATATTCTTTCGGGATGAACGAGTCTGCATTGGATAAAAAAGCGGGGTTTTATGTTTCCTTGATTCGTGGCATAATGGCGTCTTATGAGAGAATGGACACCATTCAGAATCGGAAACAGATTTATTGTAAGCAGGGATAATGCCCAGGCAGAGGACAATACCCTGATCAATATAAAGCTCTCTGAAGGCCGCGCTTTCGGTTCGGGTGAGCATGAAACCACGGCAAGCTGTATAAGGTTTCTGGAGGAAATCGGCGCATTGAAAGGCATGACAGTTCTTGACTTGGGATGCGGAACGGGTATCCTGTCGCTGGCTTCCGCCTTTCTTGGTGCAGAAAAGATTCTTGCTGTTGATATTGACCCGGATGCCGTCCGAACAACTGAAAATAATATCGGACTGAACTCCCTTGCAGGGATAATTTCGGTCATTGAGGCAGACATAGACGGAACGGGACAGGAATATTTCGATCTTATTATCGCCAACATATATGCTGACATCATTCTTGATATCTCGGAAAAGCTGAAGTTACGGCTGAAAAAAGGAGGGTTTGTTCTTCTTTCGGGGATACGACAGGAATACGCGTTTGATGTAAAACACAGGTTTGAACATTCAGGGTTCAGACTGATTAAAACGGAAATGCTGGATGAGTTTACCACTTGTCTGCTGCAATGTATTTAATGACAACAATCACAGGTTAAAAATATGGAACAACTGCTTGCCGGAAACAAACTGATTCTTATGGAAGCTTCTATAATCGAAAGATTGAGACGCTCTGACAGCAAAGCTCTCCACCCGGAGCTCGCCAATTCACCGATGATATATAACGATAAGGGAAGAAAAGCCCTTTCAGCGCTTTATCAGGAGTATATTGACATCGCGTCGGCCTCATCCCTTCCTTTTCTTCTCTGCACGCCGACATGGAGGACAAACAGGGAACGGGTCCTTGCCTCAGGTGTTAACCCTTCGGTAAATACAGACGCGGTATTTTTCATGAGGGAACTAAGGCATAAACAGGCAGGCCATTTCGTGAACATAAAGATCGGCGGGATGATCGGATGCAGGAATGATGCTTACAGGCCGGATCTCGGGTTATCCGCGGCTGAATCGGAACGATTCCATACATGGCAGATTGAACGGCTTGTCCTGGGAGGAGTTGATTTTCTGATGACCGCGACTGTCCCGTATGTTGAAGAAGCTGTCGGCATAGCCAAAGCCATGGAGGTTTCTGGGAAACCTTATATCATAAGCTTTGTGATTTCGCGGAACGGGACGGTTCTGGACGGGACAGCTTTGAATGACGCAGTTAAAAGAGTGGATTCAGCAGTCCGAAAAAAACCGATTTGCTATATGGTCAATTGCGCTCATCCTTCCTTCCTTAGGGCGGCAGAGCAGCCCGCTGAATTGTACGAACGACTGATGGGATATCAGGCAAACGCGTCGGCGCTCGACCACAGCGATCTCGACAACGCGAAGGATCTGAAATCGGATTCTCTTTCAGAGTGGGGAGACCTGATGATTGATCTGAACAGAAACTATGGCATCAGAATTCTTGGAGGCTGCTGCGGAACAAACGCGGAACATCTGAAATACATTGTAAGCAATTCAGGACTGTGATCCCTGAAATCTTTGATTAATATTTGTTTCCGCCTCCCGTAAATTAATGCTTTTGAGTTTCAGGGTTTTTATGATAGGATGAACCAGGTTTGGATATGCGTAATTTAAAATTTCTTTTCGACAATAACAAAGAATGGGCGGAGAATGTCAATAAATCCAATCCCGGGTTTTTCACAAAACTCGCTGCCCAGCAAAACCCGAAATATTTATGGATAGGATGTTCCGACAGCCGCGTCCCGGCAAATGAAATTGTCGGAATGATGCCGGGAGAGATATTCGTTCACCGCAATATTGCCAACCTTGTAATTCATACGGACATTAACTGCCTGTCGGTAATACAGTACGCGGTTGAAATACTTAAAGTGGAACATATCATAGTTTGCGGACATTACGGATGCGGCGGAATCGAAGCCGCTCTGGATAAAAGCGACCACGGACTTCTTGATAACTGGCTGAGACACATTAAGGATATCTACAATATACACAGGACAAAGCTGGAGGCCGTTGACGACATAGGAAGAAAAAAAGACCTTCTCTGCGAGTTGAATGTTGTGGAACAGGTGTCAAATGTGTGCCACACTTCCATAGTGCAGAACGCATGGAAATCTGGTCAGCAGCTTTCCGTCCACGGATGGATTTACAGTATTTCCGACGGCATCCTCAGAGATATGGATGTCTGTATTTCCGACCCTGACGATATTTCAGCCATCCACAGGATGGATTGAATGTTCTTTCATAATGTTTTATTGTTTCTCCTGAAATGAACAGATTTTTCAAAACAGTTATTTTCGTTTTAACATTAGCGGCTGTGCTTATCTTTAATTTCGCCCTTAAAGAATGGCCGGACGAGAAGAGACTGGAAAACATTTCCAACTATCTTCGCAAACCCTCGGAAATGGTCGGGAAGTATCCTCCGAGTTTAAGCATAGAATTGCTTAACGGCGAGATTTTCAGCCTTTCAGAAAAGATCGGAAAACGGGTAATAATCATTAATTTCTTCGCAACCTGGTGCGGTCCTTGCAAAAAGGAAATGCCTGAGTTCCAGAGGTTTTATGATTCAAATAAGGATAATATTTTCATGATAGCCATTGAAGCAGGCGGCAAACATAAGGAAGTCGAGAACTTCAAAAAAGGCCTGCACCTGTCGTTTCCAATAGCTGTTGACGAGACAACATCCATCGTCAGGAGTTTCCAGGTTGAATCTTATCCGACGACAGTCCTGATAGGGGTTGACGGCCGTATCAAGCTTTACGAAGTCGGGATGATCGAGAACGCGGATATTGCGTTCGGAATATTTTTAAGCACTGCCGAGAACGAGATCAGCGCGAAAGGCGGCATCAGCTCGGAGGATTATCTGAAAGCACTGGAATCGGGGGAGAAAACATCTGCAGACCGTAAAACTGTAAAGCTTACAGAAAGAGGAGTGGAACTTGCCAGAAGGATCGAATGCCCGGAATGTGGAAAACCAATCAGCGGCTGCTACCACAAATCATCAAGAGAAATAAAGAGAAAGTTGGCTTCAATGAGCCTCGAAGGCAAATCCGATGAGGAAATACTTTCCGAGATATTTCTGACTTCCGAGGCAGAGCAATGATAAAGGCCGCTGACATTTCAGTCATGTTTTCGAGAGGGCTTTTCAGACGGAAGTTAAAGGCGCTTGACGGATTCAGCATGAATATTGAAAAAGGCGATGTTTACGCCCTTCTCGGCCCTAATGGCGCAGGGAAATCAACAGCCATGTATTGTTTTCTCGGATTGATAAAACCTGATAAAGGTTCGGTTAAAGTTCTGGGGGAAACCCCGTCCGCGGGGAGCCGTCTTTTTGACAGGATGGCATACCTGCCTGAAGAACCGCATTATCATGATTATCTCACCGTTGAAGAGGCTGTGGGCTATTATTCAAAACTTTACAGAACAGATATTCCGGGCAAAAAAATTGAGGAAGTAATCGAAACGGTGAAATTGACCGATTTCAAGGATCTTAAGATCAGCAATTGT
Source organism: uncultured Acidobacteriota bacterium (assembly GCA_964509835.1). Lineage (GTDB taxonomy): Bacteria > Acidobacteriota > CAZDZC01 > CAZDZC01 > CAZDZC01. The sequence goes on from CAZDZC010000048.1 coordinate 11,955, forward strand.
TCGAAGGGAATGAAGCAGAAGGTAGGTATTGCCGCCTGCCTGACCAGGGATGTTGACCTGCTCTTTCTCGATGAACCTACCAGGGGACTTGATCCGATAATAGTAAAGGATTTCAGGGATATCCTGATAAGTCTCAACGAAAGAGGAACAACCATAGTCCTTAACTCCCACATGCTTTCGGAAATTGAAATGGTCTGTAACCGCGCGGCCATTATAAATAAAGGCAGGGTTATTGCCGAGGACGATCTTCAGAACTTCATGAAATTCGACCTGGAGCACTATTCTGTCCGCTTTGATTGCTGCGATAATGTTCCGGATTTTATTGCGGGCGGAAAAGTAACCGGAAATATTATGAGCGGAGAAATTTGTGTTTCAGCCCTCCGCGATTTTATGGACTTCGCAACAGACAAAGGACTGAAGATATATTCCTGTTCCCTGAAAAGGATGACCCTTGAAGATGTGTTCATAAATGTTCTTGAAAGCGACAGCCATGATTAAACAATTAAGAGCCAACACGGCAGTTAACCTGAAATTTTACAGAAGAAGCAGGTTTCTTGTGCTCGTATCAATTTTTCTCCTGCTTATTATGAGCTTAAGCGTACTACCGTATATATTTATGGGCAGCACCACAAAAATGTTCAATATTGTCAAATCCTGTGTGGTCCTGTGCAATCAGTTTCTGGTCCTTTTTTCCGCGCTTCTGGGAATGATAACCGTCTGGTATCATCAGAAAAACCGCTCAGTGAAAATGGTTTTCACCAAACCCTGCTCAACCGGCAACTGGCTTTTGTCCCACTTCCTGTCAGCCCTCATTGTGATTTCGTTATTTGCGGTCATAATGCTCGGAATTACTTCGGTTTTGTTTTTGTTTTCGGGCGGCCCCATCCCTTCAGGCCTGCCTTTTGTTCTGTTATTCAGCGTTCTGCGCTCCATGATAGTATTTTCTTTCCTGCTGTGCCTGTCTTCTTTCATACATCCGGTTGTGGCAGGAATGCTCTCTCTGTTTTTTATGCCTGCAACATTACTGCAGTCACTTGAGATGGTATTGGCCCAGTTAAGATCCGAACACGGTTCTCTTGTAGAACTGATGCTGCATTCGCTCAAATATATTATTTCAGGCATCTATCTGATACTTCCGGTTTATTCTCCCTTCGGGAACGAACTGTCGCCGATGATGGATACATACCGTTTAAACGAAGGGGATATCTACTGCTTTTTCGTGACATTCATTTATACCATCATGTTTTGCGCCCTGTCGTTCATTATTGTTGATTATACCCTCAAAAAGAAAAGAATGATCTGATTTTCGACGCAGTGTCGCGTTCATTGCTCCCTGATACATCATAAACCTTGTCTTCCCTTCGTTTGTTACCGACGATATCATACTGATATGGTTATTCTTTGCCACAAGTCTTATTTCCAGCCTTTTTCCTTTCGGAGCATATCCTCGCACTAAGTTTTCCCCCTGAGCAGGGTAAATGATTTTCTGTGAATGGGGCACGGGCCGTATTCCTCTATCGCTTTCCGGTGTTCTTCCGAAGGATAGCCTTTGTGTTTATCAAAACCATATTCAGGATACATTTCCGCGTAACCCTCCATGATCCTGTCCCTTGTCACCTTCGCCAGAATTGAGGCGGCCGCGATGCTTACGCTTAGGGAATCCCCTTTGATTATCGCCTTCTGGGGAATATCGCATCTGTTCAATGTCCTCGCGTCAATTAGCGCGATATCGGGCTTTATGCTCAGGGTATCCAGCGCAGCGCTCATGGCCTTAAGCGATGCCTGAAGAATATTTATCCTGTCAATCTCTTCAGGTTCAACTATCCCGGTCGAATATGAAACCGCCTGTTCCATTATGATTTCATAAAGCGTTTTTCTTTTGCTTTCGGACAGTTTTTTTGAGTCATTTATCCCTGGAACAGGATTTTCAAGATCAAGAATGACTGCAGCAGCTACGACTGGGCCCGCAAGAGGGCCGACCCCGGCTTCATCAATTCCCGCAATTACGGAAAACCCCTTTTTTCTCTCCTCGTTTTCAAATCTCATCATTGACCGGAACTTATCAAGCGCACAGCTTTTTTCCAGCGCCTGCTTCTTCAGCCTCTGTCCAATCTTTCTGACCCTTTCCCTGCCGTCAGAACAGAGCAGTGCAATAGTATTTGCATCATACTCACCTGATGAGATAAACCGGGTTATCTCACCGACAGTCATATCTTTCAGATTTATTTCAGTCATGGACAAATCAGTCGGCCGTTTACTTTCCGGCCCATTTTCCGCACTGTTCTATCCTTCTGCCGTTGTCGCCGTGTTCTTTGGCATAAGAGAAGCTTTTCAGAAGTTCGCACGGCATATCGGAACAAAGCCCGCAATGCTCCAGTTTCGCGCTTTCGCAACATGATTTAACAGGACAGCTTTCGCCCCAGAACGGTTTTTCGATATTCACGCATCCGGTGCAGTTCATCTTCTCCCTGAAGTCACATTCGCTGCAAAGAAGCCCGCATCTTGATTCAATCATCTTTTCTCTCCGTAAGAATATTGATCATAAAAAAACACGCTTCCGATTGTATTCCACTTCGGTTCATGATGCAAAACAAGTTTTCCGGCAATCCCGCGGAAGCCTGTTGAAGAGGAAGCGAATGTCCTGTATAATCAAGGTTAACACGGAGGTTTTGTGAAAGGTTATTACAGATATTTAATCGCGGTTTTCTTTTTCCTTTCGGGGTGTTCAGGCCTTGTTTTCGAGATAGTGTGGTCAAAAGCGCTTTCGTTCTCGATCGGAAACACAACTTATGCCATAAGCACGGTTGTGGCGGCGTTCATGACCGGTCTCGCCCTCGGGAGTTTCATAGCCGGGAAGTTCTCCGACAGACTGAAGAATCCGGTCAAGGTTTATGCTTTTCTTGAGCTTGGCGCGGGGATAGCCGGTTTCGGCGCCCTTATGTTATTTTTTAATATAACGCCTGTTTTCAAAATGGTTTACTCCGCAATGGAGTTTTCTTCGGGTATGTTCCTGTTTTTCCGTTTTCTGACCGTGTTCATAATCCTTCTGGTTCCAACGGTCCTTATGGGCGCGACCCTTCCTGTTATTATTTCCTTTTTTTCAAAGGGCAGCTCAGAATACAGTGTGAGAACCGCATTTCTTTACGGACTCAACACGCTGGGAGCAGTAACGGGGGCTTTTGTCGCCGGATTCATCCTTATACCGAACTCCGGTCTTATTCAGACAGCTCTCGCAGCGCTGACAGTAAATGTTCTTATTTTTATCTCCGCCCTGTTTATCGGCAGGAAGATTGATAAAGGTTCGGAAGTTACAATCAGAGAAGAGAACATCGTTCCTTTCAGATGGAACGCTGTTCTGATAGTTATTTCAACGCTGTTTCTGCTTTCGGGAGCGGTCTCGATGATTTATGAACTGAGCTGGTTCAGGCTTCTGAGCCTGATTTTCGGGTCCTCGGTTTATTCGTTTTCACTTATGATGCTCGCGTTCCTCGCGGGAATCGGACTGGGAAGCATTGCGATATCACCGTTTGTCGGGAGATTCAGGGATCCTGTTTTAATTTTTTCACTGTTTGAAGTGCTGATGGGCCTGACTGCCATAGCAGGAGTTCATATTTTCAATAAACTCCCTTATCTCTATGTCAGGATGCTTGACCTGTTGAGGAGCGAAGGCTCTCATTTCTTCACAGCCCAGTTTCTGATATCAACGGTCATCATAATGATCCCGTGCCTGTTCATGGGCGCGATACTTCCCGTTGTGGTAAGGATATTCAGGTCTTCGGGTATCGGGGCGGGAGAAAATATCGGAAGGATATATTTTGTTAATACGATTGGAACAATCGCCGGCTCTCTTCTGACAGGATTTGTCCTGATTCCGTCCATAGGCATTCACAAATGCCTTCTTTTTGGCGGGGTTCTGAGTGTCGCCATAGGGGTTTCAGCCCTTTTTGTAAGCATTAAAGGGCGAATTACAGTAAGACTCGCAACTGCCGTTACAGCCTGCGCGGTATGTATATTCATGTTTTACAAAGCCCCGTCATGGGATGCCAAAATGATGAACCTCGGCTTCTATAATTTCGAGAATATCGTCCATTCGGAGTACGGAGACGCGACTTCAAACATGAGAGAGCTTGCTGACAATTCCGCCATTCTTGATTATCAGGAAGGGATAAACGCGAACATAATGATATTGAAGACGCTTGACAATTATGATATTTCAATGATGCTGAACGGAAAAAGCGATGCCAGCACGGGAATGTCCGATATGTTTACCCAGTCGCTCTCAGGGCATATCCCGATGTTCTTCGCCGAAAATAAAGAAAATGTATGCATAATCGGGCACGGCAGCGGAATTACCCTTTCTTCCGTCCTGAAACACTCGCCAGGAAAGGTTGATGTTGTTGAGATTGAGCAGGGAGTTCTTAATCTGTCAAAATATTTCAATTACATATCAGGCGATCCCCTTTCAGACAGGGCTGTGACAACCCACCTTGAGGATGGCAGGGTTTTTCTGACCTACACCGATAAGGTGTTTGATGTGATTATTTCGGAACCTTCCAACCCGTGGATGGCGGGAACCAACAATCTTTTCACCGCGGGATTTTACAGGACCGTCCACTCAAGGCTTGCTCCCGATGGCGTTTTCTGCCAGTGGTTCCCTCTCTACAAAAAATCTTATGACAGCATATCGGTAATGATAAACACCCTTCGTTCGGTTTTTCCGCATACAGTTTTGTTTGTGAGCAAATCGGACGATATCATCTGCATCGCGTCCAAAAACCCGCTAACCGTTACGGAAAAAGAGCTGGAAGACAAATTCGGTGTTCCTGCTGTCATGGAAAGTCTCGCGTCCCTGTTTATCCGTTCCCCTTATCAGCTCTTCGGTTTTTTCGCATGCTCGGATGAAGGGCTTTCAGGGTTGCCGGATGCGTCGGGACTCAATACCGACAATAACTCCATGATGGAATACCGCGCGGCCATTGAATACTTCAGGATCCGGCGGGAAAGGCCGATGAGCGGGGATTTCTATTCCTTCGTTGCCGGCAACTTATATCGGCAGTTGAAAACGGTTGTCTCTGACCTCAAGGATGAAAGGCTTGGAACCATCTGCAGGTTTTCTTTTCTTCTTGAGGAATTTCTCATGCAGAAAGCGGCAACCGGAAGCTGGCTAGCCAGAAGAGACTATTTCCTCAACGGTATGCTGAAAGGGCTTGAGGACAGACCTGTGGTTCGTGAAGCACTTCTGGACAGCATTTCCGTAAGTTCACGAAGGGTTGAAGGAAAAGCGGCTGCTTTTGAAAAACTGCTAAGAGCAAATGAATATATAGGTTCTGACAATCTGAGGCAGGCTTCCGCGTATTTTGAAGCCATGCTGAAGGAATTCCCCGGATTCCCTGAAGGGCTTCTTCAGAGCGGAAAGGTGATGTACGCGTCAGGCAGACATATCGATGCTGAACGATATTTGAAATCAGCAATTCCAGACCTTATGCCTTCCGACAGATATGAGGCTTACTACTTTCTCGCTCTTATTGAAAAAAACGGAGGCTCCGTTGAAAAATCACTGTTCTACTGCGGGAAAGCGAGGGAAACCCTGCCACAGAGGCATGAGATATATAAACTTGAAGCCGATATACTGACGCAGTCCGGACGACAATCCGGGATCAGAAAGCTTGCGGAGGAAGGCCTTGCCTGGAATCCCGGAGACCCGGAACTTAAAGCGTTGCTTCGTTAACCCCGTCATTCTTTCTTGCGGAAACAAGAACACCGTATCTGTGCTGGAGAAAAGACAGATACACCGTGTAAAGCGGAACGGCAATCAGAAAGAACACAAGGCTGTCCCTTCCGTTCCACACCCCTTTCCATTCCATTATTACGGCTTCAGCGGCAATAAGGATTCCTGAAATAACAACCACCGCAAGAAGCGGAAAGGCGCTCTTCGCGTGAAGCCTGAGTTCCGCCAGGCAGGCCCCGCACGCGTACCGGAACGGACTGAACGAAAACAACTGCTTTTTGAACGGAATTGCATTTCCGCATTCCGGGCAATTCATTTTCCTTCTCTGCGGCCCGTTGAATTATTCCGCTCAGCCAAGATATGCCACTGCTTCGATTTCAACCCTCGCTCCCAGAGGAAGTTTTGAAACCTGGACACACGCCCTTGCCGGAGGATTCTCGGGAAAGTGTTCCCCGTAAACCTTGTTCACTGCGGCAAAATCATTCATATCCGTAAGAAAAATAGTTGATTTGACAATATTCTTCAGCGTTCCCCCTGCCGCCTCCATGACGGCGGTCAGATTTTTCAGCACCTGCCTGACCTCGTCATCAAGACTGTTTTCGACAAGCTTTCCGGTTTCCGGATTGATGGGAACCTGCCCGGAGAGAAACACATAGTCTCCCGCTCTGACTGCCTGCGAATACGGGCCCAATGCTTTAGGAGCGTTTTCGGAACTGATTGTTTTTCTCATTTTATCTCCTGAAATAATTTAAAGTTATTGTTTAACATAATAAATATAATTGCATATCATTACTAAATAAAAACATCACACGGACTGCTTCCTGTAAATGTCCAGGACACCATCCAGTTTCCCTATGGAAGTCATAAGCTGTTTCAGATGAGTGATGCTTGAAACCTCAACTATAATATCAATCACCCCTCTTCCGTCGGGATGCGATTCGGCTTTCAGGTTTGTGATGTCCACATTCATATTGGTAACTTCACCGCTAATCCCGGCAAGCAGCCCCTTCCGGTTTTCAACATAGATGACAAGTCTGACAGGATACATATTCGCCTGTTTACCCCACTCGACATCTATTTCTCTTTCCTGCTGATATAAACCCTTCCTGACATTCGGGCAGTTCGCTGCGTGAACGGAAACCCCCCTGCCCTGCGTGACAAATCCGATGATCTCCTCCCCCGGCAGCGGCCTGCAGCATCCCGATATCTTGACCAGAAGATCATCGAACCCGCTCACTATTACTTTATCGGAAGTGTGTTTCGCCTTCTTTATTACCTTCTGGATAAACCCTTCCTTCGTTACCTCATCTTCGCCTATTATTTTTCTGATTATGGTCTTTGCCGTGAACTTGCCGTAACCTATGTGTTTATAAAGATCCTCCGCCTTCGAGATGCTCAGTTCGTCAAGCACTGCTTTAAGTCCCTTGTTCTTCTCAAAGTCAGCCTTGAGGCCCATACCTTTCTTGCGGAGTTCCTTTTCGACAGCCTCCCGGCCCAGCTCAACAGCCCTCTTATCCTCTTCTTCAAGAACGAACTTTTTTATTTTGCTTTTGGCGGCGGTCGTTTTCGCTATGTTGAGCCAGTCCCTGCTGGGTCGTTGTGTTTTGGAAGTGACAATCTCAACAATATCCCCGTTTCTCAGCTCGGTGTTGATCGGAACAAGCTTTCCGTTGACCTTCGCTCCCACACAGCGGTTCCCGACCTCCGTGTGCACTTTGTAAGCGAAATCTATCGGCGTTGCGCCCCTGATAAAGGACTTGATGTCCCCGCCAGGCGTGAACGCGAAAACGCTCTCCGCGAAAAGGTCCTTCTTGACGCTGTCCATGAATTCACCCGGGTCGTCAACCTCCTTCTGCCATTCAACAAGCTGTCGGAGCCACTGATAAACCTCATCATCATCACTGCCCGTTCTGCCTTCCTTATATTTCCAGTGCGCCGCGATACCCTCTTCCGCAGTCTTGTGCATCTGACGGGTTCGTATCTGAACCTCGAACGGCTGCCCCTCCTTCGTCATCAGCGAAGTATGAACCGATTTATACCCGTTCGGCTTGGGCATCGCGATCCAGTCCCTGAATCTGCCCGGAATGGGATTCCACTCGCTGTGGATGGCGCCGAGCACCCTGTAGCAGTCCTCCGTTGAATTGGTCAGAATCCTGAATGCGATGTAATCGTAAACTTCATCCAGAGATACCCCTTTCGAGCGCATCTTCTTGAAGATGCTGTAATGCCCTTTCACCCTGCCCGTTATCTCCGCGTCAATCTTACCCATCGTCACTGTTTTCCGCAGGGTTGCCTCTATCTTTCTGATGAATTTCTCGTCCGTTCGTTTCTTCTTTTTTATTCCGTCAACAATCTTCCTGTGCTCCTCCGGGAACAGATGACGGAAGGCTGTTTCCTCAAGCTCGTCCTTGATTTTTCCGATTCCGAGCCTGTCGGCGAGAGGGACATAGATGTCCATTGTTTCTTTTGCAATCCGATCCCTCGAATTCTCATCCAGAAAATCCAGCGTTCTGATATTATTAAGCCTGTCGGCAAGTTTAACCAGAAGAACACGGATATCGTCCACAACGGCAAGCAGCATCTTTCTGAAGGATTCAGCCTGCCTGTCCTCTCTCGAACTGTAAGTGAGTTTTCCTAGTTTTGTGACTCCGTCAACGATATGGGCGACATCGCGGCCGAACAGCTCCGTGATCTCTTCAAGCGTCGCATCCGTGTCCTCGACAATATCATGAAGAAGACCGGCCATGACGCTTGTCGTGTCAAGCTCCATCTGGGTGATGATATAAGCGACTTCAATCGGATGGTTAAGATAGGGCTCGCCGGATTTCCTTACCTGACCGTCGTGCTTTTGAGCAGCAACAGCGTAGGCTTTATGGATAAGCGCGGAGTCAAGTTTCGGGATATATGCTTCCATATTATCCAATATATCATCAAACCTGACTTTCCGTTTTAACATATCCTGCCGTAAATCCTTGCAAACTGCGAATTATAGCAGAACATGCCACTTCAGACAATAAGAATCAGAATTAAATTTCCAGATTACGGGCAACAAGTGGCACCTGAGCGGTGTCAAAGGGTGAGCGGATATGATTGGGGTTAATTGTCTGAACCCTGACCGGTCCCTGAGTACTTCGACAAGCTCAGCGTACCACCTGTTGAAGGGGTCGAAGTTTCATCTTCATTCTTCATTATTCGTTCTTAATTTGTTTCTCTTCAAAGGTTTTAGGTATTGTGCCTTCCGATTTCCAATGCACATTGTGTTCATTTGATTCTCCTCTGAAAACCAGGTGTTGAGTCCCAGAATTCC
>CAZDZC010000049.1:0-20117 GCA_964509835.1 uncultured Acidobacteriota bacterium
CGAATTAAATGGTCAATTATTTATCCTTTTGAATTCGCTCTCAGAATGAAGGTTCTGTGTTGACATATTGTTAATGTATCGCTCAAAGCCCGATTTACCAAAATCAATAACCCACAAGCCTTCTTCCCCCATATATCCTCCACCAAATGCTAAGTATCTGCCATCATGGCTTATATCTACTCTATTTGGACCGATACAACCCTCCTTGAAAATTAAAGTGTCGGAACCATTATTAATATCTATTACGCCAACGCCTTGTCTGTTTCCATATAGAACAAATTTATCACGAAAAACACCATATAAGATTGCATCAGACTTAAGAAGTTGCGTCTTCTCACGATTGGAATCTCTTACTCCTATATCATAATGCATAGCCTTGCTATCGACATGATCAAAGACTACCTTCTTACAGTTACTCAAAATATCTATATCACTAATCGAGTAAGTATTGACATTTGAAAACAATCTAGTCTCATTTAGCAAGTCTTCAACCTGTTTAGTCTTTAGATTCAGAACTTTGATACTACATGGATCTCCAACAGCTCTTGGGTTGGATATATAAATTATGTTGTCTCCATCTGAACACCATTTTGGAGCTCTGCAGTCCTCATCAAAACTAGTTAGCTGCACCCACTTATCAAGATCGTTAATGCTTGATTTTACCAATAGGTCCCTGTAAATATCACCTGTCAAATGAAGCTGTTTACTATAACATACGAATTTTGCATCTGGAGACCAACTGATAGAATATAGTCCAACTTTAGAGTTCAATATCTTAACAGGCTGTTTTAGTTCAGAATCGTAATCAATAATAAATACACCACTATCAGTCTCTTTTTCTCCTTCTAATTTATTAGCAACTACTATCATCCTAGAATCAATTGGACTCCAAGATATATCACTAATAAAAACATTTCTAACTTTTGCTATTGTAGGTTGTTGAATGTTATTGTTGCACGCACTATTGAGACCACATACAAGCAATAGACAAACAATACTTCTGAATACTCTTGCGTTCATTATACTTCTCCTGAATACATTAAAAGGCTATTCCTCATCACAAATGGTACCTATTTTAGGTCGACCATATTTTTTACAGCATTGTTCATCTGATCCACATCCACCAATAATACTTGGAGATGGATTATTAATGCCTTTTTGATGAGCGAGTGCTTCTGTTGCATCTACTTGCTCATAACGCATGGCTTTGGGAGAGTATTCATTTCTATCACGCATTACTTCCTCCACCCAACACTTACATTCACCCGAATCACAACAACCGTAATAATCTATCGTGTATTCAGTATATCCTGGAAAAGGTGGCATATGCCAATTACATGTCGCACCTTGATCTTCAGGATCGAAACCTTCTTGTGATGGCGGTATATCTCCTCCTTTTTGAGTACCAAGAGACATAACATCAGAATATTTGTCTTTTTCAGGTCTAGATAGCGTGACATATGTCCAACATCTTGTACCTTTCACGGCTTCTGGAAGATCATTAAAATACTTTGAGTAGAGCAATTTACATGATTGGTTGGCAATATTACCGCTAGGATCCCGAAAGTTAATCGGGCTATTATGTACATAGATGTAGCACTTTACATCTTGACCATACGAGTCTTTACTCCCAAACTGTCCATTCTCAGGGTGATAATACCTTGCTCTATAATAATACAGATCATTCTCTCCAACTTCTCTTCCTGTGTAAATATACGGATTATGGAAATTTGTACTGTTAGTTACTTTCTCCCCCCAGGAGTTGTATGAGTAGCTATCTGTATTTGTTCCATCTGTCATCTGCATCACGCTTCCGAGGTGGTTTTTGTAATAATAGGCATCCGCTGTTTCGTCATCCTGCCCGAGTATATCATCAATCCGCGTTCCGTGATAGTAAAGATACGCGTTTGTCCCGTCCGTGGTCTTCATGGTCTTATCTTATCACAATTTTCCGTTTTTAAAAATCGTTTCCCGGCGGTTTTTGTGCGTCTCGATACATTTTCCCTTCGGGAAAACACTCGATGTCCGGTCACTGAGTGGTTCCGAACGAATTGTGTCGAAGTGCCAATCATGGCAATCCCTTAATCATGTGAATCAAGGTTCAGACAATATCAAGGGTTGCCCCCTCAAGGGCGTAATGTCGCGCTCAGAGAAATGTCATTCCTTTTTCCGAAACGCTGAAGCCGTTCTCGACCGTGCTGAGAAACCCTCTTCTTTTCAACTGGTGCCTGCACGCGCCCGGGAATTTGATCCCTGGGATGCCGTTCATTTTTAGGGCTTTCCGTATGTCGGGCACAAACAGTTTCTTTTTGCCGCCCTTAAGCAGCCAGATTGCGGTTGCAAGGAACTTTCTATTCTGGTTGTCTAGAGCTTCTTTTTTTATGAGGAATTCTTTAAGCGATTCCCGTTCTTCGCTGACAGCCTGTTTTTCCCTTTCCTGTTTAACCGGTTCGGGTTCCGCGGCAGTTTTTGTTGTCGCGCGGAAAAGTCCCGGGAATCGTTCCGACATCTCTCCGATCTGGGCGGTCAGCCAGGCGGGGTCGCACTGGATGTTGAGTTTTATGTCGCTGATCTCAACCGTGATTTTGATTTCTTCCATTTTTTCTCCTTTCGGTTTTGTTACTGGAACGCTAAGAGACTGTATAATAAGACCTTATAAAGATTTCTTTGTTGCGGATCTCCTCGGAGACAGGTTAAAGCACCCCCAAGCCGGTATCCGGCGGCAAAATGTCATTGCCCGTTATTGCAAAATAATCCTCCGTTATCGCAATGTAAATCTTAAGCGCTGCAAAGTAATCCATTATTACTCTAATGTAAATGAACGGCACTGCAAAGTGAATCTCCGTTACTGCAATGTCATGCATTATTACCACAATGTAAATCAACGGCAACGCCATGTCAAGTCAGACTAACGCAATATAAAGCAACGGCAATGCAATGTAAACCAGTATCACTGCGCTGTCAGTATCCGTTGCTTTTTAATCAATATCCCGCAAAACGGAGGGAGTGTTCTGAATATAGATTATTGTGATTCAGGCGGAGAGCCGCACGCGCGGCATCTCACGCATTCTTTTTATCGCTGTCATGCCGTTAACCGTTTACGATGGAATAGATATCGTCTATAATCCGTTCTTTATGGATATGATATGAACACAATGAAAAAAACAATAACTGCAATGATGATTCTCCTAGGGGTGAACACGATGGCTTTTAATCTGGATGTCAAAGAAAATGTCCTTGATAACGGTCTTACCGTTCTTACGGTGGAAGATCACAGCACCCCGGTTTTTACGATTATGCTGTGGGTCCCCGCAGGTTCAATAACCGAGGAGGAGGGGAAGTCGGGATTGTCGCACTTTCTTGAACATGCCTACAGCCTCGGTTCGGACAAACTGAAGCCGCGTGAGATGTCAACCCTTGTCCAGAAATGGGGGGGATTTAAGAATGCCTTCACGGGCAAGGATTATACGGCTTATTATGAAAACCTTCCGTCGGAGCATCTTGAGAAGATAATCGAGCTTGAAGCTGACCGCTTCTCGACCCTAGCTGTTCCTCCTGAGAAGTTTGAATCGGAGAAGCTGGTGATCATGGAGGAGAGAAGGCTCAGGACGGACAATTCCCATTTCGGAAAGATATTCGAGATAATGAATGACCGGGTTTACGGCAGCCATCCTTATCACAAGCCTGTCATCGGATTTATGGAGGATATTGAGAACCTCACGAGGGAGGACATTTTAAACTATTACCGGAAACATTACACGCCTGCAAACGCGACATTTGTTGTGACGGGCGATATTGATACAGGAAAGACGCTGGAACTGTTCAGAAAATATTTCGGGCATCTTCCTTCCGGGAAAAAGATAAAGGTTTCGCCAAAGGCTGCTTCGCTGAAAAAGGAATACCGTCAGGTTGTTTTCAAGGACACGGAGGCTCCGTTCATTTACATCGCGTATCCCACCGTTGACATAGACAATCCGGACATCTATCCGCTTACAATACTGGCGACGGTTCTGTCTGACGGGTCGAGTTCGAGGTTCACGCAGAACATCAGAAACACAAAGAAAATTGTAAACTCCGCGAACGCGGGTTTTTCACCGCAGAGGAGCACATCCCTTTTCACTTTATCAGCGGAAGGGAAGCCCGGCATCCCGATCCTGGATGTTGAAGATGCCCTTTATGAAGAGATAGAGGCTGTAAAAACCTCCGGTTTAACCGATGCCGAAATTGCCCGTGCCTTAAAAATGACGGAGGCTTCGTTTCTTCTGGGGCTTGAATCAACGATTGCGAAAGCTTCCGTTATCGGAAGATATCAGTCGCTTAGTTCGGAGGGATGGAGATTTATCGAGAATTACATTCCCCGTCTCAGGGAGGTTAAAAGCGCGGATGTTGTCAGGGTCGCGAAGAAATATCTGACTTCCGGCAACAGGAGCGTAATAACAATGCTCCCGGAGGTTTCGGAGGACCGCAATATCCCGCTTATCGAGCAGTATGAAGACATCACGAGATATACCTACCCGAACGGGATCATCCTGCTTTACCGGCCTGACTTCAAGGCTCCGGGCGTTACGATTCAGACGGGATTCCGTGCGGGAGCGGCAATGAATGCTCCCGAGAAAGCCGGGTTGGCTTCCGTCACGGCATCACTGCTGCTTACCGGAACGGAAACAATGACGGAAGAGGAAATAGCAGAGAAGTTGGACAACATCGGCGCCGTTTATTCGGTGGACTGCGGATATGATTCCACCGTCTTGAGCTTTACCGCGCTCAGCGGGGATTTCAGCGAGGTATTCGGCATAATGTGCGAAGCAGCCTCGCGGCCTGCCTTCGAAGAGGAGAAACTCCACAGGGTAATTGATGAACATATCTCTTCATATCGGGCGGATTCGGCGAAGACAGCTTCGATCGGGAATCGGCTTTTCCGTGAATCTGTTTATAATGGCCATCCTTACGGAAGCCTTTCAGGAGGGTATGAGGAAACGCTGAAGAACATATCAAGGGATGATGTTCTTAAATTCCACCGTCAGCATTACAGCCCCGAGAAAATGATAATAACGGTCGTCGGCAATGTAAAAGCGGAAACGGTTATGGAGGCGGTGGAAAAAAGGCTGACATCCCTGAACAGCACTGCAGCGGAAGGGGAGATTCTCCTGTCCTCAGCGAAGAAGCCTGACGGGAGGAAGATTTATCTCAGAAACAAGGAAGGCCAGACCCAGGCATTTGTCATTATGGGTTATCCGTCAATAAAGCGGGATTCGGATGATTACGAGGCCTTCGTCATCATGAACCGGATACTGGGCGGCGGAGGGTTTGCTTCGCGCCTTGTTTCGAATGTCAGAACGAAGCAGGGACTTGCGTATTCCATTTACAGTTCCGTCCAGCCCATGCTTGCCGAGGGGCCGTTTTTGATATCATTTCAGACAAAAAACGAAAGTCTCTCGCAGGCGCTGAATTCGATATTCGATGAAATGGAGAGAATGAAAAATGAGACCGTGTCTGAAGAGGAATTCGAAAATGTGCGGAACGGTTTTATCGGCAGTCTTCCTTTTCAGACTGAGACCGGTTCCCAGAGAGCAGGTGCGATGCTGAACGGCCAGTTCAACAATCTGGGAATGGATTATCTTGAAAAAAGAAATGAACGGATCAAGACGCTTACCGCTGACGATATCCGCAACGCCGCGCGGAAATATCTGAATACTGAAAATATCGTCATCACGGTTGTCAGCGCAGCAGGAGAAATGTCGGATCAACTGGCGGAATTCGGGGAAGTGATGATTCAGGACAATTTCTGATCCTTGCGCATATTTCGTCGTTTCGCAGGCAGACAGCTTATGTAGTACGATTTATTTTTGCAATTGGAATAATTGGCAGTGAATTGAATGAAAAAGACTTTCTTACAAAAGGGACTTACCTATAACAGAGAAAAGGTTCTGACATTATTTTTATCTCCTGTCCTGATTTCTCTCATATGGTTTTCCGCATATTTTTTCTGTTCCGGACAGGCCGCCCGAATACCGGAGTTTAAAAGTTTTCTTATACCTGTTCTATGGATATTCGTTTTTAGATATTTAAAAGAAAGGAAATATACACGCTTAACCATCAGCTTTTACTTTCTGTTTATTTTACTAATGTCTGCAGACCTGATAAATTTCGATAAATCATACGCTGTAAATCAGGTTGCATATTCACTACTTTCATTTACTGCTCTTTTCCTATGCATACTTCTATATCAGGATGTTTTCAGATTCAGTTCGAACATTGCTTCAATAGTTGCATTTGCTGTTTTTTATGTTTTGATCCTTTTACCGGTATTCTACATCTTTTACAGATTCAACTTTAATGCTTTTGTTACCAATGATATTGTTTTTGCTATATCACAAACGAATTTGAACGAATCCTATGAATTTATTAAAACAAACTTCTCGCCGCTTCTGACAATTTTTCTATTGCTATCACCCGGACTTCTGTTTTTCCTCTTCCTAAGGCAGGCTAAAGAAAAAAGGAGAAGGATCGAAAGGTCACTGCTGATATTCATGATACTAATCCTTTCTGTCTCCGCATATTTAACAAGGGAGTACAACAAGTTGTATGATTTTATCTGTAATTCAGCAGAAGAGTACAGTAGAGAGTTAAGTTCCTTTAAAGAAGTGCAGGCTAAAGTATCTGGAAGAAGTATTGATTTCACTGCCAATAAAAAGGGGAATAGGGAGTGCTATTTTGTGATCATAGGCGAATCATTGAATAGAGATCATATGGGACTCTACGGGTACATAAGAGATACGACCCCTCTGCTGCACGATATTATGAGAGGAAATAATTCCATCCTGCTATCTGATGCATACTCTTCACATGTGCACACAAATTCCGTGCTTTCTCTGGCACTATCAGAAACTAATCAAGTAAACAGGAAGAGTTTCTTTAAATCTCTGACATTGCTTAATATTCTGAAAAAAGCGGATTTCGAAACCTATTGGGTGACAAATCAGGCACTTTATGGTTTGTGGGATAATGTCGTGTCCGTAATCGCCCATGAATCTGACCATCTGATTCCGCTAAACCGGACAGTGGGTAAACAATCAAGAACAGTAAAAATGGACGGTGAAATCATAATTGAACTGAGAAAACTTATTAGATTGGAATCAGACAGGAACAGGATTTTCTTCATTCATCTTATGGGAAACCACATGGACTACTGCTCCAGATATCCAAATGACGAATATGAGTTTTACAGAGAGGATCTCAATAAGGAGGATTTCGGATCTGTCTCAGATGAGAAAAATGTCTCTCAAAGAATTAACTGTTATGATAACAGTGTCAGGTATAATGATTTTGTAGTTTCCTCTCTTTTCAATATTCTTCAGGATCACGAAGGAATCAGAGGCGCAATATATTTTTCTGACCACGCCGATGATGTATTCGGAGGGCTAGGGCATAATGTGTCCAATTTTACTTTTGAAATGACACGCATACCATTTATGGCATGGTTCTCAGATCAATATATCGATAAATACAATGACAAATTCAGTTCACTCAAAGAAAACTCCGACAGACTTTATTCAAGCGACTTCATATATGACACTTTACTTGGAATCTTGAATATTGATACAGAGAAATACAGTCCGGGTTTTGATCTCAGCTCACCTCAGTACAGTTTCTCCCCTGATGATGCCAGAGTTATCGATGGGAAACAGCTCTTTACTGATAGAGCAAATTATCATTGGTGGCAGAAAATGAATATTGATATACTGCAGAAAAACTTTCAGAGAAATAGAGTCATACCACACAGAGTAAATTCGAAAGGAAAACTCAAGGACATTTGGATGAGCGGATTAAGATCATTTGAAATAGATGTATGGTTCCAGAAGGACATTCTCTTGGCCGGCCACGATAAGGAGCATTTGGGGGGATATTTGGAGGCACTGCTGTTAACTGCAGATCTTCAGGAAATCGGGAAGATATGGCTTGATCTGAAGAATTTCAGTGCTGAAAACTGTAGCGGTTTTATTGAGCAACTGAACCTTCTTGATGTGAAATTTAATATAAAGCAGAGGACTATTGTTGAATCAAGTACTAAACTAAATATTTTCAAGCAATTAAGGGATTGCGGCTGGCATACATCTTACTATTTGCCTACAGAGAAAATACTTGATCTTGCAAATAAGAATCAATCTGGAGAACTGAGAAGAGTTGCAGAAGAAATCAACATCCAGGCCTGCTCACAAAATGTCGCTGCTATTTCATTCGATTGCAAACTATATCCGTTTGTAGAAGAGTTTCTGATCCCTTTGCTTTCGGATGATATAATTTTTCACACTTGGGACCTTTCGATCAACTTCTATGACAACGATCTGCAGTCAAAGCTCAAAGACAAGAGCTACTTCAAAAACGAAAGAGTAAAAACCATCCTGTTGCCTTACAAATCGGTATTTAACCTGTAAAAATACTTTCTTCTTTGCAACCTAATTTTCTATCTACAGTTCTTTCCAGCCCATGCTTGCCGAGGGGCCGTTTTTGATATCATTTCAGACAAAGAATGAAAGTCTTGCTCAGGCGTTGAATTCGATATTCGGTGAAATGGAGAGAATGAAAAAT
This sequence comes from uncultured Acidobacteriota bacterium, assembly GCA_964509835.1. Taxonomy (GTDB): domain Bacteria; phylum Acidobacteriota; order CAZDZC01; family CAZDZC01; genus CAZDZC01. The sequence continues at coordinate 8,590 of CAZDZC010000049.1, forward strand.
GAGACCGTGTCTGAAGAGGAATTTGAAAATGTGCGGAACGGTTTTATCGGCAGTCTTCCTTTTCAGACTGAGACCGGTTCCCAGAGAGCAGGTGCGATGCTGAACGGCCAGTTCAACAATCTGGGAATGGATTATCTTGAAAAAAGAAATGAACGGATCAAGACGCTTACCGCTGACGATATCCGCAACGCCGCGCGGAAATATCTGAATACTGAAAATATCGTCATCACGGTTGTCAGCGCAGCAGGAGAAATGTCGGATCAACTGGCGGAATTCGGGGAAGTGATGATTCAGGACAATGACTGAATATTTAATGCGTCCAGTCGTTTCACCGGCTGAATGACTTTTTAATTTATGATTTCTGACGGCCCTATTGAATTGGTGTGCCCATGATGATAGAATAGTTTCTTGATATGATGGGCTAATTAAACCGGAAGAAATGGCAGATAAACAGCAATCAAGAGGTCACTGGGGCAGCAGGCTGGGCTTTATCCTTGCCGCTGCCGGTTCTGCGATAGGGCTCGGAAATCTCTGGAAGTTCCCTTATATAACACATGAAAACGGAGGGGGTGCATTTGTTCTTGTTTATCTCATCTGTATCCTGTTGGTGGGAGTACCCATCATGGTTGCGGAACTTCTGGTGGGGAAAAAATCTCAGACAAACCCTGTAGGCGCGTTCAGCTTTCTTAAGCCCGAAGCTCCGGGATGGAAGATTATCGGTATCCTGGGTGTTTTCACCGGATTTGTTATACTTAGCTATTACAGTGTGATAGCGGGATGGACGCTGGAATATTCCATCAAGGCGTTCACAGGGAAGTTCAGCGGAATGGACATGGGGAGCGCCGGAACGATGTTCGGGGAATTTGTTTCTAATCCGTTCAAGCAGCTCCAGTGGCATTCCGTATTCATGATAATGACCATTCTGATTGTTCTCGGGGGTATTTCCAAAGGCATTGAACGCTGGTCCAAGATACTCATGCCCGCTCTCATCCTTATTATTGTTACTCTAATCTTTTTCTCCGTAAGGCTGGAAGGTGCGGGGGAAGCGTTCAGATTTCTTTTCAACCCAAACTTTAACGAGTTGACGCCGCACGGTCTCCTGGAGGCTTTAGGTCATGCGTTTTTCACATTGAGCCTCGGAATGGGCGCGATGATAACCTATGGAAGCTATCTGGACAAAAATATCAGTGTGGTCAATTGCGGGATTACGGTAGCCGTGCTTGACACCATTATAGCCCTCATGGCCTGCATGATGATGTTCCCGATTATATTTACCTATAAAGTGGAGGGACTGGAAAGCATCAGCATAATATTCACAACCATCCCGACCCTGCTTGCAAAGATGCCGGGAGGATTTATTCTGGCGCCGCTCTTTTTTATTCTTGTGTTCTTCGCGGCCCTCACTTCAGCCATATCCCTTCTCGAGGTTGTTGTTTCATGGGGAGTGGACGAAATGAAATGGAACAGGCCTTTGGCAACATTGTTCCTGGGGGGAGTGACCTTTTTATTCGGTGTTCCTTCGGCTCTGTGCAACGGCGGGGTAAGCTGGCTGAGCAAGCCCTTTCTGCCGAAAGGCATTGATCCTGTCACCGGGGAGCTGATAAAACTTAACTATCTTGATGCGTGGGATTACCTCGCATCCAACTGGTTTCTGCCGATAGGCGGCCTGTTGACTGCCATTTTTGTCGGCTGGGCGATGAAAAAAGAAGACATGTTAAACGAATTCCCGGCTGACGGACACAGATATTTTTTCCGGATCTGGATTTTTTCACTGAAATTTATAGCCCCGGTATTGGTCGTAATTGTTATGCTTTATAAACTTGAACTTCTGAATTTCCTTATGCGCTGATGAAATATTTTATAATCAGCGATATACACGCAAATTACTCGGCCCTTGACCGTGTTCTGAATATTATCAAAAGAAAAGCGATTTCAAAGATAATAATCCTTGGGGACCTTGTTGGCTACGGAGGAGAGCCGAACCAGGTCGTTTCTCGCGTGCGAACGCTGAAGAACGCCATGATTATCCGCGGCAATCATGACAAGGTTGCGTCCGGAGTGGAAGACGGGAGGAATTTCAATAATTCAGCCCTCAAGGCAGTCCTCTGGACAAAACGAAGGCTCACTTCCCTGAACAGGGAATTTCTGTTTGACCTGCCCGCTGGACCGCTGATGATTAATGATGAATTTGAAGTAGTCCACGGCTCCACCACTAACGAAGATGATTATATTCTGAGCGATTATGACGCAGCCAAGGCTGCGGGTTTAATGAAACGGGATATCTGCTTCTTCGGCCACAGTCATCTCCCTGTCATCTTTGAAATCAAGGGGAATTCTGTGGAGCATCACATTCCGAAGAAAGAACGCGAGGAATATCGGCTCAAGCCCGGTTTTAAATATCTGATAAATCCCGGATCAGTCGGACAACCCCGTGACAGAAACCCCATGGCCTCGTGTGTAATTTATGATTCAGACTGCGGACATCTTCAGATATACCGAACCGCCTATGATATTGCGAGAACAACAGACAGAATAAACAGGGCGGAATTGCCGGAAATCCTAGCAAAACGCCTTTCGAGAGGGGAATAGGCTCGTTTCAGTCCAGTTTTAAAATATAGGCTCTGAAGTATTGGGGTTTTGAATCAACCAGGTGATCAAGCGCGTTCTGAGCTTCGGCATTGGTGCAGAAAAGGCCGTAGTGCGTTCGATAGCATGTCTTTTCGGTCATAGGCATCGGAAGAAGAAAAACAGGCGCGTCATTCCGGATTTCATCCATATCATTTTTCAGCTCTTCCAGATCACAACCCGATGACACGGCTATCGAATAATGTCTCGCGCCGCTCTCGGATGTCATTTTCTGCCAAACTATCAATGCTTTATCAGGATTGTTTTCTTCCAGGTATTTGCAGCCTAAATGGTAAAGCCTTGTTTCCGCAGGTGAAAGCGATAATTGCGGGGGGCTTTTCTCTTCACCTGTTTTCATCTCATATATGCTGCTGAATCTTCTGCTGTATTCTGCGACTATATCCTCTGTGATATCCCATTTGCGGTCTGCCAGAAGAATATTCCCGCTGCCGTATTCAATAACAAAATCATACCTGTTCTTAGCGGCAATTTCATTGACAATACTTATAAGGCCATTTTCTATTGCTTCCTGAACTTTTTTGCGCTTTTCAGAAATCTCACCTTCGGATTCTTTAAAAAATTTCTCGAATTCGCTGAACTTTGTGTTGTATATTTCCACAAGTTCGTCATAGTCTTTTTTCATTTCAAGGTCTTTCAGCCTGGTCAGGTCTTTTTCCATCTGGGCAAGATCCTGTTGCTTTGCTTCAAGCTCACGGTTGATTGTTTCTACCCTCTGGTTGAATATTTGGTTCTCGTTTTCAACAAAATCCAGTTTGCTGATAAGCTCCATTGCTAGCTCGGGATCGAAGTAAACCAGAGAACCGCAATTTCCGGGAAATGAGCTGACAAGGCATAAACAAAGGACAATTGAATATGTAAAATATCTGTTCATAGACTGAATTATCATTTCACTCGTGCCAAATGTCAAGATAACTTATAAACACGAAATATCAATTATCGCAAGCATCGCAGGTCAAGGCAGGGCACAGTTATTGCCGCACTTCAAAGTTAAAGCATTGACACAAACAATGGTATATGATAAATTTACAGCCTTGTTACGAATATTGGTTTCAGTGCTTTGGAATGTTGGTATCAGCTATGTTTATTCTTACTTGTTCAGGCGGATATTTGCATCCTGTTCTAATGGCTTACGGTCGCATGATTCAAAGATTATGAGAGTTTATCCATGAAAAAGATATTGATAGTGGACTATGATCCCAAAATAATCTCCAAGTTCACCGGATTTCTGGAAAGCCAGGGATTTCAGGTTGAATCATCTCAGGACGGCAATACTGCCATTGAAACCTTTGAAAAGCTGAAACCCGATCTTGTTCTTCTCGCAGCCATGCTTCCAAAGATGCATGGCTTTGAAGTGTGCCAGAAAATCAGAGCGTCCGAGCACGGCAGGGATATCCCGGTTATCATCAACACAGGTGTTTACAAAGGAAGGAAATACCGAGACCAGGCACTGCATAAGTACAGGGCGAACGAATATCTTGAAAGGCCTTTTCCGAACGAAAAGCTGCTTGAGGCTATCAACAATGCTCTGGGAATGTCGTCATCTCCTGCGCCCGCACAGCCCCAACAAGAAGTGAAAACAGAAGATAAAAAGCCTACAGCGGAACAGAATATTTCAAAAACATCAAGCATTCCGGCTGATACCGATATGAAACCGTCGGCTCCTGTTTCTTCCCCTAAAACCAGTGATCAGGCTCATGTTGCTGCTCCCGCCGGAGATCCGGTTCAGAAAAAAACTGACAGCGCAATAATGCAGCAGGAAAATTCGAATGCGCCTGTTAAACATTCGGAATCAAAAGAAGACGAGAAAAAAATAACATCGGAAGACCTTTTCGGTGACATGGTTGAAGAATCAAAACCTGGAGTGATAACACCTCCTAAAGAACCTTTGAAAAAACCTGCTTTCAGTGATGCAAATAAAAAACTTGAAGATACGCTTTCCGGGATTTTACCTTCATCTGCACAGAAAATAAAAGTTAAGCCGAGGATTTCTTCGGGTATAGACTTGAACAAAGAGTTATCTGACACGCTCGGGGGACTTAAACAGCCCTATATTAGAAAAACAGCGCTTACAACGCCAACCTCTGCCGCAAAGCCCGAGACCAAACCGGGGATCAGGCCTGAATCCAAACCTGTTGTTAAACCAGAAATTAAGCCCGCTCCAGCGAAAGAGCCTCCGGTTAAAAAACAGGAAGAAGTCAAACCTGTTGCTGTTAAACCTGAGCCGGCAGCCAGAGAGTCTGAAAAGAAAATTGAGCCTGCTCAGAAGGAAAAACCTGCTCCGTCAAAAGATAAGACACCTGTTCCTGCAGCGGTCGAAGAGAAGAAAGAGGATCTCTCTCCTGCTGTAACAGAAGAAGCCCGGAAAGAGCAGGAGATTTTTGATGGAGGCGGCAAAATAGAGTTCGGCCAGTATGAACTTCTCAAAAAGATAGCAACAGGAGGGATGGCCGAGCTGTTCCTTGCAAAACAGAGCGGAGTTGAAGGTTTTCAGAAACTGGTTGCAATAAAGAAAATACTTCCTCATCTTTCAGAGTATGAAGATTTTGTGGAAATGTTCATTGATGAGGCCAAGGTAGCGGCACAGCTAAATCACCAGAACATTGCCCAGATTTATGACCTGGGTGTAATAAACAATTCATATTTTATTGCGATGGAATATGTTCACGGTAAAAATGTCCGGGACATGGTAAAGAAGCAAAACGGGCCTATTCCGCTGGAACATGTTTTGTATATCGGAACAAGGATATGTTCCGCGCTGGATTACGCGCACAGAAAAAAGGATTTTGACAGAAAAGATCTGGAACTTGTTCACCGGGATGTGAGTCCTCAGAATTTTCTGCTTTCCTACGAAGGCGAAGTTAAACTTGTTGACTTCGGTATAGCCAAAGCCGCAAGTATGGCGTCTCATACCCATCACGGAGCGCTGAAGGGGAAGATCCTTTACATGTCGCCTGAACAGGCATACGGCAAAAAGATAGACAGAAGGTCTGACATATTCTCGTTCGGATCTTCAATGTTCGAGATGATGACAGGTGAAAGGCTTTTCACAGGGAACAGCGAGATGGAAATCCTGGAACAGGTCAGAAGTGCCGCGGTAAGAGCGCCTTCGAGTGTTAATCCGGATATCTCTAAGGAACTTGACGAGATTATACTGAAAGCGCTCGCAAAATACCCGGATGACCGCTATAACAATGCTGCCGAACTGAACGATGATCTGGAGAGTTTCGCGTTGAAAAACAACATTGTTATGAAGCAATCCAGAATTGCTTCATATCTGACAGGCCTGTTCCCTGAAGAGGACACTCATCTTCCCTATGCTGACAGGTCTCAAAGTGTTTCACAGGAAGAAGGACCCCTGCCTCATGATAAGCCTGTTCCTGATGAAGAACCCGCTGAAATGACAGTTGAAGAGAGCGGGGACATTCTTGACACACCGGCAGAGAAAGAAATCTCTGCTGCGGAAATTAAACTTCCTGAAACGGTGGCTGAAGATGAATCGTCCTTTGCTGACTTTGATGTGGTAGATGATGAGCCCGAAAAGGAGGAAGTCTCTCCTGCTCCTGCTCCGGATAAGGAATATTTCCCGCCTGCTGAAGAAAAGTCGGGAAGAGACGCTCTTGAAAATTTTGTTTCTGTTCAGGAGGAAAAGGTCACGGAGGGCGGATTTATCATGCCTGAATCATCTTCATCGTATAAGGATGTGGCTGTTGATGATGATATAGTGTCCTCAATCAGCGAGCCTAAGAAATCCAAACTTCCGATGATTATAGGGGCGATTGCTGCCGTCATAGTTATTATTGTTGTGATAGTTGTCATGTCGGGAAAGGGAACAGATAAAGCTCCTGAAATGACAACCGACATACAACCCGACAATATGACTGCCACCCAGACAGAAACCGGGCAGGAAACTGTTAGTGAGCAGGTTCAGGCGAATGCCGGCCCGGTCAAGAAGGGTGATCTTGTGGAACTTACTCCTGATGTTCTTAAACCTGCTGCGATGAAAACCGTTGATCCGGCTTATCCTGCGAGAGCCAAGCAGCTCAAGATTGAAGGGATGGTTTTTCTTAATGTGCTGATAGATGAAAACGGCAAGGTTGCGGACGCGAAGGTTATAAGAACACCTAAAAACGGAGAAGATCTTGCGGATGCAGCAATAGCAGCGGTTAAAAAGTGGGAGTTTTCCCCCGCTGTAAAAAACAGGGTTCCCGTTAAGGTATGGACTACCGTTCCGGTGCCTTTTAAGTTATGATTTTAAGGAGGTTTCATGTCTAAAGACAGACAAAAATACTGGGAAGAGATGAAGGATAGGACCAGAGAAGAGATTCTGGAACTTTCAAAGGAAATTGACGAGGAATTAGAAAGGGTCAAGCAGAAAATTGCTCAGATACAGGCTGACAGAGATGCTTCCATGCAGATTTATGACGGAATATGTCTGAGACTTGGCGTGGAAAACGATCTCGAAAAAGAGCTGGGCGGAGAGGATTAAGTTCCTTCCGTTTTTTTGGAATTTTAAATTAAATGGGATCGAACGAAAATTTCGATCCCGTGTCTCAGGTGACCTTAACCGGGTTGAAAAGGGAAAACGGTTTAAATCCGTTGCGGCCCCGCCACTGTGAGTGCTGACGAAATCCGCAATAATACCACTGCTGAACATTCAGCGGGAAGGTTCGGATCAGGATGATGCGCAAGCCAGGAGACCTGCCTTTGAGATGATATAAGCGCTCTCGCGGGAGAGATGTTGGATATCTGATCATGAGCCCCGGTTTTCTCAACCGGGGTTTTTTATTGTATGCGATTTCTTAAAAAGATAATTTTTCTTTTTGTTGCCGCAGGGTTTATTTCCTGCTCGGTTCCTGATGTTCATCAGGATAAAAAGGATATCTCCTGCGTGGACGGGTTGGGAAGAACCGTTCAACTTGATGCTAGCGCAAAAAGCATAGTCTCTCTTGCTCCAAGTCTCACTGAAATTGTCTTTGCCGTTGGCGCTGAAACCAGCCTAAGCGCTGTCACAGATTACTGTGATTACCCGGTTGCCGCAAAAACCTTGCCGAGCATCGGAAAAGGCGCGAATCCCGACATTGAAAAGATAATTTCCTTCATGCCGGACCTTGTTCTTATGACAACCGAAGGCAATCAGAAGAATGCCGGGCTGAAGATAATGGAACTTGGTTTAGGTGTATATGTAAGCAATCCGTTGACACTTAAGGACATCGCTTCGGATATAAGAAATATCGGAATGCTTGCCGGATGTTCCGGTCAGGCCGAAGCTGTGGCAATGAAATTTGATGTTGAGCTGGAACGAATCGAAAATATTAAAGGAATCAAACCGCGGTTGATATATCTTGTTTGGAGCGATCCGATAATTCCGGCAGGGAGCGGGACTTATATTGACGATTTGATAACTGCTGCCGGGGCATTTAATGTCGCGTCTGAAGCAGGAACAAGATGGCCCAGAATATCAATGGAGACAATACTGGCCTGGGAACCCGAAATCATTCTTCTTTCGAGGGATGAAAAATGGAGCGGAGGAATTGCGGACTCTTTTTCCGGGGAAGGTTGGGAGCGCATTCTCGCGGTCCGAAATGAACGGGTTTATTTCATTGACGAAAACACCATAAACCGTCCGTCCCCCCGGATTCTTGAAGCAGTCCGTTTCGTCCATGAAAAAGTCATGGAATACAGGGCTGAACAGGAAGAGGCTTCCCTTGAATAAAAGCCGGAAACTGACGATTTCAGCGGCTGTTCTTTTTGTAGCGATACTGATAGTTTCAGGGGCGGCTTTTCTTGCGGGGTCTTCGGGGATGGGATTTGCTGAACTGAAAAAACTTATGCTGAATATGGATTACAGCTCCATCGGCTGGACAGTGTTCTTTAAACTCAGGCTTCCCAGAATAGTGTTCGCTATAGCTGTCGGGGCAGCCCTTTCGGTAGCCGGAGCCTCATTCCAGGCATTGCTGCGAAACCCGTTGGCAGAGCCATATCTACTGGGTATTTCCAGCGGGGCGGCGATCGGGGCAATAACAGCAATAAAAACGGGTATGTCCCAGAACAAGCCTCTGCTTATAGCGCTTGCGTGCGCCGGAGGGCTTATAACAGTAGGTGTTGTTTACTTTGTTTCCAGAAAAAACGGAGTGATTGACAACTTCAGGATGATAATGGGGGGCGTAGTGATAAACGCGTTCCTTTCAGCGCTCCTTCTTTCTTTCTTTGCCCTTTCCGAAAGCTGGGACATACAGGCGATACTTTTCTGGATGATGGGCAGCCTGGGGATGGGAAGCCCGGCAATGTCTGTTTTTACTCTGATGTTCTGCGTTTCGGGAACAATTGTCCTGTTATTCTTTTCCCCCGTACTGAACCTTATCATGCTTGACGATGAAAGTGCCGCTTCACTGGGGGTCAGAGTGGAGTTTACAAAAACAGTTGTTTTTCTGACCGCATCGTTTCTGACGGCTGTCTGTGTCGCGTCGTGCGGAATAATCGGTTTTGTGGGGCTCATCATACCGCATCTTGTCCGACTGGTATGGGGTGCGGACAACAGAATGGTGATACCTCTTTCAGCTCTTACGGGAGCCATATTTCTACTGAGTGCCGACACAATTGCAAGAACCGTTTTAAGCCCGAATGAACTTCCGGTTGGTGTGATCACTGCCATGACAGGAACACCGGTGTTTCTTTATCTTATGTACAGGAGCCGTCCGATTTGAACCCACTGACAATCCGTAATCTAGGTTTTGAATATCCGTCAGGCTTCAGAATTCAAGATATCAGTCTGTCTGTTCCGGAGGGCAAAATCTTCGGGATAACCGGGCCGAACGGTTCAGGCAAAAGTACGCTGCTGAAGATTATAGGCGGCGCGATTTCAGGATACAGCGGGGACATCATGCTGGGAGAGCAAAACTTCGGAGCAATGCCGGCGGAGCACAGGGCTCGCATTACCGGGTTCGTGCCCCAGAGTTTTCCGGTCAGTTTTCCTGTTACCGTGAATGACTTTGTCCTTCAGGGACGGCATCCTTATCAGGCGCCTTTCAGATTTGAAAGTGCCGAGGATATAGGTATCGCCGAGGAATGTATCGAACTTGCCGGAATCCGAGAATTTAAAAACCGCAATATCCAGACATTAAGCGGGGGCGAGCTAAGGCTTATCCTGCTCGCGAGGGCGCTATGCCAGAAACCGAAAATCCTTCTTCTTGATGAAGTTACGACAAATCTTGACATAAACATTGAATTCGCGATAACCGGACTGCTTGAAACTCTGCGGGATCAGGGATTAATGATCATCCTTGTATCGCACGATATCAGCCTGATCTCGGAAACCGCAGGCGAAGTGATTGTTATGAAAAAAGGAAAAATCGTTTTTGCCGGTATGCCCGACGAAGTATTCGCACCCGAGATGTTCCGTTCCGTTTACGGACTGAATGTCCGGATTGAAAAGCTCCCGCAAAGCAACAGGCTTATCCCCGTAAGGGTGCAGTGAAGCATTTATGGCGTTCTGAGTCTTCAGCGTCAAGGTAGTTTACAAACAGATTTCTTGACTGGCATTGTGTCTGCGGATATCATTCAAGTGTTATTCGGAGGATAAATGACACGGATCAGGATTGCGCTAGCGCAGATAAATACTACAGTCGGTGATATATCGGGGAACACATCGAAAATTATTGACTGTCTTGGATTTGTTAAGAGTAAAGAGGCTGACATAGTTGTTTTCCCTGAGCTTGCGGTGACAGGCTATCCGCCGGAAGACCTTCTTCTGCGCCCCTCTTTTGTGGAAACGGGCATGAATGCCCTTGACAGAATAGCGCCGCATACAAAAGGGATCACCGCTGTTCTCGGCTGCGCGTTCATGCAGGAAGGGCTTTACAATGCTGCCGCAGTTTTAAGCGAAAGCAGATGTGCCGGTATTTATAAAAAACAGCATCTCCCCAATTACGGTGTATTTGACGAAAAAAGATACTTCAAGAGCGGTCAAAACATTCTATTGCTCAAAACCGGCAATATTCTTGCGGGAGTTACCATATGCGAAGACATGTGGATAGACAACGGCCCGTTTTCCGCTATGAAGAAAGCGGGTGCAGGGCTGATATTTAATCTTTCCGCGTCCCCTTATCATTTCGGTAAGATTGCTTCCCGCAAGGAACTCGTAAAGCGCAGAGCAGTTGAAACAGGAGCTGTTGTTGTTTTCGTGAATCTTGTCGGAGGGCAGGATGAACTTGTATTTGACGGCGGGAGCATGATCGCCCGCCCGGACGGTTCTCTGGCTGCGCAGGCAGAATATTTTTCCGAGGATATTATAAGAGTGGAAATTGATACGCCAGAAAACCGTTTTTCAGGAAGCACTCAAACGGGAGATGTTATCGTGTTGCCCCGGCCACGAGAAAGCGTAAAACATGAATATTACACAGAACGAAAGGAACATGTTTCTTCCCTGGTTCTTTCGGCAGAAGCAGAGATTTATTCCGCCCTCGTTCTAGGGCTTCGGGATTATGTCAGAAAGAACGGTTTCAACAAGGTGGTTATCGGACTCAGCGGAGGTCTGGATTCCGCGCTCACGGCGGCAATAGCCGTTGACGCTCTGGGCAGCGGAAATGTGCTCGGGGTAACAATGCCTGGGCCCTATTCATCAGCCGGAAGCGTAGAGGACAGCAGGAAGCTGGTGGATAACCTGAATATCGAATTTCGTACAGCTGACATAACCGCCATCTATAAACTTTATAGCAAAGAACTTTCCCCTCTTTTTGACGGTGCAGAGCCGGATGTCACGGAGGAGAATATTCAGGCTAGGATTAGGGGCAATATCCTTATGGCACTGTCCAACAAATTCGGTTCAATGGTCATAGCGACCGGGAACAAAAGCGAGATGGCTGTCGGTTACTGCACGCTTTACG
>CAZDZC010000050.1:0-19109 GCA_964509835.1 uncultured Acidobacteriota bacterium
TTGACGGAGGCGCTTCAACTGCAACGCTGTATATTGACGGTTTGCAGGAAGGAGATATGACAGGCAGTTTTCCCGGAGGATTCAACATTCTGGATAATTTTGCGATAGGCGCAGTAAATTCTATTTACGGATTATACAACCATTATATAGGAATGATTGATGAAGTTCGCTTCTGGAACACTGCAAGGACAGGGCCGGAGATCAATGAATGGAAAGATAAATCCCTGGACCCGGCAACCCCCGGATTAGAGGCATACTTCCGGCTTGATGAAGGAACGGGATTGATTACGAAAGAAGAGACAGGAGGACCAGATGGTGAGCTGATTAACAATCCTGTCTGGGGTGTTTCGCAAAGAGATTCTGACGGGGATGGAGTGGGAGATGCATGCGACAACTGTTCTTATGTTTACAATCCCGGTCAGGAAGACATTGACGGAGACGGGATGGGGGATGTTTGCGATAACTGTCCCGACACCCATAACCCCAGCCAGGAGGATACGGACAGTGACGGTATCGGGGATATCTGTGACAACTGTCCCGAGATTTCCAACGCTGAGTACAGCCTGTATTTCGACGGATCGGATGACTATGTTGATACGGGATATGACTTCGACAGGCTGGAAGATGAGTCATTGACTGTCGAATTCAAAATGACAACTGACAGTGGTTTCGCTGGAACGATATTAGGTTCAGAGGATAATTGCAGTGCGCTGGCTGATATCAGTATGCTGTCGGACGGACAGATTTCTTTCTCGCTGAGATCCAGCGGAACGGGCTGTGCGGAGGGATATACAGTTAAATCCTCGTCCAAGGCAGACGGTTACAATGACAGCGAGTGGTACCATGTTGCCGCAGTACTTGACGGAAGCAGTTCTTTAGTAAGTCTATACATGGACGGTGTCAAAGAGGATGAGATAACCGGATCGTTCCCCGGAGGGTTCGATTTTCTGAGTAATTTTGCCGTAGGAGCAAAGAGCTTTGTCGGAGGTACGCTGGATTTTTTCAATGGAATTATAGACGAAGTTCGGTTCTGGGACACAGCTAGAACCGAGCAGGAGATAAATGACTGGAAAGACAGAACTGTAGCTCCCGGAACGCCGGGACTTGCAGCCTGTTACAGATTCAATGAAGGAATAGGGACTGTAACGCAAGAGTTGAACGGCAGTACCGACGGAACCCTCATTAATGGTCCGATCTGGATCGAAACGACTCAGCTCGACATTGACAGTGACGGTGCAGGCGATGATTGTGACAACTGTGTTTTCGATTATAACCCCGGCCAGGAAGATACGGACGGAGACGGGACCGGAGATGCCTGTGATGATGACAGCGATGGCGATTCGATAAATGATGTTGATGATAACTGCCCGGTGATTCCGAATCCGCTTCAGGAGGACATGGATGGAGATGGCATAGGGGATGCCTGTGACAACTGCATTTCAACTGTCAACAGTGGCCAGCAGAACAGTGACGGAGACAGCCTGGGTGATGCGTGCGATAACTGTCCTTCAGTTAACAATCCTCTCCAGGAGGACGGAGACAGTGACGGTGTTGGTGATATCTGTGACAACTGCGAATTCATGGGAAATTCTCTGCAGGAGGACACTGATTCTGACGGTTTGGGAGATGTCTGCGACAACTGTCCTTATGATGCAGACAATGACATGGATGCGGATGGCGTCTGTGGTGACATTGATAACTGTCCTTCCGTCTCAAATTCTCTGCAGGAGGACAATGATTCTGACGGTATGGGTAATGCCTGCGATACCTGCCCGAATGATCCGGATAATGATATTGATGCTGACGGAGTTTGCGGTGATATTGATAACTGTCCCAATACTGCGAATCCCGGACAGGAGGATCTGGACAGTGACGGCATAGGAGATGACTGTGATATATGCCTGAATGATCCCGATAATGATATTGATGAAGATATGCTGTGCGGTGATATTGATCTCTGTCCATCTGATCGGAATCCGGTTGTTTACAGTATGGATGACAGTTACATCTTCGATTATAAGGATCTCTCCGGAGGAACTGTTATAATGGATATTGGTGATGATGTCTCTGCAGTGATCAGCATAGGATTTGAGTTCAGATTCTTCTACAATGTTTACAGTGAACTTCGGGTGGGCAGCAATGGATATTTAACTTTCCAGGATATAGGAAATGAATATATTAATCACTGTTTCCCCGATGCAACCATACCGAATGACAATATAGCTCCGTTTTGGGATGATTTTATGCTGACCGGAACTTCAGAGGTCAGGTACATTCTTGAGGGTACTGCACCCGACAGGACCCTGACAATCGAATGGTTTGACCTGGAATACATTACAGGTTCAGGAAGAGCCACTTTTGAAGTGACTTTATATGAATCATCGAACCAGATCCTGTTCCAGTACCAGGATGTGATACTTGAAAATGCTTCCTATGATAACGGGGCAGACGCAACAGTTGGCCTGGAGAACAGCGACGGTACAGAAGGGTTTATGTATTCATGTTTCAGCCCTGCATTGTCTGATTACCTTGCGATCATGTTAACACCTTCAATTTCCAATACTGATGCTGATGCTGACGGTATCGGTGATATCTGTGATGCCTGTCCTGATGATGCGGATAATGATGGAGACTTGGACGGTGTTTGTGGAGATATCGACAACTGCCCGTTAATATCCAACCCGTTGCAGGAGGACACTGAACTGGACGGGATAGGTGATGTATGCGATACATGCCCGTATGATGCTGACAACGACATTGATTCAGACGGACTGTGCGGAGACATCGATAATTGTCCATCTATAACGAACCCGCTGCAGGAGGACGCAGATGCCGATAATACAGGTGATATCTGTGACAATTGTCCATCAGTGTCAAACCCGCTGCAGGAAGATACCGATATGGACGGAACCGGTAATGCCTGCGATGTATGCCCGAATGATGCCGATAATGATATAGATGCGGATGGAGTTTGCGGAGATGTGGATAATTGCGAAACATTATCGAATCCTTTGCAGGAGGATGCTGACCTTGACGGCATAGGAGACGCTTGCGATAACTGTCCAAATGATCCCGGAGACGATGCGGATTCAGACGGGGTCTGCGGTGATCTGGACAACTGCCCGGCAATATCCAATCCTCTGCAGGAGGATGCGGATTCTGACGGAGTAGGTAATCCATGCGATTCATGCCCGAATGATGTTAACAACGATATAGATGCGGATGGAGTCTGCGGAAATGTTGACAACTGCCCGGCAATATCCAATCCTCTGCAGGAAGATGCCGATTTGGATGGAATGGGTGATATCTGTGACACATGCCCGTATGACGCGAACAATGATATTGATTCAGATGGTATCTGCGGAGATGAAGATAACTGTCCTTCAGTTAACAATCCTCTCCAGGAGGACGGAGACAGTGATGGTGTTGGTGATATCTGTGACAACTGCGAATTCACTGGAAATCCTTTGCAGGAGGATGCTGACCTTGACGGCATAGGAGACGCTTGCGATAACTGTCCAAATGATCCCGGAAACGATGCGGATTCAGACGGGGTCTGCGGGGATCTGGACAACTGCCCGGCAATAGCAAACCCGTTGCAGGAAGATTCCGATCTGGACGGTATAGGTGATCTCTGTGATATATGCATAAACGATCCTGAAAATGATGTTGATTCAGATGGAATATGCGGGGATCTGGACAATTGTCCGGAAAATGCAAATTCATCCCAGTTGGATACTGACGGGGACAGTTACGGTGATGCCTGTGATAACTGCCCGGCAGTATTTAATCCTGATCAGACCGACTCGGACGGGGACGGAACCGGTGATGCCTGTGATTTCTGTCCACAATCCGGTTTTGAGCATTGGAATTTCTCTTATGTAGACCTCGGGTACGGTGTGAATCCTTTTCCCTGTGAGATTACTCCCTGCAACGATACCAATGTTTTTACAGCGAGTTTCTGGACCTGGGATTCTGAAGGTGGGGGAGATGTTGCATATAACATTGATAATGATACTTCCTGGCTTGAGAGCTGGGGGCTTGATAAACTAGTAACTTTCATGGGTAACTGGAGTGATTATGTTCCTGACGTAAGTGTTACTGCCTGTAACGAGATTGATGACGCTCATGTCTCAGCGGCGGCGTGGCAGAAAATAGAAGCCACTGAAACAAGAAAAGCCTATTTCTTTGTGGTTTCTACTGACTGGTACACCGATCAGAGTGTTTATCTGTTTGACCGAACAGGTATAACAGTTTTCGGAGAACCCTATCCATATGTAGATTCTCTCGGACCTTCTTCAGAAAACGGACCTGATTATGATATCGATATAACATGGGTGACTACATACACTGATTATAGAATGGATGGCGTTACTTCACCGCTGATCGCAGGCTACCAGATCTTCTACCAGATCGTGCCTGATCAGGCGAGCGCTCCGACAACAGGCGCAATTGATGACTGGAGTCCTGTTCTCGGCATCAACGGAATTGCCACTTCATTTATAAGCGGACAGGATACAATTGGTGCAACTGTAACCGTTCCTGAGACAGGAGGAGGTGTAGGATATCTGGCAATGAGACCTGTTTTCTCAGACGGTGTAAATGATGTGACATCTGGGTTGGCCCCTGCTCTTCCAATGGTGGGTGGTAACGGTGTATCCCCCTTCACTGCTCCTCAGGACAGTGATTTTGACGGAATCCCAGACAGTTCTGATAACTGCCCCTTTGTTTCGAATCCGTTACAGGAGGATTCAGATTTGGATAATGTTGGTGATGAATGCGATGCCTGCCCCGGATACAATGACTCTCAGGATATGGACGAAGACAATATCCCGGATGGCTGCGATAACTGTCCGTCTGACAGTAATAACAACCAGGTGGATTCCGATTCGGACGGTATGGGTAATGCCTGTGATACTTGCCCGAATGATCCTGATAATGATATAGATACAGACGGGATTTGCGGTGATATTGATAATTGTTCCATAATCAGCAATCCGCTTCAGGAGGACGCTGATCTGGACGGGATAGGTGATGTCTGTGATTCATGCCCTGATGATCCTGACAATGATATTGATTCGGATGGTATATGTGGAGATGTAGATAATTGTCCTCTAACGAGTAATTCATTGCAGCAAGACACAGATTCTGACACATTAGGAGACGATTGTGACCAATGCCCAAATGATCCTGATAATGATATTGATTTGGATGGAATATGTGGTGATATAGATACTTGCCCGAACGATCCTGATAATGATATAGATACAGACGGGATTTGCGGCGATATTGATAATTGTTCCATAATCAGCAATCCGCTTCAGGAGGACGCTGATCTGGACGGGACAGGTGATGCCTGTGATTCATGCCCGAATGATCCTGATAATGATATTGATACTGATGGATTATGCGGAGATATGGACAACTGCCACGATGTTTACAATCCCGGTCAAGAAGATTGGGACGCTGACGGTGTTGGTGATGCGTGTGATGCCTGTCCCGGAGGGGATGATAGAATAGACAACGATACGGATGGCGTGCCGGATGCGTGCGATAATTGCGAGTTCACTGTTAATCCGTTGCAGGAGGATATGGATATAGACTACATGGGAGATATATGCGACAACTGCCCGTCGGTTTACAACTACAGCCAGGAAGATGCTGACGGAGACGGAGTCGGCGACGCCTGCGATCCGGGGACGGGAATTGACGAAGTATCAAGCGTGATATCAGAAACCCCGTTGAAGATGGGCAACAACGGTGACGGAAGCCTGAGAATTTACTGGGAAAACAAGGGGATAGCAGGTACCGCATATAATATCTACGAGGGAACTCTCGGGACATATTACAGTCATATATCGGTGGTTTGCCATATACCCGGAACGGATAACGGGGACGGCAGAAGATATTACGATATATCACCTTCTGCTGGCGACACATATTATCTTGTCACCCAGAGCAGGTCGGATGGCGAATACACGGCAGGTTACGATTCAAACGCCATTGAACGGAATCCCGCGCTCAACACCTGCGGGGCTTTGCCGTAAAGGGGGAAAATGCGAACCGCGTGTTTCTTAATTAGCAAAAATATCACATAGCTCATGTTTTTTCTGATATATTTTCTCTCCGCACTGATATATCCCGGGGAAATAATCATATCTCCCGGCTAATCACTGATATCTCCGGGTTAATTGCTGACATTTCCCGGTTCGGCGCTGATATTTCTCGGAATAAAATCATTCCTCCCGGTTGAGCACTGATAAATCCCGGCAGAACGCTGATAAATTACCGGATAAAATGATATTCGAAGAGAATAATGTTATATTTTGCCGGATTATTGTTATATAGTATCCTGTTATTGCTGATGTCGGTCTGATAAATGTTACATCAGGACAGTTTTGATGCAATAAACAATCGGGTATTGTGATATTCGAACTGGATATTGCTGATATTCACCGGAAAATTGCTGATGATGGCTGGGAAAAGGAGGGCGATTACATGGAATCGCCCCTACAGCCCTGACAATCACGAAATCCTGTAATCATGCGAATCAAGGTTCAGACAGGCTGAAAGCAGGGCGTTCAGCTCCTGAACAGATATTTTGTTGAAAAGTCGGAATCGCTTGTCAGATTGAGCCCGAGCTTCCTGAGTCCCGCTTCGTCTCCAGGTGTCGGAATGTGCGTTATGTGGACTTCGCATCCTCTGAGATCCTTTAATTTTTCCACGGCAATCTGCGCGGCAGGATTTGAGGCCCCGCTTATGCTCAGCGCGATAAGCGCCTCCTGAAGGTCAAGGCTCAGCATTTTGCCTTCAAGAACATCCCGTTTGAAATGGCTAAGTGATTCTATGATGTTTGCGGGGAGCAGATCAATCGCGGGCGGTATCCCTGCGAGATGTTTGGTGGCGTTAAGTATAAGGCTTGACGCTGCGTGCATGGCGGGGGAGTTCATCCCGGTTATAATTGTTCCGTCCTTCAGTTCGACTGCCGCGCCGCAGAAAATGCCTTCATTCCCTTTCCCTCGCGCCCTTGCCTCTTCGGCTGCCTTTCTTGCCGGAAGAACCACCGGGCGGTGCTCCGGCCTGGCATTTGTTTCTGTCATTATCATCTCAGCCCGCTCTACTGTCCCCTTGTCGGTCATTCCCATCGTGTATTCGCACGAATAGCGCAAAAACCGTCTCACTATCTCCTGGATCGCGGCTTCGCGGACAGCATCGTCATCCACGATCCCAGAGCCTGCGCAGTTGACCCCCATGTCTGTCGGGGATTTGTAGCCGCAGGGTTCGCCTGTGATTTTCTCGATTATCCTTTTCAGAAGGGGGAAGGCCTCCACATCGCGGTTGTAATTGACGGTCTTCTCGTCATAAGCTTCAAGGTGATGCGAATCTATCATGTTGAAGTCACGGAGGTCCGCGGTTGCGGATTCATACGCAATATTTACCGGATGCCTGAGAGGAAGATCCCATATCGGGAAGGTCTCGAATTTCGCATATCCTGCTTCGATCCCTTTTTCATGGCAGTGATAGAGCTGGGAAAGCGATGTTGCCAGCTTTCCGCTTCCCGGGCCGGGTCCGGTTATGACCACAATCGGTTTTGCGGTTTCAATGAATGTATTGGCGCCGTAACCTTCCTCGCTGACTATTGTTTCGACATCCGTCGGATAACCTTTTGTGAATCTGTGAGTGTAAACAGGAATTCCCCGGCGTTCAAGCTTATCTTTAAACTGGATGGCTGAAAGCTGCTGTTCGAATCGTGTGATCACCACTCCGGATACATCCAGTCCCCATTCCCGCAGGTCGTCAATCAGTTTGAGCGCGTCTGCATCATAGGAGATCCCGAAATCCGCCCGCATTTTCTTCCGTTCTATATCGCCCGCATAAATGCAGAGGATTATATCTGTATTGTCCTTAAGTTTCTGAAGAAGCCGCATCTTGACATTCGGGTCGTATCCCGGCAGAACGCGGGACGCATGATAGTCGTAGAGAAGCTTGCCTCCGAACTCAAGGAACAGTTTGCTGCCAAACATTTCAACCCGTTTCAGTATTTCTGATGACTGCTTCGCAATATATTTCTCATTGTCAAACCCGACTTTTAACGGCATAAGGTATTTCCTCCAAATATCAAATTTAAAGCGGAAGGCTGTCGAAAAACATCACAATGAGGCTTTGCGCGTCCGCATGCAAAGGCATTATAACGGAATCCGCCCCGATAAACCAATATTTATAACTCACTGCTGTCTGTAGTCGCCGATAAGCTGGAAGGCTGCCCAGTGGAAGGGATGATATCCGGCTTCCTTCATTTTCTTCTGTGCCTGCTGGAGGGACTTATCAGCGCTCATCCCTTCGGAAAGAAAACCATAGAACAACTTCATAAGTTCAAAGGTGCTCTCATCGGAAACCTTCCACTGCGAAGCCAGAACGGACCTGGCGCCTGCGTAGTTAAAAGCGCGGGAAAGCCCTACAAGCCCTTCGCCTCCCATTTCCTTGCCGAGCGCGGTGTCGCAGGCCGAAAGTGTCACAAGGTCGGCATTTATCCTCATACTCTCGAATATTTCCCACGCCTGAAGAAAACCATTCTCAGCGTTTTCATCCCTGCCGTCCGGAACTGAGAGCGCGAGTCCTGAATTAAGGGGGAACTGTTCATCCACAATCCCGTGGCATGCGAAGTGAATGTGGCTGAAAGAACTGTCAATGTGTTTCGCGGTTTCCTCCTTCGCGTTTTCAGCAGTAAATACCTGCACATTCTCTCCGAAGAGGGCAGCAATCATCGCGACTTCTTTCTCTGTGGCAGGAAGGGGAGACAGTTCATTCAGTCCTCTGATTGATCTGGTGTCCGCGTCATTTTCAGAGGGTTCATTGACCGCGGGATAAAGCGGGTTTCCGAATGCCGCCATCTTTAACTTGTTCCCCGTTCTGGACCGCTTTCTTGTTTCATGCAGAACGGTAGGAGAAATTAATTTTATTACAGGTTTGAATTCTATCAGGCTCCTGCCACGGCTGTCAGTCAAAGAGGCAAAAGGCAGAGAGTGCAGAGGCCCGTCCGTGCATATCAGCAGCCTGTCTGCTGAACGCAGTTCCCGTTCAAAGGGATATATGATAAGCGTATAGAGCTCCGAGGATAATCCCTCCAGTTCGGACCTGTCAGATTCAGGGTCAGTGAGCAGGCTTCTGAAACGGAATACCTTTCTTTCAAGCGTATCTCTGCTGCATTTCGCGGTCCTGACCTTCAGTTTTCCTTTAAACACTTTGAATATGTGAACCTTATCCCTGAAAACACAGTATGAGACAAGAAGATCCCTTTTATCCATCATTCCGATAATTTCAGCGGTGTTCAGAGGCTGAGGATCTTTTAACTGGGCCAATTCAGGCGATACATCCCTTATCTGGACAGTCAGTTCCGAGTTTTTAATTGACAGAATGTTCAGTTTTTCACGCAGTGCGACAAGTTTTTCGGACTCCGCATTTTTATCAAGGCTGTATATCTCATCCAGAATTTGATCATATTCAAATTTGGTTTTTTTCTGGGCCGTGATAAGCTCCTCAGGAGCGTCTCTTCTGAAATCAAGATCTCTTTCCGCGATCATGCTCAAAAGACCTCTGGCACGGAATTTTTCAAGAAGGTCAAAGGCTTCCGTGAAATTTTCGAACCATATATGGGAATCAATCAGAGCGCGGTAATAATCAGCATACTCCGTTGAAAAACTTTCAAGTGCTCCCGACCCTCCCCCGAGCATTTTCTGCTGCGTTTCCAGAGCATTAACGGATTTAGTGAAATAAGAGAGTGCCTTTTCTTTATCCCCAATCAGAGAATACATCTCTCCGATAAAATCATAGTTTTTGGCTTCCCCTGCGGTTCCGGGCATAATTGCCGAACGGATGGAAACCGCCCTCTCCGCAGATTCAATTGCTTTGTGATAATTCCCTTTTGTGCTTTCAATGAACGCCATATTCTGATAAATGTTCGCCATCATAAGATTGGAAGGCGATTTCTCCCTGCAGAGTTCATAAGCTTCCTGAATGTAGGAATATGCTTTCTCCAGATTACCCCGTTCTGTTTCAAGAACCGAAAGATTAATCAGGCTCGGAACAATGCCGAGGTTCCCGGGAATCTGCTCTTTCTTGATACGGATGGATTTTTCAAGATACTCCGATGCGGTCTCATAATCCTTCATATCTAATGCAACCATCCCGAGGTTGGTCATTATTGTCGCCAGAAGATAACTGTCCCTGTCAATTTTGCTTAAAACATCGTAAGCTTCCCTGTAATACAGAAACGCTTTTTCATAATCAGCGCGTGACTGGTAAACATTGGCAAGGTTGTTGAGCGTGGAGGCAAAATGCCTGCTTTGCGGAAATTGCTCTCTTATGATTTTGAGGCTGTCCAGAAGATATTTCTCGGATTTCTGGAAATTCCCCCTTCTTAAAGCAAGCATACCTATGTATCCCAGGTTCATGGCATAATTTAAACCATCGGAATTTGTTTTCTTCCTGATTGCGAGGGCTTCCTCCTGGCACTCTTCCGCTCCTCTGTAGTCTCCCGTCTTTGACAGGATAAGCCCCATATTGTTCAGAAGCCCCGCATATAACAATTCTTTTGGGACAAGTTTTTCATACACCGCCTTGGTTTCAAGATAGCAGCCCATCGCTTTCTCATAATCCCCCCTGTTATATGCCAGAATGCCAAGTTTTTCTGTTCCTCCGGCAGCAACAAGGGAACCAGGGACAAGTCTGTTTTTGACATCAGCGGATCTCTGGTAATACTCTTCAGATCTGTCAAATTCTCCCTTCTGGCGATAAATTCCTCCCAGATTTCCCATTATGGCAGCTTCCAGATAGCTTCCCGGTTCAGACAGCTCTTCTAGCGCCATCATAAAATACTCTTCCGCCTCTTCGATTTTATCTGCTTTATATCTGCTGATCGCGTAATCGCTCAACGCGTAAACAAGCCAGATCTTATCCACAGCGGCTTTCCGGAATTTTTCGAGTGAAAGGCCATGAAAGTACTTTGATTTATCGTATTCATGGATATCTGACAGCCTTAATGAAAGACGGCAGTAAATTTCAGCTTCACATTCATAATAAGAATATTTTTCAGCCAGAGAGGCAGCTTTTTTAAAAATCCGCTCAATTTCCTCCGGATGATCGTCGCCGATATCCCACAGTGCCGCGCTTCTGTATGCCCAGACTGCGTTCAAGATGCATCCTGCCTCGATCTGCTGTTCAGCAAATTCATCAAGAAGCCGGATGCCTTCCTGAATATTTTCCGAGCTGATGAGGGGTTTTATCCTGTCATAGCTTTCCTTCTCACCGCTGCTGAAAACAGGGATGACCCATATTTCCGGGTTTGAATATCTGAATGGAACCTCCCTTGTCTTGCCTCCGGAGATAATAGTGAAGATTATTTCCTTGCGAGGGATTTCCACTGTGCAGATTTTATGGAATTCGAATGGGCTGCCAACCGGCATATTACGGGAACCCGGTCCTCTCCATGAAATGATGACATCTCCAGGCTTAAGTTCTGATAAGTGGCCGGGGCCGCCTGGGGACACGCTGTCCACCGTTACGCCGCGGCCGCAATCTCCTGAAGCTGGAGTAGCGAGTAGAGCAAATATCGAAAAAAGAAATGTTAAAAATGATACTTTTGAGATCATATAATTCCCGAAGAAGAAACAGGTTGTTATTATAATCTAACAGAACAAATGTTAAAAGTGCTGCTGAAATCCTTGCCTGTATTGTGAATAAAGATTTTATAGACGGGAATAAGGAGAATTCCGTATAAAGAACTGAAACCGGAATCTGAAGGCTGTTTTAAAATAAGGAGAGCCCAATGTTCAGAAGACTGATTACCGTTGTTTGTTTTTCACTGCTTGCAGGATCTGCCATGGCGCAGGGATTCGTTCTTCCCGACGGCCCGCCTCCTGAAGATATCAAAAGACATGTCCCGCTGCAGACCGTGAGCCAGAAGGTGGATGTGACAATCACGAACGGAGCGTCAAAGACGACACTGGAACAGGTTTTTTATAATAATCAGAACCGTCAGGTGGAAGGGACTTATTATTTTCCTGTGCCGAAGGGAGCAGCCGTTTCAGAATTCTATCTCTATATAAACGGGGAAAAGGTAAAGGGCGAAATGCTCGCGAAGGAAAAAGCACGCGCCATCTATGAAGACATTGTCAGAAGAATGCAGGATCCCGCCCTGCTTGAATATATTGATGCCGAACTTTTCAAGGCAAGGGTGTTCCCTATCCCTCCGAAAGGGGAGAGGAAGATAGAGCTTGTTTATACGCAGATCCTCGAAAAGACGGGAACGCTTTATAAATATACCTATCCGATGAAAAACCGTGAGATTGCTGTCGGCAAAATAAAAAGTTCGTCAATCTTCGTTCAGTTGAAATCAGCAGTGGACATCAAATCCATATATTCACCGAGCCATGATATTGATGTTTCCAGGAAAGGAGAAAAAGAGGCAAAAATATCCTTCGAAGACAGCAATTTAACTCCGGACAGGGATTTCATCCTCTACTACGGAGTGAGCGGGAAGGATCTCGGGCTGAACCTGATAACCTATAAAGAAAAGGGCGGGGACGGGTATTTTCTGATGATGATCTCACCCGAGAACAATGTGGACATGACCAAGATCAGCTCCAAAGAGATAATTTTTGTTATTGATGTGTCAGGAAGCATGAAGGGCGACAAGATAAAACAGGCGAAAGAAGCCCTCAAATTCGGAGTCGGAAGCCTGAACGGCAACGACAGGTTCAATGTCATCCCGTTCTCTACAGAAGGAAACCCGTTTTTTGAAGACCTCAAACCGGCAACAAAGGAAAATATTGAAGCCTCCCTGAAGCAGATAGACGATATCTACGCGTCCGGAGGAACAAACATCCACGAAGCCCTTACCCAGGCTATGGGAATGTTTTCCGATAAGAATATTCCCCATTTAATCGCATTCCTTACGGACGGACTTCCGACTGTAGGCAATACAAAACCGCAGGAAATCATCGAAGCAGTTCGGGCCGGTCTTGACGACAACACAAGGGTGTTCTGCTTCGGGGTAGGGTATGATGTGGACCCGAAGCTGCTGGATGAAATCGGGAGCATTTCTCACGGAACATCCGATTATGTTAAGCCGGAGGAAAACCTGGAGGTCAGGGTGTCCGGCTATTTTGAAAAGATTAATTTCCCTGTGCTTACAAATCCTTCGGTCAAGATAGGCACGGTGAAAACATACGATATTTATCCCAAAGAGGTTCCCGACCTGTTCAAGGGGACCCAGATCATGATAACAGGCAGATATTCCGGAAGCGGGAGTTCGGCGATCAAACTGAACGGTACCATGAACGGAGAACGGAAGGAATTTATTTTCGAGGATATATTCAAAGCAATTGACACGGAAACATCTTTTGTGGCAAGCATCTGGGCATCAAGAAAGATAGGATACCTGCTGAGTGAAATAAAACTTCACGGGGAAAATCCTGAACTGAAAGATGAGGTTATCAGGTTGTCGAAAGAGTTCGGTATAGTCACACCATACACATCTTATCTGGTGCTGGAAGACACGGCAGTGAGTCCTGCTGCCAGAGTTAACGCTGACGGTGTCAACACTACAGACAGATTTATCGGGGAAAGCTGGTTTACAGTGGATACTGAAAAGGTTGAGGTTCAATCCAGCGGTTTTGATGCTGAATTTGGTGGTGTGCCTGATGATGTTGAAATAGTTTTCGGCGCTCCTGAGCCGCATGAAGAAACAGAAAGAAGAAGCAATGAAAAGAAAAAGATTGAATCTCTTGATTCGGCATCCGGGAAAGAAAGCGTTGACAGCAGCGTCACCCTGAAGGACATGAGAGAATCCGACAAGGCCGAAGAATCATCAAGAGCGGTGAAGAAGGTAGCAGAAAAAACATTCTACCTGCTCAACGGATGCTGGACGGACAGCAGCATCAAGACGGAAGAAAACGCCTTAAGGATCAAATATCTGAGCAGAGAATATTTTGATTTGCTGAAAGCAAAGCCTGACCTGAAGAAATTCTTCGCGCTGGGTGAAAAAGTGAAGGTTATGTTTGACGGGAAACTTTACATAGTGGAATAACCAACCGCCGTGGGGGCAAGACAGGCCTTGACCCTCCGGCAACAGCATGAAATCCATGCAATCTCCTCCTCAAAGACCCCCGGCACCAACCGGGGGTTTTTCATTGAATTCACACCCGGGATAACATATAATCGCGACGCTCCGGTAATATAACTCAAACCGCAGGCGAGCATGAACAATGAGCAAAAACACAGCCTTCGCTGAGATCAGATTCCTCGTCGAAGGCACAGGGAGCCTGGGAGGGGACAGTTTGTATTTCAATTTTGTTGACAAAATGATATCATATATAATATCATTCGTGATGTTCCGGGATTGCTGATGGTATCGGAGGAACGAAGACAAAAGTTAAAGGGACAGATTGAAGGCAATCCCAGGAATGTTACTTTTGATATGCTTAAAACGCTGCTTGAGTACTAGGGCTTTGAATTAAGACGGACAAGAGGCTCACATAATATTTTCAAGAACATGAGATCCGGAAAAAGAATTACAGTTCCATTCAAGCGGCCTCACATTTCCGGGTTCTATGTGAAAGAGGCTGTAGCTGTTATAAACGAGTCCGAACAGTTAATACAGGAGAAGTAAGTTTGAGGAAAGAAGAATTTCTTGATCTCAATTATTCCATGGAAGTCACAAAGACAGAAGAAGGATTCTATTTTATAAAGGTCCCTGACCTTCAGGGCTGCATGAGTGAAGGTGACACCATGGAAGAGGCTCATGCAAATATAGAAGAGGCAAAACTCCTGTGGTATGAACTGGCAATGGAGGATGGTGATGAAATACCTTTACCTTCCGATTACAACAGTTGCAGCGGCCGCATACTTCTGCGAGTTCCAAAAAGCCTTCACGCAGAACTTCTCTCAAACGCAAAAAAGGACGGCGTAAGCCTGAACCAACACATTGTTCATCAGCTGGCAAATAAAACAGGAATGCGAAAAGGTGTTGAGATAATGACCGGACCGGTTAAAAAATCTTCAAAATACAAACCGAAGAAAAAGAATGACTATGTCTGCGAATGAAGCTATTTCAACTTGGGAAGCAAACGGAAAAGAACAATGATGACAATCGATAATTGTTCACTGGTTTTTGTGATGGCTGTGTTTTTCAATGTGGTTGTCATTTGCGATGATCAACATCCTAAGCTAAAAGATGATCCTTGCATTCAGGCGGATACCCTTGTGAATGAAGCAGAGAAACTAATAGATGATCAGGATAGAAAGTTAAGAGCACCTCAAATGTTCCGTGATGCATCTGTTTTATGTCCTGAGAAAGCAGGTGAAATAAATAAAAAGGCTATGCTCTATGATATTGAAATGTTCTCGAGATATCCTGATGATTCCTATGTCCTACTAAATTTGGGTGATTTCAGCCAGTACAGAGAGAAAAGAATCCGAAAAAAACTTGAAAAAATACTGCTCAATGATTTCAATAACAATCCCGAAAGCATCCTGAACGAATCAGATATATTTATGTTTTATTATCCTACAAATTTGACACTCTTAGAGTTAAGAGAGCCTGATAAGGCAAGAACCTATCTTGAAGGTTACATGAAAGAGAACGAGAATGAATATTTTGAATCTATGCTTTTTTACCACTGGATAGGAAGAGCGCACACCTATCTTGCATTTAATGAGAAGGACAAAGCTTTTGCTGAACTGGAAAAGCTCAGAAGTCTTGAAAAACCTGATTTCTACAATTACAAGGCAGATCTAAAAGCAGCAGAATTCATTGAAAGAATTGAAAACAGTGATAAAGCCTTTGCTTGGGATGAGTTCGCTCCCTTTCATATCGAGCAGGAGATCATGTACTTCTTTGGTAGAGCAGAATTATTTGACGCTCTCGGAAGACTAGAAGAGTGTGTAGAAGAGTATTTGAATGCCGTTAAGTATATGGAGCAGCACATTTCAGAAGAAAGAGAATTAATGAAAAGATTATGTCTTGTTTCACCAATTTATGACGGAGCTACGATCCTGACCAGAGCCGGAATATATGTAAAGATGGGACAATATCTTGAAGAAAAAGGCCTTAAAGAAAGAGCAACTGTCTGTTATGAAAAGGCTTTAAAACTGATCCCGGAAGAATTTGCCGTTGAAGATAGTGCTCTGAAGTATTTCAAAAGACAGATTAAGGAAAGTATTGAAAAGCTGAATAATCCACAAACAGTTGAGAAAGAATGGATGAAGATGTGATATGAAGAAACTTCTAATAACATCAGTGCTGATAATAACTGCTGTTTCATTCTTTGCGGCTGATGCGACAATGTTCCTTAACCCCTTCAGCAAACCGGAAGTCCCTCTTGATGACATAGTGAAGAACCTGACAAAGCAATATGGGGAACCTGATGAGAAAAAGGAAAACTCCTCAGAAGACGACTATCTCAGCTGCGACTGGATCGAAAAAGGATTCCAGATCGAATTGACATATAACGATGTTGTTTTTTTTCTTGAAATGGCAGAGGTGGAGGAGGATGAAAATGATGAATAGTAATGATTTATTGAAATATGGTGTGAGATGAGGAATAGAATGATTGCAAAGACAATAAGGATGATTTGTTTCCTAATAATTGTGTTTTCATTAACGGCATTTGCTGATCCTCCTATGGAACGAATTCAAGTCAAATTTGATCAGATTGATAAGAGCTTTTTCGTAGATACAGTTGGATCGCTGCGTCTTTGTCTATATTATGGAAAAAACGGTAAACAGATTCCAACATATTTCAAAGATGAAGGTGAATTTCGAAAGAAAGAAGATATAGATACCGAATCGGATACAGTGCCACTAAGTAGACACTATTCTCTATACCGGTTTCCTGTTGTAGCCTCTGAAGACAGCTATGTTCAGATCATATATGATGTTAAGCAAAATCTAAGAACCTGGGTTAGTACTGATGAACTGGAGAATTTATTCAGTGTTGAAGTCACATGGTTTGACAATCTGCAAGTATGTTCTTTTGTTGATATGAAATCTCTTTTAGGAACATCGAATGGCAGGAAGATTTATGAAAATCCTGACATAAATAGCAACTACAAAGTAACTTGGGATGATCCTCCTGTATTTATATCCGCTGTTAAGGGTAATTTTGTTCAAGTTTCCCAAATTAGTTATGATAATCCTGATTATTGCAACAGTGACGATAATGTTCTTTTAGGATGGGTCAGGATCAGAGATGACGAAGGAAAACTTCGTCTTTGGCACAAAGGTGTGGTGATTGATTAAAATGACCAACAATAATTCTTCACTTTTCACTACTTCCACTGAGCCTGTCGAAGTGTTCACTGGATTTTGAGCGTGTTACAATCCCCAGGGGGGAGATTTTGTGATAGGGTTCTTATTGAGGAAGATTGAGAAGGAAATAGGCATTATACCCCCGATAATATGAATTTTTCACTAAGGTCATTGAGCCTGTTGAAATGTCACTGGATCTAACTGGAGGTTAAAGTGAAAAAATGCGTCACAACTTTTGTTCTGCTACTGGCATGTGCCTTGTCTTTGAATGCTTTCTGTGAAGAAAAGCTTGACGAACTAGGATTTCAGGAAAACATTAATAATCTCACAGTTCATCTGGTCAGGGTTCGAGTACATTTAGAAGAAATGTTCTCAGATGCTAAATACGATAAGTTACCGATGGACTTCAACAAAGAGAACAGTGATTCTTACTCAAACTTTGTCAAAGAATATGGTAGAGCCTATATTTGCCTGTGCCGTACTATGGATCTATATATCCATGCAACTCTTGGCAAGAATATACCTAAGCTTGTTCGTGAAAATATGGATAATTATGATTTAGGGCTAGATGAAACCTATCATCCAATTGATAACCTGGATTCTATTGGAACTGCTTATTCCTTGGTTGTTGGGGATGAATATAACGATTACTTCAATTCTTTAATTCCTCTAATCATTACATTTAACGAGACAAAAGACTCATCAGTCGCTAAGAAACTACTAAAGAAGATTAACTCAAAGAACGAACCCCTATTTGTTGAGCTTAAATACTTATCTAAAGTAATTGAGAATGAAGAAAAAAGTGTTAAAAGACTTAAAAGACAGATTAAGAAGCAGCCTGATAATGCGATTGCAATGCTGGAACTCGGAAAGAAATATCTCTATTTCTACAATGCAGACAAAGCCTTTACAGTACTGGAAAAAGCTTTTGAACTATTACCCGAAGACGGGGATATTCAGTATTGGTATGGAAGAGCTTATATTCTGGATTATAAGATAAACAAAATGAGTAAAGAATGCGAAGAGGGTGAGAGTCTAATTCGACTTGCTCTGAAGAACAGTGACTTAACAGAAAATAGACAGGATATAAGATTTTATTATGCTACTTTGCTGTATAGGCATGAAAGATATAGTGAAGCTATTGAGCAATTTGAAGCAATCTTATATGAAAATCCCTGCCATCAATACGCTGTTGAACACCTAAATAATTGCTATGAAAAAGTGGGAGACAATATAGAGAAAATAGATATCATTAATAGTAGTTTTCAAGACTGTGAAAGCATTTATTTCCCACAGTACCCATGCAATTATTTCTATGATCTTTACGGAAGAGACGAAGTTTATAAATTGAATCCATCTCTTTTAAAGATACCGCATCAGTTACCTTCAGCATTCGACTACTGAAATTGGATGAGCGTTAATAAATAACTACCCTCACAAATGAATACTTCGACAAGCCCACCCAAGCAATTAACAAAATTGATCATTTCACCTCCCAAGCACCCAGGTCATCTCCCCCGATGACACCCTGCGGTCGCAAACAGTGCCTTCGGCAAATGAAGAATGAAGAATGAAGAATGAAGAACAGTGACTCCCTACGGTCGCAAATGAACACTTCGACCCTTCGCATTTTGATACAACATCTTCGATGTCACTCAATGACCGAAGGGATCGAACTCAGTGACCGGGGACACCACCCCGTCCAGCTTCGCCGTCCACCCCTCCGGCGGAGGGGAATATAATCGGAAAAACGCCCCAAACCCACGCCAAAATGATCTTCTGCCACAAAAATCAACGACAC
>CAZDZC010000051.1:0-18803 GCA_964509835.1 uncultured Acidobacteriota bacterium
AAGTGTAAACCATTTCCCAGGGGGTATGTTTATCATAATTAGATGTGACTACAGGATATGGAAGATTTTTTTAAATATGGTAAAGTATTCGATCCTTGGTTTGAGGATAGTCCCGAGGTTTATGATTTCGGCGAATGGTTGGATAAGGTAGGCGAAAATTTTGTAATATCTGTTTCTGATCCTTCTGTGAACAAACAAATAAAGGGAGAGGTAAAAAAAGGTTCACCTGTATGTACAGAACATTTTTGTCATTAGTGCTAGTTCAAGAATAAGTGAAGTTTGATTATGAATATCGATGAAAAGCATTTTATTCGCGCCGTGTGCATTTACGCGCCTTTTTCGGTATTAGTTTCAGTTGTGTGTATCTTTAAACTAGTTCTGGGTCCAGCATCTTCATCAATTCTCTACTGGTTATCAATAATTATGCTTATGGTAACGGGGAACTTTGTTCACTTCATGGCTGTTTTTTTTGTTGTTCCGTTTAGGAGGTGGCAAAGCAAAGTTGTAGCTATGTGTTCTTTGTTAGCGCTGATACTTTGCGTTAGCGTACCAAGTGCCCTTTACATCCGTTTCGGCGAATTAAATCATTCTGCTAATTTCTACACTGCGCACATGATGATTATGAACAAGGGTGCTCTTGATAAGTATAAACAAGCACACGGTAGATATCCCACACATTCAGAGATTCTAGAACTGAAAAAGAAGGACATCGGAAAAGTGGAAAAAGAATTGATATGGACCGACAATTGGGGTAATGATTTCAGGTTCGAAATTGATGATGAAAAAGCACTGTATCGAATTATCAGTTACGGAAGAGATAATAAACGGGGTGATCATAGATCCTGGCCTTTTTTGAGTGATTCGGAAAGTCCCGATCTGGACTTGATATATGACATTAGGACAGGATGGGTCAAAATACCGGAAGAGACCTTACAGCGTTTAGAAGATTAGAAGAGTAGGCAGCGTGAAGAGCTAAATGAAACAGGGAAGGAAGATAGACAATACTTTGGTTGCCTCCAGGCTTGAAAGGGGTTACACGAGGTTACCCCCCGATTTCTGTACAGATTCAAAGTTAGTGTTTCTCCATTCATAAAAAAATAATATCATAATCTTGTAATCGCCGGAATAAAAATGTACCACCTGCCGGTGAGAAAATGTACCACCCTGGTTATAAATTGTCAAAGCTCTTTTAAACGCCATGTCAAGACTCGTTAGAAATGTCACATGTAATAACTCATTAGAAATGTCATGTTGTTATCAGATTTCCTCTATGATAATCTTGTTCTGTCCACTCAGAGGATAGGGCACTGCTGGAGAGCAACCTGAGCGCTGACACGGTTGTTATACCGATGGGTAAACTCGGTGTACTTTTATTCCGGCTTTTTTGCCGCTCCGCTGGCACACTTTTAAACCGGAAATTACATCGTTGTGCCTTAAGAGGTTTCAGTTTCATCTGTATCCCAGGGTTCTCCGGTGCCGTGCAATAGCCAGCGGCAGCTGATTCCTGTGACATAGCAAAGCGTCATTGTCAGTTGATATGGAATCTTCGCGTGAGGCGGATATATTCTGTTACGCAGATACACCTCAGACACGCCGGCCTTTTTGGCAAACTCCTTTATCGTAAGGCCCGAATGCCTGACTGCCAAGCCTTTTTATGTCACGACTGTTTTGGATAAATACCAAGTTTACACCGGGGCATTTCAGTGATATATTACGGGTCTTTTACTTTTCAAGGAGAAAAAAATGAAAGATTTTATTGCCATCAAAGACATAAGCAAGCAAAAATTTGACGATATCCTCCGCCTGGCGGCGGATATAAAAAGCAATCCCGGGGAATATTCGTCCGCGCTGAAGGGCAAAACCCTCGCAATGATCTTCCAGAAAACCTCGACAAGAACAAGGGTTTCCTTCGAGGTCGGAATGTTCCAACTCGGAGGGCACGCGCTTTTTCTGAGCTCATCCGACATCCAGCTTAAACTCGGTGAAACAATAGCCGATACCGCCAGGGTGCTTTCCCGTTATGTTGACTGCATCATGGCAAGGGTTTATTCCCATAATGATATCCTCGGCCTTGCTGAATACAGTTCCGTTCCCGTTATCAACGGATTATCGGATCTGCTTCATCCCTGCCAGGGAATGACTGATTATCTGACAATCTCCGAGCACAAGGGAAACCTGAAAGGCCTCAAGGTGGTCTATGTCGGTGACGGAAACAATGTCACCCACTCTCTCCTTTACGGAGCGGCAAAGGCGGACTGCGACATGACGGTCATCACTCCGAAGGGTTATGAGGCGAATATGGAGATATTCGAGGAATCAAAAAACGAAGGCACCGGAACATTCGTGATGACGAACGATCTTGATGCCGTCTGCGGCGCGGATGTAATCTATACTGACACCTGGACCAGCATGGGGCAGGAAAGCCAGAAAGAGGAGAGGCTGAAGCATTTCGGGCCTTATCAGGTTAACGATGCACTGATGAAAAAAGCAAAGCCGGATGCCGTGTTCATGCACTGCCTTCCCGCTCACCGCGGTGAAGAGGTCACAGATGAAGTGGCCGACTCAAAACAGTCGGTCATCTTTGACCAGGCTGAAAACCGCCTTCATGTTCAGAAAGCAATAATGCTCGAACTTATGAGATGACAGGAAGGTTATTTTTCCGGGGTTTCCTCAAGCGACAGCGATGACGCACCGATGGTTTCTCTGTAAATCAGGAGATTTACGGTAGGGATAAGCTTGCTGTTGAGAACTGAAGGGTTTTTCTCTATTTTCCCGAGTTCGGGGTTCATTTCCAGGGCTGTTTTGTATTCGGACATGGCTTTTCTGGATTGACCCATGCTTTCAAGCGCTGCACCCAGGTTGAAATACGCAGCGGCGTTTCTTGGATTTATACGGATCACGCTTCGGAAAGATGACGCGGCCGCCGAAAACTTTCCTCTGCGCTGATGAAGTATCCCCGTATTATACAAGGCTGATGAATTCAGCCTGTAAATGCTGTGCGCCTTTCTGTATTCATTTATCGCTTCATCATACCAGCCTGATTCCGAATAAAGATTTCCGAGGTCCAGATGGAGATAGGACAGCTTTATGGCTCTGTTCTCCTTTTCTATAGAAGCCTCTTTTCTTTCTTCCTTAACGGGTTTCTCTACCGCTGTTTTCTTTTCCCCTTTTTCAAGAAGGGAGATCTGCTCTTTGATTTTCTCAATTTCAGCATTAGTTTCCTGACTTTCAACGCAGAAATGTGTGGTTGAAAATAGGAATGTGATTGCAATAGCACTGTATAACGCTTTTTTCATTACTTCTCCTGTTTGCCGGTTTTGGCTTTTATTTTCACTTTGCCGTCCTCGATTGCTATCTGATATCCGACGGTCTTGCATTTTTTATCCTTCGTGATTGCTTCTGTCTGCTTTGCGATGGTATTTTTAAACCCGTCGAACGATACCTTCCCTTGAGAACCGCTCTTCTTTGCTGCGGCAACATAACTGTTATACATCTTCTGAAGGGCATCGTCATTATTCCCGTCAGCGCTGATCTCAAAACTGCCGCTCCGGGACGGCAGGGAATCGCCGGAAGAAGCGGCTTCATTTTTTTTCTTCCTTGCGAGGGTGGCGGCTTCTTCAATTCCCTCCTCAATTGTCCGGCATCGCCTGTTCCATATTTCACAAAGAGAAACATATTTGGATGCTATACTTGAGAACTTGAACTGAAGCGCGTAATTTTTAAAAGTAAAATTACGCAGGATCAGCACGGTTCTGTCGAGTTTTCTTCTCAGATCGTTGGGAGGGAGCTCCCGTCCTCCGTTGAAATACATCTGATAGTCAATCTCAAGCTTCCTTATGTCTCTCGAAAGCTCATCAAGCCCCTGATCAATATGCTGCGAACTGCTCTGAGGATTTATATCCATGGTTTCAGAATTTTGTGCATCCTGCTTTCACATCAACGACGGGAACCCAGATACTTTCTCCCTCCGGCGTTTCTATCCTGAATGAAGGGCTTGATTTGCCGCCCCCATATGAATATGAGCCGGAATACTCGACAATGGTTCCAAGTTTCTTTCCGTTGTTACGATAAACCGAATCGCCGACATCAAAGGATTCGGAGCTGAACAATTTAGGAACTGTGAAAACAAGAAATATAACAGAGAGCAAAACAGCAAGGGACAGATAAATTGTAAGTCTGCTGCTGTCCTGTTTTTTGACTGGAGTTTGCTCCGCTTTGGAGACCATTTCTTTCATAAGCACCATTCTGTCAAGTTTTTCGTCGTAAAGTTTTCTTTTATTAGGGTCTCTGAGCGTTCTGTAAGCTTCTTCATAGGCATCAATCCTGAGGGCAGGATTGTATCTCACCTTCTGCTTCGCTGTCTGGAATGCATCATCCAGTTCCTTTCCGGTAAATTTCCTGCCGATATCCAGAAGTTTGTAAAAGTCACCGTTTTTCATCGTTACCTCAAATTAAATGCATCTTAGAATCTACCTCTCCGGCAAATAATAACTTCCTGTGGCATTTGTGTCAAGATTTGACGCACTGACATGAATGCGGCACAAGGGAAATACCTGCCAACCTTGGCTTGCAGGATTTCCGCGCCTGCATCAGACTGCATCAATCCGCGGATTCAAATTCAATTCGTAATATTTCCCCCCGCGTCGTTCCCTCCGTAATTCGCGCCTGCGGTGTTATTAAGGAGCATATTGTCCCGATAATAATTATTATATGTTGTTGCCCACATTCTCATTCCGTAACCGCCGTTGTTTTTGCATATATTATTTTCGAGAAGGGTGTTCTCAAAACACGCTATCCCGTCCACGGCATTGTTAAGGCATTCATTTCCCGCCACCCATCCAGGGCAGAGAAGGTATATCCCGTTGTTAAAATACTTCACCGTGTTCCCGCTTACGATACAGCTGGTGATGCTGGAAGTCAGAGCTATCCCGTTACCTGTGGCAAAGGATGAATTTGTCAGGATATTATTCTTCACAACCGCCGTGCTTTTCCACCCGGTATTCCCGGATACGCTTATTCCTGAACCCGCGCAGCCGGATATCTCGTTACCTGAAATCTCACAATTGATGACACCTCCAACAGAGAATCCAACTGCTGATGAATTGGTAATAATATTGCCGGTTAACTTTACGGTTGAAGGTGACGAACTATTTCCAACGGACAACCCTTTCCCTCCGTCGATGAAACAGCCTTCTATTTCAGCGTATTCAGCCCCGTTTAGAAAAACGGAATAATCAGACTGCTTGATAAACTCAAGGTTCTGTATGACCACTCTTGTGTTTTGTGTTGCCGAGGTGTAGTGGATAGCGCAGAACCCCCCTTTTATTCTTCCATTCCTTATGACAATGCCCGTCCTTCCTTCAGGGATATGGATAATAAAATAATTCGGTTCCGAGGTTATCGTGAACCCGTTAAGATCCAGCGTTACATTGTCGGCGTTAATGGAAATGGCGGGACTGGATGAGACATTTATGTTTCCGGTCAGATAATAATGTCCGGATGACGAAATGGTGCAGTCTTTGTAAACCGGCACCTTTCCTTCTTCAGCGGATACAGCAATCGAAATAACAGCAATGAGAACGAACAGCAGACAAATCCTTTTCATCTGAAACTCCATCGAATAATCCCGTAAAAACGAATTCAAGGCCCCAAAAAAGCATATTATAATCCCGCCCATCCCGTCATACAATAGGCAGCATTGCCTCATCTGATTTTCTAAACGAAAACACGACTTTTAAAAAACGACGAGTTGTGATAGTATAGCGTCATGAAGACTGAAGATAAGGTCATGGATGTCAGGAAAAGCCGATTTTGGTTTGCGTGCTGGATAGCAATCGGAATTATGTGGCTGCTGACTGCAAACAAGAACATGAATCCCTGGGAGATGACTGTTTTATATTTCGGGGCATGTCTTTTCATAATTATCGCAATTGTTTTTGTCAGAAAGCCCTACTTCATCATCACCGAAAAAGAGCTGATTGTCCCGGACGAGTTCTCGGGAAGCTGCCGCAAAAGATATGACCTGGAAAAACTTACGATCGAAAAGAACGAAATATATTACAGCGGCGAAGCGGGGAAACGGAAGCTCAGGATAAAAAAACGCCTTGCCAACGGGAAAGACTGGAAGGAAGCGATCAGGATCCTGGAAGAAAAGGGCGGCAGAACGGTAACCGTTGTTAAAGAGGAAACAGATGCCACTCAGCAGTAGGGGCGAAAAATTTTTCGCCCGTACCAGGGAATTTTTCGACCGTACCAGGATTTCGCCCCCATTAAAGAAAACCACATGTCCATAACAAAAGTAATAAAATCAAATCAGGACATCATGCGGCAGCCCCCGAAAATATAACATCCCGCCGGAATAATGTGATATCGGAAGGGGAAAATATGATGTTTGGGCGGGGGAAATGCGATGTAGGACGCCTGGAAAGTTGAGCGGGGTGATGTATAATGGGCGGATGAGCAGGCGGTTTTATGATATTCATGTCCACTGTATAGCAGACGGCCCTCAAGGAAAGGGGAGTTTTGTGTCCCGGAGGTTCAGGCGGAGCATAGCGTTCAGGGTGTTAAAATGGTTTTCGGGTTTCCGGGACGGGGAAGAGGGAAATGAGACGGCCTTTTTCTCTGACTATCTTGTCAGGAGCGTTGATTCTTCGGAGCATCTGGCCTGCGCGGTTGTTCTCGCGATGGACGGTATTTACGGCAGGGACGGAACGCTTGATACTGACCGCACGCATTATTATGTTTCCAATGATTTTGCGGATGGCCTGTGCTCCGGAAATCGGAGGATGTTTTTCGGAGCTTCCGTGAATCCTTGCCGTCGCGATGCTCTTGACGAACTTGACAGGATAGCTGGGAAGGGCGCTGTTTTGGTGAAGCTTCTACCAAACAGCCAGAATATTGATTTGTCGGATAAAAGGTTCCTTCCGTATTTCAGGAAACTGAATGAAATCGGTCTTCCGCTTCTTACCCACACTGGTTATGAGCATACCATGAAGGTTTACAGCCAGCGGCTCGGCGATCCTGCAAGACTGAGGAACGCGCTGGAGGAGGGAGTTACGGTGATCGCGGCGCATTCGGGAACGGGCAACTGGGGAAGCAGAAAGCTGAGATGGCTTCCTGGATTTAAGGAAACATTCCTTGAATTTGAAAAGCTTGTTTCCGTCTATCAGACCCTTTACGGAGATATCTCCGCTTTTGCTTCTCCGGCGAGAGCATGTAATATCCGGGATGTTCTCGGAAACGGGGTTGTTGGGGAAAGGCTTATCAACGGGAGTGATTTTCCTGTCCCGTGCCTTCCGTCATATTTTATCCCGCCGCTGGGATGGACGGAATACAGACGCCTGCGCAGCATTGTGAACCCGTTTGACAGAGACATTGCTGTGAAGAGGGCGATGGGTTTCAGCGATGAGGTTTTTCTGAGGGCGCCGGATGTCATAAAGGGCCTTGGACGGGACCTGGGAACTGGTGAAATGCTATCCCCGTCAAGGGAGTATTTTTGTTGAACCGCTTCTGTTTTGTGATAGAATGATAAGCTACTGCAGGGAGGAACCGATGAAAAGAATAGTGTTGTTTTTATTTCTGGCAATCGCGGCGGTGTCTTATGCCGCATTGTCGGAAGATGCCGTAAGATCCCATTTGGATATGGCTTCGGAGTATTTTGAAAAGACGGATTACAGCGCCGCCGCCGCTGAATATGAGATGGCAAAGGAAAAGGATGCCGCTTCCGGGGTGGAGGTGGACTGCAAGCTCGGATACTGTTATTACAAGATGGACCGCCTTGACGAGGCGGAGGACATCCTGACGGCGGCAAGGGAGACAGTGGCTTCGAAACAGACCAACGGGTATCACTGCACTTCAAGCTATCTCGGCTATGTCTATTCGGCCCAGGGAAGGCATGACGAAGCGATCGCGCTTCACACCGAGCTGACGGAGCTTTTTCCCAATTACTGGCATGTCTGGTACAGCATGGGAAAGACCTTCGTCCTTGCCGGGAAATATAACGAGGCGAAAAGGCCGCTGGATATGTCCTATACCATTCACGAGGATTTCGCGCACACACCTTATTATCAGGGGCTTGCGTATTATAACCTGAATGATTTCCATAAGTCGGTGATATTCTTTGGAAGGGCGACCGCGAAGGACCCGGCTTTCGCGGATGCTTATTATTACAGAGGGATGGGTTTCCTGAAGATGGAACTGTTTGACGAAGCCCTCCCGGAGCTGGAAAAGGCCGCGGAGCTGGAACCAAAAAACAAGGTTTATAGAAGCGCGCTGAAGGATTGCAGGAAGACGATGAAGCTTTCGGCGAAGAAACAGGAAGCACCCCGGAAATGAGGATTGGGAAATTGAAAAAGAACTGCGAACATTGCGGAGGTTCCACCTGGGTGGTGGAGGAGAAGAACGGCAGAAGGAGCGCGGTCAGGTGCGGATGTTTTTTCGGGAAGGACAACGAGGATCCGCTTTCGGTCGCAAATATCCCTGACCGTTACAAGCACTGCGAGCTGGAGAATTTCGATATTCTTCATCCCAGCCTCAAGATAGCGAAACTTGCCGCGTTGAAGTTCATTGAATCCTATCCCTCGGTTGACTACGGGCTGATGTTCCTCGGGCCTCCCGGAATCGGGAAGACCCATATTGCCGTCGCGATTATTCTTCAGCTTGTGAAGGACTGCGGCGCGAAATGCTACTTCCAGGATTTCTCAGAGCTGCTTCAGAAGATAAAGGACAGCTACAACCCGGTGTCCCAGAAGACGGAACTTGAATTGCTGTCCCCTGTTCTTTACCGCGACATAGTCATTCTTGATGATCTGGGGGCCGGAAGGCCGACCGACTGGGTCAGGGATATCCTGTCCCACATCCTGACGACAAGATACAACGAGAACAGGATAACCATAATCACTTCAAACTATCTTGACGATCCTGGGCAGGGCGCTGATTCGCTGTCGGACAGGATCGGAAGCCGGATGCGGTCGCGCCTTTACGAGATGTGCAAGCTTTTCGAGATGAAAGGCGAGGATTTCAGGAAGCATGTAAAGCAGGCGAAATACAGAGGGAACTGATGACGGTTTTTGAGCATGTGAGGAGAGGGAT
This sequence comes from uncultured Acidobacteriota bacterium, assembly GCA_964509835.1. Classification (GTDB taxonomy): domain Bacteria; phylum Acidobacteriota; order CAZDZC01; family CAZDZC01; genus CAZDZC01. The sequence continues at coordinate 9,091 of CAZDZC010000051.1, forward strand.
TTCATGCGCTCTGTTAAACTGGCGGTCAGCGCTTGCTTGGTTTGCCGCCAGATTCCTGACGGGTGTGATTTATATAGTTATCATCATGGCTGCCGGGATTGCAGTGGCATTCTATGTGAGGGCTGACAATAGGGGTTTTGACTATGATCTGGCGCATCAGACATCTTTTGAGGAAACGGTTGTTGTGTTTGCCGAAATGGTTATGGATCACTGGCTGATACCTGTTATTATTCTATCGGCGACACTGATGATGTTCCTGATTTACGCTTCTGTTCTTTGTTTCATGAGGGGAGCCGTAATTTCCACCCTTGCCGGGCCGGATGGCAGGTTCGGCTTCAGCAGCTTTATGAAGAGAGGAAGGCTGCTGTTCAGGAAGTATTTCATGCTGTATTTCCTGTTCGCCCCTCTGTATCATTTTACGATCATGATCTGCGCGGGGGTATGCGGATACGGGGTGTATTACAGTTACCTGAAGAAAGACGGGATGAGCATCGCGATTGCTTCGGCGACCGGGATTCTGATATGTTTGCTTACCGTTATGGTATGTCTTTTCATTTACATCGCGGACATGCTGGCGCATATATCAATAGTTTTGAGGAATCTTACGGTATGGCAGGCATTTCTGGCGGGATTTTCAGTCGCGCGGAAGTGTTTTACGAAAATGGCGGGTATAATTATTGTTTATATCCTTGTAGCCGCTGGAGTTGTTTCCGTGTGCATGGCGCTGAGCTTTACCATTATGTCCATCACGCTATTCCCCCTCGCGATAATAATAGCCCTGCCCTTAAGGGCATTGGTTTCAATGGTTCAGAGCGCTTTGATGACATTCGTAGGCACAGCGGCGCTGGGAAGCTATATTTCTTTCTTTGACAAAGCGGAATTGAACGAATATGAAAAAGATTAAAAGGATCCCGAAGCCTGAATGGCTTAAAGTTAAGCTTGTGGGAGGCGAAGAGAGCGCCTCGATAAGAAAAACCATAAGGGGGCTTTCGCTGAACACCGTGTGCGCGGAAGCAGGATGTCCGAACATGGCGCATTGCTTTTCGTGCGGGACGGCAACATTTATGATATTGGGCAAGATATGCACAAGGAACTGCAGGTTCTGCAATGTTGGCTCCGGACAACCGCTTCCGCCGGAAACGGACGAACCGGCAAGGGTTGCAGAAGCGGTAAGGACAATGGGGCTTAAATACGCGGTGATAACCTCGGTGACGAGGGATGACCTTGAGGACGGCGGCGCTTCGTTCTTCGCGGAAACAATAAACGCCGTCAGGGCAGCATGCGGGGACATAAAGGTGGAGGTGCTGATCCCTGATTTCAAGGGGGATGCTGAAGCATTGAAGACCGTTCTTGACGCGAAACCCGATGTGCTGAACCATAACCTCGAAACGGTCAGGAGGCTGGCGCCGGAGATAAGGCCTCAGGCGGATTACACGCAGTCCCTTAATGTGCTGATTTCGGCAAAGAATATCAATCCCGCGGTCATAACAAAATCAGGCATCATGCTCGGGCTGGGAGAAGAATATTCTGAGGTTATTGCATCAATGAGGGATCTGAGGGAGGCCCGATGCGAAATCCTGACAATAGGACAGTATCTTCAGCCTTCAAAGAACAATATTCCCGTCAGGTCTTATGTAGAACCCTCCGTGTTTGACGGGCTGAAAACAGAAGCGCTGGAGATGGGGTTCAGATATGTGGCATCGGGGCCGCTTGTCCGGAGCTCATTCCATTCCGGTGAAGCGTTTAACTCATTAACAGAGTAGGGGTTAAGGGTATTATCAGCTCCCGGATATTTTCTTTTAAAACAGGGTTTTACTGTTGTTGATATCGAATTATTTTATGTTATAATCCGCTGTTATTGACGCTGTCCACTTCTTAATATCACAAGCGTGGAGACTTTCTGAAAAGATATGGAGTTCTGTTTTATAGCTCTGCTCATGCTGGCCGCCTTCGCTGTCTTTGATCTCATCGTGGGTGTCAGTAACGACGCGACAAACTTCATGACATCATCGGTGGGTTCAAAAGCCGCTCCGAGATATGTCATTCTGATCATTGCCAGCGTTGGGATGATGGCGGGAGTCAGTTTTTCGGGCGGGATGATGGAGGTTGCCCGGAAGGGTATTTTCCACCCCCAACTGTTCACTATGCCTGAAATGATGGTCATCTTTTTGGCGGTCATGGTTTCCGATATTATCCTGCTTGATATTTTCAACACATTCGGAATGCCGACCTCCACGACCGTTTCCATCGTGTTTGATTTGCTGGGAGCTGCAGTTGCCGTGTCTCTTATGAAGATAGCAAATCTTGATCAGCAGCTAAGCGCGCTGGGACAGTATATCAATACCGGCAAAGCGATGATGATAATCTTCGGTATTCTTCTGTCAGTCATACTATCTTTCTTTTTCGGTACTATTGCGCAGTTTTTCACGAGACTTTTGTTCACTTTTGAATACATGAAACGGATGAAATATTTCGGGGCGTTATGGGGCGGGCTTGCTCTCTCCATGATAACATACTTCATTCTCGTTAAAGGGGCTAAAGGGGCTTTTTTCATCAGCGGACAAACGGCGGAATGGATTGAATCAAACTCCATGATTGTTATACCGGTGATATTTTTGTTTTCGGCTGTTTTTCTGCAATTGCTTCTGATGTTCAAAGTGAACATATTGAAGCCGGTGATACTTATCGGCACATTCGCGCTTGCCATGGCGTTCGCGGCAAACGACCTTGTAAATTTCATCGGGGTTCCTATGGCAGGATATCATGCCTACAAGGAAGCTCTTAAATCCGAAGCTCCTCTTGAAATAACAATGGATGCCCTTGGAAGCAAGGTGCCGACTGAGACAAGTTTTCTTATCATATCGGGGCTGATAATGGTTATAACCCTGTGCATGTCCAAGAGGGCAAGGACAGTTCAGAATACGGAGCTCAGTCTCGGTCAGCAGGGAGAAGGTGTCGAAAAGTTCGAATCCATGCTTCTTTCCAGAATTATTGTCAGAATGACGCTGGCGGTTGCAGGGGTGGTCAGAAGATTGATCCCTGAAAAGGTTTTTATCTGGATGGATAAAAGAATGGATTCAACCAAGACCTCAAGAGAGTCGCTTTCGCAGTTTGATCTTCTGAGGGCATCGGTTAACCTTATGGTTGCGAGCGCGCTGATATCCTACGCGACCTCCCAGAAACTTCCTCTTTCCACAACCTATGTTACATTCATGGTCTCGATGGGAACATCATTTGCGGACCGCGCCTGGGGAAGGGAAAGCGCGGTTTACCGGATTACCGGAGTAATAACGGTAATCGGCGGATGGTTTATGACGGCATTTTTAGCATTTTCGATGTCGTTTATTTCCGCTTTGATAATTTACTGCGGGAAAGGTGCAGGTATTGCTGTAACGGTTTTGATAGGTGTGTTTTTGATGTGGAAAAACCATAACAGGCATAAGGCTCGTTCTAAGGACACTGACAGGGAAGAGGTGTTCAATCTCAGCCACATTAATGATGTGAAACTTGCGATATATACGACCTTCAAACATACCGGCATCTTCATAAAAGAGATTGAAGAATCGCTGGATTTGGCAATGAAAGGCCTGTTCGAACAGAACGAAGGAATACTTGGGATTGAAAAGAATAAAACAAAGAAGATTAACCGATGGTCGAACATTATAATAGCGAACATCTTTAAGGCGATGAGACTTCTTCAGAGAGAGCAGGGGGAGCTTACAGCAAAATACGGCCAGACGATAAGGCGCATTCAGAAATTGGCGGACGGCCACCGTGATATTGTCACCAGATGCTATCTACATGTCAGCAATCAGCATAAGGGGCTTCTTGATGTTCAGATTGAAGAGTTGAAACAGGTTTCATCTATTTTGAACAGTATTCTGAAGGAAGTTGAAAAAGCTTTGGAAGAGAAGGATTTTGAAAGATATGTCTCCATTTCCCGGAAGGACATGGAGCTTCGGAAGTTGGCCGAGGAGCTTAACAGAAAGCAGACGCAGAGAATCCAGAGCGGCGAATCAAAGACAAGGCTTACAATTCTGTTTTATGCAGTTGTCGGGAATGCTATGATGATGTCAAAGCAGAATCTTAAGCTGGTGAATATATTCTCCGAGACCTTCGGAGGAGTCAAAATCCCCAAAGAATACGACCGCGAGTAGATTCCGTTTAATTCAGATAACCCAGCGCCTTCAGTGTTTCAATCGTTTCAGCATCAGGAAGAGCGTTTCCCGAGCTGATTGTCTGTTTTGAAAATTCTTCAAACATTTCAAGCATAACCGATTTCATCGCATCTCTTTTCTCCTGACCCACCTCAGAAAGATCCTTAAGTTCCAGAGGGTCTGTTCCTGTTTCGTATAACTCTGTCTTCCCGCTGTGAGGGAGATAAACGAGTTTCAAGCTGCCTTCAAGAAGTCCGAGCATTTCCATCCTGCCCTTTCCGGGTTCGAAAGCATGATAGGTTGAAAGAAGCTGGGGGCCGGGATGACCCTGATTTTTAACTAGGCTCGCTCCGTCAGGATTTCCTTCCGGAAACGGAACAGATGCGATATCACACAGGGTCGGGAAAAAGTCCGTGATTGAAACAGGCGCAGTTATCCGTGAAGGGGGGATAGCCTTCGGGAAGAATAAGAATGAAGGTATCTTCAGGGTCTCATCGTAAAGGTTCATTCCGTGCCCCAACTGCCCGTGCTCAAAGAATTCCTCGCCATGGTCGGCAGTAAACAGGATTACGGTGTTATCAAGATATCCTTTGTCCATCAGATTGCTGAAAAGTTCCGACATCATCGCGTCCAGATACAGAACCTCAGAATCGTAAAGGTCTTTGAGCGTTTCCAGAACATCATCGGAGATCAATTCATCCTTGTTTCCGAACCGGACCTGCCGGAATACCTGTTTATAGATTTCAAGGGCTTTCTCCCCTTCAGCGCTGTCCGAAAACCTGCTGAAAAAAGGTTCCGGAGATGAATACGGACTGTGGGGATCCATATAATGAAGATAGGCGAAAAACCTGTTTTTCCCATTCCCTTCCAGCCACTTGATGAACTCCCTGTTCATGCCTGACGCAGGCATCGGAACGAACTTTGTTTCCCAGAATTCCTCAAATGTAACAAATGTTTCAAAGCCCTGATCGAAGCCGTATTTGGGTGAAATAAGCGGGTTTGCAGAAATGCCTACTGTTGTGAACCCGTTCAACTGAAAATGCTCCGCAGCAGTAAATGATTCATGGCTGAGTTTTGTCCGGCTGTCGTCATGTATGCCGACGCCGTGTTTTATCGGGTTTAACCCCGTCAGCAGGCTGGCAACTGAAGGCCATGTCCAGGTTGAAACCGAATAAGTGTTCTCAAATACAACCGATGAGGCTGCAAGAGAATTGAGGAACGGAGAAAGGTCTCTGTGATAACTGCCGCAGAAGCCAAGCCTGTCCGCCCTCAGCGTATCAACAAGAATGATGATAATGTTCGGTTTGTCGCCGGACATCTCTGTCCGCCTGACAGTCCGTTTTTCCTTTATGGAAATGTTGCGCCACCCGGCCCTTGCCATCTGCCATTTTGACGCTGATGTGCCCTCAATCCTGAAAGACAGTTTTACGCTGCTGTTTCTGAAATCTGACAGATCAACTGATGCCGAGTGCCACAGTGAAGAATAAAACCTGTCTTTTGCGGAAAGAGTAACTGTGTTCGTGAATGCGGTGGAGTTATTTACATTGACGGAAAATGAAACTGGGCCATTTTCCTCTGTGTCATCCCCCGGGTCAATCCCGTATTCGAAAGTCAGCTCATGATCTTGTTCCGCGAGAGGGACATCAAACGAAAATCCTGTTCCGGGGATATGGAAAAATACAGTCGCCTCACTCCATTGAGATATTTTCCCTGTTGACGGGGCAAAACCCTCAGGGAAAGAGAAATCGTCAAGACTGTTCCACTGTTCATCGAAACTGAACACTGTCCTGTTTATCTTCATAATATTATCCGGCACTGCAGTTTCAGTCTCCGGAGGACTGTCGCATGACTGTGAAAAGATACAGATTAAGAGAATCAGAAAGCGTGCTGCCTTTCCGGTGAGGTTAAAATTCATAAAATCAGATATGCGGTTCATGTTATTCCTGTTCATATCGGATTATAACACGAGGAGCTGTTCCGGTCACCAATTTTTGGATATGTAAAAATTACCGAGGCTTCTGCTTTACAATCCGGGCTTGATGAAATAAACTGACAATACATGATTTAAACGGAGGAATTGTCCATGCAAAAAAAACTTATAACCGCGATTTTAGCGTCTTTATTTGCAATTGTGATATCAGCGGAGGATATAAAGCTTCCCAAGCTTAAAAAACTGGACGGAATGATAGAAGGTGTCAAAAAGGACAGGCTTCTTATTGATTCTTTCTGGGTTGGATACGATGACGGCACTAAGATTGGCGGCGGGATAAACCCAGCGGACGCAAAGATCGGTCATTTCGCGCATGTCAGGGGTAAGCTGAAGGAAGACGGTAAATATTACGCCAAATATATTCAAATTGACGAAAATGCCCCCGGACAATCCTTCAAAGGCACAATTGAGAACGCCAGCAAGGAGGAAGTCGCAAAACTTAACGGCAGTGAAAAGCTTTATAAAGGTGAAGTTTTGAACAAATATGTCAGAGATCTGGGGTTCAGCCTGATACCGGAACATGAGCGGAACAATTATGACTGGAATTTCTATATTCTGGATGACTATGAAATTAATGCTTTCGCATATCCCAACGGTAATATTTATGTCTATCTGGGACTGCTTGCAAAAGTTGACAACGAAGCCCAGCTCGCATCGATCCTTGCTCACGAGATTTCTCATGTCACCCAGAAACACGGCCAGCGAAACATGAAGAACACTGTCTGGAAACAGTCCCTGTTTGCGGTAACTGCTGTCACACTGGGTGTTTATCTTGATCATTCAGGCCACAGCGATAATAATGCCGCAGGACTTCTCGCAATGCTCGGGCTGAACCTGGGTTTCAGCGCCGCGGTGAACGGTTACGGAAGAAACCTTGAGGATCAGGCAGACAGGGTGGGCATGCGCTACAGCGTCGGAGTCGGTTATGATCCTTATGAAGCTCCTAAGGTATGGGCGGTTTTTTCAGAGAACTACGGCGACACTTCTGCGGTTGTAAATGTATTCTATGGGAACCACTCCACGAATAAATTAAGACACTTCAACCAGACTGCGGAAATACAGATGCACTACAGCGTGCCGTTGCCGAACCTCAAGAAAAACAATGACGAAGAATATCAGAAGCGGATGGTGGAAGTGATAAGGAAAACGGCGGTCGAAGATTTCAACAAGGGGCGGCATAAAGTGGCGGAAAAAGGTTTCAGGAAAGTTCTGAAATTCGTGAAGGATGATAAGATATCTCTTGAATATTTGGAAAAGCTTGAATCTAAAACAGCAAAGAAATAAGACCTGCTTTTCTGTTATTCTATCGGCAGTTTATAATAATATCATGATTATTTTTCTAAGATGGTTATATTAACGGTAGTGGAACAATGGAGGACAATATGGCGCGGAAAGTATTTTTATGTGTATGCTTGATGGGGCTTTTTGTATTTGGGTCTGCTTTTATTCAGGCACAAACACTGGGGTCAATATTGGGAACAGTTACTGACGAAACAGGAATTGCAGTTCCCGGTGTCTATGTAACTGTTTCCGGACCGAATTTAATGCAGGATCGATATGCAAATACAAATGAAAACGGTAGATACAGAATATCAGCTGTTCCGGCAGGAATGTATAAAGTAAGTGCAGAATTACAGGGTTTTTTAAAAGTGATCAAGGAAAATGTTCAGGTCACAAGAGGGCAAACTACAACGGAAGATTTTGTACTCACGATTCAAGAATCAGAGTCTGTTAGCTGTGTTTCAGCTGTTGGTATAGTCAAAGGAGAAACTTCTGGAGGAACAGTATTCAGTGCTGAAATCCTTGAATCATTACCAACTATTGGTGAGGTTCCTGATGATGTTGTAATAACCTTCGGTGCCCCCTTTAGCCCAATGTCACCTGCTGATCCTTTGAGCGCGGGAATCGCTTTCGGACAAGAGCAATTCAATACGGAAGAATATGCACTTGTATTAGAAAACGATTTTCTAACTCCTATAGCGAACCCTATCTCAACATTCTCTATTGATGTAGATACAGGTTCTTACACGAATTCCAGAAGATTTATCAACAATGGACAAATTCCTCCTGCGGGTGCGATTAGAAGCGAAGAGTTTATAAATTACTTCAGTTATGATTACAGACCTCCAATGGGGAAACATCCCTTTTCTGTAATCACAGAATATGCTGAATGTCCCTGGAACAAAGAAACTAATCTTGTACATATCGGCCTTCAGGGAGAATATTTGAAAAGTGATGAAATGAAACCCTGTAATCTTACTTTTCTGATTGATGTGTCAGGCTCCATGTCCTCCGATGACAAACTTCCCCTTCTTATTGATGCTTTTAAGCTTATGACCAATGAGCTTGGAGAAAACGACACAGTTTCAATAGTGGTCTATGCAGGTTCAACAGGGCTTGTTCTTGAACCAACAAAAGGAACTGAAAAACAGAAGATTCTTGATTCTCTGTCAAGACTCCAGGCCGGCGGGTCAACTGCCGGCGGTGCAGGAATGAAACTTGCCTATGAAACAGCAAAAGAAAACTTCATTAAAGACGGCAACAACCGGATAATCTGGGCAACTGACGGGGACTTTAATGTTGGAATATCATCAACGGATGCAATGGTGAAGATGATCGAAGAGCGCAGGGACCAGGGGATATTTCTGACAGTTCTGGGTTTCGGAACGGGAAATCTTAAAGACTCCAGAATGGAGCAGATGGCTGATCATGGGAATGGTCAGTATCTTTACATTGATAACTTTATGGAAGCAAAGAAGGTATTTCTTTATGGTCTCAGATCAACTCTTTACACAATCGCAAAAGATGTGAAGATCCAGGTTGAGTTCAATCCCGCGAAAGTTCTTTCCTACAGGCTGATCGGCTATGAGAACAGAAAGATGAAAGCCGAGGATTTCAGGGACGATAAAAAGGATGCAGGTGAGATCGGGGCTGGACACACTGTAACGGCTCTCTACGAAATAATCCCAGCAAAGAAGATCAAAAAGAAATACAAATCAGAAGAGCTGAAGTACCAGACCACTTCAATAAAGGACAGTGCGGTTGATTCAGATGAACTGCTGACAGTCCGATTCCGATACAAGAAACCGGATGGTGACACAGCCACAGAATTTGATACAGTGCTTAAAGACAAAGCTGTCAGTCTTGAGAAAAGTTCGGAGAACTTCCGGTTCTCAGCCGCAGTGGCACAGTTCGCGATGATGCTCAATGATTCCAAATACAAAGGCGCTTCAACCTACGACGGGATCTATGACCTGGCAAAGGGAGCCCTCAGCGATGATCAGTACGGCTACCGCGCAGAATTTCTGCAACTCGTCCGCAAGGCACAACAGATTGACTACAGAGGAAAAAAAGATACTGAATAGCTGAATTTATCAATATAGTGAACTTGTTTACAAAAATTCCAGATCTGCAATAAAATTGCAGACTCATAAAGGTTTGAGTCAGACTTGAACTATGTCAGGGAGTAATTTCCTTAAGGTCGCAGTTTTCTTGTTATATATCTGTGACATGAGGATTATGTCTAAGCTTATAAGAACAAAGCAGCAGGCACTTTTTCACAAACC
>CAZDZC010000052.1:0-18634 GCA_964509835.1 uncultured Acidobacteriota bacterium
GGTTACAGACACGGCCGATGCCTGCATGAAGAATTCCAATGCCGTATCGTCAAGTGTCTGCGTGATCGGTCCTGCGCCAGTAAATCTTGGAACGGCTGACGATTATGTGATTCTGGCGAAAACGGGAGTTACAACCACGCCGGGCACCGTTGACACCCTGGTGACCGGAGATATTGGAGTAAGTCCAATAGTCGCGGCTTCCATCACGGGCTTTGGATTGGCCATGGACGGATCCGGGACATTTTCGACTTCGGCTCTGGTCAACGGAAATGTATACGCGGCCGACTACACTGCACCCACCCCGGCGAACCTGTCCACGGCTGTGTCCGACATGGAAGCCGCATACACCGCCGCTAATGGGGTAGCGCCCGATGAAACCGAACTCGGGGGCGGAAACATTGGCGGGCTCAACCTTGTTCCCGGCACCCGCAAATGGAGCACCGGCGTTGTGATCCCGGCGGATCTCACCCTGACCGGCAGTCCCACCGATGTCTGGATCTTCCAGATAGCCGGGGGGCTTACCCTGAGTTCAAGCGTGCAGATTATCCTGGCAGGCGGAGCAGTACCCGAGAACATCTTTTGGGTGGTCGCCGGTACTGTGGTTCTTCAGGCGAACTCGGACTTTAGCGGCATCATTCTGTCCGGTCCGGTATCGGGAATCACCTTACAAGACGGTGCATCACTAAACGGCAGAGCGCTGTCCCAAACAAATGTAACCTTGATAGGCAATGCCGTCACTCAGCCGTAAAGCAAAGGAAAAAAAACATGTACATGCGTATTTTTAAGACACTCATCGTAACATTTCTTCTCGTTCTTCCCGCTGCTTTCACATCGGCGGGGACGGAAGGAGAAGGCCAATTTGAAATCAATCCTTACGCGGGTTGGAACTTCATAGAAAACTGTTGCCCCGAGATTGACGATTCCGTCGTTTATGGACTGCGATTCGGCTACGGCTTCAACAACGCCTGGGGACTCGAAATGGAAGCCAACTGGACACCGACCAACTGGGATTCCACCGACTGGGAGTCCGCAGGCATGAAAGACTGGGATGTTGACATCATAAACTTCCGGGGAAGTCTGCTCTACAACTTCCGCAACGCGAGCGAGCGCGTTACACCCTACCTCAAAGGGGGGATTGGATGGATGGACATGAGCGTTGAGAAGGCGGGATCCGACTGGATGGACATGATCGCCGAGAAAGAAGGGGTTGAGTGGATGGATGCCGTCTTCGGAGACGAAGGAATCGACGGGAATGAGACTGATTTCGCCTACCATGGCGGCTTTGGCATACGCTGGAAACCCTCTTCCAGTGAGGCTTGGGCCCTGCGCTTCGAGGCTCTGGGCGTCTTCACCTGCGAAAATTGCTATACCGTGGAGGTCACAGCCGGCGTGAGCTGGTTCTTCGGTGGCGAGAAGGCTTCACCGCCAACACCCGCACCGGCTCCCACTCCCGCTCCAAAACCCGTGCCCGCGCCTGTGCCTGTCTCCAAACCTGCTTCCATTGTTGTTCCTCCTCTCGAGGTCGGTGAGGCCATGGTGCTTGAAGGCGTTTATTTTGACTCGGACAAGTTCAATATTGACACCGAGGATGCCGCCGTTCTGGACGAGTGGGTGTTATACCTCAAGCGGAATCCCAAAGTGCGCATCCGCGTCATCGGCCACACGGACAGCGACAACACCGACTCCTACAACCAGAAACTTTCCATGCGTCGGTCCAACGCGGTCTCTTCCTATCTCCAATCGAAGGGTATCGAGGCCTCGCGCCTGGATGTCCAGGGCTTTGGCGAGGATAAACCCATATCCACCAACCTGACGAAAGAAGGCAAAGCATTCAACCGCCGCACGATGGCAAAACCTTCTGCGGTGGTGATCCGCATCGAGTAAGCGCAAGCTACAATTTTCCACAGGCGGTTCCATAATGGAGCCGCCTTTTTTAATCCCATCGTCTATTATACGGGGATACTCTCCTCCTTGGCCGTCATCCTGAGCCCTTCGGTAGGCTCAGGGTGACGCTCAAGAAACACTTAGTGTCCAGTCACTGAGCGGTGTGTTGAGCCTGTCGAAGTATGTTGCCGAAGGCAATGTATCGAAGGGTCGAGATGCGCAAAAACTGCCGGGGAACGGTTTTTAAAAATCGTTGTCCAAATTTATTTCAGCGTCTAACCCATTGATTCTTAACAATTAAGCAGGGCTGCATGAATTATTTTTAACGGTTCTACCATAGCCGATTAGATTATGATACTATTAAACCATGAACCAGAAAATACCGGTTTTGGTTTCCGACGACGACACTTCAACCCCTTCGACAAGCTCAGGGACCGAGACTTCGACTGTAACAGAAACAACACTGAATCTCGAAACACCAGACGGAGAATCAGAACCTTCGGGAACTGTAGATACAGAACCGGGATTGCTGACAATAATTGCAGAGGACTATCCGGCGCCCTCAACCTTCACCACCCAGTTCTATCACAAAGACCATCTCGGCACTCCACGCGCAGTTACCGACAGTAACGGAAATCTGCTTTCAAAGCACGACTACACACCGTTCGGATATGAACTGGCAACGACTTACCACATCAACACTCACAAATTCACCGGCCACGAACGGGACCGCGAGACGGGTCTTGAATACTTCATCGCCCGATACATGAATCTGCGTGACTGCAGATTTACCCATGTTGACCCGATCAAAGGCTCCGCCGGAAGCCCGCAAAGCTGGAACGCTTACACCTACGCCGCGAGCAATCCGATGAAGTATATTGATCCGAGCGGGATGAAAAGTAGATTTCCCCTTGGACCGGTTGCAATGGGGGCAGGAATAACTCTGGCAAGTTTTGAATCATGGACATACAAAAATTCAGATGAAAAGGTCAGTAGACTTATCTATGTCGCCTTCTTCATTCTGGTTCTGCTGGATACAACCCTCATCATATTTAATACAGACCTTTCAAGAATGTGTCTTTTTCTAGTGCTTCCTCTTGCTCTTGTGACGATTCTTGTCAGCTTCCTTCTGGATCGGTTTGTTTTGAAAGCATAGAAGATATGCGATATAAGATATGACAGAAATAAAACATCCCCAAGCTGATTACAACGAAGAAAAGATATTTGTTGCAGGACTTCCCTTAAAGAGTTTCAGGAAAATCTCTGAAGAGGATGTTCAACATTTAAAGAGATTGAGAACATCTATCTATTTCAAAATAGTTTGTATTCTTCTTATGAACCCGATGCTTTTCTCTTTCGCAATAATGATCATCTGTTTGTTTAAAGCTGATGTCAACGATGCTGCCGGGAGTATAGCTGTGATTTTAATGATGGCAACGATTATGCTTGGCATACCGCTAATGCTTCTTATGATCAGAGACAATGTGAATTGTCTTAAAGGCTACAACAAAACCCTAAAAGAATCTAAGGTAAGGTGTTTTGAGGGTGTTCCAAAAACAGACCCTTGGAACAAAACCATTATAAACCAGTTCGGAAAGAAAGGCTGGATGGACTGTGAGGATAATTCGCAGCTGTCAATTGACTTATTACTGGAGGAGGATGTTCTGTTTAAAGTCAATAGCCACTTTGTTTCTAGGTGGTTTCCTGTTGATGTTTCCACTGTAGCTGTTAAAAGGCCTGATATGCCATACTATGATTTACCAACAGACTGGATACATACTGATGAAAATACTGATGTTAAACGCAGAAGATTAACTGAAGGTGAAATAATTGAACTATTGGCTTATGGTAAAGCAAATAAGGGTAGATACTTTGGTTTGCTTTTCCCAATGTTCTTAATAGGCGTGAATATTGAGAAGCTTATAAAGCAGTTGGAAAAATGGAATCTGGAAAATTACATATATTTAATTCTTATTTCATTAGCAGTTCTTTTTTCCTTAGCAGCATTAGGAATTTGGAAGTCTTCTTGGAAGTTTAAGAAAGACGCTGAGATAGGATGGGTACTAATGCAAACGCCAACTTACGAGGATATTCAAAGTGCAGAAAGTAATGAAAAACCAGTGCCAATTGAATTTCTGATGTATTCCGGTTTAATATGGGTAGTTGATGGTCAGCCTTCAGGATGGAGAAACAAAGCAATTGATGATTAGGTTAAATCAAGTGAAAGTTTTCAATTACATCAAGAACCACCCCTTCACTCCAGGAAAAACTCCAAAAGAACGATGGGTGGAAATGCCGGTAATTCTTGAAACAGGAGAAAAGCTGAGGACGGTTTTTGCTTCCCACGATATTTCGTATATCGAAACATGCAGAAAACTCCTGCCATTCAGGGAATATAACACGGAGATTGATGAGTTTCTCAAAGATTTTGAAAAAAAACTAGCAGGTGCCTGTTATGCTGGAAATTGTTCTATCGGAGAGTGTGCTCACGCTTCAATTGCTTTACTCCGATATGCAGCAGCCGGAGGATTTGGGAAAGATTCACTGATACATATCAATATTCAGCTGAAGAAGCTAAAAAAATACCGCAACAACAAAGGACTATGGAGGAAGTATCCCCGAAAATATACAGAGTTTGTTATCGAGGAGATTGATGGAGCCGTAGACAAAATATGAAGAAGATTACTTGTATAATTACCGCAAAGAAATCGGGGACATAATACATATTAACTGAATAATGAACAGATTCTTGCGGGTAGAGTTCTGACAAAATCTGCATATCCGCCCTTCCTTCCCCATCTCGATACATTGCCTTCAGCAACACTCAGGGTGACGGGGGTCAATTCGCGAATCGCCCCTACAGTGATGGCGGAGGGGAATATTCTCATCCTCTCAATCCTGAAATCCTATTCATCCTAATTCAGACAATAATCCCCCAATCAGTGTAATCTGCGGTCCGGACCGACTCTGTACCGAAAATCAATTTGACAACGGAATAAATATTTAATATAAGAAAATGTCTTTTTTTTGTCCAAAGCAGGGTTTTGTATGTTCAGGTTTTTGATCTTATTCATTCTTTTTGCGCCGTTGGCTCACGCGTGGACTCCGGCCACCTACGAATTCATGGCCACGGACGCGCTGAGGCTTGCTCCGCCGAAACTCGCCCTTGTGATTGAGAAATACGAGGAGAAGTTCAAACAGGGAATTGCCGCCCCGCTCAGCAGCGAAGGAGGCGAACTCCACTGTCTCCATGCGGACGAGAACTACGGCAAGGCGCATCAGATGGTCGCACATCTTGTGGATGAATCCATCAGTCTGATGGCGGAGCAGGGCAATCTGGAGGAGGTCGCGTACAGGATGGGAATGATAGCGCATCTTGTGGCTGACATTAATAACCCGCTGAACACTTCTCGCTCGGACAGCCTGGAGGATACTTACAGGGAGGATTACTTCCGATATCTGGAACGGAAAAGGCCGAAGTTTCTGCTGAGTTTTGACGGGTATGAGAAGAACTATTTTTCGAAGATGGATGTAACCGCGTATCTTTCAAGGTCCGCCGGAAGGGCGAACGGTTTTTACAGGCTGCTGGGGCAGTCGTATTACAAGGGCGGGATGCTGAGATCTTCGTCGGAGTTTGACGACAGATCCACTCCGTTCGGGATCGCGTCCGCGTCATATTCGCACGCTGTCTCGGACATCGCGAAGATATGGGCGTATTTCTGGTATAAGGCGAGGGGAAACATGAAAGGAACACTGTATTTAACTGTTATTGACTGATGAAAAGGATGTTTTTATGAGCATATTTAAAAGGGCGCTGGTCAGCGCGTGGGATAAAACGGGGATACTGGATCTCTGCAGGGTTCTTCACAGGCACGGAATTGAGATAGTGTCCACGGGAGGCACCGCTTCGCTGCTGAAGGAAAACGGGATACCTGTAATTAAGGTATCGGACTGCACGGGTTTTCCTGAAATACTGGACGGAAGGGTCAAGACGCTTCACCCTAAGATACATGGCGCAATTCTTGCCGACCGTTCGAAGGAAGGGCATCTGTCGGAACTTTCTTCTCACGCTATTACCCCTATTGATATTGTCGTGTGCAATCTGTATCCTTTTGAGAAGGTGACAGCGTCTCCGAATGTAACGGTGGAAGAGGCAGTTGAGCATATTGACATCGGCGGCGTAACCCTGCTCAGGGCAGCGGCGAAGAACTTCAGGAATGTTGTGATACTTTATGAAAACAATGATTTCAGAATTCTTACTGACGCGCTGGAGAAGGGCGGAAACATTTCGGAAGCGGACAGGATGTCGCTTGCGGTGAAGGCGTTCAGGCGGACTTCCGGTTATGATGAGGCGATAAATAATTATTTTTCGTCAATTGCCGACAGAGAGGACAGGTTCCCTGAAACGCTTTCGCTGAGCTTTACGAAATCGCAGGACCTCCGTTACGGCGAGAATCCGCATCAGAAAGCCGCTCTGTATATAGAGCAGGGGGATGAAGGTTCGTCTGCGGCTAAAGCAGAACAGCTTCACGGGAAGGAGCTTTCCTTCAACAATTATCTCGATCTTGACTCGGCATGGAACATCGCGAACGAATTCAGCCAGGTTTCGTGCGCGGTGATGAAACACACGAACCCGTCCGGCTGCGCCGTAGCGGATACCCAGCTTGAAGCCCTCAACAAGGCGTGGGCATGCGATCCGCTGTCCGCGTTCGGAAGCGTGATCGGCTTCAATCGCACTATCGGAAAAGAAACGGCGGAAAAACTGGTTGAGAATTTCGTGGAGTGCGTCATTGCGCCGGGTTACAGCGATGAAGCGTTGGAACTTCTGAAATCGAAGAAAAACCTCAGGCTGCTCAGGGCCGGGAACGGAAAGGTCTCGTGCAGGGGATTTGACATAAAGAGAATCAGGGAGGGTGTGCTTGTTCAGGGTTTTGACACGATTGATCTGATAGAGGGCGATCTCAAGGTCGTCACGGTTCGGCAACCCACTGAACTGGAAATGGAATCCCTGCGTTTCGCGTGGAAGGTCGCGAAGAATGTCAAATCCAACGCCATAATTTACGCTCTGAAGGACAGAACCATCGGGGTCGGAGCGGGTCAGATGAGCAGGGTTGATTCCGCCCGCATCGCTGTTTTTAAAGCGAAGAACTTCGGCCATGAACTGAAGGGCTGCGTGATGGCATCGGACGCGTTTTTCCCGTTCCGCGACGCGATTGACGCAGCGGCGGAGGCTGGAATTGCCGCGATAATCGAACCGGGCGGTTCAGTCAAGGATCAGGAGGTTATAGATGCCGCGAACGAGCATAACATCGCGATGGTATTTACCGGAATGAGGCACTTCAGGCATTGATGCCTGACACTGAAAGGTTACATCTCTCCCACATGGAAAACCGCGTCCCCCGGATGGACGAGGGGCAGGGTGGCAATGCCGAGGATTACCCCGTTCACATGCGATACAATTTCGTTTCTGGATGTTCCGAAGGGGTCGGTCACATCGGCGAGGACAGTATTCTTTGATATCCTGTCTCCGGGTTTGAGTCTGTGGACAAGAATGCCTCCCTTGTCCGCCCGTATCCAACGGGTTTTTCGGATGACTGCCTGCAACGGGTTCCGCGCGGGTTTGT
This sequence comes from uncultured Acidobacteriota bacterium, assembly GCA_964509835.1. Classification (GTDB taxonomy): domain Bacteria; phylum Acidobacteriota; order CAZDZC01; family CAZDZC01; genus CAZDZC01. The sequence continues at coordinate 7,509 of CAZDZC010000052.1, forward strand.
ATTCCAGCATTCCCAGATGAGCCATCACATTCTTCACCATGTCCACTCCTTGAGAAATAATGTCGAGTTGAAATTTGAGGGTTTCACCCGCCTCGAGAAGAATGCACGGGATTCCGGCTTTGCATGATGCCCTTCGCAGGGATTTTATGCTTCCCTTGTGGCAGACGATAATGTCCGTTCCGGTGGCTTCAGCCATTTCTTTCGCGGCGGGGTTCGAGATGTCCACCCTGATGTGAGGAACATTCTCCTTTCCGTATGCAGCTGTGTGGATATCCATACCGAATTTGCTTATTTTCACAATATTCTTGAATACACGGGAAGCTATTCTGGATGCCTGGCATCCTGTGCTGTTCCCCGGGAAATAGCGGTTCAGATCCCTTCTGTCCGAAACATATCTGCTCCGTTCCAGGAAACCGAATCGGTTCACAATAGGAACGCAGATGAGGGTCCCGTTCATTTTTTCCGGTTCGGCTGACTGGATTATTCTCCTGACAATCTCGACTCCGTTGAGTTCGTCCCCGTGAACTGCCGCCGTCACAAAGAACACGGGGGTTTCCGTTCTGCCCCTGATGATGGTGATGGGTATTTTGGCAGGATAGGCGGTGTAGAATTCGCTGATAAGTAACTGGTACTCGGTTGAGGAACAGGGCGGGAGTTCTTTAAGCGCTTTTATCATCGGCGCGTCTGAGCCTTTTGGCGGCTTTCACCGCGTAATCCATAATGAGTTTCGCGATGTCAAGGTCGGTGGCTTCCTCAAGCCCCTCAAATCCCGGGGAAGCATTTACTTCAAGAACCTTCGGGCCGTCGGACGATTCCAGAATGTCAACCCCGGCGATCTCAAGCCCGATTACATTCGCGGCTTTCAGAGCGACATCAATATATTCTTTGTCAAGATTGACGATCTCACCTGCGCCGCCGCGGTGGATATTGGATCTGAATTCCCCTATCCTCGCCTTTCGGCGCATCGCAACCGCGACATTGCCGCCGATCACAAGGGCGCGGATATCCACTCCCCTGGATTCGCTGATGAATTCCTGGATCTGGATGTCCTGTCCGAGGGACCAGAACGCGTCGAGTGTTGATTCGATAGTGCTTTCCGAGTCAGCCAGAAGAACACCGACCCCCTGGGTTCCCTGCATCAGTTTCAAGATGACAGGAGGGCCGCCGACATAACTCAGCGCTGCTTTTATCTGGTCAGGCCGTCTTGCCATGACCGTCCTCGGGATGGGTATCCTGTGCTTGGCGAGAATCTGGAGGGTTTTCAACTTATCCCTTGAACGGGCGAGCGCCTGCGATGAATTTATAACCGGCACTCCGAGCAGTTCGAACTGGTTCACAACAGCGATCCCGTATTCCGTTATCGCGGCGCCGAGACGGGGGAGGACCGCGCTGATATTCGAGAAATCAATTTCGTAGTCAGGCATGAAGAGGGAAGTCCCTCTGTCGCCGACCGTCATGTAGCATTCCTGCGGATTGATAACCAGGAGATCGTGACCGCAGTCCGCGGCAACTGCTTTAAGTCGCCTTATCGTGTAAAGATTGCCGGAGCTTCTTGAAAGCAGAACGAATATCAAACGGGTTTCCTCGGTTCGCCCTGCACCCGGTTGATGAACTCCTCGTTTATTATCACATCGGATTCTTCCGTCAGTTTGTTCATGAACCCGCTGTACATGTTGTAGAACTGCTCGTTAAGAATGCTGTCCTTCAGACTGTCCTTCTCGAGCTGGAATGTTTTTTCCTCGACCTGTTTTTTTTCGGTCACCTTGTAAACGATTGCGCCTTTTCCTTCAACCCTGTAAATTCCGCATTCCCCTGTTTCGAGACCGAATGCATCTTTAAAAAGGGCTTCCTGCTGGCCGAGATCCTTGACCCATCCGTTGCTGTTCACAAATCCCGCAGAGACGATATCTTCGTCGTATTTCTTCGCGACCTCTTCAAGAGAACCATTTGCAGATGCGAGTTTAAGCGCCTGTTCCGCCTTTTCGGCGGCGACACGGAGGAGTTTGTCCTTTTTTGCCTCCGCGCTAAGCTCGGCTTCTATCTCTGCCATTTCAGGAATGTACGGCTCTCTTATCTCCATAAGTTTTCCGACAATGCAGCCGTTCTGCGCTTCATGCACTCCGGTCACTTCTCCGGTTGCCAGCGAGAATATCTCGTCGTTGAAGGCAGGCACCCGTCCGGCGTTTGCCGGGGCGCCGCTCTGCTCGAAATAACCGGTATCCCAAATTTTAAGGTTCTGTTCGGCCATTTTTGTTTCAAAATTATCGGAAGTCAGGCCGGTTTTGAATTCGTCTGCCTTTTTCTTTGCCAGTGCGGCAGCTTTATCCCTTCTGAGGGTTCTGTCAATTCCCTGTTCCGCCTCTTCAAGCGGTATTATCCCCGCAATCCTGACATCGGTGACCTTGATTATGTGATATCCGAACTGCGATTCGACGAGATCGCTTATCTCGCCGACACCAATCGAAAATGCCGCATCGGAAAAAGGTTTTACCATCTGGTCCCTGTCGAAGAACCCGAGATCCCCTCCGTTTGATGCGCTTGAGTCCTCCGAATGCTTCTTTGCAAGGGCAGCAAAGTCCTCACCGGCTTTTGCTTTTGCAAGCACCTCTTCAGCTTTTTTCCTTACTGCCTCTTTGTCTTTTCCGGCTTCTGTTTTAAACAGAATATGGCTTGCCCTTCTTTCATCCTTTTTTGTGTAGATGGTGTCCAGGTTCTCATCGTAATATGCCCTTATCTCGTCTTCGGTGACAGCAGCCTCGTTCATCAGGTCATCCGTCCTGAAGAAAGCAAAAACAGCCTTGCGCTGTTCGGTTGTTCTGAAGTCCTCTTTGTGAGAGTCGTAATATTTCTTCTTGTCCTGATCTGTGAGAACAAGGTCTTTGGCATCATCCGAGGGATCAAACAGGATGTAGTCGAGGCTGACTCTTTCGTTCCTCTTTTTATACTCCTTCATGAGATCATCATCGGTGACGATAATCGAGGATTTGAAGAATTCCTTCAGCTTGTCGCTGAGGATCCATGTTCTCTGAAGCTCTTCAAACAGCTCAGGGGTCAGGTTGAGATAGTTCAAAACATACTTGTATCTGTCAATGCCAAGAAATTTGCCGTCCTTATCCCTGAAGACAAAGTTGCCTTCGCCGTCTTTAATATTCAATATGGACTCGGAGATATCCTCTTCGCTGACATAAAACCCCTGTTTTTCTGCTTCCATGGCGGCAAGCTTGTCCTGGACCATTTCGTTGATTACCCCGAAGGCAAGCTGCTGCTGCGCGGGGTCAAAGCGGTCTCCGAACATCTGTGCATACTGCTGTTCCCGCATCTTGTATCTGTAGATGAAGGACTGTATGGGAATGGCCTGTTCTCCTACCATGGCCGCCCAGTTTGCGTTCTCGGGGACTCCGCTGCCCATTTTCCCTCCTCCGCCCCAATTATAGAAAATGGTCACTACAAAGGAAATCACCACAACATAAATAATCACCTTGAGCCAGAGGCCCCACCGTTCGTTCTTAAATTTTGCCATTAAATATCTCCGCTATATGGTTAAAAATCAAAACTCGAATACTACTTAATATTTCTGTCAGTTTCAAGAGGAAAACCCTGAAGGGCCTCTTTCCGGTATTCGCCTTTATAAACAAGCCTTGCGTCACCGGTAAGGGATATCTTTCTGAAGGTATCGGTGAACTCGACCACAAATTCAACCCCGCCTTTAGTCAGACAGGCAATCGGGGAGGGCATGGAGTAATGTTTTGCTGCCGCTACCGAAGATGCTATGCATCCGGAGCCGCAGGAAAGGGTTTCGCTCTCGACCCCTCTTTCGTAGGTCCTTATGCTCAGGTGGCATTTTCCGCGCTTCTCGACAAAATCAACATTGACGCCGCCCGTGCTTTCGAAGTCCATGTGATACCGTATTTTTCTGCTGAAGGGGATTATGTCGAAATCCCATACCCGCTTCACGAACATGATGAAATGCGGAACACCTGCCATGACGAATGTCCCGGTTATCTTTTTCCCGTCAACATCCAAAGTTACATTTTCCGTAACTGTTTCAGGACCCGGGACCTCTATTCTGACCGATTTGTCTATCACTTCGGCGTTGACCATTCCCGCGTCCGTTTCCATCTTCATCTGTTTTGAAGCGATCACATTCATATACGCGAACCTCGCGGCGCATCTGGCGCCGTTTCCGCAGAAGCTGGCCCTTTCCCCGTTGCTGTTGAAGTATGCCATTCTGAAGTCTGCCCTTTTTGAATTCTCTATAAGGATGACGCCGTCCGCCCCTATCGAGAAACCCCTTGTGCAAAGCCGCCTGACCGTTTCGGGGAAATCATCGCCGAACTGGTTTGAACGGTTGTCAAACATGATGAAATCGTTCCCGCCCCCGGACATCTTGTGGAAAAGCACACTGTTCATCTGTAAATCTCTTCCCGTGTCGAAGCGGCAGGGGAGGGAAGACTTTCATTGGAGAACGAGTCAACCGCGGTTATATAATAAGCATAACCTTTCCCTGGCGCGGCTTCTTCATCGCGGTAGGTCGAGGTCTTGTGAAGCACATCATTTATCTTTCTGAAATTGTTCTCTTCGTCTTTTCTGTAGATATTGTAGCCTTCCAGGTCATCGTCGCCTGAAGGTATCCAGAAAAGCGTAACCGTTCCTCCGGTTTCGGCATCAAGCGTCAGGCCTATCGGAGCGGCGGGAGGGAAGGTGTCTTCCGCAAAAATTCTTTCTGTCGGCGATGGCCCGCTTTCGGCGGGGTTTTCACCCGCAATCGCGGTTACAAAATATGAATAGCTGTTTCCGAAGCCGAACGCCTTGTCGCTGAATGTTTTTCCGGCGATAGACTCCTTTGTGAGCAGCTCGGGTTTCCCGTCATTAACTGCCCTGTATATGTTCCACTTGAGTGACTCTTCAGACGCGGTGCTTCCGTCAATAAGAACGGAAGCCTGTTCCCATATCACATCAATCCTGTCTTCGAAAAGCCTTACCAACAGATTGTCCGGCGCGACAGGCGCATTAGCCAAAACGATCTTTCTGGGTCCCGCGAGCCTGCTCTGTTTCCCTTTTCCATCCTCAGCTATAATCCCGTAATAATATGCTTTTTCTCCTATATCCCCGAAATCCAGCTTTTCAGTGAAAACCGTTTCCCCGCAGGGGACGGTTCCTTTAAGCGTCATTATCTTCTTAAATCTGTCAAGGTTGAGGTCGGAGCTTTTACCTTCCTCCCAAGCGTCCTTGACGAAATAAACCATAATGCTTAGCGGAGGAGTGATATCCAGACCTCGCATTGTTTTGGAAGGGCATTCCCAGCTCAACACAGCGTTTTCGCCCTGCTGAACCGCTTTGAAATTCACAGGTTCGGCAGGGATCTTCGGGATCGGGGTTTCAGGCGGAGCCTTGACACCGCAAGCATTAAAGATAAACAGGGAGCAGAGGGCAGTGATGAAAAAACGGTTCATAATATATAACGGCTGAGGTCCTGGTCTTTAATGATATCGGACAGCATCTTCATGACATATTCCCTGTCTATCAACTGTTTCCTGGGTTCAAGTTCAGGGCCGGAAAAAGAAATATCGTCAAGAAGCTTTTCCATGACTGTGTGCAGCCTTCTTGCCCCGATGTTTTCAGTAGTCTCGTTCAGTTTGAACGCGAAATCCGCGATGGCCTCTATTCCGTCGGGAGTGAACTTCAGTTCTATCCCTTCCGTCTCCATCAGCGCGGAATACTGCTTTGTGAGCGAATTCTCCGGTTCCTGCAGGATCCTGATGAAATCCGCCTTTGTCAGCGCGTCGAGTTCCACCCTGATCGGGAATCTCCCCTGAAGTTCCGGGATGAGGTCGGATGGCTTCGATACATGGAACGCGCCTGTGGCAATAAAAAGAATATGGTCTGTCCTTACCGGGCCGTGCTTGGTTGTTACCGTTGTCCCTTCGACGATGGGCAAAATGTCCCTCTGGACACCCTCGCGGCTGACATCAGGGCCGCTTTTGCTCTCCCGACCGGCAATCTTGTCAATCTCGTCAATGAAAATAATGCCCGAGCGCTCAGCCCGCCTGACTGCCTCGGTTGATATCCTGTCCATGTCAATAAGCCGGTTCTGTTCCTCCTGCATCAGATATTCCCGCGCCTCGGAAACGGTGAGCCTCCTGTCCTTCTTCTTACCGGAGAACAGGTCTCCCATCATGTCCCGGATGTTCATGTTCATCTCTTCCATGCTGGAACCCGCTATTATCTCAAACGCCGGGACAGCCCTCTGCTGAACGGGAACCCTGACATTCCTGTCCTCGAGCTGGCCTGTTCTCAACTGCTCCCGGAAGCGGTCCCTTGTTCTCTCCATGCTGTCCTGCGGGGGATTCTCCTCCGCGGCAGGATCCGCAGGCGCTTTTCTTACCGGCGGGACAAGAAGGTCCAGCAGTTTCTCCTCCACATGCGCTGCGGCCTTCTCCGTTATCTTTTCAATCTCTTCCGCCTTCAGCGCGGAAACCGCTTTTTCTGTCAGGTCTCTGACCATGGATTCGACATCCCTGCCGACATAACCGACCTCGGTGTATTTTGACGCCTCAACCTTCACGAACGGGGCTTTTGTCAGTTTAGACAGCCTCCGTGCTATTTCGGTCTTGCCGACTCCGGTGCTCCCTATCATTATGATATTCTTCGGATATATCTCCTCCGCGAGATCTCCCGAGAGTTGCCTCTGGCGGTATCTGTCCCTGAGGGCTTTAGCGACGGCTCTCTTTGCCTGCTTCTGACCGACAATGAACTTGTCCAGGTACTCCACGATTTCCCGTGGAAGAAGTTCGGCTGCGTTTTTGATGGTATCTCCCGGAAGGCTTATTGCCATAAATGATTACTCCTCTAAAGTGTGAACGGTAATGTGCTCATTCGTGTAAATGCACATTGACGCGGCTATTTTCATGGATTCAAGAGCGACGGCAGCGGCATCCATGCTGCAGTGAAGGCAGAGAGCTTTGGCAGCAGCGAGGGCATACGGGCCTCCCGAGCCGATTGCGGCAATGCCGTCATCCGGTTCAAGCAGGTCGCCTGTCCCCGAGATCATGAACATGGTTTCTTTGTCCGCGACAAGCATCAGAGCCTCAAGCCTGCGGAGGAACCTGTCCGTCCGCCATTCTTTTGCAAGCTCCACTGCGGATCTCTTCAGGTTCCCGCTGTATTGCTCCAGTTTCTCCTCAAATCTCCCGAAAAGGGCAAGCGCGTCGGCGGCAGAACCGGCAAAACCGGCAAGGATTTTGTCCTGATACATCTTGCGCACCTTCACAGCCTTGCCTTTCATCACGGTATCATTCACAGTGACCTGGCCGTCCCCCGCAAACGCGGTTTTCCCATCCTTTCTAACAGCTAAAACAGTAGTTCCTCTGAACAAGGCATCTCCTTATATAAAGTGCGAATAATGCAGAAAAACCGGCAAAAAGTCAAGCAGCGTGTGATATTCTATTCCACCCCGGGTAAAAATACAAACTTGATCGTTCAAACCTTTCGACAGGGATTCGATTGTTATAGACATTTCAGGTATTTCTGATACAATACCCTTCTTGGTGAACAATGAAAGTAAAATGCAGTAAATGCGGCACAACAGTAAATTATGACCCCGTCAAATGGAGATGCGGGTGCGGTGAGTTCTGGGAGATTGTATTCAGCCCGGTGGTGGATATCCCTAAGATAAAGAACCGCGACCGCTCCATGTGGCGCTACGAAGAGGTCCTGCCGTTAAAGGATCCAGAGAAGCGCGTTTCGCTGAGGGAGACCATGACCCCTCTTGTCGAGGATTCCTTCCGCAAAGCGAAGGTCCTTCTTAAGCTGGAGAACAATATGCCTTCCGGTTCCTTCAAGGACCGCGGCGCCGCGCTGATGATATCCGTTCTTAAAGCAAACGGGGTTAAGAAAGTTATCGAGGATTCCTCCGGAAATGCCGGGTGTTCCGTAGCGCTTTACGCAGCAAAAGCAAGCATTGACTGCACTGTCTTCGTGCCGATGAATGCGGATGAAGAAAAGGTCAGATTTATAAAAAGCGTCGGCGGTGATGTCGAAATTGTGCACGGAAGCAGGGAGGATACAGCGGAAGCGGTTCTTAAGGCTGCCGAAAAGACATGCTACGCGAGCCATGTCTGGAACCCGTGGTTCATTCACGGCGTTAAAACCTGCGCCTATGAAATAAGCGAACAGTCCGGGTGGTCTTCCCCGTCAAGGATATTCCTGCCAGCCGGGAACGGGACTCTTCTTCTCGGTCTTCACAAAGGATTCACCGAACTTGTCGAAGCGGGTGTACTGCTCAGCACTCCCCAGCTCATACCCGTTCAGTCGGGAAGATGCTGTCCTCTTTATGACGCGTTCCACAAGAGGAAACCCGCGGAATATACTTCTTCCATCGCCAAGGGGATAAGCGTATCCGCCCCTCCGAGGCTGCAACAGATGGTGGCGGCTGTGGAGTCCTCAAACGGAACAGTAATTTCGGTCAGCGAGGATGATATAAGATCCGCGCAGGCTGAAATGAGGTCATCCGGATATTACATTGATCCAGCATCGGCAGCAGGAATGGCAGGTTTCTCGTCCTGTCTCGTCAAAACAGGCGCTCTCGTGATAATCACCGGAAGCCTGAAAAAAGTCATTTAACAGCATCGCGCGCTACCGATTTTAAGATCACAAATCGGGTTATGTTCCCATCCCAGTCTCGGTTCAGACAGTATCGGAATATTTGAAATGGGCGGCGCAGGTCCCTTCTGAACTGACCATGCAAGCTCCAACCGGGTTTTCCGGCGTGCATTGTTCCCCGAACAGCGGGCACTGATGCGGATCCTTCCGCCCGGTAAGTATCTCGCCGCAGATGCATCCCGCCGGTTCTGAGGGCGGGGGGATATTGATGTCAAATCTGTTTTCCGCGTTGAAATTCTGATAATCCTCCGACACAAACATCCCGCTTTTCTCTATCGTTCCGATCCCGCGCCATTCGGCATCCCCTGCCGTGAAGACTTCACCGATCAGCGCTGTCGCGACCTGATTGCCGTTTTTCCTGACCAGCCTGCTGTATTCCGTTTCGGCACAGGCGTGCCCTTCGTTAATCTGTTTCAGGATCATGTATATTCCGCAGAGGATGTCCACCGGCTCGAATCCGGTAATCACGCACGGAATGCTGAATCGGGCGGCGAGTTTTTCGAACGGCCCCTCTCCGATGACCGTTGCGACATGGGGAGGGCAGAGGAAGGCATCAACGGATGTGAGAGGGTTTGAGCACAGGGCAATCATCGCGGGAGGAACGAATTTATGCGCGGACAGAACGCTGAGATTACGGATGCCGTTGCCTTTCGCCTTTTTTATGAGATGTGCCGTTGTCGGCGCCGTCGTCTCGAAACCGACCCCGAGGAACACCACTTCACGCGACGGATTTTCCTTCGCTACGGCTATGGATTCAATAGGCGAATATACAATGCGGATATCCGCGCCTCGGCTGTTTTCCTTCTGAAGGGAGGAGCGGCTTCCGGGCACCCTGAACATATCCCCGAAAGTGGTAATTATCGCACGATGGGCAGAGGCGAGTTCGAACGCCCTGTCGAGAAAATCGTTCGCTGTAACGCATACCGGGCAGCCCGGGCCTGAAAGGAGCCGTATGTTTTCGGGAAGGAGGGACCGGATGCCGTATCTGAAGATGGACATGGTGTGGGTTCCGCACACTTCCATTATGGTTATTTTTCGGGAAGGGCAGAGGTCTTCTATTTTCTTTCTGAGGAGAAGGACATTCTCCCTGTTTCTGAATTCATCCAGGATGTTCATATCAGTGAGGCATCGCGGAAGATCCCGATGGTCTCAAGAGCCTCTTTCTCGTCGAGGACTTCCAGCGCGTAACCGGCATGGACGAGAACGAAGTCACCCGGTTTGCAGTCCGGCAGCAGCGACAGCTCGACCGTGACGGAGGTTCCGTTCAGTTCGGCTACACCTGAGCCGTCTTCGTTGATGCTGACCAGTTTAAGAGGTATTCCGAGGCACATCGAATGATTCCTTCAGCGCGAGTAAAAAAGCATGCCGAAGGGGGGAATCGAACCCCCAAGATGCCAGGCACCGGCGGATTTTGAGTCCGCTGCGTCTACCAGTTCCGCCACTTCGGCATAAAGACGGAAAGAATACTTCACTGTTATTCGGGTGTCAAGGCTGAAAGCGCCTTCTTTGGCAGGAAAAGGACACAAGAAGGGGGTACGGTCTGAACCGTGATTCTCATGATTTATGGATTACCCTGATTTCTGATAAATTGATCGAATCCGGTTAGCGCGGGGATTGCGATGCCGAGCAAGTGAATAATGATAACCCCCTTTCATTCTTGCTATCCCTATATTATTCCTCTAAATTTTCGAACGGGTTCATTGCTTCATGGATAACTGCCAGTACTTCAACTCTGTCAGCTTTGATCAGATAGATTATCCGATATGAACCTTCAAGTACTTCCCTGATCTGGTCTATTTCATATTCAGGAACCTTTCTTCCTGACAACGGGAATTCAGAGATCTGAACAGATCTTGCTGTTAATCTGTCCACAGTGATTTTTGCGTAAACAGGTGAGTTCTGTGAGATATAACGGAAGATTCCGTCAAGATGTTCCTGTGCTGTTTTTGTCCAATAGACTTCCATTAATCAAGGCCGTATTTTGCCCTGACTTCTTTTACCGTATTGACGAGTCCTGCTTTGCTGTCGCTGAGGCCTTTTTCTATTGTCTCTATTACATAAATTTCACGGAGAAGGTCTTCCCATGTTGCGTCAGCAGGCATTCTGTCAATTAATTTATGAGCTTCCTCTTTTTTCATGATTTCAGGCATCGAAATTCTCCCCTGTTTGACAGTTAAACACATCAATATTATACATCTCCATCCTGTAGGATTCAAATGTTTTTTCACGCATATCAGGGAAACCCCTATTCCTATACTCTAAAAGTCATCCGGCTTGTCAGCGCGCCCCGCTGCAGGTGAAGTCGAATGTGAATGCCCTTTTGGCTTTACTTTATTGTCTGAACCGTGATTCTCATGATTTTTGGATTACCCTGATTTCTAATAGAATAATCTAATCCATCCGGTCAGATGGCGTGTTGAAAGGGCTTTCCGCAGGTTCAGTTCACCGAAACATCCCCGGCATAC
>CAZDZC010000053.1:0-14216 GCA_964509835.1 uncultured Acidobacteriota bacterium
ACGACTCCGCCCGGCTACCCAACGACCCAGCCCGCTCCCCAACGACCCAGCCCGTTCCCCAACGACTCCGCCCGGCTACCCAACAACTCAGCCCGTTCCCCAACGACTCAGCCCGTTCCCCAACGACTCCGCCCGGCTACCCAACGACCCAGCCCGCTCCCCAACGACCCAGCCCGTGATTTTAACGGCACTGCTCGGTACCAGTCCCATCTCGATACATTCTGGGCAAGCCCGGAACACTCGATGTCCGGGATAACCACCCCGTCCCTCATCCCTCGTCTCCGCTCGGGATGACAGAGAAGGGGCTCGGGATGACCGTCATGGTGAGCATCTCGGCTCCGCTCGGTATAAACTCCGTCGAACCAGACGGCATCCAATCATGCTAATCCCATAATCAAACGAATCAAGGTTCAGACAATCATCCTCCCGCTGTCGGGCAACAAAAAGTTTGCAATTGACAGGCATATAATCCATAATCCGGGGAGTCGGTTTTGCCGGGATGTTTTTCCGATATGAGCGGGTTTCCGGCAAATTGTTATAAATGACTGCCCTGTGTTTCCGGCTGTGCCGGCAAACGGGGATGCGGCGAGAGGTTTTTTATGTCCGTTTTTCAAAAGGATGGTCTATGAAAAAGGTATTGGTATTCAGTGTTGTTGTGCTGTTGGCAGGTTTCAGCGCTTTGTCCTCGCAGGATAAGCTTTCTGAGATCCTGAAGGGGGAGCTTGACAGGAATATGTCCGCGCTGAAGGAGCAGGAGGTTCCTCCGTATTATATGTCTTACAGGGTGAATGATGTGACGACCTACACGGTGTCCGCTTCGTTCGGCCAGATTGTGTCTTCGAATGAATCGCGTGAACGGAAGGTGTGTGTCCATGTCAGGGTCGGCAATCACAAGCTTGACAACAAGCATCCCCTTAAGGACGAAAGCTACGGATGGTATGACTGGGACGAGGGCGAAACGGTTGCGGTCGAGGATTCAGATCTTGCCGTGAAGCAGGCTCTGTGGCTTGAAACGAACAAGCAGTATCTGAAGGCCGCGGATATGTATGAAAAGGTGCTCGCCAATGTCGCCATCAAGGTTGAAGATGAGGATACTTCGGAGGATTTCAGTGTCGAAAAACCCTTTGTGTTTAAGGATAAACCGCTTAACAGGAAGGAGCTTGCGTTTGACTTGGCTGCCTGGGAGGGCAAGCTGAAGAAGTATTCGGCTGTTTTCCTTGAGAATGAGGATCTCCTGGATGGCAACGCGAGGATCGTGTTCACCTTAGAAACCAAGTATTTTGTTTCGTCGGAAGGAAGCGACATCACAGAGAACAGGACGGCGTGCCGTTTGTCTGTTTCGGCGCAGACAAGGGCGGATGACGGAATGGATCTGCCGCTGAATTTTGATTATTTCGCGTTCTCCCCGTCAAAGATGCCTTCCGATGATGCCGTACTTAAAGAAGCCTCGGAAATGAGCGGGAAACTTTCAAAGCTCAGGACCGCGCCGGTAGCGGATTCGTTCACCGGCCCTGCATTGCTTGGGGCGGCTTCCGCAGGGGTGTTCTTCCACGAGATTTTCGGTCACAGGATTGAAGGCCACAGCATGAAGGACGAAACGGACGCGCAGACTTTCAAGAAGAAGGTCGGCGATAAGATCCTGTGTGCGGATCTTTCGGTGATTTTTGATCCTTCCGTAAAGGAATACGAGGGCTTCTATCTGAACGGCGCCTATAAATATGACGATCAGGGTCAGCCCGGGAAAAGGGTGACCATTGTTGAGGACGGAGTTCTTAAGGACTTTCTGATGTCACGAACCCCCATTGACGGTTTCCCGAACTCAAACGGCCACGGCAGGGCGCAGGCCGGCGTCCAGGCGGTAAGCAGACAGTCCAATATGTTTGTCACATCGAAAAAGCCATATACGAATGAAGAGCTGAGAAAGATGCTTGTCGAAGAGGCTAAGAAGCAGGGCAAGGAATACGGTTATCTGTTTGTTGAAACCGTCGGCGGTTTCACGATGACCGGCAGATATACCCCGAACGCGTTCAATGTGACGCCGGTTGAGGTTTACAGGATTTATACGGACGGCCGCCCGGATGAGCTTATCCGCGGGGTTGACCTGGTGGGCACGCCGCTTTCTGTTTTTTCAAGCATTGAAGCCGCGGGAAGCGATTTCGGGCTTTTCACCGGAACATGCGGGGCGGAATCAGGATGGGTTCCTGTTTCAACCGTATGTCCCACCGTGTTCGTGAAACAGATAGAAACACAGCGGAAGCCGAAGGAACAGAACAGGCTTCCGATATTGCCACGGCCTTAACCATTGGAAAGCGGGGTTTAACAATATGAAAACACTAAAAATATTCAGTTTGATGGCAATTATGATGCTCCCGGCAATGGTTTTTGCCGCGGATGAGGATATTATAACCGGAGCAATGGGGACGGAGATCCAGAGGGCAATGGAGGGCCTTGTCATCGAGGACATGCTGCCTCCGTCATACATCAGTTATACGGTATCTGACGCGAGGACGCTGCATGTGAAGGCTTCCCTCGGGGCGATTGTGTCTTCCATGTATCTTCCGTTAAGGTTTTTCGACAACAGGGTGCTTGTCGGAAGCGGCGGCAAGACAAACGAGAATTTTATTGACGAGAGGAATATGTGGTCCTACTCGGGCTATCTGAACTACCTGCCTTTGTCGGGCGGTGCGGATGACATCAGGAGGGCCATGTGGCTGCCGACGGACAGCGGTTATAAGGATGCAATCACAGCCTACAAATCCAAGATGTCCGCCATCCGACAGCAGAACATTCCGGCGGAGGAGAAGGAAGTGCCTGATTTTTCTTTTATGCCTAAGTCGGAAATCGTTGTTCCTTATAAAAATATCAGTATTGACCGTGATTATCTTGAAACGCTCGCCAGGGAAATCTCGGAGGTTTTCAAGGATTTTCCTGCTATTCAGAAATCGGAAGTAAATGTTTTTGTGTACGACGGGCAGGTGTTCTTCGCGAACAGCGAAGGAACAACGGCGCAATATCCTTTCCAGGTGGCGGGTATTCTCGCGTCGGCATCGACTCAGACAGAGAGCGGCGAACGGATAAGCGACAATGTATTCTGGTGTTCAAAAGAACCCGGAAAGCTTCCTGAGGCTGAGATGATGATCGCTGGTACCCGCGTTGCGGCTGAGAAACTGACAGAATTGTCAGTCACAGCGCCGGTTGAGGAGCCTTACTGGGGCCCGGTGATGTTCGAGGGTCAGGCAGCGGCGGAAGCGTTTGTTCAGAAATTCTTTTCGGAGCATGACGGGCTTATCGCGGTGCGGAAGCCGCTTTTCGGAAGTCCGTGGATAGCCGAGCGCATGCCTGACTCGGCGAAGGAGAACGGCCTCGAGGCCAGGTTGGGCAAGAGGATTATGTCCAGAGACATCTCGATTGAAGCGCTGCCCGGACTTACGGAATTCGGAGGGACTGAACTTATCGGCAGTTTCACTGTTGACGCGGAAGGCGTTACCCCGCCCGAACATTTGATGCTTGTCGAGAACGGCGTTCTCAAGAACCTGCTGAACGACAGGGTTCCGACACAGAAGATTCGCGACAGCAACGGGCACGGCAGGCCGGCACTCAGCCAGGGAGGGATAAAAACGGTTACCGCCCCCGGAGTGGTTAAGATTTCAGGTGTCACTGACGAGAAAACACTGGACGATGACGCGATGAAGCAGGCTCTGATTGCCGAGGCTAAGGAGCAGGATCTTGAATACGCTTACATTTTGAGGAAAATCGCGCTCAAAGGCAGAGGCTCATCGTCAATACAGAAGGATGATGAAGCGATGAAAACGATCGAAGCATACCGCGTGTATGTTTCCGACGGAAGAGAAGAGCGAGTCGGTCTCGCGGAGATAAGCGGCCTTTCCGTCCGTTCTTTCAACCGGATAATAGCTTCTTCTGAACGGATGCAGGTTTACAATACCATGCTTCAGCCGGTCAGCGCCCGCCTGTCGGGTTGGGGGTTCGGGCTGACGGGGACGCCCGCGAGCTTTATTGTGCCTCAGAGTTTTATCCTTCAGGAACTTGACATAATAAAGGAAAAACAGGATGTGATCGAGAATCATCCCATTGTCGGGAATCCTGTGGGAGCGAGGCAGTAGCCTTTCTTAACATAGAGAATATGGATCGAAATATGAAAGACGGCGCGGAAAAAAACCCGGAAGTGAAGAGCGACTTCTGCGATATGCTTTGCCGTTTCGCGGAGTTCCCGAAGGAAGATGCTCTTGACGGTTCCGGTTCGTGCATGACCTTCTCGGCTGTTTACTGCAGGAAGAAGGATGCTGTTGTCCATAAGAATTCCCGTTGCCTGGAAAAAGAATATAGATGAGAGCCAAACGGAGCAGCGCGTCCCGCGGCCTGCTTGGTGCTGTCGGGACAGTCAGTTTCATCACGCTGCTCAGCAGGATCTTCGGCTACATCAGGGACAGGATCGTCGCGTTCTATCTCGGAACGGCTTTCGGAGCTGACGCGTTTTATCTTATCTTCGCGATTCCGAATACCTTCAGAAGGCTTGTCGGAGAGGGTGCCATGTCCTCCGCGTTCATCCCCGTGTTTTCGGATTATCTGGAGAATAAAGGAAAGAAGGAAAGTGTCGCTCTGGCGAACAGGGCGTTTTATCTTTTGAGCATCATTCTTCTGGTCATCACTGTGCTCGGAGTGATTTTTTCCGCGCAGATTCTGTCGCTGACGGATTTCAGGGATAAACACGGCGCGGATGCATTTGAGCTTGCAATCCGTCTGAACATGATAATTTTTCCGTATGTATTCTTCATATGCCTTTCCGCCCTGTTGACCGGAATGCTTAACTCGCACAATATCTTCGCCGCTCCCGCATTCACTCCCGTCCTGCTGAACCTGAGTATCATCACGGCAGGACTTGCTTTCGCGTCCAAGGCATCAAACCCTGCCATCCCTCTCGCATGGGGAATCCTTATAGGCGGGGTGATCCAGCTTGCTTTTCTGGTTCCTTTCGCGGTCAGAAAGGGGATGACCTTTGTTCCTTCGCTTGGTTTTACTGACCCCGGCATTCTCAGGATGTGGAAACTTCTCGTTCCCACTATTTTCGGCGCGGGCATCTATCAGATAAATGTTCTCATTGTAAGATTCGTGGCAAGCCATATTTACGAAGGCAGTGTTTCATCCCTTTATTATTCGTCGAGGATCATGGAGTTCGCGCTCGGGATATACGCCATTTCGGTTGCCACCGTTATTCTGCCGAGAATGTCGAAGCAGGGAGCGAAAGGCGACCTCGAAGCGCTGTCGGGGACATTGTCTTTCGGGCTGCGGATTGTTTCCTATGTTTGTATCCCGGCTTCCGCGGGCATGATACTTCTGAGCAGGCCGATTGTGGATGTGCTTTTCCGCGGAGGGGAATATACAGCGGAATCGGCCAGACTGACATCGCAGGCGCTGACGGCTTATTCGGCAGGGCTTCTTGCGATAGCAGGATCAGGAATTCTTGTCAGGGCGTTTTACGCGCTGAAGGACACAAAAACACCGGTTATTGCGGCGACATGGTCTTTTATGGTTAACCTTGTCCTTATATCGGTTCTTATCGGTCCCTTCGGTCATGTCGGGCTCGCGGCCGCGTCAACAGGGGCGGCTTTTGTAAACGGGATCTTTCTCGCGGTGATTTTCATAAGAAAAATGACAGCCATTGATTTGGCCGGACTGGGGGATTCGCTCGCGAGGATATTTTCAGCCACTGGCGTAATGTGCGCGGTGGTGTACCTTTTCGCGAGGTTTTCCGGTATTGAGACGGTTGAGTCCATGAAGGTGAAAGGGGTTCTTCTCCTGTTCGCGGTGACAGCAGGGGTGGCGGCATTCGTTATTTCATCCGCTGCGGTAAGATCACCGGAATTCAGTGAACTTGTTGAAAGCATAAGGAGCAAAGGAAAAAAATGATGACTTATTCGATTGTTGATCTTGAAAAGGGCATTAAGGTCGCTTTTATCAGGGATGACGGTAAACTCCGGCAGATAAGAATGGATTCGGATGAGAAGCTCCTCATGGCCCAGCTTGACAACGAGTTTTCCGGTTTGACCGAAAAACCCCACAAGGATGATGAAAAATGCATAAAAGATCATCTTGCCGATAAAAAGCCCGCCGTGGATATTGCGCATCTAGGGGCGTTTCAGCAGTCCGTTCTGAATGAACTGATGAAGCTGAAAAGGGGAGAAACAGCCAGTTACAGGGAAATAGCCGAAAGGATCGGGCGTCCCCGCGCTGCCAGGGCTGTCGGGAACGCTGTCAGAAACAATCCGCTTCCTGTCCTTATTCCGTGCCACAGGGTCATCAGATCTGACGGTACCCCGGGAGGGTTCGGAGGAAAACTTGACGCGTCAATGAAAAGAAAAATGCTTGAAGCGGAGGGGGTTTTTCTGAAGTGAATTTATTTGGAAAAAACGGAAGTTAGTGTTAGAATGATTTCTGACATACCGTGGTACAGTATTTCAGGAGAGGCTGAGATTAAATGTTCGAAGGCAAAAAAAAAGATAAAGTTCTTTACAAATATGTATGTGAAGTCTGCAATACAGAATGGTACATGAAAGAGGATTTCAGGGAAAACAAAAAAGTCGTCGTTGTCTGCCCGCTGGAGTGCAAAGGCGAGGTTATCTACAAAGGCAAAAGAGTTCTCCGCAAGGACGGGGAGTGAAGTTCCGGGTCTGATGTTTTCTTATTCTTAAGTCAACCTACAACATTATAGCTTCGTATCCTGAATTCGGCTCCTGTCCCTTCAGCAAGTTCCCGGCAGAGATCAATATCAACTTCAGGGGTTGCCACGCAGGTTATTTCAACGAACGGGATATGCTTTTTCGCTTCCCGCGCGAATTCCAGAACAGAATTGAACATTGACGGGTCATTGTTCAGAGGTCTGCTTATTTTCAGATAACTTTCATCGTCGTGCGCGTTGAGGCTTATCGCAATGCTGTCAATCAGGCCGTTCAGTTCCGGGAGGATATTTCTTTTGTGGATGCTGTTCCCGTGGCCGTTGGTGTTAAGCCTGATGAACGCGCCTTTAGCTTTCAGCGCTTTTGATACTTCGATGACGGTGTCAATTCTCACCGTAGGTTCTCCGAAGCCGCAGAATACTACCTCCCTGTAACGGGAAGGGTCCCCGACCGCGTTGATTATCTCTTCGGCGGAAGGTTCGCTTTCTAGCTTCAGGTTGTATCCTGAAACCCCGTCGGCGAATTCTCTGACGCAGAAATAGCAGTTGTTGGTGCACCTGTTGGTGATGTTCAGATAAAGGGAATCTCTTATCGGATAAGCAATGACGGCTTTCCTTCCGCTGCTTTGAATGTGATAGAGGTTTTCAAAGTTTCCGGTTGTTATTCTGCATATATCATCATACGAAAGCGGGAGGATCTCCGAGAGCTGTTTCGCGACCAGACTGACGAAGGCGGGTTCGTTCCTTTTCCCCCGGTGGGGGACGGGCGCAAGGAACGGACAGTCCGTTTCAACCATTATTTTCTCATAAGGAAGAGCTGAAGCGACTTCCCTTGTTTCACGGGCTTTCGGGAATGTTATCGCCCCGGTGAACGAGATCATAAACCCTTCGTCAATAAACTTGCGGGCAGTTTCCAGGTCATACGAGTAACAGTGAACCACCCCGCCGTTCCTTCCGGCTCTGGTCTCCCTGACTATCCGAAGGGTGTCCGCGGCGGCATCCCTTGAATGTATCATGAGCGGAAGCCTGGTTCTTTGAGCTATCTTTATATGTTCTCTGAAGATCTTTTGCTGAATGTCCTTCGGGGAATGATTGTAATAATAATCAAGACCTGTTTCTCCGACCGCTACCACTTTCGGGTTTCCGCAGAGCTCTTCTGTTCTGCGAAGGATGTCTTCTGAAACCTTGGAGGCATCATGAGGATGCGTCCCGACGGACGCGTAAACCATATGATACTTCTGAGATAGTTCCACCGCTTTCACTGAATCAGTGAAGTCGGTCCCGACAGTCAGGATGTATTTCAGTCCGGCTTTTTGAGCGGAGGCAATAACAGCGTCAATGTCATCTCTGTACTGGTCAAATGTCAGATGGGCGTGCGAATCAACAAGAAAAGCCATGGCGGTTTTCCGGTTTTCGTCAGCGGACAGTCGCGCCGAGAGGCACATTATCGGGAGCGCTTACCACCCGGGGTTTCCCTTTTTCGTCAACAGCCGCGAGGACCATTCCTTTTGATTCCACTCCGAAAAGAACCGCAGGTTTCAGATTCTCGACAATGATGACCCGTCTGTCAACAAGTTCCTCCGGCCTGTAAACTTCTGCCACTCCGGCGACAACCGTTCTTGTCTCATATCCCAGGTCAACGGTAAGCTTAAGAAGTTTTTTCGCTCCTTCAATGCTTTCAGATGTCAATACACGCGCAACCCTTAATTTAACCTTCATGAAGTCGTCAATTGAAATTGCCGAGCTTTCCGGTTCTTTTCTCTCTTCCACTTTTTTCGCATCCTTTCCAAGGTATTTTTCAATGTCTATCCGCTGGAACATGGGCTCGCCTTTTCTTATCATAAGGCCACCCGGGATTTCCCCCCAGCGGCAATGATTTTCAAAGTCGAGCGCGCAAGGGTCCTCGGCGAGACCAAGCTGATGATATATCTCTTTCGCGAAACCCGGCATCACGGGGGACAGCATCAGCGCTGTGAGCCTTAACCCCTCGCCGGCATTATAAAGGACGGAGGAAAGCTCATCTTTTTTGTCCGCATCTCCGGCAAGCTTCCAGGGTTCCCTTGAATCAAAATACTTGTTTATACCGGATATGAAGCCCCAGATATCCCTCAGCCCTTCGCTGAAATTATAGTTATCGAAATTTTCGCGGAATGCAGTGAATGATTTCAGGAAGCTGTCCTTAAGTTCGTCGGGCGCATTTCCTTTGCTGAATTTCCCCTCACAGTTTTTTGAGACAATAGTCAGGGTCCGCTTGAGAAGGTTCCCGAGGTCGTTCGCGAGATCGCTGTTTATTCTTTTCAGAAATGCTTCGTCCGAAAAACTGCCGTCATTTCCGAACACCATGTCCCTGAGCAGAAAATACCTGAGAGGGTCCGCGCCGAAATCGTCAATGAGATGAACCGGGTTTATGACATTTCCTGTCGATTTGGACATCTTGCTGTCGTCTTTCATCCACCAGCCGTGAGCAAATATTGTCCGCGGAAGTTCAACCCCTGCTGACATCAGGAAGGCAGGCCAGTAAACAGCGTGGAAGCGGATAATATCCTTGCCCATCAGATGTAGATCGGCAGGCCAGTATTTTTCAAACTGGGCTCCGTCTGTTCCGTATCCCAGAGCGCTAATGTAATTTGTGAGGGCATCCAGCCATACATAAAGTATGTGTCCTTCCGCTTCGGGCACCGGAATTCCCCATTTGAACGAGGTCCTGCTTATGCTCAGATCCTGAAGCCCGCTCTTAACAAAGCTTATGACCTCGTTTCTCCTCGACTCGGGTTTTATGAAATCCGGGTTCTTTTCATAATGTTCAAGAAGCTTTTCGCCGAATGCCGACAACCTGAAGAAATAGCTTTCCTCCTCGAGTCTTTCGACCGGATGGCCGTGCTCTGCGCACTTTCCGTCAACCACCTGATTCTCCGGGAAAAAGGCTTCGCATCCCGTGCAATACCATCCTTCATATTTGCCCAGGTAAATATCACCGTTTGCCTTCATTCCGGCATATATCTTCTCGACGGCCTTCCTGTGGCGGTCTTCGGTTGTTCTGATGAAATCATTGTGGGTGATATTGAGTTTTTTCCACAGCGAATGATACTGGCTCACAACCGAGTCCGCGAGTTCTTTTGGCTGAAGGCCCTGTTTTTTTGCCGCTCTTTCTATTTTCTGCCCGTGCTCGTCCGTTCCGGTAAGAAAATATGAGTCATATCCGCAAAGCCTTTTGTAGCGGGATATCACATCCGCGACTATTGTTGTATAGACATGGCCGATATGGGGTTTGTCGTTGACATAGTAAATAGGGGTTGTCACGAAGAAGGTTTTTCCGCTCATCTTATTCTTTTTCCTTTAAACATCCTGATATTATCTGTCTCACTTTCCGCAGGGGAAGGTTCTTCTCTTTCGCTATTTTCGCGCAGTCTTCATATTCGGGCACCGAACTTCTCAACACTTCCCCGGTGAAGGAGTCCTTGACATTCACCGGGCCGAACGGGGTCTGCACCTGTCTGACTGACCTTTCAAGAAAAATCCTTTCCTCAATTCTGTATCGTATCCCGAGTGTGGTTGTTTCCGCAAGGGCAATTTCCGTAAGGGCTCCCAGTTCCGGTTCCCCGCACATGAAGGAAACCAGGGTTCCCGGTCTGTTTTTCTTCATATACACCGGAGTGAAGAAGACATCAAGCGCTTTATTGTCAAAAAGCTTTTCCATCAGGTAACCGAGGTCCTGCGGATTCGTGTCGTCAACATTGAATTCCGCTATCAATATCCTTTCTGAATGATTACGGCTTTCTTCTCCGATGAACAGTCTCAGGCTGTTGGGACGGCCGTCGTATTCCCTTGTTCCGTGTCCGTACCCGACGGTGTTGTAGCGGAACGGGACTGATGAAGAAAACCCGTCCGTGAAATGATCAATGATAAGCGCGCCTGTTGGTGTTATAAGTTCCCCTTTTATGTCTGATGGGAGAACGGGTTTGTTCTTCAGAAGCAGGGCTGTTGCAGGGGCAGGAACAGGAAATATTCCATGTTCGCACTTAATCTCCCCGTTTCCGGGGGAAAGAGGGGAGCATATTATGCTTCCCGGCTGAAGCCATTCAACTGCAATCGCCGCGCTGACTATATCTATGATTGAATCAACCGCCCCGACCTCATGGAAATGAATGTTTTCAATATCTGTTCCGTGTACCTTTGCTTCGGTTTCCGCCAGTTTTCTGAACATTGACAGGGAATGTTCCTTTACTTTGTCGGAAAGGCCTGAGTTTTCAATTATTTCATTTATTATACTTAGGTTGCGGTGATGGTGGTCTTCTTCTGTCCTTACCTTGAAGTATGTGCCGCTGACCCCTTTTTTTAATGTCTTTTCAGCGGTAAGAGCGTAATTGTTCAAATGCAGTTTTTCCAGTTCCGATTTGAGAAGTCCAAAAGGCATGCCGCAGTCAAGCATGGCTGCCGTGAACATGTCTCCCGCGATGCCTGAAAAACAGTCAATATAAAGTGATTTCAAATAAGTCCCTCCTGTCTGAAACTGATGAACCTTCCATCGCCAAGCACGATATGGTCAAGCACCTCGATCCCCATTAGTTTGCCTGCCTCTGAAAGTTTCTTTGTAAGATTTCTGTCTTCGCTGCTCGGGGAAGGGTCCCCGGACGGGTGGTTGTGGAACAGCAAAAGCGACGCGGCGCTTTCCTTCAGCGCGTTACGGAAGACTTCTCTGGGATGCACAAGGCTCGCGTTAAGGCTCCCGACCGATATTTCGACCGTTTTCAGATATCTGTTCTTTGTGTCGAGAGCGATGACACCGAAAATCTCGCGGTCTTTCCTGCTGTATCTCTCCATCAGAAAACGGGCAACGGTTTCCGGCCTTCCGAGCTCCACCTTTTCCAGTTCGGACGGCAGGTTTATCCTGCGCGATATTTCACAGGAGGCGAGTATCTGGGCGGCCTTCGCTGTTCCGATGCCTTTGTTGGCTGTCAGTTCCTTAAAAGACAGCCCTGCGATGTTCCTCAACGAACCGTGTTCTTTAATCAGCCTGTTGGCAAGGGTCAACGCTGACACGCCCTGAAGACCGCCTCCGAGGATTATAGCGAGAAGCTCGCTGTTCCCGAGGCTTTCCGCGCCGAAATTCTTCAGCTTTTCACGCGGGCGGTCATCCTCCGGGAGTTCCTTTATCATGGTGGGATATTTTTTATCGTTCATGTCCGATCCCGAGAAGTTCTTCAATTCGGATGAAAGCGGCAGCAGCCTTTTCACGGATGGATTCATCAAAATAATCGGAAAGGGGTGTTTCATCAGGATTTATCTCAATCGTGTACGCCCCGCTGCTTTTTGCCACCAGCGAAAATGACGCAGCGGGCTGGACAACCGAAGAGGTTCCGGCCGTGATGAAAAGGTCGCTGTTCTGCGCTGCTTCCTTTGCTGCTTCCAGATCCGCCATGTTCAGCATCTCTCCGAACCATACCACATGCGGCCTCAGCATAGCTCCGCAGGAACATACGGGCGGGCAGTGCGAAAGCGGCACTTCGTTGTTTTCCGTAACCGTTTCTTCCTTTGTGCACCTGACCTTCCATATATTCCCGTGGAGTTCGATGATGTTGCGGTTCCCGGCCCTGTGGTGCAGTCCGTCAATATTCTGGGTTATCAGAGTAAAGTCAGTGAAGTGTTTTTCCATGCGGGCGATGACCCCGTGCGCCGGGTTCGGGGAGAGAGGGGCAATAAGGCTTCTCCTCCAATCGTACCATTCCCATACCAGGACAGGATTCTGATGGAATGCTTCGGGAGTGGCAAGCTCTTCAGGACGATAGTTTTTCCATAATCCGTTTTCACCCCTGAAGGTCGGGACACCGCTTTCCGCCGAAACGCCAGCTCCGGTCAGAACAGTCACCCTTTTCGCACTTCTTAGTTTCTCTGTGAAAATATCCGAAAACATGTTGCTACCTCAAAAAAATATATATCAGATTTGACATCCGTCAGGCAAGAATTTCAGGTTTCCGGGCAAGAACAGCCAGGCAGGCCTCAACAACCTCGGGAGCGTAAAGAATTCCTTTGTTTTCCCTTATTTCATTCAGGGCAGTCTCGACTCCTCTTGCCGGACGGTAAGGGCGGTGCGTAGCCATGGCTTCAACGACATCAGCTACACAGATCACCCGCGCTTCAAGAAGAATATCGTTCCCTTTCAGGCCTCTGGGATAACCGGAGCCGTCCAGTTTCTCGTGGTGCTGATGGACAATGTCCGCAACAGGCCACGGGAAGTCAACCGGTTTCAGGATGTCGTATCCTGCCTTTGAGTGGGTCTTTATAATGTCGAATTCCTGGCTTGTAAGCATGGTTGGTTTTCCGAGTATCTCGTAAGGAATGCATATCTTTCCGATATCGTGAATAAGAGCGGCCATTCTTATCCCTTTAATAACCTCTTCCGACAGTTTCATCTCTGTCGCAATGGAGGCAGCAAGTTCGGCGACGCGCTCCTGATGGCCCGCCGTGTAGGGATCCCTTATTTCAACGACCTTCATCATGGCCATGATTGAGCCTTCTATTGTTTTCTGAAGCTGTGAAAGGCTTTCTCGAAGTTTGAGCTCATAGGTTTTTCTTCTCGTAATGTCATGGACCATTATCAGCCAGAAAGGCTGTTCTTTGATGGAAAAAGCTCTGAGTGACATCAGCGCGAAATATTTGCCGCCGTTTTTTCTTTTGAGGGAGACCTCCTCCTGCTCAATGAACCCGGTTTGTTCGGCTTTGCTGAAAACACTGTCTTTTTGGTCATTGTCGTAAAAAAGGCTGAAAATATTCCCGGCGCTTTCAAAATCCCCGTTTGTGTATTCCCCGGGGGTCAGCATTGCTTTGTTATATGCTATAAGGTTGCCGTCCTGATCAGAAATGCTCAGACCGAGAGGGGCGTTTTCAAAAAGGGCGCGGTATTGAGCTTCGCTTTCCCTGATTGCGTCAACAGAATATTTCCGTTCTGAGATATCCCTCGCGAAAGCGCAATTGAATTCCTCCCCTCCGAACTCAAGGAAATTGTTTCTTATCTCAACCGGGAATCTCTTTCCGGTTTTTGTTTCATGAACGGATTCGAAGAATAACGCTTTTTTATCTTTAATCTCCTGCCAGTGCTGCGGCCAGATGTCGTAAGGGAAATTCGGGTCAATATCCGGAACACTCATTTTCAGAAGTTCTTCTTTCGAGTAGCCGAGATTTTCACACGCGGCGTTATTGACATAGATAAACTCAGCTCTGCAGTTCATCCAGAACGCCTCGTCGCTGGTTCTGTCAATGGCAAACTGCGTAAATCGGAGCATGTCCTCAGTCTTTTTCAGTTCTGTGACATCCATTACCATTCCCGTGATGACATCTCCGTCAAGGGACCCGTTCAGAAGAACCTCCAGAATGCTTCCTGTTTTTGTGATGAATTCTGTTTCGAATGAGCTGACAAACCCTTTTTCTTTGAGCTGCGCCACAAACGCATGTCTGTTTTCTTTGTCCTTATAAATATCGGCAATGTTCATTCCGGATATATCATCTCTTGAATAGCCGGATTTCATAA
>CAZDZC010000053.1:14226-18599 GCA_964509835.1 uncultured Acidobacteriota bacterium
CGAAATCGTTTATGTAAATTATTTCCCCGTCAAGGTTTGTTTTATAGATGCCGACAAGGGCGTTATCCACAAGTTTTCTGAATTCCTGTTCGGAGTGTTTCAGGGCTTCCTCGGCTTTTTTCTGTGCCGTTATGTCGAATACCGTTATATAGATCTTGGACAGCGTGTGTTCAAAACCATGAGGAATATTGAGCATAAATGATATGTATAAAGGAATGCCGGAAGGAGTCGCGCATGTTATCTCGCCCGTAATATTCGATTCTCCCGCGATCAACCGCTCTAAGTATTTTGCGACCTTGGGATAGGATGATCTTTCCACAAAGGATTCTCTGGTTCCCGCCAGATCCGCGCCTTCATTTATGTTGAAAAGCCTGCGAGCAGCCCTGTTAATGTCAAGAATATTTATCCTTGAAATCAGTTCTTCAATTAAATTCGGGTTATCCGCAAGAAAAGCGGAAAGGCTTCTGCTTTCAGATGAGGCTGCGACTTCGTCCAATTTTTTCCTGAGCTGATAGAAATCCGCAATAAGCAGCGGGGTAGGGGACTCATAAAAAAGGTTGATCTGGCTTTCCTCTTCTTCAGAGAATGCTATCTGAGCCAGATATTTGTCGGAGACATTTTTGAATATTCCTATTATTAACTGTTTGCCTTCCATCTCAAGCACGCTGGCGCTTATTTCAACCGGGATATCTTCGCCCGAGGAAGACCTGACCGTGTAAATTTCAGGCATCAACCCGCCGTATCTGATATGGTCCCTGAAAACGGATTCATACCTGGACCTTTCGGCAGGAGGGTGGATGTCAGTCTGGTGCATACCTATGACTTTTTCGCGTGGGAGGTTAACAAGTTCGCATGCTTTCAGATTCGCGTCCAGTATAATCCCGGTGTTGATGTCCGCGACGAAGATTGCGTCATTGACATTTTCAAAAAGCTTGATGAATTTTGTCTCAACCGCTTCAAGAGCTTTCTCCGTTTTTATTTTTTCCGTCACCTCTGTCGCGAATTCCACAGCGCCCACAATTTCCGCGCTGTCATTTCTTACCGCGTAACCCCTTACAATCCATTGTTTCCCGTCGGGGGTAGTGTGTTCCGATTTCTGGGGAAGACCTGTCCTTATGGCTTCCAGCAGGCCGCAGTTTTCACAAGGCGTGCCGCTGTCGTGCCATAATTCATGACATTTCCTGCCCTTCATATCTTCCAGCGTAACCGACAGGCTTTTAAGCGCGGCCTTATTTGCCCAGATGACCCGGAGCTCAATGTCATGAAAAACAACAAGATCCGTTATGTTTTCAAGGACAATCCTCTCGTAAACACCTGCGATCGGGGCATCGAAGTTTTTCAGATCTTTATCTCCGTTATATTCTCCGCTCATACTTTGATTATAGCAAAAACATGATTAAAAGTGAAGTTCTTATTGTTTGAAACATGATTCTCATGATTACGGGATTGCCGTGACGGGAAAATTCTTCCCACTCTAATCCTGAAAATCGTTATCATCTCCCATCCACTTCGGTGCTGATCTCAACCGCATTTCCGCTGAGCAATATCCTGACCGAACCGTCTGTATCCGTTCTGTAACATAATGTTCCTGTCTCCTCGTATCTCCGAAGGACTTCCGGCGACGGGAAAACTCCGGCATCCCCGCTTCCGCAGGATATTACCGCGAATGCCGGACTGACGGCGTTCAACAGTTTTCCCGATGAAGAGGATCTGCTTCCGTGATGCGGAACTTTTAGGACAGTGTGCCTGATATCGCCCTGCGAAGAGACAAGATCGGCTTCACCTTGGTTCTCGATGTCCCCGGTCAGAAGGATGTTGCGTTTCCCGTATGCAAGAGACATCACAAGCGAGCAGTCGTTTTTGTCATAGTCTGTCCCTGAAGGGTGCAGAATCCTGACCTGCGCTCCTCCGATCACGCAGCTCATTCCGCTTTTCAGTTTCAACACCGGGATGTTCTTCTTCCCGGCTTTCGAGATAAGAATGTCGTCCGTGTCCGGCCCCGTCCAGACCTCTCCGATTCGGAAATTGTCAATCACCTCCCTTAATCCCTTCGCGTGGTCCGTGTGGGAATGGGTGGAGACGAGATAATCTATTTTCCTGACGCCCGACCGCCACAAAACAGGAGAAACCACCCTGTCCCCGATCTGAAAGGAACTGTTGTAGAATCCGCCTCCGTCAATGAGCATCGTTCTGCCGTCAGAGAAACGCGCAAAGATGGACTCCCCCTGTCCGACATCAATGAATATGAGCTCCAGCCCTTCACTTTTCTGTTCAGCAGTGAGCGGTAAAAACAAAAGAATAACTGCCGGGATCAGAAATACCGAGGTGATTTTCCGTTTTTCCGCGAAGCCGATGAAAACAATCAGAAGAATATAATAAAGAAGCATTGTTGAGATCGCCGGAGAGGGGAGTCTGAACGCGGGGAAAATCTCCGAAACATTTTCTGCGACATGGAATAGCAATGAAACACATTTTTCAATCAGGCAGGCTGCAAATCCCGCTGCCGTCGCGGACGGAATGCAGAGGTAAAACAACGCGGACAGCGCCGTAATAACCGTCATAAGCGGGAAAACAACGATATTCGCGGCAAGGAAACCGGTCGTGAAACGGTTGAACAGAAACAAACTGACCGGAAATGTCCCTGCCTGCGCTGCAAAAGTCACTGCGATAACCCCCGAAAGCCAGCCGGGGAGGAATTTCAGTCTGTCCCTTATCATGGGGGTGAACGAGACGATGGAAGAAACAGCCGAGAAGGTCAGGATAAAGCCGACATCAAAAAGCTGGAACGGGTCAAACAGAAGGATAAACAACGCGGAACCGGAGATCGTCGCGTCCGTAATTGCATCCCTGTATAAAAAACGCCCCGCGAGATAAAATACAGCGATGGTGACCGCCCTTGCCACGGAAGGCCTCGCATCCGAAACGGCAAGGAAAAAAAACAGGAACGACACTGTCAGGATAATTACAGCTCGTTCATTACGGACAACCGCGCCGATGGATTTTTTAAGAAGAATGAGGATTATAAACACATGCAGGCCGGAAATGGCGATTATGTGATAAAGCCCGGAATTCATCAGCGCAGATTCCTGCTCCTCCGAGAGTTCCGACCTTTCACCAGTGGTTATCGCACCGATAAAAGCAGCGGTTCTTTTATTCAGAAATTTTACTCTGTGCGCCGAAAGCACCGTCCTGAACCCGGAAACAGCCCTGTGATAAATGGGAGCTTCTTCCGTTATATCAATCAGATAACTGCTTTTCACCGAGCCGCAAAGCGTTATACCTTTCCTGTTCAGATACCGGACATAATCAAAGCCCCCCGGGTTCGCGAAATTTCTCGGCGCCCAAAGCGAACATGTTGTTCTAAATGATACCCCTCTTGTCAGACAGTCAAGGACTTCGGTATTCCTTTCACCATATATCTTAAGCCTGATCTTACCCTTGAAGGGCGAGCTGTCCAGACTACGGGCCGAAACGACAAGGACAGTCGCTCCGTCCTCGGCGACAGGATGCTCAGTCACAATCCCGGACAGGAGACACTGAGCTTTGCTTCCGTGTTCTTCGACGAATCTGAGGAGCCCGGTGTCCGGGGCATTGTCCCGCGAAAAAAGAAGGCACGCTCCCGAAAAAAAGAAACATCCCGCGACAGCGGCTGAAAAGCCCCTCTTTCCGGTCTTAAGAAGGGCAGCAGAAATGATGAGAAACGACAGGGAAATGCTCGCATAAAGCGCGAACGAGCCGCTGTTCCTGTCGGCAAAAACTATCCCGGCGCCGAGACAAAGCACAGCACCGGTAAGAGGTGATATTTTCTTCATAAGACTCCCAAATGCCTTACCCGATCCTATGATAACATTAATCAGCGGAAATACAATTTAATTTGATGAAATATTTGGGGAGGATGCCGAAGGGAAGGACGATGAATATCATTTCAGTTTCGGAATATATCAGCTAAAAGCAATGACAGAAGGCGTCTCACCCGTCACGCGTCACATGATTCAGGTAATTCGTTATATACTTACGCATAAACATCATATATTTCTCTGGATATATGATGTTTGTCCGGCAAAACATCATCTCTTTTCTCCCGTTTATAACCTCAGTTCCGAAAAGTATGATTTCTGCGTGCCGATATATGACATCTATGCTGCCGGATATGATTTCTTAGTCGCCGATTATGATTTCTAAACTCCGGAATATGATTTCCTGATGCCAATATATGATTTCTGCGTGCCGGAATATGACTTCTTGGTTGCCAGATATGATTTCTAAACTCCGGGATATGACTTCTTAGTCGCCGGATATGATTTCTGGGTTGCCGGATATGATTTCTGGGTGTTGATATATGATTTCTCAGTCGCCGGATATGATTTCTAAAC
>CAZDZC010000054.1:0-13185 GCA_964509835.1 uncultured Acidobacteriota bacterium
TGAATGCTGCGCTGTCCCCACCCCCGCCACCTTTACTTTTAGTGTAATGGAAAGTTCTATTAAATTTGTTCACACTACTCGAAAATGACACTAATAAAGTGTTTTTAATATCTTCTTCATCTACAGCTTCAATAAGCGTTTTTAAATAAGCTAATTGTGCTAATTGCTTGTCAGTAAAAAGTTCTTCAATACTGTCCACATCAGCATCTTTAGTCAGTAAAATATCTTTTGGGTATGGATATTTCTTTAATGCTTTCTTTATTTCATCCTCTGTTTGGGGTGCTTTTTTAAGGTATTGAGCTTTAATTGTTTCAAAAGCATCATTGAGTTTCCTAAAATCAACAGGAGTAACTAATGATTTTGTTATGAATACCGATAACGGATTCAAGTCAATATGAATTGCTTTTCGATTAGTCATCAGGGATTCAATCAGTGTTGAACCTCCTCCACCGAATGGATCAAGAACTGTATCACCAGGCTTTGAAAAATTTTGAATATAATGTTGAACAACATTCCATGCTTGTTTTGTAAAGTATCCATGTACTCCAAAATGCCTTTTCGCTGATTGCTTCTCAACAATAATTTCTTTTGGAATTCGTATAGAATCATAGTCGGATTTCTCTTCCGCACATTTCACTGGTCTTTCGTTAAGAACAACTTCCTGGACAAATGCATCAGGAGTTAAAATTCTTTTTACTTCATCCCAATAAGCATCAATTTCATTTACCTTGAAATAGAGGAGTGGTTCCTCTTGGGATATATGGAATAAGATAAACTCACGGCCATTACACAACCCATAATAGTCAACACGAATCTCGGAGTGTATCGCATAGAAGTATGTTTGCTCTTTGTTTTTTCCAGTTTTTATATCTTCATTGGGTGCTTTAGCATCTAAAACCCAGGCATATTTACCTGCTACTTCTAAAAGATAATCAGGATAGCTAGTTAGTTCTCTCTTTTGAGATCCAGTCATGACAAATGGATGCATGACAGGCTTTTCTCTGATTATTCTATTTCTGCCAAACGCTTTATAGTTAAGTTGTTTAAGAATAGGTGTAATTATCTCTTCTCTGACACTGCTTTCTTCGAAGTCGGTCTGGTTCAGAGCATCAAAATCAAAATCTGAAAATATTTTTTGCTTCATTTTCTTCTCTAAGTTAATTAAGTGACATAATACATTTTATTTTTTGAAAATCTCATAATAATTCACAAAACTATTTTTACAGTTTAAGATCATGTATTTGGCTTATATCGATTATCGAAACAAAATGTTTAATCGTCGCGATTTCCAACCAACGCTCCCTCCACAACCTCCTCCGGAAGCTGTCTTTTCACATTGGCACCTAATTCCCTTAACTCCTCAACCCGTTTAACAAGATTTCCACTCCCATCCTTCAGTTGCTTCATGGCCTTTGTAAATGCTTCAGATACGCCTGTAAGCTTTTTATCCGCATCTGCCATGCTTTCGTAAACCAGCCTTACCTGATTGTACATATCTCCCGCTTTGAAGGCAATTAATTCAGCATTTGCACTTTCGTGTTCCCGTCTCCATATCTGGGCAATAAGCTTAAGAGTTACCATCAGAGTTGAAGGGCCTGTAATAACCACATTAGTTTTAGCCAGATCGTAAATAAGATCCACATCGGACTGCATTGCAAGCTGATAAGCAGGCTCAAGCGGGATACACATAAGAACAAAGTCAAGGGTGTTGTTCCCCTTTAAGTCAGAGTAATCTTTATCCCTGAGTTCCTTAAGGTGGTTTCTTACTGATTTTAAATGCTCTTTAAGCGCAATGTCTTTATCTTCATCTTTATCAGCACTGCAATAGCGTTCATAAGCAGTTAAAGATACCTTGGAATCAACTATCATGGCTTTGTTTTCAGGAAGGTACACTATGAAGTCGGGTTTCAAGAGCGTGCCTTCATCTGTTCTCAGGCCTTTTTGTGCATCATACTCTCTGCCTTTAACAAGCCCTGATGCTTCAAATATTCTCTCTACAATAATCTCTCCCCAGTTACCCTGTTTTTTGGGGTCACCCTTTATTGCCAAGGCAAGATTGTTTGCATCTTCGCTTACTTTGTTGCTGAATTCCTGTAATTGGCGGACCTGTTCGATGAGCTTTGCAGATTGCTTGGTCCCACTTTCGTGAACTTCATCAATTCGTTTACGGAATAATTCAATCTGTTCCTTGAAAGGAGTTAATAAACTGGATATTTGATTGCTGTTCTGGGATGTGAATACTTTTCCCTTATCCTCAAATATTTTGTTCGCCAAGTTCTCAAACTCTTTTTTAAGGTTTGTTTCAGCATCCTGAATAAGTTTTAACTTCTCTTCATTGTTTCGTTTTGCATTTTCAAAATCAGATTCCAGTTTTGCTTTTTCTATCTGTAAAGCATCCAGTTCCTTATCCTTTTCCTGTAAACGCCGCTGAACTTCCTGAAGTTCTTTATTGCGTTCCTGCAGCCTGATGAGTTCTGCCCGATCAGGTGCATCTTTCATGATCCGGTAGGCCATGAACAGCAGTATCAGTATTGCGATAACCAGTGTGACAAAGATAGCATTTAACATATTTCTTCTCCATAGGGTGAGTAATGACAATATGAAGTAAATATATCACACATTATAATCAACCGCTGAAATTCCCTCTTCCCTGCTGTACTTTTTCTGTTCAGCAATTTACCTCCATGTGAAATGCCATGTTACCACAGGGCAGGGGAATAATAAATATTTAATAATGAACCACGCCATACGCGTGGCAGGCATTGAATATTTTTGGAGATTGCTTAGCCCCCACGATCCCGATTTGCTGCGCAATTCGGGTCATGCCCCCCTGGAATTAAAAAGCCCCGTTGTTGCCAGCGGGGCTTTGAGTTGTCACTCAGCTTGCAAAATGCCGCCTAGGGATTTATAATCCCAATAGGCGGCATATCGAGTGGTGGTGCCGGATACCTTGGTGATGTTTTTTGCCTGTCTTTGCTGGCCGTTCGTGGAGTTCGAACCAGCAGAAGCAGGCTCTCCAGGAGCTGTTCATCACCCTCGAGCGCTGCCTGCGCGAAGGCAAGAAGGACTCGGAGCCAGGTTTCCATCACATCAAGCGCCGCGTTCCGGTCTATTGTTGCCTGCTGGGCAAGGCTTCTTTTGTCCTTATAGACACCATACAGTTTTTCAACTGTTGACGCATGTTCCAGTCTGTCATTCAGGGAGGCAACAGTCACACCGTTATCCGTGAAGGTTCCTACGATTTCCGCCTTGAGGGCATTGGCGTAGAAGCGCCGCATCTGGTCAATGAGTTTCGCCAGCCTGCGTTCTCTGCGGGCGCCAAGCTGCAGAAGTTCGAACACTCCTGCATCCCCTTCAAAGAAGATACGCGAGACCTTTACCTTGACGATATAGTCGTTGTTCAGCGCGTTGAACTCTATCCTGAACCGACTGTAAGCTCCGATCCGGGCTGCCCAGAGTTCTTTCTGGGTGTCGCTCAGCGCTTTCGCGGCATCGTAGAGCGCCCAGCCTTCATCGAACTTCGTTTCATCGTAGCCGTATGGCAGGAGCGCCGCCGAGATGCTCGGGTTTCCGGAGGCATTCTGCAGTATGATCCTCGCCCGTAGAAGTCTTGCCTCAACTGACAGGTCAATCACTGCATCCGCAGTTCCGTTTTCGGTCTCCCCTTCCTCTGTTTCCTGCGTTTCGACGGGTTCGTCGAGGAGTTCGTCAATTTCCCCGTCCTGTTCGGGCGGGATTGGTTCTAAAATATCATTTTCTTCTGACATTTTTCTTTTCCTTTTAAAAGAAGAAAATTGTTAATAAAAGTATCATTGTTTTTACGCGCGATTTGAACCTTCATGTTCAATTCCTTTTGGAAATAGATAGGTGAATAATGGTTGGGGTTTTTAGCCCCGTGAGCATTGTGACATTTAAGATTCATATTTCACTCCTTTTCGGTTGTGAAACATTCATAAAAGCCCGGATAAATTATCCGGGAACCCTCTTAGATACAGCATCTCCGGTATCTCACTCTGCCTTCCATTTACATGAAAAACCGGGATGTTATGTTGAATTGTAAAACCACAAGAGGCCATTGTCAACCCATTTGCAAAAAAAAACGCGATATATTGTGCTTGAAATAGCGTAACGCTACACCGGTGTGTATTTTAGATTTTTATTTTTTTATGAGGAAGTTAGTTAGAAGGGAATATCGTCGTCATCGGGTTCTTCAGTCACGGAGCCGGGAATAAGGTATTCTTTTCTTATCCTTTTGCAGAGTACTTCGGCAGAAACCTCGAATACAGAACATATATCGTGTGCAAGCGAAGTGATTACAAGACTTTTATTGTCTATAAAACCGCCAATCTTAGCTCTGCGCTTGTCAATCTCTTCTGCCAGCCGCTCGCGGGGAACGAGAAACCTTCCCGCAAACTCATAGGCCTGTTTTTCGAACCATTCAAGCCCTTCTTCGTTCATATTCTGTCGGTATTCCATCCAGTCATCTGTTGTCGGAAAGCTCAGTTCCCTGATCTTGTCTCCGTGGAGCACATAGTGTCCAAGTTCATGGGCAAGGGTGTATCTTCTCCGGTTCTCTCTTATGTCATTTACATAAATATCATGGTCTATGCAGATGGTTTTCAAGTCACAGGAGATACAGGCATCTACATTGTGCTCATTCTGAAACTCTTTTATTGGATCAATGAAAATGCCCAGTTTTATTTCAATGATATGGTCTATTGCGACGGGAACGGTATTGATAGACCCGGTGTATTGGTGTCTGGCATCGTCTGCGGCTTTCCTGACTTGCTGCAAGGTCAGCCTGTCCGGCATTATCTCCTGGTTAATCCTGCATGATGATCGCAATGAGCTTCCCCAGTTCTTCGTTTGTTGGTTTCTTACCTCTCACGGTTCTGAAAAACACGGGAAGTTTTTCAATGGCTGATTTATTGCTGATCAGCTCTGCGGGCATATTTTCTATAGCGGCATACTCAAAAAGCGTGTGCCATTTGTCGGAGTCTTTTCTGAGTGAAAGCGAATTAGCAATCAATTTCAGCTCATCCTCTTTTTTGGGCGGCGGCAGGATCCCCCTTTCAATTTTGCTCCAGTTGCTCGGGTCATAACCGATCATCCTGCAGAATTGCCGCAAGGTGATCTCCTTTCTGAGGCGATGCTCTCGGGTAATTTCGCCGAATCGTTTCATCCTTTCTCTCCTGTTCTTGATTTTATCTGACCCTACAATTTGTGTAGAAATCTTAAACCACAGCAAATAATAATGCACTGCAGGACTGTTGTCAAGCCTTCCAGAAAAAAATCCGGAAATTCCAGAAAAGATTGCTTCACTGCGTTTCGATACATTCCGGGCATTTCGATACTTCGACAGGTTGCATGCTGAGCAGGTCGAAGTGTTCACTGTTTGCTGTCACTTCCAGTCCCCGTTAAGCTGGAATGCCGCCCAGTAGAACGGATGACTGTATTCCCGCGATTTCATCATTTTCCGCTGGGCGGACATCAATGCCACATCCTTTGACTTTCCTTTATTCAGATACGAATAGAAATGCTTCATCAGTTCCGCTGTGGATTCATCCGCAACCGACCAAAGCGTTGACATCACTGTTTTTGCCCCGGCATATTGAAACGCCCTTGTCAGTCCTATCAACCCTTCTCCACCCATCTCTTTGCCAAGGGCGGTTTCGCACGCGGAAAGCGTCACAAGATCGGCATTTATGCGGATACCCTCGAATATCTCCCACGCCTGAAGGAAACCGTTGCTGTCCGTTCCTGCTGGTTTTTCGGGAACAGTCAGCGCCAATCCCGATTCCAGGGGATTGAGCTCGTTTGCAAATCCGTGACAAGCGAAATGAATGTTGGTTACTGACGCGCCAACATTTCTCGCTTTCTGCTCAGAGGCATCAACGCCCAGATAGATTTTGGTATTCCCAGAAAATATCTCGGCTATGGATTTCACTTCCGCTTCTGTTGACGGCAGCGATGAAAGTTCGTCCCGTCCGATCAGTGCTCTCAACTCCGTTTTTACGCTGTTATCAGCGTCGGCACCGGGATATTCTGGGTTTCCGAAGGCTGTAATTTTCAATTTGCCCGACATTCCAGGATGATTTCTTCTTATTTCCCCGAGAACAGTTGCGGATGTGACATAACTGACAGGCTTGCCCGTTACCGAAAAACCTTTTCCTGTAATTAACGCGGTGAACGGAAGCTGGTGGAGCGAGCCGTCAGGGCAAACGACTATCCTGTCCGATTTATTTATCTGAAGCGCAACCGGCCCCATCAGAGCATCCCCAAGCCTCTTCATGACTCTTTTATATCTTTCTGCGGAGCGGGGGTCTGACAGGAGCATCCGGGCCTGCATAACAGCGTCCGACAGCTCATTCCGTTTTATTTCAATCCTGTAAACATCCAGCTTCCCGTTCAGTATCGAAAACAGGCACACGGCGTCATCACAGACAGCATAGGACAGAAAAAGAGTGCCTTTTTCCATCAACTTCGCGGTTTCCTGCAGGCCGAAAGGTTCCGGGAATTTCAGCGCTCCGAGTTCAAGCGATGCTTCTCTGATTTCGTTTTCATTCCGGCGCAATTCAAGTTTCAGTTTTGCAAGCTCTTCACGCGCCTTGTCAATTTTCACTGCGTCTTTTTCCCTGTTCATCGCTGACATAGAATTGATCGTTCTTGAATACTGTTTCTGAAGTTCGTTCTGTTTTTTAAGCAATCCTGAAGGCACATCTTTTGAAAAGTCAATGTCCCTCTGGGCAAGCATTTGAAGAAGAGATTGCGCCCTGTACCGTTCCAGCGTTCTGTATGCTTCTTTATCAAGTCCCAGCTTTACTTCGAGCTCCAGTGCCCTTTTGTAAAAGTCCTTGTATTCTTCAGAAAATGCTTCCGTGCTCTGAGAACCTCCACCCAGCTTCAGCTTCTGCAGTTCAAGCGCTTCGAGTGATTTACGATAACAGTCAAGCGCTTTCATATCATTACCCTGCTCTTCCAGGATCCTTCCCATCCAGTAATAATTGCCCGCTTCTTCCATCGTTCCTGGAATAAGATAAGACACAATTATCTGTGCGCCTTCAAAGCATTCGAGCGCTTTCCCCGGATCTTTTTTCCTGATATTAAGTTTGGCGAGGTTATGGAGAACGGATGCCTCAAAAGTGCTTCCGGGTGCTATATCCTTGAAAATGCCAAGCGATTCGTCAAGGGCGGTTTCGGCTTTTTCAAGATTGTTGACCGTGATCGCCAGCGAGGCGATATTATTCAGAGAATTTGCGACCTCCCAGCTTCCCGGGAGTTTTTCTCTTCTAATCGAAAGGGATTCTTCATATATCTCCATCGCCTTATCCTTATCGCCCAGTTCCCATACTGTCCCCGCAAGATTGTTAAGACAGGTCGCTTCGGAAAGACTGCCTGGAGCACTTTTTCTGGTTATTTCGAGGGCCTTTTGCAGATAATTTTCGCTTTCTTCATAATCATGTCTGGCACTGTAAAGGATTCCAAGGTTCATAAGTGAGGTCCCGAGTGTAGGATCGTTTGGAGCATCTCTCTCGGTAATTGCTATTGATTCCATGTAATATTTCTCTGCAGCGCTCAAATCTCCTCTCATTGAAACAACCGTCCCAAGATTATCAAGGTTTGTCGCAACATCAAGGCTGTCGGGAACCAGTTTCCGGTTAATGTCCAAGGCTTTTGTGAAATATTCCTCAGCTCCCTTCAAATCCCCTCTTTTTAGAACAATGGCTCCCAGAGTATTCAGAATTGTCGCCATACTTGTTGTGCCGGGGGCTATTCTACCGGTGATCTCCATCGCTTTTCCGCAGTGCTCCTCAGCTTTATCAAGCCTGTCCAGAGAATAGTAAATTACCCCCAGATTGCTGTGGGCATTAAGGGTGTCCCAGCTTTCCGGGGCCAGCAGCTCTTTGATTTTTAAAGATTTCATGAAATGTTCAAGCGCGCCGGGCAAATCCCCTCTGGAATAGCATATAAGGCCGAAATTATTGAAGACCGCGGCTTCATCCATTGTTCCGGGAGCGATCGCATGAACAATTTCATAAGCGTCTTCAAAGTGCTTTTGACCGCCCGTAAGATCGCCCAGTTCCCACATCATCTGGCCCGCATCGTTCAGGTTCTCCGCTTCAAGCAGGGTCGCCGGAGCTTCCCGTCTTCTGGTCTCAAGTCCCTCAATATAGATCTTCAGGGCATCCGCCGGTTTCCCCTCATTGAAAATAAGATTGGCATAATCATTATAAACAAATGTTTTCAAAAGTGCCGTAACATCAGCAGACAAGGCCTGCTCCAGAACGGGGTACGCTTCAGCAAACCGGTACATTTCCCCGAGAGCCATTCCTTTGGACCACAGAATGAACATCCTTTCACACTCAGAAAGCTGCGATGATTCCATTGCTCTGTCGTAAAAAAGAATCGCACTCTGCTGATCCATATCTCCCCTGAAAAAATCCCCGCATTTCCAGTTCATCCAGCACTTTTCAGAATCACCTTCATTAGCTGTGAGTGTGTTCAAGGCATCGAGCGCTTCACTTTGTTTCCCCTCTTCAAGAAGCAGAAGGATTTCCTTAAAGCGGTCTTCAGTATCTTTCTGCAGAACCGGCCATGCGTCAATTCCCCATTCTCCCATCGGGAGTGTTACATTGATCCTCCGTTCATCCCTCTCAATCTCGGCACAGACATCGGATATCATTCCTTTTTCAAACTGCATCTTTTGAACATCAAAAGGGGAATCTACGGCAATAACATTCCCGCCGCGGCAATCGGAGAAGGAAAAAAGAATGTCATTCTCTTTCAGAATTCCGGAGCATTTCCCGTCAGTGACAACACTTTTAACTATAACTTCGGCAGAAGATACCCCATAGAAAACGGATAACAACAGAGAAAATAAAATCAGAAATAACCACTTGGATTTCATTTGTTTCCTTCCTTTCCATCACCTATTCCATTGCAGAACAGCAGTGCATATTGTAGATTTGACTAAACAAACACTCCTTAAAAAGGAGATACCGATATTTCTATATGATATTACATACAAGTCGTCAAATCCATAGTGATTCAAACCTAGTCCTTTTAAATCTATAATAAGCTTACGAAGTGAAATATATGTTTACCGGTTTAGTGATAGAATGATACTTTATCCTTAAGGAGAGACCAATGATCAACCTTACCGACGAACAGAAAGCGCATTTAGCGGAGTCAATAAAAAGATATTTCCGTGAGAACCTGGACCAGGACATCGGTGAGCTTAAAGCAATGCTGATGCTTGATTTCATTCTGAAGGAAGTGGGTCCAACTATTTACAATAAAGCAGTATTAGATTCGCAGGCATTCGTCCAGGACAAGCTTTCGGACCTTGATGCTGCATGTTTTCTTCCCGAATACAGTTTCTGGCAGGATAAAAAACCGAGTTGACTCTGTTGTTTTTTATCTTTATAATGCGCCGTTTTTGTTTATTAATGTTATTTTAAAGGAGATTTGACATGTTAAAAAGACTCTTCACTGTTGCGGTGCTGACTGTTGTTATTTTTTCAGGAACAATTCTTGCGGCGGACGGAAGAATACCGATCTACGAAGATACTGTTATCTCAGAGCCGGGTTCATACTACCTGACGGAGGATATTTCAGGAATGCCTGCTATTCAGATAGACACTACTGATGTGACAGTTGACCTGAACGGCCATGTTGTGAACGGAGACATCCTCATTGATGCGTCAATGAGCTGGATTGTAAATGTCAGGGTCACAAACGGAAAGATTGTCGGAAACCTTGACGCTACAAACGGAGGCCTTAATTACAGATTTGACAATCTTCAGGTCATGGGTGAAATTATTTACAATGGCGGAATGCAAATCGCTATTCACGACTGTATTGCTTACGGAATCAACATTTCAGGTTGCATGAACGGAAAGGTTTACAACTGCACTTCTCAGAGCTCTCCGTTCGACGGAATCGTTATGACAGGATGCACTTCCGTGCAGGTTACCTACAATACCGTAATGGACAACTGGAGCGGAAGCGGAATAAACGCCTCCCAGTGCTGGGGATGCGACATAAGCAATAATACAGTCAGTTCAAACGCCTACAATGGATTGATGATGGGCATGTCTTACAACTGCAAGGTTACAGACAATGTCTTTGTAGGCAATTTCAATTCCGGGATTTCAATATTTGATTCTTACAGCACGAAAATAAGCGGCAACACCATCACCAACCATTCTGATATGGCTGAAGGTTACGGCATTAAAATGGAGAACTGCGAAAGCATTGAGATCACGGAAAACAATATTTCGGAATCCCAGCTTGACGGAATATACATGATGGGCTCCAGTTATAGCACAATCGCCAGGAACGCTGTCTCAAGAAACAACGGATCGGGCATTGCGCTTCTCGCTTCAAATTACAATGCGATTGACTGGAACACCTCCCTCGGCAATCTTACCGACGGATTTCTTTTTGATCCGGTGACCATCGGCAATATATACGGCAACAACCGCTCCCAGGCAAATGCCGGGACAAACTACAATGATATGTCCGGCGGCGGTAATTTCCCGGTTTGTTATGACGGCTTGACCTGCGCAGCTCCCACAAACAACTGATTGGAAGCGGTGACAGATTATGTTTAACAATAAATCATCAGGACTAATCCTTGTGTTTTTGCTTGCAGCTTTCAGCAATGCTGCATTCTCACAGGATTTTTCTTTCAGCACGGATGTACCTGCAAATCTTAACGGGACACATTATCTTGCCAATCAAGTAGTCTCTCACAGCACAGGCATTTACACCCTTGTCTTCGACGGAAGCGTTGCCGGACTCTCGCAGAGCGTAAACATCAATGCATTGGCAGCGCTGACATCCACCGATATTTTGTTTTCAACGGACGCGCCTTTCTTTGACGGAACAACATGGTATCTTCCCAAGGACATTGTCAAATGGGACGGTGCGTCATGTTCTCTGTTTCAGGACGGCTCTCTGCTCGGATTGAGTGATAAAGCGGATATAAATGCTCTGGCGGTAAAAGGCAAAGGAGACATTTATCTTTCCCTCAGAACACCGGAAACGATAGGTGCCCTGACATTTATGCCCGGCGATATCCTGCTGATTGTTTCAGGAGTTCTTACTGTTTCTATGCAGGGTGATCTGAACGGAATAACAGAGAAAATGAACATATGCGGGCTTGATTTTGATTGTGAGGATAATTATCTTTTTAATTTCGACGCTCCCGCGGAATTGTCCGGCAGCTGGTTTAATCCCGGAGAAATAGTGAAATATGACGGAGCTGTATATTCAGCCTATTTCAGCGATATTTCCTGGCCGCTTACAGCAGGGATGACCGATTTCTTCGTATTTCCGGTCCTTGTTGAACCTTCAAGCGACAGCCCGGTATGCGACGGCGCAGCTGTTAGTTTCGCTGCAAACCCGACCGGAGGAACCCTTCCGCTTTCATTTGTCTGGGATTTCGGGGACGGAGCAGGAACCTCCACGCTTGAAAATCCTTCATACACCTACGCTGCCGCAGGAACCTACACCGCGTCAGTCCAGATGACGGACAGCGCAGGGTGCGTCATAGGGCCGGAAACAACAATAGTTACGGTATATCCAAATCCCGTCTCATCATTCACATGGCTTGACAACGGGAACTGCACAGTATCTTTTACCGACACTACTTCCGGAGGCGCCTCTCCCTACTCCTACAACTGGGATTTCGGGGACGGAGCAGGAACAAGCACCCTTCAGAATCCAACATATACATACGGTGCAGACGGAACATGGACGGTTTCCCTTACCGTAACAGACGCTAACAGCTGCTCAGACTTTTATGAAAACGCAACAGTGACATCCTCGGGCTGCGGTGGGGGCCCTGTAGTGGGAGAAGTGCCCGCCACAGGGGCAAATCCGGTGATACTGTCAAAATCCGGGAACAATGTTGTGGCAGCCCATGATGCCGCGCCCGGAGCAACCCATTACAACCTTTACAGAGGAACCATTGCATCCCTTCAGTCCGGAGTGTATGACCATGACAGCAGGGTAAACAGTGAAGCCTGCGACGGAGACAGTTCCGGTGATCTGACGCTGGAAGATGTTGACGGTCTTACCGAAGCCGGGAACTTCTATTATCTGATAGCAGGCAATGATGCGTCGTGTGAAGGCTCATACGGCTATGACAGCGCAAGCGCCGGCAGACCTATTTCAGCTGACAATTGCGGATTGATCGCCTGTCCGTAAAATCTAGAACGATGGCAGGGAACGCAGATCTGCGTTCCCTGCTTTTTTGTTCCGATAATTATGAAAGACAGCATACCAACACTTATCAAGGAAACATTCAGGCGACCTGCGTATATTACTCCGGCCATGGTTTTTCTGGTTCTCCTTGTCCCGCTATATGTCTTCATTCCCCTTTTAAATCTGGGTTCAGAACACCATATACCTGAACTTCCTCTCGACAGGATGATCCCGGTTATTCCGGACTGGTCTATGGTCTATCTTCCGCTATATGCGTTCCTGATCATTCTGCCGGTATTGGTCGTTCGGCAGAAAAAGCACATTGACCGGACAGTATATGCCTACATCTCGTTATGGGTGACTTCGTATATTGTCTTCATGATATATCCAACAGTTCTTCCGAGACCGGAGAAACTGGATATAAAAGGGCCCGGACCATGGCTGCTTGCCCAGATCTGGTATTCCGATGCTCCTTTCAACTGCTTCCCTTCCATACATGTCGGCCACTCTTTCATTTCCGCCTTCACATGCCTCAAGCTGCACAGGAAAACCGGTATTGCCCTTATTGGTGCTGCATGCCTTGTAGCTCTCTCAACTCTATTTACAAAGCAGCATTATGTGATGGATGTTATAGGAGGGACAGCTCTTGCAGTCTTAACTTATTTCATATACATCAGGCACTGTCCCTGTGAAGTTCCTGAAATTGACAGAAAGATAGCACCAGTTGTCACTTCCGTTCTTTTTTTAACAGTATGCCTCCTAGTGATCCTGGGATACATCGCCTATTATTTTACAGCCTGAATACCATACTGCAATTCCTTAAAAATGAAAGAAAAATGGGATTTTGTGATTATGTTAAATTCCACGATCCAACTTTTCTGCACTCCTTATAAGGTCAAGCAAGTAAATTCCAGCGTGTTGCCTCATTGGAATTCTAAATGAAATCCATTTCATTTTCCATAGTAGTAGAGC
>CAZDZC010000054.1:13285-18110 GCA_964509835.1 uncultured Acidobacteriota bacterium
GTTGCCTCATTGGAATTCTAAATGAAATCCATTTCATTTTCCATAGTAGTAGAGCTGTTAAAACTGTGGGAAATCTGAAGGATTTTCCAAGTAACTATTGAAAATCTTTGATTTTCAATAGTTACGGCAGTTTTAATAGCTTTCGGCTCTAACATCCCATTGCTCTTTTCATTGATCTTGTTTTTCTTGTTCCCAAATGACC
This sequence comes from uncultured Acidobacteriota bacterium, assembly GCA_964509835.1. Taxonomy (GTDB): domain Bacteria; phylum Acidobacteriota; order CAZDZC01; family CAZDZC01; genus CAZDZC01. The sequence goes on from CAZDZC010000054.1 coordinate 13,488, forward strand.
GAGTTTGTTTTGCAGATCCGTTATCTGCCTTTTCAGTTTAGCCGGATTCAATTTGTAGTAAGTGGCTTGCAGCTCTTTCTTTATGCTGTCTGCTACATCTGTTGATTCCATTATCCTTCAGAACGGCGTTTTGGCTTTGTTAACCACTCCGTCCTGCTTTGCCGTCCACTCCTCCATTTCGACAGGCTCAATGACCGGTGAGGAGAATTAAAATCATCCTTAATCATACAAATCTGTGTAATCTGCGGTTCAGACAGATTGCTTATTTCGTTTCACCCTTTCGCAATGACAGCCAAGTATGTTATAAGTAGTATATGAGTACGGTCTGGCGAATAGCGATCTTTCTATCTATAGTTCTCACCGTGTATGGTGGGCTGAACTTCTATTTCATCTGGAAATCATTCCGGATAATGAAGCCTGAGCCGTCTGTCAGGATCGTTCTTATCCTGCTCTATTCGCTTCTTGCCATGCTGCCTGTCTTAACAGAACTCCTGAGACATAACGGAATGTCCAGGCCATCTGCTGTCACAGGGTTCATTGGTTATACATGGATATCCATTCTGTTCATGTTCCTGTTCATCCATGGAACAGCTGCTTTGCTCATGACTGTTTCAAGATTTGCAGGACATAAACCGGGAGAGATATTTCAGAAAAAGGTATTTCTATCCATAACTGCAGTTATCCTTCTATCGCTTGTTTACGGTTTCTTTGAAGCACGGATGCTGAAGATAAGAAAAGTGTCGCTGGAGACTGATAAACTTCCGGCAGGGACGGAATCTCTTTCCATAGCTTTCTTTTCAGATGTTCATTTCAGTCCTCTTGCCGGACCGGGAACTGCCGAAAGGATAGTTAAGAAGATCAACGGACTTGAACCCGACCTGATACTCTGCGGAGGAGATCTTACAGACCCGGGGTTTAACAGAAGAAAGGAAATCGCTTCTGTTCTTTCCAAGCTCAATGCTCCGCTTGGTAAATATACTGTTCTCGGAAATCACGAGTTCTTCGCAGGACTAAAGGAGAGCACAACCTTTATTGAAAAGTCAGGCTTCACCCTTCTAAGAAATGAATCTGTTACCGTTCAGAACACACTTAACATCTCAGGTATCGATGATCCGGCAAGTCATAATAGGGATAATTCCAAACCTTTTGAGGAGGAGAAGATCTTTGAGAGCATCAATGACAATCTCTATACAATATTCCTGAAGCATCAGCCCACAATAAACCTGAAGCACTCACACATATACGACCTTCAGCTTTCGGGACACACCCACGGAGGGCAGATGTTCCCCTTTCATATTTTTGTTAAGCTTGCCTACCCTTTCATGCAGGGATATTATAAGATCGATAACAATACTGATCTCTTCGTATCAAAGGGCGCCGGAACATGGGGACCGCCCTATCGTATCCTTGCAAGACCGGAGATCGTTCATATTGAGTTGAAGAATTATCAAATCAATGGAAACAAATATTAAAAGGTGTTGACATCCTTTAATGTGAAATACACATAACTTGCTGTTATCGGTCAAAGGAGTTATTATATAATGGGAGTGAATTAAGCGGAGAACTGAATGTATTACTGTGACATTTTTAAAGCCCTGAACGAATCTAAAGCTGGCTATTTAGTTGCCGGTGGTCTGGCAGTAAACCTTCATGGAGTCCCAAGGGTGACAATGGATCTCGATATTATGATTGAGATGACACTTTCCAACATAAAAAAGGTAACTTCAGAAATCATGAAGATTGGATACAAACCGAAACTTCCTGTAAATGTTGATGATCTTGCAAATCCTGAAATCCGTGAGGAGTGGATTAAGGATAGGAATTTAATAGCATTTTCACTTTATCTGCCTTCTGATCCTTCGAAGGAAGTTGACATAATTATTGCGTCCCCTTTCGGATATGCGGATCTGCTTCCATCTTCAACTGTCGTCGTTTACAGGGATATTCAGATTCCTGTTGTAGGTCTTTATCAACTCATTGAAATGAAGAAAATATCCGGCAGGCCGCAGGACAGGTGGGACATGAAAATGCTCAGCAAAGTAAGAGAGCTTGGAGAAAAATATGGATAAATACTCTCCCGAGATGGATTTTGAATATTCTGAGGAAACCCTTCTTAAATATATGAAGGCAAGTGTCGAGTGTAAACTTGAATGGCTTGAAGAACTCAGATTAATGACCAGCCAGGCTCTGACCGTGAAACAGAAGAGAATAAGAAAAGAAATAAAAGAGGGAAACTATTAAGCTTTTTCCGACCATCCTTGACATTTAGCGTTACAGCGTTATAATGTTATTATATTGAAAAGGAGGAAGAAATGCCGACACTTTCAAAACGGGTCACAGTTTACTTCGATCCCGAAATTCATAAAGCATTGAAACTCAAGGCTGTCGAGACCTCTCTCTCCGTCTCGGAACTGATTGATCAGGCAATTCGGCATGAGTTTACCGACGATGAAGAAGATCTCGCCGTTATTGCCAGCCGTGTTGCCGAGAAAACAGTATCTTATGAAGCTGTGCTGAAAGAACTGAAGGCCGATGGCAAAATATAGCATCCGTTTCAGGAGGTCTGCAGCTAAAGAACTGAAAGAACTTCCTGTAAAGTATATTAAACCCGTTCTTAAAAAAATCGAATCGCTTGCAGTTGAACCGAGACCGTCAGGTTGTGTCAAACTGGCAAAAAGCAATCACTACAGGATCAGGCATGGTATTTATCGAATCGTCTATTCTGTTGAAGATAATGTGCTTACTGTTATTATTATCAGAATTGCACATCGGAAAAGGGCTTACAGATGAATCATCATGAAAATTCCATATCTAAATCCCCTGTGTTATTACTTATTTTCTGGGGAATATAGTCCTTGATAAAGATTGGAGCTTTATGAATTTTGGGTTTAAAAGTATTACAGGAAAAGCTTCGCACTCCCCCTTCTACTTCAGCCTCACAACCTGATTGACATCCTTTCTTTTGATCAGCCATTCATTTTCTTTGAGCGGTTTCTCCGCCGCTGAATTGCTGAACTCCATCTCATACTGATCAAGCCCTGGCTTCCTGAGTGCCTTCCATCTGTCGAAATGCAACGCGAACTCATCTGTCACCTTACTGTTTCCGTGCGATATCACCTTATCCCCCTGCATCAGAACAATCCCGCCGTCATTTATGGATTTATTCCATAACCCGTAGCTCCTGGGCTGGTTTTCCTGCTCCACATCGTAAAAACATATCGCATGTTCGCTGTCCAGAGCCATAAAAAACTGGAAACTAAGGAGCTCCTTTCTTTCCATACCGGCGAATTTTTTCGTTAGCCCCCCATTCTCGACAGCATGTTTTCTTATCAATCTCGACAGGGATGCCCTTTCTGACGAAACCATGTAATCGTGGCTGATCGTAGTGTCAACACTGTCGAATTTTATAAACCTCACGAAGTGCGTCGGAACCCCTTTAAGCACCCCGTCAGCGGTTTTGGACATGGCAATAAGCGTTTCCATCCCCCTTGTCGCAAGAGGGGCTGACAACCTGCCTCCGATTTTGAGCTGGTCAATCCATGATGAGGTTATAGTTGACGCACTGCATGTGACAATAACCGCGTCATAAGGCGCGCCATCCGCATATCCTTTCCCGCCGTCGCAGATAATTACATTCACATCCTTCAGGCCTGCCCGGACAAGATTGTCCTTCGCCGTATCCCCCACATCCTTCAGGACTTCGGTTGTAAAAACAACCTTACCGCTGCAGGTTATTTCGCTCATAACAGCGGCGTTGTAACCTGAACCTGTGCCTATTTCAAGGACCCTCATCCCCTTTTTAAGATCAATCGCCTTCAGCATCATAGCCATAACCCCGGGCTGTGAACTTGTCGAGATAACCTTGTCGCCCTTAGCATCAATTACAAGAGGCGTGTTCTTATATACTTCGGCAAGAAGCTGTTCATCCGGATCCTCCGGATCCACAACATGTTTCACAAGAGCGTCATCCTTCGGAAGATAGATAGCAGGAATGAAACGGTGCCGTTCAACCTTTGACAAGGCCTGCTCAATCTCCGAAGTGAAAAGCTGATCCTGCTCCCGCATCACTGATATCATTGCATCCAGATGTTTCTTTACATTGTCTTTCAATTAAATTCTCCTGACTGTTTCTTTGCCAAAGACTCTAACCCGCGAATTATAACACAGAAATAATTTTATTTCTTTATTGAAAATACCCCTTCTTTAGATGATAATGGTTGTTTCCGATGCCGGAAGTGCCGAGTTTGCAATGCGCGGTCAAATGACAGTTAATCCGGCGAGAACTGTGGGGATGTAGCTCAGTTGGGAGAGCGCAGCGTTCGCAATGCTGAGGTCAAGGGTTCGATCCCCTTACGGCCCAAGAGTTTAGCGGAAAGCCTCAGGCGCATTGCCGGGTATTTGCCGGAACCGGCCCACGATCCCCACCACCCCCGAAACGCCCGGAGGGCTGGTCACAGCCACAAGCGCAGCTGCGCCCCCCAGCATCTCTCCCGAAACCGCGTACACGCTCACGGCCGTCCTGAACGCCGAACAGCACTTCCTGGTGGTGGATGAGCAGATCGCCTACACCAACCAGAGCGGCGAGACGCTAACCGAGCTGCGCCTGATGGTCGAGATGGCCTA
>CAZDZC010000055.1:0-16889 GCA_964509835.1 uncultured Acidobacteriota bacterium
GCCAACCCTGACACGGGTCCTCCCTCCGGGGGAGGGGAATCAATCATGCTAATCCTCAAATCTTATGAATCCTAATTCAGACAATATTCCACGGGGACACAATACCGATTTGAAGCTCACAAATCGGGTTATGTCCCCGAAGTGAATCATGGTTCAGACAATTATGCCTCCCCCGCATTTGACATATTGCCCGCGATTCAATATAATCCGCGATTTTAAACAGGATTTATCTGATGCCGTTTGTCAAAGGTTTTGAACTTTTTATAGCTTCGAGATATCTGAGGGCGAAGAGAAAGCAGGCTTTCGTTTCGGTGATAACTGCCATTTCCGTTCTCGGGATAATGCTCGGGGTCGCGGCGCTGATTGTCGCTCTCGCGCTTATGACGGGTTTCAGGGAGGATATCCAGTCCCGCATTCTCGGCGCGACTGCCCATCTTTCCATCTACAGCGCGGAACCGGGCGCAGGAATATCCGATTATTTGGCGCTTGTGGAGAAGATTGGCGGCCTGGACTGTGTGGAAGCGGCGTCGCCTGTTATCGTTGACAAGGCGATGGCGGTGTCGAAGTATTCTCCGTCGGGGGAGGGTGTGATCATAAAGGGGATTGATGTTGGTCTTGAGGAGCGGGTGTCGGACAATTTCAGGAATATGGCGGGCGGAAGCCTGAAAGCGCTGAAGGAGGATCCGGAAGGAATTATCCTGGGGAAGGATCTCGCGCGCTCGCTTGGGAGCTCGGTCGGGAGCAATATCCGCCTGATAACCTCGAAGATGACGCTGACCCCGTTTGCCGCTGTCCCCAAAAGCAGGCCGTTCAATGTGGCGGGTATTTTTGATTCGGGGATGTATCAGTATGATTCGACATGGGCATACATTAATATAGAAAGCGCGGGGTCGCTGTTCGGGCTTGACGGGAATGTCAATCTGATAGAGGTGAGAGTTCACAATCCCGACGATATTGACAGGGCGGTGGAGAAGATAAGGGGCGCCGTCGGGCCGGGCTATTTCTTCCACACATGGAAGTCAATGAACCAGCCTCTTTTTTCCGCGCTGGAGCTTGAGAAGCTGCTGATGTTCATCGCCGTCGGGCTTATCGTGCTGGTGGCTTCGTTTAATATTATAACCACGCTGATACTTATGGTAATGGATAAGGGAAGGGATATCGGCATTCTTGTCTCGATGGGGGCGACTCCTGCGAATATCATGATGGTATTCCTTTTGCATGGGCTTATTATCGGTTTCACGGGAACGGTTTTGGGCGGCGCGCTCGGAACTTCGCTGTGCTGGTTCCTGGATGCCTCTAAAATGATTGAGCTTTCTTCCGAGGTTTATTTTATTTCCTATGTCCCATTCAAGGTGAGAATTCTGGATCTGGCATATATCGTAACGCTTTCTATGGCAATATCGCTTGCCGCCACCATTTACCCGGCATTCAAGGCTTCGAGGCTGGATCCGGTGGAGGCGATAAGATATGAATAAACCTCTTATGGAGCGGAATACCGGAGAAGAGGCAATCCTCAGGACGGAAGGGCTGTGCAGGAGCTACCGGTCGGGAAGCGCGGTCCTTGATGTTTTGAAGGAAATAAATTTTGCTTTGTATTCGGGAGAGCTTCTTGGTATCATAGGAGCTTCAGGTTCGGGTAAAAGCACCTTTCTGCATCTGCTGGGAGGGATTTCACGGCCTGATTCCGGGAGTATTTTCTACAGCGGCGAGGATATTTCCGGGATGGAGAGCAGCCGCCTTGCTGAATACCGGAACAGGTTCGTCGGGTTCGTGTTTCAGTTCCACCACCTGCTGCCGGAATTCAACGCTTTGGAGAATGTGATGATGCCCCTGCTGATAAGGGGCATGTCAAGAAAGGCTGCGTTGCCTGCCGCGGAAAGGCTTCTCGGGAAACTGGGAATAGCGGACAGGATGTTTCATAATCCCGCCGAACTTTCAGGCGGGGAACAGCAGAGGGTTGCCGTCGCGAGGGCGATGGTGACGAGGCCTTCGGTCATTCTCGCGGATGAGCCGACGGGCAATCTGGACGAAGAGACAGGCGGAAGGGTTTTCAGCCTTTTTCTGGAACTGCGGGAAGAATACTCGCTCGCGACGGTGCTGGCAACCCATAATGAGGAACTTGCCTCGCGGTGTGACAGGGTTTTAAGATTAACAGCAAACGGATTTGAAAAGGTCGTATATGAATAAACCGGGATCAACTTTTAGAATTGTTCTTGCAGTGTTTTTGTTTCTGTCTGTAACCGGAAGTTTATATGCCGACGGTGAGATAATAAGAAGGGTGGATGTTGAGGGGAACACCGCCATAAATGACAGCGGGGTGCTTTTCTATACCGATTTTGAGGAGGGCGGAACCTATTCGGATGAATCCTCGAAAGCCAATTTTAAAAGGCTGTGGGATTCCGGAGCGTTTGATTTTGTCAGCATCGAGGTTGAAGATCTGGAGGACGGGGTGGCCGTTATTGTCAGGGTGGAGGAAAAACCCGTCATCAGAAATGTGAGTTACAGGGGCGCGAAGAAGATCACCGATTCCAAGATTGACGAGATTCTCAAATCAAACGATATAGAGTTCAAGGAGAATTCCTATCTGGACAGGTCTGCCGTGAACAAAGCGGAGCGGATAATCGAGGGACTTCTCTCGACCAAGGGATACAAATACGCGTCGGTTCAGTCGGATGTCCAGTATGTTTCGAAAAACGAGCGCTCGCTGGTTTTCAACATTGACCTCGGGGACCGCCTCAAGATCAAGAAAATAACCGTCAACGGGAACGAGAGGTTCTCCGACCGCAAGATAAAAAGAGCCATGAAGAAGGTGTCGGAGAAATGGGCATTTTCGTGGCTCACAAGGCGGAATGTGTTTTCAGAATATAAAATAGACATGGCGCTTGAGGGTGTCATCGCGCTTTACAAAAACAACGGTTTCGTGGAGGTGAAAATAGACGAACCTCAATACGATATACGGGAGAGCAGGGTCAAGAGCAAAAGGAAGGGAAGATCCGAACGGTGGGTCTTTGTGGACCTTAACATGACTGAAGGGCTGGAATACCATATTGCGGAAATGGATGTGGAAGGCAACGAGATCCACACAAAGGATGAAATAATGACCCGCGTGTTCCAGAAACCGGGTGAGCTGTTTAAACAGGATGTCATGGACAAGGGAGTTGAATACATCACCAATCTTTACGGGGATAAAGGTTATATCTACGCGCACACGGCGCTTGTCACCGAAACCCATCCCGAAGAGCAGACGGTGGATGTCATGTTCAGTATAAAAGAAGGAGAGCCTTACAATCTCAGATTCCTTGAGTTCATAGGCAACACCAGTACCAAAGACCATGTTCTCAGAAGGGAGTTCAGGGTTAACGAGGGTGAGCTCTTCAAAAAGGGTTATTTTGAATCCAGTCTCAGGAAGATATCCCAGCTCGGATATTTCAAGGTGACCGAATTCCCTACCATAACCCCGATTGAAGGCAGCAACGAAGTTGATGTGCTTGTGAAGGGTGAGGAGGAAGGAAAGAACCAGATAGAGTTCGGCGGCGGATACAGTGACTTTGAGGGGGCTTTCGTCCGCGGTTCTTACTCGACCAGGAATTTTCTCGGAAGGGGAGAGATAGTATCTTTCTCTGCTTCCGTAGGCGGGACAAGGGATCTTTACAGCATCTCGTTCACTGAGCCCTGGCTTTTCGGAAAACCATACACGCTGGGCGGCAGCATCTATATGAGCGAAACGGACTACACCGATTTTACGAGGGAATCAAAAGGCGGAGGATTGACATTCGGTTTCCCGCTTACATATTTCACAAGAGCATCCATCGGTTATTCATACGATAAGAGCACGACATGGCAGGATAACTGGGAAGTTGTGGGACAGGATTCCAGCGGCAATGATATTTATGAAGTGAAAGGTGTTGAGAGGGTTGACAGCGTGATAAGCAAGCTTACCCCGGTTGTTTCCTACGACACAACCAATCATCCCTACACCCCGTCGAGAGGGCTGAAGATAGTAGGAAGCGTGACTATCGCGGGTGATTTTCTGGGCGGGGATTCGTCGTTCTATAAACCGAGGATTCAGGCGAGCTGGTTCCACAAGCTTTACAAATCAAGCTATTTCGGGCTGAACGCGGAGATTGGATATGTCAACGCTTTCGGAGGGGAGCAGATACCTATTTATGAATATTTTTATCTGGGCGGCGACAGCTCCGTCAGGGGATTTGAAAGCAGGGACATATACCCCCGTGAATTTTATGTGAAAAGCACTGACAGGGCGATACCCTATTTTGATTCGAGAGGGTGGCCCATCGGCGGAGACAGGATGCTTCTGTTCAATGGAGAAGTGGTTTTCCCCATGAACGACCAGTTCCACTTCGTGCTGTTCGCGGACGCGGGCAACGCGTATCTCGGGAAATATGACATTACCCACATGTATTATTCACTGGGCGCGGAACTCAGGTTCTTTGTTCCGATGTTCCAGTATCCGTTAAGGCTTATCTGGGCGGAAGCAATGAACCCGTCCGTTTATCATGACACAAGGAATTTCACTTTTTCAATCGGAACTACTTTCTAAACAGGAGAATTTTATGAAGAGAACAATCGTATGTATTCTGGCGCTTATTTTTGTCTCGGGCATTTTCATGGGAGCCGGAGCGCAGGAGAAAAAACAGAAGATCGCCATCATAGACCTCGGAAGGATCATGGCGGAGTCCGCGGACGGCAAAGCCATGAGGGACGAGCTCGAGAAAACGGAAATGGACAAGATGAAGGAAGCCGGAGGGATGGAAAAGGAACTTCTTATGCTCCAGGACAAACTGAGCAATGACGCGCTGGGCTACAGCGAGGAGAAGAAAACTGAACTGAAAAAGGATTTCCAGAAGAAGATGGAGACCTATCAGCAGTTCAAGAAAAGCGCTCAGGAAGAATTATACGAGATGCAGAGCGCGATGATGAAAAAGCTGGAAGACGCGGTATATCCGATCATTGATACTATTGCCAAGGCGCAGGCCCTTGATTTTATCTTCAGCAAGATGCAGAGCGGGATTATCTACGCGAACCCGGATTCTGACATCACCCAGGAAGTGCTTGATAAACTTGCCTCTGAAAAGAAAAAAGGAACCAACTGATATTGTTCAGACCCCGCGGCAGTAAATTCACCCTTAGTGAGATAGCTGAAAAGCTCGGATGCGGGTTTGCCGGAAACGGCGATCTTTTGCTTGGCGGAGTTGCCCCTCTGGACGAAGCCGGGCCTGACGAGCTGTCCTTTTTCACCAACCCGGCATATTCCGATGCCCTGAAATGTTCAAAAGCCGGGGCAGTTATCATGAAGGAGGGTTCCGAAGCGGGGGGAAGGAATGCCGTTTTCAGCGATAATCCCTATCTTGCATTCGCGGAAGCCCTGAAGATATTCTATTCAGTGAACAGGAAAATTGAGGGTATCAGCGCCAAAGCGGATATCGGAAAGAACTGCGGCATTCACGCAACGGCATCAATAGCGCCGTTTGTTTCGATCGGGGATAATTGTCTGGTCGGAGAAGGAACGGTGATCATGCCGGGTTGTGTCGTCGGAGAGGGCAGCGCGATAGGCGGTAACTGCTGGTTATACCCGAATGTCACTGTTTATCACGGGGTCAGGATAGGAAACGGGGTCATCATACATTCCGGATCGGTTATCGGGAGTGACGGCTTCGGATTCGCTCAGGGCGCGGACGGCCACCGTAAAATCCCGCAGGTCGGAGGAGTGGTCATTGAGGATGATGTTGAAATCGGCGCGAATGTGTGTATTGACAGAGGCGCGCTGAAGGACACCGTTATCGGAAGGAACACGAAGATAGACAACCTTGTTCAGATAGCCCACAATGTCAGGATTGGCGAATCGTCGCTTCTTGTCGCCCAGTCGGGCATTTCAGGCAGCACTGTACTGGGCAGGCAGGTTGTTGTTGCGGGGCAGTCGGGCGCGGTCGGGCATATCAGTCTCGGGGACGGAACGAGGGTGGGGGCCAAGTCCGCGGTGACGAAAAGCACCGAAGCAGGCGCGTTCGTTACCGGTTTCCCGGCAATTGACCACAGAGAATGGCTCAGGATCCAGGCCCTTATTGCCAGACTGCCTGAAATGGCGGCCCGGATAAAAGAGCTTGAAAAGAAGGTTTCAGATTTACAGGAGGAATGAGGGAGGAACAATGATAAAAGATGTTAAGGAAATAATGGACATCATCCCGCACCGATATCCGTTCATGCTGGTGGACAGGATAATCGAGATGGAAAAGGGGAAAAGGATTGTCGGAATCAAGAATGTTACATTCAATGAGGAGTTCTTTCAGGGGCATTTCCCCGGGGAACCGGTCATGCCGGGAGTGCTGATCGTTGAGGCGATGGCGCAGACGGGCGCGGTTCTTCTGCTGTCCGATATTCCCGACAGGGATAAGAAGCTTGTCTTTTTCATGGGCATTGACAATGTCAGATTCAGGAAACCGGTGGTGCCGGGAGATCAGCTCAGGATTGTGGTAACGGTTTTAAGACTAAAGAGCAGGACTTGTAAAATCAAGGGCGAAGCGTTTGTGGACGGACAGCTTGTCACGGAAGCGGAGATACTGTCCGCCCTTGTGGATAGAAATTAACAAAGGTTAACGGTTTGAAGATACACAGCACAGCAATAGTCAGCCCGAAAGCTGAGATCGGGAACAATGTAGAGATAGGTCCTTATTGTGTAATACACGACGATGTGAAAATTGGCGACAACACCAAGCTCCGTAACGGGGTTGTTGTTTTCCCTTATACCGAGATAGGGGAGGGGAACGAGCTGTATTCCATGTCGGTATTCGGTTCCGAGCCTCAGGATCTGAAGTTCGGCGGGGAAAGGACAGTGCTCAGGATCGGGGATAATAATGTCATCAGGGAATTCTGCACCTTCAACAGGGGAACCGGGAAAGGCGGCGGAATAACCTCGGTCGGAAGCAACAGCTTTTTTATGGCATACTCCCACATAGCCCACGACTGCAAAGTCGGAAGCAATATAATATTCGCGAATGCCGCCACGCTGGCGGGCCATGTTGAGGTTCAGGATTTCGCGACGGTCGGCGCTTTTTCGGGTGTTCACCAGTTCTGCAGGGTCGGGACGCACGCGTTCATAGGCGGATATTCGGTGATAACCCAGGATGCCCTGCCGTATGTAAAATCGGTCGGAAACAGGGCGGAAACTTACGGCATCAATACTATAGGGCTTCAGAGAAAGGGTTTTTCAGAGGAGACAATCGCGGAACTGAAGCAGGCGTATAAATTCATAAAAGGCGGGATGAACATGACACAGGCGCTTGAAGCTATCGCCGGTCAGTGTAAAAATATCCCCGAAATTAAAATTCTGGTTGATTTTATTAATTCTTCGGATCGTGGAGTCATTAAATAATTATGAAAAAAGTCGCAGTTGTAGGGGCGGGCGCATTCGGAAAAAACCATGTCCGGGTTTACAGTGAGCTGAAAAATGTTGAGCTCGTCGGTATCGCGGACATATCCGCATCACGGGCAGCGGAAATTGCTTCCCCGTATAATATTTACAACACAACGGATTACCGTGATCTTATAGACCGGGTTGACGCCGTCAGCATTGCCGTTCCGACGGAGCATCACCTTGAAGTGGCGAGAGCGTTCATGGCTGCGGGAAAGGATGTTCTTGTCGAAAAACCGATAGCTGATTCGCTTGGAGCCGCTGACGAAATGGTAGCTATGGCTGAAAGAAACGGCCTCATCCTGCAGGTCGGACATCTGGAGAGGTTCAATCCTGCGACCCAGGCAATGCTCACAAGGATAAAAGAACCGAGATTTATAGAAACACTCCGCCTGAGCCCGTTTGTTCCGAGAAGTCTTGATGTGGATGTCATCCTTGATCTGATGATCCATGACATTGATATTATTCTCAGGGCTGCCGGCTCTGTGTTGAAGGAGATCAGAGCTGTCGGGGTCAACGCGCTGACGCCCAAAATTGATATAGCAAATGTCAGGCTTGAATTTGAAAGCGGATGCGTAGCCAATCTGACTGCCAGCAGGATAAGCAAGGAGAGGGTCAGAAAATTCAGGGTATTCCAAACCAACTCATATCTCTCTCTGGATTATGCCGAACAGGACGCGGAGATGTATTCCCTGAAAGTGACAGGCGGGGCACCGGAGATACTTAAGGATGATTGCCCGGTTGAAAAAGCCGAGCCGCTTAAGCGGGAACTTGAATCGTTCATAGACTCTGTGATGACAAGAGAGGCCCCGGCAGTGGACGGAAAACAGGGCCGCGACGCCCTCGAAGTTGCCCTGAAGATAACAGACATAATAAACAGCCAGCGGGACAATCTCCGTTAAACCTTTCTCCCGGCTGAATTGTCTAATCATTTTACAGACTTTGTTTCAGCCTGCTCGTTTTAAGGAAGGAAATCATTCTGACCAGCATAAAAAGGAACATCAGGGATGGAGGCCCGGCAGGAGGCTATCGTTTCAGGCTCTGGCATGCGGTTCTTATATCGCTGTTGTTTCACGCGTTTTTATTCTGGGCACCGATGGATCTTAAAAATAAACTTTTCCCTGTCAGTTTGGATGAGCTGTTGCTGTCTGAAAACGACAAGCCGATGCAGTTCAGGTTTACGGAGCTGGAAAATGATGTCGAGGCGGAGCCTTCCCCGGACGCGGATTTCTATTCCGACATGAACAGGAAGGCATCCGATACAGACAGAAACAGCGATTCCGGGAACACTCCGAAGCTTGCGGGGAATATTAATGACTACATGATCCCGATGCCCGTGCAGAGGGAGAGGTTCATTCCGAAGCCCGAAGAAAAGCGTAAGGTGTCAGAAAGCGGAACGACTGCTGCTCCCGATGAAGAGCAGGACTTCAGGGAAAACCTTGACTCGTTTATGGAAAGCCTCGGTTCTCTGGGATTGGAAAGCCCGGAAGGCGGAGCGGAAAATTATTCCGGGATTTCGTTTGACACATTTTATGCGGACCTGGGGCCCTACGCGAAAAGACTTCAGAAGGAGATAAGAAGGAACTGGCATCCCCCCATGGCATTTTACACCCTCGGGCTGAAAGGGGATGTGGTGATCCATTTTTATATAACCCGCGAAGGCAGGATTGACAGCCTCGAAATTCAGAAAGGTTCAAGCCATGAGCCTCTGGACAGGGCGGCGTATTTCGCGATAAAGAACTCGTTCCCGTTTGAGCCTCTTCCGTCATTTGTGAAAGAGGACAAACTGGGCGCAACAATAACATTCAGATATTTACAGGGAAGGTAAGATATGATCGAACTCATTGAAAAAGGCGGTTATCTGATGTATCCGCTGTTTCTGTGCTCCATTGCCGCGATTGCCATAGGCATCGAGAAACTCATCAATTTAAGGCGAAAAAGGGTTATCAGGGCTGAAACGGCATCCATCATCGAGAACCTGATTGAGGAAAACTCGTTTGACAAGGCGGAAGCTATCTGCAGGAAAAATCCTTGGCCTTATTCCCGGATCGTGCTTGCCGCTCTTGAAAGCAGGGAACTGCCGCTTGAGGATGTCAAGGGAGCTGTCGCCGATGCCGGGAGAAGGGAAGTGCCGGTGCTGGAGCGCTATCTCGGCGCACTGGGCACCATCGCGAGCATAAGTCCTCTCCTCGGGCTTCTGGGAACGGTATTTGGAATGATAAAAGTCTTCACCGTCATATCGTCAATCGGGGTGGGACAGGCTCAGGCGCTCTCGGAAGGGATTTCGGAGGCCCTGCTGACAACGGCGGTCGGCTTGTGTGTGGCGATCCCGTCACTGATACTTCATAACTATTTCAGGGACAAGGCGGAAGCGATCATCCTCGAGATGGAGTCAAGGGCGATGGTGGTTATCCGCTCGATAAAGTCAAACGGGAACGGAAGGGGCTGACGGATGGAATTCAGAAAACAGGTAAAAAGGCAGGCAGGCATTGACCTGTCGCCGCTTATAGATGTTGTCTTTCTGCTTCTGCTGTTTTTTATGATATCCACGACCTTTCTTCAGGATACCGGGCTCAGTCTCGAACTTCCCGATTCGGAACGGCAGGAGAGAGGAAAAACCGAGGCTATGGTTATTCAGATTGACCCTTCGGGGCAGTGTTTCTACAAAGGGGAGAACATTTCGCTTGAAGAGTTGGCTTCAGTTCTGCCTAAGGACATAGAAGCGGCATCCGACAAGAATGTCGTCATTGAAGCGGATAAGAAGACTGAACACGGCTCGGTTGTAGCCGTTATGAACCTTATAAAGGATTCGGGAGGAGAGGGGCTTACGGTCGCGACCAAAAGAAAATAAACCCGTGCATCATTGAAAAAAATGTTTCCGGGTATTATATTTTACTGTTGAAAAGGAGAACAAAATGGCATTTTTAGGCGGAAGCGCTTACGCGATGGTCAACCAGATAGCAGACGGTTTCACTATTCTGTCGCCGGTTCATCTGAAAAGACTGAAAAGAGAGGAGCTTGACGCGCTGAAGATGGAGATTGAAAAGATTCAGCGCAACACAAGAAGCGAGCATCTGGACCTTGAAAATCAGGATCTTGTCCAGAAACGAAACAGAAAACTCCTGAGGCTGGGACAGGCTGTTCAGATGATAAATCATATCCTTATGGGAGGGAGGGGTTGAGAACTGCCGTTCTTATGATAGTTATCCTTCTGTCGTGCGCCTGTTTCGCGGAGGATGAGAATGACGGCAAGAAGGTTTCATATTTCATCGCATCCCTGGAGGAATCCGTCACCGACGAGGAGTTGGAGAAAGTACTGAAAAAAGACGATCTGATGGCCCCGTCAAAGGATTACGAAACGCTTCTCGGAACATACAAAATGGGGATGAACCCCTACGGCGGCGCGCTGATGGTTTCCACATCATCAACCCCCGGCGTTTCGGGTGTCCCCGACCCCTACCACAACAACCTTGTCTTTCCCGATGACAGGGAATTCAAACGGTTTGCCGAGGACAATCCGCTCGACCTTAAAAATGTCGAGAACAGCGTTTTTTATAAATGCCTCAGCACAGCCGGAACCCTTCTTTACATATTTGAAGGCGATTACAACGAAAGCGACCTGTTCCTGACTCCGATCACTACCAGATGGGAACTGCGCCACTCCGGCGTGGAAGGACGGTAAAACAGAAATGTCTCTCTCGTGCGCCTGATGTATTGCCTCCCGGACTCTCTGCCTTCACAGTATTGACATTGATTGCCCTGTCTGATATTCTGACATTTCATAACCGCAGGAGAACGAAGTGGATTGTCCCCAGTGCTCAATACCTCTGATAGTCGTTGAACGGAACGGCATTGAACTTGATTACTGCATCAGTTGCAAGGGGATATGGTTTGATGCGGGCGAGCTTCAGCTTCTGCCGGAGGCTCTGGGCGTTAAGGCGGAGATACCGGACATAATGGTATATCCTGTTGTCAGGGTGAACGAGAAGGAAAGAAAATGTCCCAGGTGTTCGAAAGCAATGGATAAGGTCCGTCCCGAAGGCGTGCCTGTGACCCTTGACCGATGCCGTCATGGCGAGGGGATCTGGCTTGATGCGGGTGAACTCGGCAGGATGGTTGATCATCATAATAAATCGGATGAAGGCGAAGGCTTTGTTTCTTTTCTCGGAGAGACTTTCAGAACATGATTTGCTTTGATAATATTTAAAGGAGATTGTTATGGGAACTGCTATGATTGGATTGCTTATGATACTTGGGATTGCGGTTGTTGTTGCCATCTGGGTAGTCGGTATTTACAACGGGCTGGTGAGACTCAGAAATGAGGTAAAGAACGCGTGGTCGCAGATTGATGTCCAGCTTAAAAGAAGATACGACCTTATCCCGAACCTGCTTGAGACGGTAAAAGGGTATATGACCCACGAAAGAGAAACGCTGGAGGCAGTGACGAAAGCGAGACAGCAGGCGGTGAATTTCAACGGAAGCGTCGCTGATCAGGCGAAGATGGAGAATATGCTGTCCCAGACCCTGAAATCATTGTTCGCTGTGGCTGAAAGCTATCCCGATCTGAAGGCGAACCAGAATTTCCTCGCCCTTCAGGAGGAGCTTACATCCACCGAGAACAAGATCGCTTTCTCAAGACAGTTTTACAATGATAATGTGCTCACGCTGAACAACAAAGTGGAAATGTTCCCCAGCAACATAATTGCGGGCATGTTCAGTTTCAGCAAAGCTGATTTCTTTGAAGTGGATTCCCCCGAAGAAAAACAGGCTCCCAAAGTGAAGTTCTGAGCCCGGTAAATGTCAGGATGGGATTCACCGCGGGAATAAAATCATGTGGGAACAAATAAGATCCAACCGGCGCAAAGCAGCCATGCTTGTGGTGATGATGGCGGGATTTCTGTTTCTGATGGGCTACATTATCGGCGAAGCTGCATATCCGGGCTCCGGTTTATTCGGGCTGACCGTCGCGTTTATCATTTGGCTGATAATGACCCTGATAAGTTATTTCAGCGGGGACACCATTTTTCTTACGATGAGCAGGGCACGAAAGATTAAGCCTTCAGACCACCCCGTTCTGTATAATGTTGTTGAGGAAATGAAGATAGCTTCCGGGCTTCCGCGCGTCCCCGATGTCTATATTATTGACGATCCGGCTCCGAACGCGTTCGCTACCGGGAAAGGCCCCGAAACAGCATCAGTCGCAGTTACGACAGGATTGCTCCAGATACTTGACCGGGACGAACTTCAGGGGGTCATCGCGCACGAGATGGCGCATGTGAAGAACAGGGATGTTCTCTATATGATGATGGTCGGGGTTATGATGGGAACGATTGTTCTCCTTGCGGACATCGGAGTGAGGCAGCTTTTCTGGTCGGGGGGCAGGAGCAGGACTTCATCGCGTGGAGGAGGAGGGCAGGCGCAGCTTGTGATAATGATTGCCGCGATTGTGCTGATGATCCTTGCCCCGATAATAGCCCAGTTAATTTATTTCGCGGTGTCGAGAAAGAAGGAATATCTTGCCGATGCATGCGCCGCGCAGTTCACAAGGTATCCCGAAGGGCTTGCCAGCGCCCTTCTGAAGATATCCGGGAAGCCGTATAAACTTCAGTCCGCCACCCGCGCGACCGCGTCCATGTACATCGTGAACCCGATGCAGATGACGAGCCAGGCGCTTTCGGATGTTACGAGCACCCATCCTCCCATTTCCGAAAGGGTAAAAATCCTTCGGGCCATGGGCGGCTACGCTTACGACGATTACGATAACGCTTTCAGGAAGGTTACGGGAAGGCCTGTGGGAGTGGTTCCCGTATCCGCGCTGAGCGCATCTGAATCCAAACCTGCCGTTGACAAGCAAACATCTGATGGCGGAAAATCTGATGCGGGGGGGCTGGAGCGAATAAGACAGGTGACGGACATGATGTGGCACCTGAACAGTTTTATCTTCATCGCGTGCGCGTGCGGCACCACATTAAAGATACCGCCGGTTTACGCCGGTAAAAAACTGGAATGCCCCCATTGCAGAACCCCGCATAAGGTTCCTCTGCCTTCCGAACAAGCAATTGAAAAATGAGATTTTTTTCGGGACATGTATCCTGGTCCGGTCTGGCCGGGACAATTCCCGAATTTTTTATGGCCTATATCTATATAGTTACCTGGTTCATCCCGTTCGGCCTGGGTGATTTCATGGTCAGGGATCTCAGTTTGCTTATTACAATAGAAATCGCCACCCTGGCGCTCCTGTTTATGATTTACATTCTCGGTTCCCTTAACGGTAATGACGCTGCGGACGGAGCTGAATTCGCGAGGATGTTTTTCATTATTGTTTCAGCAGGGTGGTGGCTTCTGATGACCGCATGTTATCTTGCGGGATATTCAAAAACCTGGCTTCTGCTTCTGATATGGATTCTTTTTCTGGGCAAATTTACAGCAATGATCGGTTCATGGGGACTGGACAGGAATACATTCTCGCTCACGGGGAGGCTGACGGTTATGTTTATTTTATATTTTTCCATGCTGTCGTTTGTTTATTGCGTTCCTTTGCCTTATCTTGGCATTGACGCGTCTCTCGCCTCTGGCCTTCCGCAGACGATTTTCTTCTCAGCCGAGCCTCACAAGGCAATAGCATTCGGTTTTCTCTACTACTTCCTGTCCGGTTTATATGAAGTATTTCTCAGCTTTCGAAAGCCGGATGCGATGTTTGATTAAAGTTCAAAACAGGATTCCACAGCGAGGCGGAACAACTTTTCTCTTACTGATTTCATTTTTGTCCACCCTCTTGTGTCCCACTCTTCGCCGCTGATGTCGTCTCCGCAATACAGTATCTGTCCGAACTTCACCCCTTTGAAACGGGATGCCGCCATGAAAGCGGCGCACTCCATCTCAACAGTCAGACAGTTCTCCTTCTTTCTTAGCTCAATGATGCCCCTCGTTTCACGATACGGAGCATCGGTGGTCCATGTCCTGCCTTTCCCGTATTTAACCAGGCGCTTGTCGAGAACAGCGCTGATTGCATCAACGACATCCGTATCAGCGTCAACATATCTGGACGGCGGGAGATAGTGATAGGAAGCGCCTTCGTCCCTCACCGCGGAGGTCGGAATGATCAGATGGCCAGCAGCGAGGGAACTGTCCAGCACCCCCGCGCTACCACAGGCGATGACTTTCCTGCAACCGACAGCGTAAAGTTCTTCAATGTGAGCGGCAGCCTGCGGGGCGCCAACTCCGCAGTGCATGAAACAGAAAGGCTTTCCGGAGTATTCTGAAGCGAACAGCGTAAAGGTGCCGCATTCCCAGCGGAATCTCTTCAGGATTTCAGCCTTGCTCTGCTGGGCGAACCTGCTGACAACCTCTCCGAAAAAGCACAGGACGCAGTTTTCGGGAGCATGGATATCGGAAATCTGCTCGGAAGTGCTGATGACAGCCTTTTTGCAGGGATCGAATTCGAGGATAGGGTAGTCTTTCTTCATGAGCTGATGTTAATGTATTTTTGTATAATTTTCCACAGGTTTCAACTGAGTCCCGCATTTCCCATGAAAGCTTTTTAAGCTGAAACAATTGAACTTTTTAGATTTGAGAGAGTAATCAATTCTGACTTTAAAGGGGCGAGGCCCCGCGCGGAAACTGGTTGTAACTGCCGGGAACATAACGATTGTTAAGATAAACATTACCGAAGGGGTGGATAGCCCCCGTCAGGGGGCATACTGCCCCAACACATTTTTTACAAATAAGCAATGACAGTTCTTTCTGTCTGGCATGATTCCTGCAAATGATACCTGTATATTGTAGCGGACAGCAGAAATGTTGTTTGCAGAGATAAGGTCAAGCTGAAAACTAACCTCCAAATAGTTGCAAAAGATCTTGTCGCAATTGAAAGAGCCCTTCACTTAGATTGTTGAAGGGTTCTTTCCATTCAGAGAGCATTTAGAAAACGGTTAACTTACTCACTGCAATCAGGTTATAATCAAGGATCAGAAATTTTTATTTGATTTTTCATTTTTTATTTTTTATAATCGTTCTCATTGGAGGTTTCTTCCAGGTAAGGTTTAGTATTATGACTTCTGTACTTGCAATTGTAAATGATAACGATATAGCGGATTTTCTCCAGACTCAACTTCCGGATTATTCCTGTGAGGTATTGAGAGGAGACAAGGGCAGAACTGTTTTCAAACTGCTCACCCAGAGAGAGTTTGATGTTCTGGTTCTTGAGGATAAAGCGGCTGATATGGAATGCACCGAACTTGTCAAGGAGGCGACGAGACTTGACACATCCGCGCAGATTGTCGTCATAAGCCAAGATATGTCAAGGGGGTTGGATGCTGTTGATGAAGGGGCTTATACCTATGTAACAAAACCGGTGGTTTTCAAGGAGCTTTCAAGAGCCATTGAAAGAGCGGCAGGGAAGAAATTGCTTGTAAGTGAAAATATCCTGCTGCGCTCGAGCATAAACAGGTTAAAAGCGCAGGAGCAGGACTGGGAAATAGTGACCGGCAGCCCCGTCATGTTGGAGCTTCTGGATAACATACAGACCCTTTCAAAAAGTGATGTTCCGATTCATATCTATGGAGAGAGCGGAACCGGGAAAGAACTTGTCGCAAGAAAAATCCACTTCAACTCCAGCAGAACGGACGGCGTCTTTATTGCCGTCAATTGTGCCGCGTTTACAGAGACTGTGTTTGAAAGCGAGTTTTTCGGCCACGAAAAGGGTTCATTCACCGGCGCTCACGCCCAGAAGCTCGGACTTATGGAAGTGGCCGGCAAAGGAACACTTTTTATTGATGAGATCGGTGAAATGCCCCTGCAGGTGCAGGCTAAGGTATTGCGTGCTTTGGAAACAGGAAAGTTCTACCGGGTGGGAGGGGTTCGCGAAGTGAGCGCGAACCCGAGGATACTTTCGGCCTCAAACAGAGACCTGCGGAATGAATCTGAAAAGAAACGGTTCCGGCGGGATCTTTATTGGCGCGTAAGCACCCTTTCTCTGGTAATTCCGCCCCTGCGGGACAGGATTGAGGATATTGATTTGCTGTTTGAGCATTTCAAGAAGAAGAACCCTTCTTTCAGGCGCAAAAAACTGGGCGATGACGCGAAGAAGCTGCTCAGAAATTACTACTGGCCCGGGAATGTCCGTGAATTTTTCAGTGCTGTTTACCGCGCGGCAATTCTTTCCAAGGACGATGTTCTGACAGCCTGGGATTTCCCGCTGATAACACACGACAAAGACAGTGATGAGGTTCTGAAGGGAATATGTTTAAAAGATGTTGAAAAAGCGCATATCCTGAAGATCCTGAAACTGACAGACTGGCACAGAGAGAAAGCTGCAGATCTCCTTGATATTGACAGAAAAACCCTTTACAGAAAAATGTTGGATCATAATCTGAAGGAAAAAATGTGATATCTCCCGCGCGGTCTTTTGCCGTGAAAGCTGTTTAAGCTGAAACAATTGAAACTGTTGATTTAGAGAGGG
>CAZDZC010000056.1:0-16551 GCA_964509835.1 uncultured Acidobacteriota bacterium
TTGACGGAGGCGCTTCAACTGCAACGCTGTATATTGACGGTTTGCAGGAAGGAGACATGACAGGAAGTTTTCCCGGAGGCTTCAACATCCTGGATGATTTTGCGATAGGAGCAGTAAATTCTATTTACGGACTATACCGCCATTATATAGGAATGATTGATGAAGTTCGCTTCTGGAACGCCGCAAGGACAGAGCCGGAGATCAATGAATGGAAATATAAATCTTTGGACCCGGCAACCCCCGGATTAGAGGCATACTTCCGGATTGATGAAGGAACGGGCTGGATTACGAAAGAAGAGACAGGAGGGCCAGATGGTGAGCTGATCAACAATCCTGTCTGGGGTGTGTCGCAAAGAGATTCTGACGGGGACGGAGTGGGCGACGCCTGCGATCCGGGAACAGGAATTGACGAAGTATCAAGTGTGATATCGGAAACACCTTTAAATATGGGCAACAACGGCGACGGAAGCATGAGAATTTACTGGGAGAACAAGGGCATAGCAGGGACGGCATATAATATTTACGAGGGAACGATCGGGACATTTTACAGCCACGCATCGGTTGTTTGCCATATTCCCGGAACGGATAACGGGGACGGCAGAAGATATTACGATATCTCGCCATCGGCGGGCGATACATATTATCTTGTCACCCAGAGCAGGGCGGATGGAGAATACACGGCGGGTTATGATTCAAACACCGTTGAGCGGAATCCCGCGCTCAACACCTGCGGGGCGTTGCCGTAAGGAGAAGACCAATGAAACATTGCATTTCAATCGTTCTGTTGTTTATCGCGTCAATTACCTGCGCTGCGGACTGGCACGGTGATCTGGATAAGCTTCTGAAGACTGATGACACCGCCAAACAGGAAAAACTCATCAGTTCAATACTTAAAGCAAAACCCGACTGGAAGGAGCTCGCATCCGCGCTGAAAACTTCCGATTTCGGCAGAAAGAATACCGGGCAGTATGATTTGCTTGTCGTGAAATGTATTGACGGCAAAGAACGCCCGTGGGTTGTTTACATCCCGCCGTCATACAATCCTGCTGAAAACACTCCTCTTCTGATTGTTCTTCACGGAGGGGTTTCGATGCCGGAGATAGCGGACAATCCTCTTGAATGGGCGAAGGAGGAGGAACTCGGGAGCCTTGGCATAAAAAAGGGCTGGCTCGTCGCCTTCCCGTTCGGGCAGGCTGGCGCGACATGGTGGGATGATGTCGGGATGGCAAATATACACGATTTTATCCGGACCCTTAAAAGAGAATTTAATATTGATGACGACCGGGTGATGATGGGCGGCTTCTCGGACGGCGCGTCCGCTTCTTTTCTTCATGCCATGGTTGCGCCGACGGATTACGCTGCTTTTATCGCGCTGAACGGTCACATGGGTGTCGGAAGCCTTGACGGCAATCTGCCGACATACGCGCCAAACATGAAGAACACCCCGATTTATGCCATCACTACATTTAATGACGGTCTTTATCCATCGAAAAAAATGCGGCCGACAATAGAGATGGCTGTTGAATCAGGCGGGGATATATTTTACAGGGAAATGGAAGGAACGCACTCGTTTGATTATGCTGAAACAGAGCTGCCGCTTATAGCTGAATTCCTTGACAGAAACCCCCGCGACCCGTTCCCTTCTGACATCGTCTGGGAAACCGCGGAGAAGAGATTCGGGAAATGCAGATGGTTTTCCGTTGACGGCGTAAAGGCGGAAGCCCCGGCGGACTGGCACAGGGATTACAATATAGAGCTTTCGGATGACAGGATTACCATAGGATTCATTCCGGACTACGAATATGAAGGGAAGGGCATCCATGTGTCTTCCGTGCTGGAAGGCACGCTTGCGGAAAAAATGGGCCTTCTGAAGGATGATATTATTGTTGCGGGAGGAGGGTTTGCCATAAACGGGATGGATGATCTGGACATATATAAAAAGAACCTGAAACGGGGTGAGGGAATAACGCTGGATGTGAAAAGAGGAGCGGAAAAGATCAGCCTGAAAGGGGACATTCCTCCCGCGGAGAGTTACTTTCTCTTCAAACGGGAACAGCCTTCCGCGAGAGCTGATGTCCGTTATGCCGCCAACAGGTTTGACATAAAATCCTCAAGGCTCGGCGCTTTTTCGGTTTTCATTCATCCGGCGATGGTGAACCTTGACGAGCCGGTCATTATCACAAACAACGGCGAAACCGTATTCAGCGGGAAGATAATGCCCGACCCTGAATTCATGATCCGCAGTTTTCTCGAGAACCGGGACAGAAAACTGGTTTATGTGGCAAAAGTGACTGTCGTCAGATAGCTTCCGTCATTCCCAGACACCGGGAATGGAGATTTCGCAGAAGCCGCATTTGCCTTTTTTGATGTGATTTGCCCTGATGTGGAAACCTGCCCGCTCTATCAAAATTTTACCGCATCCCGGACAGAAGGTGTTTTCCGCTTCATGGCCGGGTATGTTCCCGAGATAGGCGAATTTTATCCCTTCCGCATTCGCTGTTTTGTAAACATTCTCAAGGGTTTTGATCGGGGTGGGGGGGAGATTCTGAAGTTTGTAACTCGGGTGGAACCTCGTGAAATGCATGGGGACATCGGAGCCCAGGTTCTTCTTCACCCATCTGCACATACGGGATATCTCCGCCGTGCTGTCATTCAGGGTGGGCACAATGAGGATGACAAGCTCGAACCAGATGCCTTCATCTTTTAAAACGAGAAGGGTGTCAAGGACGGGCTTCAGTTCCCCGCTGCAGGTGTTTTTGTAAAATGAATCCGTGAATGCTTTCAGGTCAATCTTGACCGCGGAAAGAACCTTGCAGAGCTCCCTCATCGGTTTTTCGTTGATATACCCGTTGGATATCATTACATTCCGCAGTCCCTGCCCGCGTGAATACGACGCGGTGTCATACATGTATTCAAAGAAAACGACGGGCTCTGAATAAGTGTAGGCGATCGTTCCGCATTTGTATTGCCCGGCAAGTTCAGTAATCCTTGACGGAGGCATTTCAACCGAGCGTATCTGCTCGGGTCGTTTCTGGGCTATCTCCCAGTTCTGGCAGAATTTGCATTCGATATTACACCCGGCAGTTGCTATTGAAAAAGCTCCGGTTCCGGGAAGAAAATGAAAGAGCGGTTTCTTTTCTATCGGGTCGGCGTTTGCCGAGCATACCCTTGAATGGACAAGAGAATAATATTTGCCGTCACGGTTTTCCCTGACGCCGCAATAACCTCTTTCAAGATCCGCTATCTGACATTTGCGCGGACAGAGTTCGCACTCGATCCTCTTGTCATTCAGTTTTCTGTAGTGCTTTGCCTCGACAAGCGAAAGCTGATTTTCAGAATTTCCGAATGTCAGATCGTCTGATTTGCTAACTGATGGAAGGGCACAGAAAAGGCAGATCCCTGCCGCGGTTTTAAGCCCGGCTTCCAGAAATTCCCTTCTGTTTGTCACAGCTCGACGATCCTTATTTTTGTTGTATCGGAAACCCCGAGCCCCAGTTCTGAAGCCTTCCGGAGCCAGACAGGCTCCCTTTTGGCTTCTTTCAAAGAAAGCAGACCCTCTTTCTTTCTTTTATTTTCGATTACATCCGCGCACACTGCATCTACAGCGACAGGATCTGTTCCGCAAATTATCCTGCCGAAATCCCATGCCCACTGTTCCGCGAACGCGGGGCCCCCGTTGTACTGCGCGAGCGTTCCGTCGCAGATGACAAGTTTCAGCTTGTTCTTTATATACGGATGATTGCTGAGGTCCGCGACGAAAGGGGAGCAGTTGTTGCTGTGGTATTTATTCGGATTGTGGATCGCGCCGTATAGATTTTTCATTCCTCCCGATATGCCTGAAAGATCATGATCTTTCAAAACAGGGATGTTGATAAGCGCGGTTATGTGTTTTGACAGGATTCTGGAAAAGCAGGAACCTATGGAGCCTGAATCCTCGGGCTCTTCCTCATAGCCTCCGCCCGACAGCGCGTCGGTTCCGAAACATCTCACTCCCGTCTCGCCTTTATTTATTTTATATCCCGCCCGTTTGAGCTCGCGGTCCGACCTTTCCCAGATGAGAATGTTGTTCGCTTTCACTCCGGCATTTATCAGGCATTCCGCAACTGCTTCCGCAAGAAAGACAGATGTTGAAAGCCTCGCCCCCGCCAGGCAGTTAACCTTTATCCCCACAATATCGTTTTTGTCGAACAGCGATGCCCACGCGGCAACCGGGTCTTTGATTCCGGTGATTTCAGAAATGCTTCTGTTCAGCGCGGGCAGAGGATTATCCTTCGGGATGGCGGTAACGGCAACAACCGGCATTTCGGGCTCCCAAACCGATACTGCTTCTTCAGTTTTGTCAGCCACCAGGCGGCTGTTATTTAAAAGCGAAATCCCAGCGGTTGCGAGAACGGTCTTCATAAAAGACCTTCTGCTTTTTATTTTCCTGTTTCCGAATAATTTCAATTTCGTCAGCGTCAGTCTTCTTCCTCAAATATCTGGGCTTCAAACACTTTGAATCCGCATCCCTCTTTCCACGCGTCACCCGGAAGCCCGGCTTTCATCGAAAGATGGGTCAGCGTTTCATCACGATCCCAGCCCTGTTCCGGAGCGACCTGGGGAAGGAACACGGATTGCCTCCCTCCCTTCATAAGGACCACCCCGTGTTTCCCTATGACAATATCCTTATAGCCGGACACTTCTTTCAGCGGGGTCATCACCGAAATCTCAATATGCAGGTCCTTCAACTCTGCCGCGCTGACCGGCCTGAACCTCGGGTCCCCTGTTGACGCGCTCACGGCATTGTCAATGACTGCCTTATAGAGAGGCTCTATTCCCTCAATGTATCCGATACATCCCCTCAACTGTCCGTGTTTATGCAGCGTTACAAACACGCCCGAAAGCTCTTGAAGCGCCGGGGTAAGTTCAGCTTTGCTGACAATGATGCTGTCTGGAACTTCACCGTCATTGACAATATGCTCAATCGTCTTTCTGGCGAGCCTGAGCAGAAAATCCTGCTCTTTTTTTGTCAGAACTTTCCCTTCCTGTTTATCTTGGGTCATCTTTCCCGTCTCCTTTTTACCGTTCTCCTTTTGGAAAAAGCCAATGGACATATAACTCACGGAGGTTTCAAAATCACCGGTTATATTTCCCGATGTGTCATAGCGCAAAAGCTCAACAGCAGTATCTTCGGGAAGAATCTTCATCAGAATTGCAATCGGTTGAAAACCGCAGATGGTCGCGCCGGTTCTGTTCCGGTAATCCAAAAATGAATTGGCGTCCATGCTCTTGATTGTTTCGAACGCTCCCATGTCCAGTTTTTCAAGATTGGATTCTATGTTATCCCTGAAAGGCACATACGCAAAATCCCTCCCGTAATGGGTAAAGTCGGAACTCGCTATAATGATCGTTTTTTCGTTCACATACTCCCTGATCGCCTCCGCATATCGTTCTATCTCGTTTTCCCCGATCCTTCCGACCACCAGCGGGACGAGCCTGAAATCCCCGGCGGTTTTCTGAAGGAAGGGGAGCTGTATTTCAAGCGAGTGTTCAGCTTTTTCCACATCACCGACAGTGACGAACCCTTTTTTCTTCAGCAGCCCGTCGCAGGCAGCCCTGTCCACCGGGATTCTTCCGAGAGGGGTCTCAAAAAAATCCGCGTCTGAAACGGATATCCCGTCGTAACCCACACGGTGGCTCAGAGCGAGAACGATCACTCGTTCTATTTCCCTCCCTTCCAGAAGCTTGTAGGCATAAGCGGCCGTCTGTCCGGAATAAACATACCCCGCGTGCGGGGATATGAGAGCAAGAAGTTTCCGTTCATCATTTCCCGTTTTCACATTGGAAAGATAATCATCAACAGTTTTAGCAAGACCGGTTTTGTCCCCCGGATACCATTGCCCTGCCAGAACAGCCTTTCTGATATTCTGTTTTTTCTCCTCCCCGCAGTGTATGAATGCCGGGACCATCAGAACTACAAGCACAAGAATAATATGTTTCATTTTCTCACCTTTCATAATGTCTGATTAAATATTAATAAATATCGGATGATATTTCAAGCTGCTCAGCGAGAACCCTTATTTTTTCAAACACAATGGACAATAATACATCTTTATGATAAATTAATTCTTTGGAGGAGATTATATATGAAAACACAAGTCATTACTGCCGAACCGCTTACAAGAAAAGCATTCGCGCCTTTCGGGGATGTGGTGGATATTACAATCGGAAAACCCGTTGTTGAAAGCAAGATATTTTCTTTCTGGGACAAGATAAGTCCGCTCGATCTGCTCAGTGAAAAGGGCGAGCCCTACCTTGCTTTTCTGAGGGTCAAGCACAGGCCGTTTATCGTCAACCAGATGGAGAGGCATGTCAAGGCCACCCAGGCAATCATCCCGCTGAACGGCGGAATATCCATTTCGGTTGTAGCGCCCCCGAACGACCTTAAGAACCCTTCCGCGCTTCCAGATCTCAGTAAAGCCAAAGCGTTTATCTGCAGCGGTTCCCAGGCGTTGAATTTTAAAAAGGGAACCTGGCACTGGCCCGCATTTCCTCTTTCGGATTCAGTTGATTTCGTGATGGTTGTGAGGGCGGGCATGCCCAACGATGATTTTCAAGTGTGCGACCTGAAAAAGAATCTTTCCGTTCAGATCAAAATAATGCTGGACAGCTGAGATGTTTTTTAGCAACAAACAGGGGGATTGTCTCTGAGTTTCAGCAGGGTCGTTTCAGTTGATATAAGCGACATAGCCTACACAGGTTACGGAGTGGGAAGGGTGGATGGCAAGATAATTTTCGTGCCGTTCACCAGTCCCGGCGAAAAAGTTCTCGCTCGTATTGTCAAGGTAACAAAGAGTTTCATGGAGGGGGAGCTGATTAATGTTCTCTCGCCCGGTCCCTCAAGAATAAAATCCCGCTGCGAATACTATACCGTCTGCGGCGGCTGTCAGATGATGCACATTGAATACAGCGAACAGCTCAGCGCGAAGGACAAGATCCTCAAAAATGCTCTGCGGAAATGCGCGGACCTTGAATTTGAAAAACCGCTGGGTTCTCCTGACGGTCTTTATTACAGGCAGAGAGCCAGATTTTCATTTAAAAGGGGGAAGAAACACAATACCCTGGGCTTCATGAGATGGAAGAGCAACAAGATAGTCAGGTTGCAGCACTGCTCCATACTCAGTAAGGAGCTTAACAACATCCTTCCGGCCCTGCACCGGTTCATTGATAATGCCCGCATCCCTTTCTCATTCGACAGGATGTCCCTGACCTGGGACGAAAAGGAGGGCAAAGAAATATCCGTATTTTACGCAACGCAACCGGAAGAAGGGCTGGACGGTTTTTTTACTGATTTCAGCCGTGAATTCCCCGTCATGAAGGGCATTGCGTTAAGAACCCGAAGGGATACGGAGGATATAGCCGTTTCAGGCGATACATCATTTACTTATGAACTTGATTTGAGCAGCGGGAAAGCGGTTCTTAAAAGCGACGCCCGTTCATTTTCCCAGGTGAACCCTGAGGTGAACAAGCTGCTTGTAAACACAGTGGTGGATCTGCTGAAACCTGAAAAGGGTATGAAAGTGCTTGACCTTTTCTGCGGCAACGGAAATTTTTCAATTCCCGCAGCAATTTCAGGGGCGGAAGTGAAGGGCTTCGACAACAGCCCGGTTTCAATTCTGTGTGCTCTTGACGGATGCGGATTTAACAGCGTCAAAGCTGAATATCAATGCCTCGACTGCGCCAAAGCCATTCAAAAGCTCGCAGCGGAGAATTACAGGCCTCATGCGGTCATTCTTGATCCTCCCCGGGCAGGAGCGAAAGAACTGCTTTCCGGTCTGACAGCGTTAATGCCTGAAAAGATTATCTATATCTCATGCGATCCGTCCACCCTTGCCAGGGATATTGCCATGCTTAACGATGAAGGCTATCGCGCTTCCCGCTCGGTCATGGCTGATATGTTCCCCCAAACCTACCATCTTGAGTCCGCGACTCTGCTCACCCGTTAAAACCTTAAAAAAGACCTTTATACCTTATTTGAGATAGATGGGCTTTTCTAAGTTCTTCCACGGACATTCGGACCGGGAACAGCCGGAGAGATGAAGCAACGCGCGGTTACAGGGGATTTATAAAACAGCATAAAATGATTCGGCCCCGTCTTTTGACCGGGGCCTGGAGGTGAATCATGCTTTTTGAGGAGATTATCGGTTTTCCATCATTAACCGACATGATTTAATGCAACTGCCGTGCCAACGATCAGTGCTTTATTTTCTCCCAGTATTTCTGATATTCAAAATCAGGACTCTGCTCGCTGTTATGGCAGCTTTTGCAGTTGTTCCCGCCTTTTGACGGCTTTGTGCTTCTCTTCGAAGCATGTCCCGACAACGCGCCATGACAGTTTTCGCACTGAACATTTATAAGATCCGGCGTGGTTTCCTTATTCAGGAACCCGTCAGGCCTGAGATAGCCGAGGGTGTGGCATCCGATGCACTTCTTGTTAAAGTGCTGGCTGCTTTTTTCAAGGGTGCTGAAGGCGGCAGCGTGGCGGGATTTCGCCCAGATGTCATATTCCTTCTGATGGCATTTTCTGCACGATTCCGCTGTGGCGAAAGTATCACCCGTCGGCCCGGCTGCATTGCCCGTTTTTTTCTTCAGTTCGTTTATCTTCAGCAAATATTCATCCTGAATAATCTTCTGTTTTCTGTCATCAGGGAAACCGTCTTTCAGGTAATTCATCGAAAGAAATGTCCTGACGATTTTTTCTTTGTCATCATCAAGGTAAAGTCTTAACTCTCCAAGTCTTTTACCAAGATTTCCGGTGAAAGCGTAATAGGTCGAACCCTTTTTCTCGATTTTGGATGTCGTCCGCGCGCTGTATGAAATAAGCATCACATCAATGCCAGGAACATCATCAATTAAAGACATTGCATCTGCCAGGTCCATTCTTGCCAGGACAACAACAATCCGGCAATCCTTCTTAAGCTCCGGTATATATTTTCTGAGAGCTTTTTTGGGATCTTCAACTATTATTTCCCTTCCGTCAGATGTTTTGAACAGCGCGCCGTCGTTTTTTCTGTTCAGCCCGATAAACCCTATGGATTTTGACGATGTTTTCATCCCGAGAAAGGTCGAACTGTGATATTCCTTTGTTACAAAAGGTTCAGCGACGGGTTTTCCGGTGTCTCTGAATATCCAGTTTGCCGACACATAAGGAAATTCGGATTGCTCTTTGTATTTTAAAAAACCGTCAGCTCCGAAATTCATTTCCCTCACGGCAATGTTCTGAGCGGTGTAGCTCAGAAGGTTCATTCCTTTAATCGTTGCTTCGGTTCTTATGCGCCCCTCATCGTCCGCTTCGCCGAACATGTTTCCGCAATCAACAAGATAATAAGGTTTCTTCGTGAAAATCTCTTTGTACTGATTCAGATATCCTGCCCTCCGGGCAAGACCGCCTGCCGGGTTGGTTTTTCACCCGCACGGCTCAAAAGAGCCGTTTACCTCCCCGGTGAAGAAAATAGTGACATCACCCTCATCTCCCAGCGGGATCTGCCCCGAAATAATCTTCGGAGATTTTTCCTGAGCAGAGAAAGGATTCAAGAGCGCTATGGCAAGAACGCCTGTTGTGATTATTACCGTGATAAAATTCTTGTTCATATTATCAACCTCCTGACAAATGTGATATATTACCAACCTGCGGGAACGGAATCAAGAATATCATTGATTTTAAACATACCGTGATTTATTCTGAACATCCTTTAAAGGAGTAACGAAATGAAAGATGCAAATCAAAAGCCAATTCAGTTTCAAGCTAAAATCAGCGAAGAGGTCGCTGACGGGATTTATTCAAATGTTGCCAGCATTATGCATAACAACAATGAGTTCATTATGGACTTCGGAAGGATTGTTCCCGGAAAGGCCAGTTTCAATGTGCTGAGCAGGATTATCTCGACCCCGGCGAACGCGAAGAGGTTGTTGAACGCTCTGAGGGGGAACATCGAGCAGTTCGAGTCGAAATTCGGTGAGATAAAACTGGAAAACGAAGATCCGTCAAGGAAAGTGGGGTTCTGATGGCAAAAAAGGGATTGAATATTCCCTACCTAATAATCATTATTATTCTGGGAGGAATTGCGGGAACTGTTATAGGCGAGATTCTCGGCCTTGTTCTCCCGCAGGGGATGTTCAACACAATTGTGTCCGGCGGCAAGGATATAGGCATCACCGACCCGTTCAGGATGGATCTCGGGATCATAAAGTTTTCGCTCGCTTTTTCGCTTAAGATAAATCTTGCAGGGATAGCCGGCCTGATATCAGCGTTTTTCATCTACAGCAAACTTTCATCCTGACGGGATCTATGAGGATAATCGCCCTTGACACTTCCACTTCCAGAGGCAGCATTGCCATTTCAACTGACGGCAGGGTTGTGGCTTTATACGGAATTGACAGCAGGTCAACCCATACCGAAAGGGTCTTCACCTCACTCGATTATATTCTCAGGGAAACAGACACGGATCTGAAGGACGCCGGCCTGCTGGCATTTGCAAACGGCCCCGGCTCCTTCACAGGTTTAAGGATAGGCCTCAGCGTACTGAAAGGCTTATCGCTGTCCTTGAACATCCCGATTGCCCCGGTAAACACGCTGGAAGCCCTGTCGAGAAAAGTCTTATTTCCAGACAGGCTTGTTGTTCCGGTCATGGACGCAAAGAGAGGGGAAGTTTACGCCGCGGCATTTGCCGACAATAAGAGAATCTTTCAGGATATGTGCGTTACCCCGGAGGAGCTTGTTTCCCGAGTAAAAAAAGAAGGAAAAGAAACGGTTTTTGTCGGTGACGGGATTTTCGTTTACAGGGATATCCTTTCACGGGAAGGGGAGTGTTTTGAACCTGCTGATCTTTTTCTTGCCTCTGAAATTGCTCTTATAGCGGCAGATATGGCTTCAATGAACAGAATAATGACCGGGTCTGATGCGACCCTGAACTATGTCCGCCCGTCCGACGCGGAAATAAAATCTTCCCGTTAATCCATCCTTGACGCGGACCATGATCCTGTTACAGGGGGTCTCGAAAACTCATAATTCTCCCAGCTTCCTGTAATTGAGCTTCCGTCTTCGCTCAGCGCGCCCATAAAGGTTCCGACTCTGCCCAGAGCGGAATCAATCCGTTCCATGACAATTCTGCGGTTAGCGATATGACCCGTGAAGCTCCCCGTCCAGCCTCCTTCAAAACTGTATTCCCCGCTTATTACCGTTCCCTGCTGCAACAGAACGATCTCACCGGTTATTCTGTTAGGCATCATCGTGAAGGACCACTTTCCGCTTACTGTGTTTTCGGTTGAAGGAAGACGGCCGGTAAGTTCGTCCATTTTTTCTTCAAGGACTGCTATTCTTCCGGTCTTCATCTTGATGGAATTCCTGAGCATTCTGCTGTCAATCCTCAGCGAGGAGAGCCTGCTTTCCAAATCGTCAATGTTCGTTTCCGTTTCCTCTATGAAAAAAACATTATCGCTTTCAAGGCTCTGATTGAAATATCTGTCGAGATCGCTGTAAAGAGAGGATATCCTTCTGAGAAGAGTGGTTCTTTTATTGATAAGCTGCGTGTATTCACGGTTCAGTTCGCTCAGGGTTTGTTTTTCCATTTCGAGTTCAATCCCGAGAGTGAACACGGCAGAGTGTATATTGGCCGGCGCGTCCACATATTGGGACAAGGCGGGAAACGACAGAAGGGCGCAGAAAAGCATGAATACGGTGCACTTTTTCATAATGTTCATTCCTTTTGCGAAAGGGCCTGTTCAACCCTGAAAAGTATATCGTCCATATCGTTCGATTTTTTAATATATCCGTCAGCCCCGCAGTCCCTCAAATGGGCAATGTCTTCAGGCTTACTGTAAATGCCTGTCATGGCAAGCATTTTAAGGTTCTTTCCTAGCACGCCCTTTCTTGTCTCCTTCAGCACATCAAAACCGGTCATCTTCGGCATCAGCAGGTCGAGTAAAACGAGATCCAGATCCGGCAGCTCATGTTTGATAATCTTCAACGCTTCTTCACCGTCTCCGGCAGTGAGAACAGTATATCCTTTGCTCTGGAGAAGATCCGAAAGCATTGTCCTGAAAAACGCGGTGTCATCGGCAACAAGGATCTTCTTCTTTTTTTCGGGAGCTTCAGCGGATTTTTTATCCGGTCCCGGGGTTTCAGTCTTTTGCCTGAGTTTGAGCTTCAGGCTTTTTCCGCAACCGGAACAGACCACAGTCACAACACTTTCTTCCGTGTTTCCTATCTCTATAACTTCTGAACATACGGGACATTTAACTCGCATTTCCACTGCTCCGGTGTCCGGAGAAAAACTTCAGAAATCCGACTGCGTTAAGCCCTGCGCAGAACATCGTGTCGTCCGCTGTTCCCCAGAGCCAGTAAGTCCTTTCCCGGTTTCCGTCTTTCCAGATATGGCCAAGATGAAACACATCCGGGTCGGCAGAATTCAGCGCGGAAGTGTCCTTACCCGCGCCCGCAAGCGAAACAAGCTTTCCATGCCTTTCCGTTATCGCGGCGCATATCTTTCTGACCGGAACATCCTTTTCCGTTTTGAGCCAAACAAAACAGCTTGCCGCGTGGAAAAGAGGCACCTGAACCACGGCCATGCTCAACGGATATTCCCTGATCGTTTTCATCTGTTCATCCAGTTTCTTCTTTAAGCTGTTGCCTTTTCCATTCAGGAACTGAGCGGAAAAAACATTGAAACTCGACTGGATCCGCGTGTTTTCGACCGGGGCCTCCTGAAAATTCAGCAGATTCACCGTCTGATCATGAAGCTCTTCAATGCCTCCTTTACCGAAATACGAAACAGGCTGAAGCGCGAATGCCGCAGCAGACTCAATTCCGAATTCAATAAGAGGGTCAAGCATCATCTGGGACAGCACAACCGCGGGATGAAATATCTCGTACGCTTTCTTGCCGGGTTCAATCCTGTCCGTGAATGAGTTGAAAAGTGACGATCCGATGCTGTCGGACGCCCTCGGCGCGAGATTGACGGCCACGGGCAAACAGGCTCTCTTATCCCCGGAATTGACGAAATTATCAAACCCGCTGTCATCCGAGCAGAAAAAGAGAACATCAATTCCGTCGGTATTTATTTCGTCAAGCGCTGTTATGACACGGGCTTCATCATTAAAATCCGTAACCTGCCCGTTGGTCTCCCCGCCTGAAGCGAAAAGCCTTACCTCTGAAACAGCAATACCCGAATACTTTATCCGGTTCTTCAGCGATTCCCCAAGAAGGCTTGTTGAACCTGCTATTCCGACGGAAAGGGGAGCAGTCATAATTCAAATTTCTCCCTTAATCCGTGGAGTTTTTCAAATCTTATTACAAGTCTTGTAAGCAGGCCTGATGCTATATATATAATTACGAGAACAAGAAAAACAATGCTGGGATTATAAACAACAGCCACAAGAATCAGCGCCAGCGGCAGGACGGATGAATACGGTTTCGGGTTTTTAAGGTCAAGGTCCTTGAAACTTCTGAACTTGATCCTGCTCACCATAAGGAAAGACAGCCCGTAAACCACAGCCATCATGAAACCGGCAACCCTCACATCCGTTATCGGCGCCGGATGATAACAGACCATAGCCGCGATTGCCCATGCCCCCGACGGGATCGCCAGACCTATAAAATACCTTTTATCCGATTTTGTTGACGAGGCAACATTGAACCTTGCCAGCCTCATGGCACCGGCGATCATAAAAATAAATGAAGTCAGCCACCCGATCCTTCCGAGAAACTGAAGAGGCTGAAATGCCCACATATACACCAGCACAGCGGGAGCGACCCCGAATGAAACAAGATCCGCGAGCGAATCAAGCTGGATGCCGAACTCGCTGGAGCTGTTGGTCATTCTGGCGATCCTGCCGTCCAGATTATCAAGGATGACTGACGCAAAAATTGCGAGGGACGCCATCTTGAAAGAACCTTTAAAACACAGGATAATCGCGTAATACCCGCACAACATATTGGCGATGGTGAACGAAGCAGGAAGAATATAAATACTGTTCTTGGGAATCAACTTCTTCCTTTCAGTAATCTCATCATTTTTCTGCCTTCTGATTCTCATTATATTTATTTCTCCGGTATTACGGCAACAATCGAAAGGCCGCCTTTCACATTATCACCTTTTTTTACTGTGATTTCCAGCCCCGGGGGAAGATATACATCCACCCTCGAGCCGAACTTGATGAGTCCCAGCCTCTGGCCCTTTTCCAGGGAATCGCCTTCTTTGAAATAAAAAACGATTCTGCGGGCTATCAGCCCGGCGACCTGAACGACGGTCAGCGAAATATCAATCCCGTCAATCTCAATGCGGTTCCGCTCATTCTGCGACGCGGCATCCTCCCTGTCAGCCGGGACGAACCTTCCCGCCGTATGTTCAACTGATTTAATCCTTCCCGCAATCGGGGACCTGTTCACATGAACATTGAAGATATTCATGAAAATACTTATCCTGATTCCATCCTTATACTCCGCGACATCAATGACCCTGCCGTCAGCAGGAGAGACGATGTTGTGGCCGCCTTCGGGGATTTTCCTTTCCGGGTCCCTGAAAAAATACGCAACATAGACAGGTAAAATTAAAAGAAAAAGCGTCAGCGGCCACCATCCGGCAAGAAGGGGAAGCAGGGCGACTACAGACAGCACGGCGATAGGTTTATACGCGTCTTTAACAATCATCTGCAATATCCTGGATAATCTCGTTCAGCCATTATACCAACGCATTCTAACACATGATTTATGACCCCGCAAGCATTCTTTGTCGGGCCATGACCCCTGCGTTCAGGATTGACATGATTGGAAAATTCCCCGTAGGGGCGGAATCCATTTCCGCCCGATTGGGTTTTTCCGCCCGTGTGGGGTGTCCCAGCCCGTGTGCGCCGCGAATAATCATATTCCCGCAATCAAATGGACCTGCGGTTTCGACGGGGAACGATTTTTAAAAACGGAAAATTGTGATAAGATAACGCCATGAAGATTAAAGATACGGTCATGGAAGCCCGGAAAAGCCGGTTCTGGTTTGCCTGCCGGACAGCAGTCCTCATAATAAGGCTGTTTGCCGTGAATAGGAAAATGAACCCCTGGGGGATTGCTGTTTTATATTACGGAAGCTCAGGATAAACAATCACAACATAATCCTTATGGACAAGGAAGGCAAGGTCATCTGGCATAATGGGAAAATTAATAACTTCGAGGAATCGTTCATTAACAAAACAGCGAACATTTACATCTATATCCGGGATAATACGGTTCGGTCTGAATTGCTTGTGTCGGAAGGGAATTGAGAAAGTGAGACTAAAATCAGCTTTATTATTATCATGTATATTTCTATTCCTGAATATCTCTAATTCCTGCTATGCAGATAATGATGTTAAACCGATTGAGACAGGTGCAGTGATTATTGATGGGAAGTATATAAGTGGACCTTATTTTGTTAATTACATAGAAGAAAGAGATTTTTATAAAATATCTATAAATGACAATGTTGTGGATTATATAGCTACTGAATTTAATGAAGAATCACAGATAAAAGCAAGCCATTTCAAACAGAACTTGTATGCTGATTATTACGAGCATGCAAAAAATGTTGGTTGGAAAGATGCTACTGAATCTCTTAAGAAAAAAATTCAAAGCCTTGATAATTGCTACGGCATTGACACCTCCGGAATAAAGTTCAATAGTCTTACTAAATCCGGGAAAGAAGGTCTTAAAATCAATTTACCTTTTAGCAATGAGAACATAGAAATTGTTTCCATGCCATCAGATAAAGAAAAGACATATTACTTAAGTCCACTTGTTGCCAGGATGTTCAGAGACTGGACTAATAATCTTGAAAAAGAAGGGCATGAGAAAAGACATGAAAAGCTTATCTTTTTCTTAGATGACCAGATTAAACAGGGAATGATTGAGAAATATCAAATTGGGGAAGGCCAAAACGGCTTTTCTAAGGAGTTTATTTCAGAAATGCCAGAAAAGTTAAGAGAGGCATATCTACAGTCAATGGATGCTAACAAGAATGTTAAACGGACAAAGATTTACTTATTAAAGGTAAAATATTCTCATCTTGATGGTTGGAGCAATATTGAGGGTGCTGTTGCACCAGAACCAAAGGAAAAGAGGAGTTACTCAAGAAGTGAGGAAATGCTGGAATCAAGAATAAATAGATATATAAAAGCATTAAAAGCAGATGAATTGATAGTTTTTGAAAACAGTATGTTGCTAATCGTACTATCTGATGCTAAAAAAGTAATATGTGACCTCCAGAATATAATCCTTAATAAACTTGACGCAAGAGATACGCCGAAGAATATAATGGACTATCTAAATAATAACGCAAAAATAATTTCAAATGAGATTACTTATGAATATTCCAGTCGGATATGTAATAATTTTGTGGTTGATTAAACTTGAAAAATAAACTGATTACAGCGCTAATATTTCTATTTCTATTTCTGTTTTCATCTGTATATTTTTGGGGGGTATGCCCCGATGATCCAGATTATCCTGGAGACCTTTCCGGCTGCTTTAAGGACATAAAAGCGGAA
>CAZDZC010000057.1:0-16424 GCA_964509835.1 uncultured Acidobacteriota bacterium
ACATGACATTTCTAATGAGTTATTACATGTGACATTTCTAACGAGTCTTGACATTCCTGATGTTTTATTTTGACTTTGCAAGGTTCTTTTGTTAAAATTCCTTCCCTGTATCTATGGAGGAATTTTGCTTTATGAAAGGATTTAATATGAAAAGAAGATTTTTCTGCGCTGTGCTTGTTTTTTCTCTGATTTTAACTTCCGTTCCCGTCTTTGCAGAAGAAGGAACTGAAGGGGGTTCAACCTTTAAAAGGCACTCTCTGGGGCTTTTTGCCGGGCCTATGTACCCTGCGTCTCGATTCAACCTGGACCAAGGCTACAACGGGGGATTGAGATACGCATTTGCATTTAGCAAGAACCACAAAATTGAAGTCGGGTTAAGCTATTCACCGATGGATTTCTCTTACAGGTTTGACAAACAGAACAAACCCGGACTCCCCACCATCGCGAACATGGATGTATTCAGTCCTGAAGTTCTGGAAAATTCTATTGACGATGAAGTCGGCATCAGTTTTTCAGACTACAGTGACTTTAGATTCCGTTCACAGGGAAGCATGACAATTGAAGAAATCGGTGACCTGGATGTTTTTATGCTCGGTATCAATTATGTTTACTATCACAGCAAAGGGAAGTACACACCATTCTTTCCAATGGGGATCGGGGTCGTTGAGTTCGACGGACAGATTTACAGATATGTCAGCGGAGAAGTTGAATTTGATAATGATGTTGACCCTGTTCAGATAATATCATTTGACGACAGGGAGTTCCTGTTTGATGTCTATGAACCCGACAGGAAATGGTATATTAATTTCGGTATCGGCCTTGAGATCGTGCTTAACGACAGGCTTAGTTTTAAGGGTGAAGTAAGGGACTATGTCTGGAAAGCCACAGAAATATACTTTCTGAATACAAACACTGAATCAGTCCAGATAAGAAACGATATCTGGGGCCATGTATTCACTGCTGAAATGGGTATCTATTTCAACTTCTAAAATCCTGTAATAATTCCGACAATAAAAAAGACCTCTTTAAAGAGGTCTTTTTTATTTCTGTCCGTTGGCTGTTTGGAAGAAGACTGCTTATTCTTCTTCCGTCTTTTCAGTCTTTTTCTTTAGGGGGGCCGCCTTCGCGGCTTTTTTCCTTGGGGCTGCTTTCTTGACCTTTTCCACAGGATCTTTCTTTTCAGCCTTTTTCTCTGTTTCTTTCTTTGTAGCAGCTTTCTTCGGTTTAGCCGCTTTTTCAGGTTCCTTTTTCACCTTCGTTTTGACTGTTTTCAAAGATTTCTTTTTATCTGTCTTCGCTTTTTTGCCGTCAGATTTTTTATCGTTTTCGGCTGAAGCCTCAGATTTGGAAACACTGTATGGCTCTACAAGTTCTATTATAGCCATTTCTGAAGCATCACCATTCCTGAAACCTGTTTTCAATATCCTTGTATAACCTCCGGGCCTTTCCGCAAACCTG
Source organism: uncultured Acidobacteriota bacterium (assembly GCA_964509835.1). GTDB lineage: Bacteria > Acidobacteriota > CAZDZC01 > CAZDZC01 > CAZDZC01. Next base: position 1,459 of record CAZDZC010000057.1, read on the forward strand.
GGGGCAAGCGTGTCCATAAGCTTTGCTACTACATCTTTGTCTTTTATATCCCTGAGAATAAGCCTTCTGTTTGCAAGGCCACCCTTCTTTGCCTTCGTGATGAGTTTTTCGGCATAAGCCCTCAACTGCTTTGCCTTCGGAAGCGTTGTTTCTATCCTTTCCTTATCGAAAAGAGCTGTTGAGAGGCTTATCAGCAGCGCTTTATGGTGGCTCGAAGTCCGTCCCAACCTTCTTACTCTTCGTTGGTGTCTCATTATGTATCTCCCTATTCTTCTTCTTCGGTGTTTCTTCTGCCGGAGCTTTTCTCTGTTTTGCTTCTAATCAGCTCCGGGTTAAAGAAGATGCTGTCTTCTTCACCGTTCATATCCAGCGGGAGGCCGTCCGGCCCAAGTTTCATTCCCAGCCTAAGGCCCATGTCGGAAAGAACTTCTCTTATCTCATTAAGGGATTTTTTCCCAAAATTCGGAGTCTGAAGCATTTCATCTTCTGTTTTCTGGACAAGGTCAGCAATCGTAACAACATTGGCAGCCTCAAGACAATTGGCAGGCCTTACCGAGAATTCAAGTTCAGCTACGCTTTTTGCGAGGTATTCCTTAATTCTTCTTTTTTCCTCGCTGAGAGCATCGCCGGTTTCGTTTGACCGTTGTTCCTCAAAATTAATAAAGATCGAGAGATGATCTTTTATTATTAATGCCGAATGAGCCAGAGCGTCTTTCGGAGTAATAGTTCCATTTGTCCAAACCTGAAGTATAAGCTTGTCATAGTCTGTTGTCTGACCAAGCCGGGCATCCTCTATCCTGTAGTTGACCTTTACAACCGGGCTGTGGATTGAATCCATCGGTATAAAACCAATGGGGAGGTTGTCGTCAAAATTCTGGTCCGCAGGAATATATCCTCTGCCGGTTTTAACGATCATTTCAGCCTCAAGTTCGGCATCTTCACTTAATGTGGCTATGTATCTTTCTTTATCAACAATTTCCACATCTTTAGAAGTTTCAATGTCGCCGGATTTAATTACACCGGGACCCTTGAATTTTAATGTTATTGTTCGCGGAGTGCTGACATGCATTTTCATCGGAATCTGTTTAAGATTAAGGATAATATCCGTTGTATCCTCAACTACACCCGGAAGCGATGAAAACTCGTGCAGGATCCCTTTGATCCTGACAGCTGTTATGGCAGCCCCTTCAATTGAAGAAAGAAGCACCCTTCTGAATGAATGCCCCATGGTTGTTCCGAAACCCCTTTCAAAGGGTTGCGCAAAAAATTCGCCGTAGCTGTCCGTCAGCGTCTCCGGATTATATTCAAGCCTTTTCGGCTTCTGAAAGCCTCCTGTAAGCATATGAATACTCCCTCCTTTTACCTTGAATACAGTTCAACAATCAACTGTTCCTGAACCGGCAGTTTAATATCATCTCTCTTTGGAGTTCTGAGAACCCTGCCTTCAAACTTATCCGGATTAAGCTCAAGCCACTCCGGAACTCCTTTACCACTCATGGATTCAACAGATTCTTTCAGCAGTTCATTTTTTCTTGATTTCTCCCGGATGGAAACCAGGTCACCCTCCCTCAATTGATAAGAAGGAATATCAACGGGCCTGTTGTTAACAAGCACATGGCCGTGTTTGACAATTTGTCTTGCCTGAGACCGGGATGAACCGAATCCCAGATTATATGAAACACTGTCAAGTCTTGTTTCAAGAAGCGTAAGAAGTACCTCGCCTGTAATACCTTTTCTCCTGTCCGCCTCCCTGAAATATCGTCTGAACTGCTTTTCAAGAATACCGTAAACTCTCTTGACTTTCTGTTTCTCTCTTAACTGGAGGCCGTATTCTTTGGCTTTCCCACGCCTTCTTCCGTGCTGCCCCGGAGCATAACTTCTTTTTTCCATCGCGCATTTATCCTTGAAGCAACGATCTCCCTTGAGATACAGCTTCATGCCTTCACGGCGGCATCTTTTACAATCTGATTGAGTATATCTTGCCAACTTATCCTCCTAAACCCTTCTTCTCTTTCTAGGCCTGCAACCATTATGCGGAATAGCAGTGACATCCCTGATTGAAAGAATGTTCAAACCTGCTGATTGAAGCGCACGAATTGCAGATTCTCTCCCTGAACCGGGACCTTTAACCTTAACATCAAGCTCCCTCATCCCATTCTGAATCGCAAGTTCAGCGCACTCAGCTCCTGCTTTCTGCGCTGCAAATGATGTCCCCTTTCTCGACCCTTTAAATCCGAGCCGCCCTGCACTCGACCAACACACTGCGTTACCGTCAAGATCAGAAATCGTAACGATTGTGTTATTGAATGTAGCCTGTATATGTGCAACCCCGTGAGGAACATTCTTTTTCTTGGCAGTCTTTTTTTTAATCTTACCCTTCGCCATATTTTCTCCCGAAAATTTAATTAATCCTTATTTTCCCTAGCTTTTTTTCTTAACAATCCGTCTTCGCGGGCCTTTTCTGGACCTAGCGTTCGTCTTTGTTCTCTGACCTCTGCAGGGAAGTCCTTTTCTATGCCTTGTTCCCCTGTAGCTGTTGATCTCAACCAACCGGCTGATATCCCCCTTCACTCTCTTTCTTAGTTCGCCTTCAACAACGGACTCGTCCTGGATCTTTTTACGGATCTTTGTTACTTCCTCTTCTGTAAGGTCCTTGACTTTCCTGTCTTTATCAACATTGATACTCTCAAGAATCTCGGCTGAACGCGACCTTCCAATGCCATAAATGTAGGTCAGTGAAATTAATACCCTTTTCTCCCTCGGGAGATCAACACCAGCGATTCGTGCCATTTAAAACATCTCCATTAAAATTCTCAGCCCTGACGCTGCTTATGTTTCGGGTTATCGCATATCACACGGATAACACCTTTGCGTCTTATTATTTTGCATTTATCACACATTTTTTTGACAGATGCTCTTACTTTCAATTTATCACCTGTTATTTAAACCTGTAAACAATTCTGCCCTTGGTCAGGTCATACGGAGAGAGCTCAACCAGAACCTCATCTCCCGGTAGTATTCTTATAAAATGCTTTCGCATTTTTCCAGACACATGAGCAAGTATTTTATGATTATTTTCCCTTATTTCAACCCTGAACATCGCATTGGGAAGAGTTTCCAGAACCACTGCTTTTACTTCAATTGCTTCTTCCTTAGCCATTCAAGGAATCTCCAAGTATCATCGGTCCGTTGCCGGTAATTGCCACGCTGAACTCAAAATGGGCCGACAAACTTCCGTCCAGCGTGGAGGCAGTCCACCCATCCGGTGCTATCTTAACCTTCCAGTCACCTGCCGACAGCATAGGCTCGATAGCTAGAACCATACCTTCCTTCAGTTTCGGTCCTCTTCCAGGAACCCCGAAATTAGGCACCTGAGGATCCTCATGAAGAGAGCTTCCAATACCGTGGCCGACAAAATCCCTGATTACATTAAATCCGTTCTCCTCGGCACATTTCTGAACAGATGCGGAAATATCGGAAAGAAAATTACCGTCTTCCGCTTTTTCAACTGCTTTATCGAGCGCCTGTCGTGTAACCTCCACGAGCTTTCCTGCCTTTTCAGTCACTTTGCCGACCGGAACCGTTATTGCCGAATCGCCATAGTAACCTTTCCAGATAACTCCCAGATCAAGGCTTACAAGGTCTCCATCTCTGATGATCCTCTTCCTGCTCCCTATCCCGTGGACTATTTCATCATTCAGTGAAACACAAAGACATCCCGGAAAACCTCTGTAACCTTTAAACGCCGATTTAGCATCGCTTCTGTTAATTTCATCCATGGCAATTGTATCAAGATCCTCAGTTGATGTGACCGAAGGTTCGATGTTATCGGCAAGTTTATGCAGGATATTTCTGACTATCCTGTTTGCCTCATCCATAAGCTCTATTTCATCTTTAGTTTTTCTGATTATCATCATCCGATCAACTCTTTGATTGCAGACGCAATATTGCCTACGGAACCATTCCCGTCAATATTTTTTAAAAGACCCTTACCCGTGTAATATTTAATCAGGGGCTCTGTCTGTTCAACATACACCTTCAGTCGTTGTTCAATAACCTCTGCATTATCATCTCGCCTTTGAACAAGATCACCGCCGCATACACATTTTTCTTTACCCGCAAGATTATCCACATGATATGTCGTCTGGCAAGTCCTGCAAACCCTTCTTCCTGTAAGTCTGCGCAAAAGCAAACTGGTTTCAACATCTATATTGATAACCATGTCAATTTTTATGCCGGTTGCTGCAAGCATTTTATCAAACTCAACAGCCTGATCACAATTCCTGGGAAAACCGTCAAAAATCAATCCGGAAGCTTCCGCTTCTGTTTTGAGTTTTTCCTTTACTGTACCGTTCACAATATTGTCAGGGACCAATTCGCCTCTGCTCATATATTCTTTTGCGAGAAGACCAAATTCGGTTTCAGCTGCAACGGCTTCACGAAGAATATCGCCAGTAGAAACATGCAGATAACCGGTTCCCTCCGCAAGTATTTTTGCCTGTGTTCCTTTCCCTGCCCCCGGAGGCCCGAACATCACCACTAGGGTCATCTTCTTCCTCTCATCTTCACACCCTTCATAAAACCGTCATAATGTCTCATAACAAGCTGTGATTCTACCTGCTGCATAGTGTCCATTGCAACACCGACAACAATAAGCAGGGAAGTGCCACCGAAATAAAAACTGAGGCCAAGGCCATCTGAAATAAATGCCGGCATTATCTCGTCAATACGCTCCAGAAGAGGGATACCTCTGAATTTGAAGCCCCAGATAAGAAAATCCGGTAAAATTGAAACTGCCGCCAGGTAGATCGCTCCTCCGAAAGTAATTCTTGTCATTACGCTTCGTATAAAATCAGCGGTCTTTTTGCCTGGTCGGATACCAGGTATAAATCCGCCATATTTTTTCATGTTATCTGCCACATCAACCGGATTGAAAATGATTGAGGCGTAAAAATAACAGAAAAATATAATGGAAGAGACATAAACAATGTTGTAAACAAACATACCCTGGCTCATATGCTCAGCAAGACCAATAATGAAAGGCATATCCTTGAGAACAGGGAACTGTGCAATGGTCGCGGGGAACATTATAATCGAAGCGGCGAAAATCACAGGTATTACCCCTGCAATATTTACCTTAAGAGGCAAATGTGTTGATTGCCCACCGTACATCTTCCTGCCTACAACCCTTTTCGCATACTGAACAGGTATCCTTCTCTGACCTCTTTCAACAAAAACAATGAAAGCAATTACAGCTATCATCATTGCAAGGAGAAGGATGATAGCAAGAAAACTCAGTTTACCGGTTTTCAAATCAGTAAAGGTATTAAGCATTGCTGCCGGAAGTCTTACAACAATACCCGCAAAGATTATAAGGGATATTCCGTTTCCGATCCCTCTTTCTGTGATCTGCTCGCCGAGCCACATAATAAATGCAGTACCCGTCGTTAAAGTGAGCACAGTCATCATCCTGAATTTCCAACCGGGGTTGATGGCAACAGAAGCGCCTCCGCCTATCTGCATGCTTTCAATCCAGAAACTGATTCCGAGACCCTGAATTACGCTTATTACTACGGTACCGTACCTTGTATATTGCGTTATCTTTTTTCTTCCTATTTCCCCCTGTTTCTGAAGTTCTTCAAGATAAGGCCATACAACTGTAAGCAATTGGAGAATAATTGACGCGCTTATGTAAGGCATAATACCAAGCGCGAAAATAGTAAGTTTTCCGAGTGCACCGCCGGAAAACATATCCAGAAATCCAAGAAAAGTATTGGCCTGTGATTTGAAGAACTCCTGAAGTGCAAAGGTATCGACTCCTGGAGTGGGAATATGAGCACCAATCCTGTAAACCGCAAGCAAAGCAAAAGTGTAGATGACCCTTTTTCGAAGATCAGGTATATTGAATATATTTCTCAGGCTTTCAAGCACTCTTCGTTACCTCCACCTTTCCGCCCTTACCTACAATCTTTTCCTCTGCCGACTTGCTGAACCTGTCTGCCTTAACCGTAAGAGCCACATCCAGAACCCCGTCACCTAGGACTTTCAGCTTATTTGTCCGTTTTGCCAGTTTCCCTGCCTGAACAAGCAGTTGAAGATCCACAACCGTTCCGGCATCAAAGGAATTAAGGTCGGAAACATTAATTATGCTGTAAATTTCCTTGAAGATATTTGTGAAACCCCTTTTAGGTATTCTTCTTATTAAAGGCATCTGTCCGCCTTCAAATCCATCTCTTCTGGAATATCCTGATCGGCTTTTCTGACCTTTGTTGCCTCTTCCTGCCGTTTTCCCGGTACCTGACCCCGGACCCCTTCCAACTCTCTTCCTGTTTTTAGTGGCGCCCTTTGCCGGCTGTAGCTCATGCAGTTTCATAATTTTTCAAATCCTTAATTTTCAACAATTTTAACAAGATGAGATATTTTATTTACCATACCCCTCACTTCAGGGCTGTCTAACCGCTCAACAGTGTGTCTTATCCTTTTCAGTCCCAAACCCCTGAGAACCTCTCTCTGACTCTTGTTAAAACCGATAGGACTTTTAAACTGCTGAATTTTAATTGTTTTCTTCTTTGCTTTGCTCATATTGTGGTCCTTCCAAACCTAAATCCTCAACAGAAATTCCTCTCAACCTTGCCACATCTTCAGGGCTTCTCAGCTTTTTGAGTGCTTCTATTGTAGCTTTTACAACATTCGGCGGGGTTGTGGAGCCCAGCGACTTTGTCAATATATCCTGGATACCAACAGCATCAATGACTGCTCTTACAGGACCACCTGCTATTACGCCAGTACCCGGTGATGCCGGTTTAAGCAGAACCTTCCCACCGCACCATTCTCCGTAAACCTCATGCGGTATTGTCGTTCCCTGAATAGGAACACTGAACATATTAGTTTTTGCTTTAGCAAGACCTTTCTGGATTGCAGGCGGAACTTCCCTGGCTTTTCCCAATCCAAAGCCGACTTTTCCAGCACCGTCTCCAACAACAACAAGAGCACTGAAAGAAAAATTCTTTCCGCCCTTTACGACATTGGTAACCCGGTTTATAGAAACAACATGATCCTTAAGTTCCTGCTGTCCTTCACTTCTTTCGTTGAGATTTTCCAAGAGTTCCTCCTTTAGAATTCCAATCCCTTGGCCCTTGCGGCTTCTGCAAACTCCTTGACAACTCCGTGGTATCTGTATCCGCTTCTGTCAAAAACAACTGATTTCATGCCTTTTTCAATCAGCCTGTCAGCTACAAGTTCACCTATCACTTTAGCTGCCTTTTTGTTAGGCTTGTGCTTACTCTTCAGATCTTTTTCTATTGTGGATGCTGCTACCAGAGTCTTCCCTTCATTATCGTCAATTGCCTGTGCATAAAAATACTTCAGACTTTTAAAAAAAGTCAGACGGGGTTTATCCTCTGTACCTCTGATCTTTTTCCTTATACGAACAGTAACTTTCTTTCTGTTATCGTTTCTTGAAAGCTTTTTCATCGTTCACCTCTTTATGCGGATATTAAGCGCCGACCTTACCCACTTTATGCTTAATCGTTTCTTCCAGATATTTTATTCCTTTACCTTTGTAAGGCTCAGGGCTTCTTATTGCTCTAATATCAGCTGCTACCTGCCCTATTCTCTGTTTGTTACATCCGCTTAAAACAAGCACATTCCTGTTTTCGATTGCAATCGAAATGTCCTCAGGGATACCAAAACATACTGGGTGAGAAAAACCGAGTTCCATCTCCAGAACCTTACCCTTTACTTCAGCTTTATATCCAATTCCGTTAATTTCAAGTTTTCTTGTAAAACCTTCACTGACGCCCTTAACGGCATTGGAAATCAAAGCTCTTATAAGACCATGACAGGCTTTCTGTTTTCTGGAATCGTCTGCCCTTTCAACGATTATTACATTCTGCTCGTTCTTTACCGTAATACCTTCCAGCATATCCACGCTTACTTCACCTTTGGGTCCTTTGGCACTGAAACGCTCGGGTGTAACAGTCAAACTAACACTTTTGGGAACATCAACCGGTAATTTTCCAATTCTGGACATGATAACCTCTTTACCAGATTTTACAAATAACTTCGCCGCCAACAGCTTTCTTCTTACAATCTGAATCCGTAAGAATGCCCATTGATGTCGAAATCAAACTGACGCCAAGCCCGTTAAGCACTTTTGGAACATCGTCTTTCGAGCTGTAAGCCCTTCTCCCGGGCTTGCTTACCATTTCAAGTCCTCTGATAACGCTGCAACCTTTGTTATCGTATTTCAGAAAAATTTTCATATCTTTTTGTGGCTTCTTATCTATTACCATATAATCAAGAATAAAGCCTTCTTTTTTCATTACTGTCAGGATATTTTCCTTGAGCCTGGAATGTGGAATAACAATTTCGCTGTGTTTTACCATCAGCGAATTTCTTATTCTTGTGAGCATATCTGCTACAGGGCTTGTAACACTCATTATCTACCTCAATTCTTAAATTACCAACTTGACTTTATAACACCCGGCAACTCGCCGTTGAGAGCAAGCTCTCTGAAACACAAGCGGCAGAGGTCAAATTTCCTCATATACGCTCTGGGTCTCCCACAGCGTCCGCATCTGTTGTATTTTCTGACACCGAATTTCTGTCTTCTTTTGGATTTTGCTATCAGCGCTTTAGTAGCCAATTCTTACCTCTTCCTCCGGAAAGGTACTCCAAACAATTGCAGCAAACGCATCGCTTCTTCATCAGTCTTAGCTGTTGTCACAATCGTAATGTTCATACCTTTGATTTTATCTACCTGTGAATAATCTATTTCAGGAAAAACCAGCTGGTCTTTTACACCCATTGTATAGTTTCCTCTTCCGTCAAAAGATCTCGCAGGGACTCCCTGAAAATCTCTGACTCTCGGAAGAACTATGCTTACTAGCCTGTCAAGAAATTCATACATTCTCTCTCTTCTGAGGGTAGTGAAGCAACCAATCGGGCTGTTCTCCCTCAGATTAAAAGAAGCGATTGATTTCTTTGCTCTTGTCATCTTCGGTTTCTGTCCGGTTATAAGAGAAAGCTCCTTCATCGCTTTTTCAAGTATTTTGAAATCGGCCTTTGCTTCTCCAACTCCCATATTGACAATAATTTTGCTCAATTTCGGAACTGCCATGATATTCTTATAACTAAATTCCTTAACCATGGCAGGAACCACTTCTTTCTGATAATATTCTTTCAATCGTGCCATTCTGTACCTACCTGTCCACTACGCCATCACACTTTTTGCAAATCCTGACCTTTCTGCCATCTTCCAATTCCTTGCTGCCTATTCTTGTCGGTTTACTACACTCAGGGCATATAACCTGCAATTTCGATATTTTTACAGGCGATTCTCTCTCCAGAATTCCACCTTTAATATTCTTTTGAGGATTTGCTCTTGTATGCTTTTTCACAAAGTTGACATTCTCAACAAGCGCGGTGCCTTCTTTAGGGAAAACCTTCAAAACCTTTCCTTTCCCAGGATTTACTCTGTCTTCGCCACTCAGCACCTTCACTGTATCATTTTTCTTAATATGAATTTTTTTCATATCCTCTCCCTTAAAGCACTTCAGGTGCAAGAGAAACTATTTTCATGAATTTCTTTTCTCTGAGCTCTCTTGCAACCGGACCAAACACTCTCGTGCCTATCGGTTCTTTCTGTTCATTGATAAGCACAGCCGCATTTTCATCAAATCTAATGTAAGTTCCATCTTTTCTGCGATGTTCCTTTCTTGTTCTTACAACGACAGCTTTTACAACTGAACCTTTTTTCACTTCACTCTGAGGCGCGGCTTCTTTGACCGAGCATCTTATAATGTCGCCAAGTTTGCCCTTTCTTCCTGTATCCCCGCCCAGCGCATGAATACATTGAACTATTTTTGCACCGGAATTATCAGCAACTTTAAGTTTGGTCTGCATTCTAATCATTATATTTCACCTTGTACTACTTGCCGAGCTTCGAAATAACCCGCCATCTCTTTTTTCTGCTTAAGGGTCTCGTCTCCATAATCTGAACCTTTTCGCCAATCTGACATTCATTTTTTTCATCGTGCGCAAAAAATCTGTTTGTTCTCTTTACAAATTTTTTATATCTCTCGTGTTTTATAAGCTGCTCCACCGCAACCACAACAGTCTTGTCCATGGCGTTACTAACCACAAGACCGACCTTGGTTGCCCTCTTCCCTCTAGATGTTTCTTTCGTTTCGTCCATGTATAAACCTGCTTATTTTGCGCTTATGCGTGTTTTTCTCTCTCTCGCAAGAGTCTTGACCCTCGCAAGGTCTTTCCTTATATATCTTATACTTACGGGATTCTCTATCTGTCCGGTGGCAAGCTGAAATCTGAGGTTCATCAACTCTTTTTCCAGATCAACACCTTTCTGGGAAAGCTCCGTTTCAGTCAGTTCTCTAAGTTCACTGGCTTTCATTTTATCCTTTAAACCTCTTTACTATTGATGTTCTCACAGGAAGTTTATGGGATGCAAGCCTCATAGCTTCAACAGCAAGATCATCGGAAATACCCTGCAATTCAAACAGAATTCTGCCTGGCTTAATTACAGCGACCCACTCGTCAGGAGCGCCTTTACCTTTACCCATTCTTGTCTCAGCCGGTCTGTGAGTTATAGGTTTGTCAGGGAAAATTCTGATCCAAACCTTGCCGCCTCGCTTGGCAGTCCTGGTGATCGCAATTCTCGCAGCTTCAATCTGCCTTCCTGTTATCCATCCAGCCTGCATTGCTTTCAGACCGTAATCGCCAAAATCAACATTCGAACCCCTTATGGCAACTCCCCTTCTTCTGCCTCTCTGCTGTTTTCTGTATTTGACTTTTTTTGGCATTAACATAACTTGATCTCCTATACGCTCCTCTCAGATGCATTAATGTCCAGAATTTCCCCTTTGTTAATCCAGACTTTCACGCCAAGAACACCGTAGGTCGTATGAGCGACATAATATCCGTAATCTATATCAGCCCTCAAGGTGTGCAGAGGTAACTGACCTTGAAGATACCATTCGGTTCGGGCAATTTCAGCGCCTCCCAGACGACCGGAAACCCTTACCTTGACTCCTTTTGCACCAAACTGAAGAGAAGACTCCATAGATCTCTTCATAGCCCTCCTGAAGGATACTCTTTTTTCAAGCTGGGCTCCAACATTTTCCGCAAGAAGCTGCGCATCTAGTTCTGGCTTGTTGATTTCCTGAATATTCACATACACTTCTTTTCCGGTCATTTTTTCAACGATACTTTTCAGTTTATCAACTTCTGCGCCCTTCTTTCCAATTATAACGCCGGGTCTAGATGTATGGATATTGATTTTCAGCTTATTAGCAGCTCGCTCAATAACCACCTTTGATATTCCGGCATGAAAAAACTCTTTGTGTATGTATTTTCTGAGCTTTAGATCCTCGTTCAATAGTTTGGCATAGTCGTTCTTTGCAAACCACCTTGATTTCCAGGTTTTAATGTATCCCAGCCTAAGCCCGGTCGGATGAACTTTTTGACCCAATGCGTGACCTCCTATTCCTTTCCATTCTCAGCCAATTCAACAGTGATATGGCTGTACCTTTTTCTTATTCTGTCTGCTCTGCCCATCGCCCTTGCTCGCCAGCGGTATGCAATAGGAGCGCAGTCTACAAAAATTCTGTTTATTAAAAGTTTATCAATGTCAATGTCCGGACTCTGCGTTCTGGCATTCGCAACCGCAGACATCAGCACCTTTTCTATATCCTTGGAAGCTCTTCTTTTCGAGAATTTCAAAATAGGTAATGCATCACTGACACACTTACCCCTGACCATGTCCGCAACAAGTCTTGCTTTTTGCGGTGATCCTTTGATGTATCTGGCTTTTGCTTTGGAAATCATATCCATATCCAACCTCTGCTCTTTGTTATTTCAGTCCAGCACCCTTCTCAGCTTTACCGGCATGCTTTCTGAATGTTCTTGTAGGAGCGAATTCGCCCAACTTATGCCCAACCATATTCTCACTGATGAAAACAGGCATAAATTTTTTACCATTATGTACTGCTATTGTGTATCCAACCATATCAGGAGTGATTGTTGATCTTCTTGACCAGGTCTTTACAACAGATTTTTCACCTGATTCGGTCATCTTCTGTATTTTAACCAAAAGATGATTGTCTATAAAAGGTCCCTTTCTAATTGATCTTGCCATTATTACCTCTACTTAACATGATATCTGTTGGAATTCTTTTTCTTTTTTCTGGTTTTAAAGCCTTTGCTTTTCTGACCCCACGGAGAACAGGGGTGTCTTCCGCCTGAGCTCTTGCCCTCACCACCACCCATTGGATGGTCAACAGGATTCATTGCTACTCCTCTTACTTTTGGTCTCTTGCCCAGCCACCTGTTTCTGCCTGCTTTACCGATCTTTATATTCTCATGCTCCACATTTCCAACCTGACCTACTGTAGCCTTACAACTTAAAAGGAAAAGTCTTTTTCTGCCTGAAGGAAGTTTAACAAGTGCGTACCCACCCTCTTTGGCTTCTATAGTTGCATAATTGCCTGCGCTGCGAACTATCTGACCTCCCTTTCCAGGTTTAAGTTCCAGGTTATGTATTTCAACACCCGTCGGTATTTTTTCAAGCGGAAGACAGTTGCCTCTTATAATATCCGCCTTTTCACTGGAGATCACAGTATCTCCGACTTTCAAATCTTTTGGCGCAAGAATATATCTCTTTTCTCCATCGCAGTAATTCAGAAGCGCAATATTTGACGAACGGTTGGGATCGTACTCGATCGTCGCAACCTTTGCCGTTATATCCAGCTTATTTCTCTTAAAGTCAATTACTCTGTACATTCTCTTGTGACCGCCACCACGATGCCTTGATGTCAGATGCCCATGATTATTTCTTCCGCCTTTCTTGGGCAATGGCTCAAGAAGCTTTTTACAGGGCCTGTCTGTGGTAATATCAGCAAAATCACTGATAGATGTGTGTCTTAAACTTGGTGTAGTCGGTTTAAATGTCTTTACTGGCATTTCTTACCCCTGCTTCAACTCTTCAAAATATTCCACTGGTTTTTCGCCTTTTTTTAATTTGACATATGCCTTTTTTGTATCAGGCGATTTTCCTATGGTTCTCCCAACACGTCTTGTTGAACCTTTTTTGTTCTGCATATTCACAGATTCAACTTTTACCTTGAATATCTTTTCAACTGCGCTGCGCACTTCAAGTTTGTTTGCTCTCACATCAACCTCAAAAGCAAGCACGCTCTTATCTTTTAACAAAGTAGTCTTTTCTGTGATAACAGGTTTCCTTAAAATTTCTGTGACTTTTATCATACCAGTTGCCTTTGAAAAGTTTCAAGTGAATCTTTTGTAAATACTACCATATCTGCGTAGAGAACATGATAGGACCTCACCTGCATAGGGCGCATAACACTTACTCTTTTTAAATTTCGCGTTGACAACAGAAGGTTCGGATCATTGTTATCAACCAGAATAAGAACTTTTTTATCCTCAAGTTTCAGATCTGACAGAATACTCATGAAATGCTTGGTCTTCGGTTTCTGAACTTCAATATTATCCAGAATCATAAGAGCATCTCCGTTGAACTTATCAGTAAGTGCAGACTTGAGAGCTCCCCATCTCTTCTTTTTCGGAAACGAATAGCCATAACTTCTCGGAACAGGTCCGAAAACTGTCCCACCGCCTTTCCAAAGAGGTGATCTTCTACTACCCTGTCTCGCTCTGCCGGTTCCTTTCTGCCGCCAGGGCTTTGCTCCGCCGCCACTCACATCTGAACGATTTTTCGTACAAGCATTTCCGCTCCTTTTTTCAGCAAGATAATGCCTGACATCCTCATGCATGAGAGATTTGTTTACCTCAACGGCAAAAATACCTTCTTCCAAAGATATCTTTCCCACCGATTTAAAACTGCAATTATAAATATTAAGTTCTTCCATAATCATGCTTTCCTTATTATTCGGAAACCTTCACAAAAACATAGCTGTTTTTGCTTCCCGGAACTGCTCCTTTAACACTTATAAGGTTTTTTGTCTCATCAATATCAACAATCATAAGTCTTTTTGAGGTTTTATTTTCACTTCCCATATGTCCGGGCAGTTTCAGCCCTTTGAACACTCTCGAAGGATCAGAAGATGATCCGATTGATCCTGGAGCTCTGTGAAACATAGATCCATGAGATGCCCTTCCTCCGGCAAATCCCCATCTTCTTACAACACCCTGAAAACCCTTGCCTTTGCTGACACCTGAAATATCAACTTTTTTTACATCCTTAAAAATGTCAACAGTGAATCTGTCTCCGGTTTTGATTTCATTTGCTGAACCAGCCAAGTCAAATTCCTTTAATATTTTAGCAGTAGGAACTCCGGCTTTATCAAAATGACCTTTTTCAGGTTTGTTAATTCCCTTGGTTTTACCTTTTCGGATAAGGCCAAGCTGAACAGCTGAATAACCATCATTTTCGACCGTCTTAACCTGGGTAACAACACAGGGTCCCACTTCAAGCAGAGTGACAGGAACAACAGTCCCATCTTCCTGAAAGAATTGTGTCATCCCTCTTTTAATTCCAATTAAACCCTTAACCATATTATTATTCCATCCAGACTGTAAATCAGTATCCGGCACCGAATGCCTTGATTTCAACATCCACTCCTGCCGGCAGATCAAGCTTCATGAGAGCATCAACCGTTTGAGGGGTGGGATCCATAATATCCAGTATCCTCTTGTGTGTTCTAATTTCAAACTGCTCACGGGATTTTTTATCCACATGAGGTGATCGTAGAACACAATATTTATTTTTTCCCGTAGGTAGAGGTATAGGACCGATAATTTTAGCTCCGGTTCTTTTGGCTGTTTCTGCAATTTCACCGGTGGATCTGTCAAGCACCCTGCTGTCGTACGAACGAAGTTTAATTCTTATTTTTTCATTAAGCATTTTCTTACCTACTCGATAATTCTCGTAATGGTGCCGGCGCCTACTGTTCTTCCGCCTTCTCTTA
>CAZDZC010000058.1:0-15275 GCA_964509835.1 uncultured Acidobacteriota bacterium
CTCTTTTTCTTCGCGTTCCAGAACCCCCTCTTCGCCTCCCAATTCTATCAGATATTCAATGTCCTCCACTTTGACAAACGGACTGCCTTTATTGACATCACCGCCTGACAAAAAAACAATCCCTTTAATAAGTTTAACGAGAGCAAGAGACAACGGAAGAAAAAGATAATACGGTATCAACAGAGCTTTGGTAAAAAATGTCGCCAATCCTTCAGAATGTTGCCTTGCATAAGTCTTGGGTGTTATCTCACCGAAAACGAGAATAATAAAGGTCATCAAGCCTATTGCAATGGCAACCCCGTTACTTTTGAATATCTTCTGCGCGATATCTGTGGCAAGGGCTGAAGCGCCGATGTTAACAAGGTTATTCCCGATAAGTATTGTGGTAAGTATCCTGTTGGGTTTATGAAGCCACATTTCCAGGATTTTATCATGACCATGCGTTTCCTGATGAATCTGCTTTGCCTTGGCAAACGGAAGAGCAGTAAGCGCTGTCTCGGCCGATGAAAAAAACGCTGATAATATCAGGCAGAAAAAAATACTGAACCATTCCCACAATGGAATGGCTGATAAAGGAATGTCGTCCAAACTAGCACCTTATAAGATGAAACCGTTATGAATATTCACTAAGAATTAGTTAACAGATTTCAATTGAGTATTTATAGGACAAATAAACTAGTTTGTCAACTGATAAGCAGCACAGAAGATTTACTGAACTGCTTTGCAAAGCAGCTCAAGATTTCTGTTAAATTCAACTTTTGACGGTTTTGCATCAAGTTTCAACTGGAAATTATGCTCCTTATGCTTAACAAGCTGCCTGTTCACAAATTCATCGTTGTTGACAGTAAAATAGATGCCTGCAACAAAAATGAATTCTGTATTGACCTGTTCAATTTTACCATCTAGAAGATAACCTCCTTCCGGATTGTCATTAATACTATAGATAAATCTAACTTCCGGAATTTCAGATCCTCTTACCCATTGATCAAAAAACCACCCGAAGTTGCCCTGGCATATCTCTGATGTCAGGGACTCAAAATCCCTGTAGCTTACCTTTTTTCCGTTGTATCTTTTGTGGAATTCCCTCAACAGGGTGCAGAATTTGTCGTCTCCTACAGTGTTTTTAAGCATATACAGAATATACGATCCCTTGTAAGCAATATAACTTCCGTACTTCTTGTCCTTGTTCTTATGGTAAAAAAGCCGATTACCAAGGATCACCGGTCTTCCCTCCTTGACAACCGGATCCCAGAAATTGTCTGTATTCCCGTATTTAACCTTTAGACAGAACTGCCCGAAATCGGAAAACCTGGAGGCCTCCCAGTCCGAAATCCGATTCAGTCCATTTATAAGCCATCTGTCGTATGAATAGGGGGAACACCAATGCATATCCGACCACCAAAGAAGACTCAGATCATAGAAATAAGTTCCCCCTTCCCGTAAAACAATCAGGTTGTCATTGACATAATTTGAAGACCAGTTCAGAACATTAAAAAAATCACGAGGACATTCTCCAAGTATTTTCTCAAGTACCGTAAGGGTTTTTGTTACCTTTTTGCTTTCAAATCCGCTTATTTTAGTGCCCTTTCTGTCCCAGAATCTCAATTTAAACTCCTCGCTTTCTGAAACCTCTGACCGGTAATCTCCGGTAAGAATATCCGGAGGCCTGGACGGAGTTTCTGATTTCCAGATAAATTCGGGTTTATATCCATTCACTTTATAGCTAAGCGGTTCACCAAGACTGCATAAAGCTTGAAAATCTTTATGCATCGTCAATTTTATTTCATAATTCGACCTGCTGTATGTACCCCGGTTTATTGGAAACCAACCGTCATTGCCTCTAAAAAACCTGTATGGGCCGGGATCAAAATGACCGTCATATTTAACACTCAATCTGACAGAGGCACCCTTCTGAAGAGGTTGCGGAAGCAGAACATAAAAGGCTTCATCATCTTTAATCCTTCCCACTTCGCAGGCATTTCCATCTATAGTTACCGAGATTACATTCAGCGTATTCTTCAGAAACAGATTAACAAGGGAAAGCGATTCAACACGGCTTTTAATCTCCAAATCCGCAACTGCTTCAACTTCAGGCACAAACTGTTTTACCGTTATATCTATCCGGTAATTATCCACAGTGAAATAATCCTTATCCTCGTACCTTTCCGTATATTTTTTCTTCAGATCTTCCCGGCAGTGTTCATTAACCCAGGTATCAAAATAATTCTCATAAAGGATGAATTTCCCCAGCGTCAGTTCCTGCCTCAGGTTGTAATCAAGGCTTATATGAAGCCATTCGAAGTCTTCCGTTTTGACATCCGCTTCGAAAAATCTGTTAAATGGCAGTCCTGTCCCATAAATGCTGTGAAGTATGTAGTTATCAAGATAGGTATAGACTGTATTTTTCTGCAACATATCCGTGGGTGTTTTATTCCTGACCTCCCACGCTTTCCGTTGATCAGAAGCTTTTTGGGAAACAATAGCCTGAACTGCCGACAGATCGCTGCCGCCCTTCGACACGACAGTCCCTGTTGCGGCAATAATCTCTTCCGTCCCATCATTGAATCGGAAATAAGCTTCTGTAAATTTTTGGATCAGGTGATTGGACTTACTGAAAAATAAAAGTTCATTCTGCTCAATTTTTTCAGCAGGTTGATAGATAATCTCACCGGTTCCGACATAAACACCCCCTGTTGTCATTCCTTTCACCGGTTTCAGAGGATAAAACTTGCCATCTTTGAAGATAATTGTCATTCCGTCCTTCTCAAGCCTGACATCTTTCATGAGATAACATTTACCGGAATCAACATTTACATCCATTATATCTTTAACAAGGGATTCAAGTTCGCTGCTGAATGTGCCGCCATTAGCTATGCTGCTTATAACGCAAAGAGAAAAGATAAAAACGACCAGTGTCAGTCCGAAATGCTTGAACATACTCACCTCCATAAAAGAACCAATCGATTGCGAAACAACAGTTTACCACTTACAACCAGCAGATTCAAGCTGTCCAGCAGTCAGAAACAGCTGAAAATGTCCAGCGCAGTGAAAAACAAGAACAGAACGCTCACATACCCGTTAAGATCAAAAAAGGCTTTGTTTATTCGGCTCAGATCCGAAGATTTTACGATAAGATGTTCATAGAAAAAAATGACAGAAACAATCAGAAGTCCGGTAAAATAAAAATATCCCAGTTCAAAAAAGAAGAACATTGTTGCCAGCAGAATAACAGTTATAAGATGCATAATTGCTGATAAAACGAGAGATATCTGAATACCGAAAACCGCAGGGATTGATTTAAGATTTTGCAAGGTATCGAACTCAATGTCCTGGCATGAGTAAATAATATCAAAACCAGCAACCCAAAAAATAACTGCCGCGCTTATTATGAGCGGAGGCAGGGCGAAACTGCCTGTAATCGCAAGCCAAGCCCCCACGGGAGCGACCCCAAGCGCGAGTCCGAGAAAGAGATGGGCTGCCCATGTAAACCGTTTTGTGAACGAATAGAAGAAGACAACTGTCAGTGCGACGGGTGATAGATAAAAGCAGAGCATGTTCAGCTTGAAGGCACTGAATATAAACAACGCAGAAGAGACGACCACGAAGATCCATGCCTGAAGGAGCGATATTTTTCCGGTAGGAAGCTCACGATCTTTCGTTCTTGGATTTTCAGCGTCTAAATGTCTATCCAGAATCCTGTTAAAACCCATTGCAGCGCTTCTTGCTCCTGCCATCGCAAGCAAAATCCACAAAAGGGTCATCCATTCAAATGAGACTTGGGTGGAGGCGAAAATCATCGAAGTAAGAGCAAAAGGCAAAGCGAAAATGGTATGAGAAAAGGTAACAAATGATCCGTATGTCTTTATTCTCCGGAACATTCAGCAAATACTTTTCCTGACAAGATCAGGAATCTGCAGAAAGTTTTCAAGGATAACATCCGGACTTCCAGCCCTGAGCTCTTCCTCTGTCTGTGAACCTGATGCGATAACCCATGAAGGGATGCCTGCATTACGACATGTCTGGATATCAATAACCATGTCTCCCACATAAACTACTTCATTTATGCTCAACCCTATTTCCTCAATAGCCTTGAAAACCATATCGGGATAAGGTTTCGGATTCGGAACATCCATGGGGCCGAGAACACTCAGGAAGTGGCTGCACAGTTTCAATTTTTCCAGAATGCCTTTACTGAACAATGACGGTTTGTTGCTTGTTACTGCCATTTTTATATCCATTCTGCCAAGTTGTTTCAGCGTTTCGGGAACATATCTGAGCGCGTTGGTTTTTGCTTCAAAAACAGTGGCATAATGTTCCCTGAAAATCCGCACGCCTTCCTTAACATTTCCAGCCCCGATATTTTCAGCAATAAGATCCTCAAGCCCCCTTCCCACTATTTTCCGCACATGATCCACAGTCAGTTCTTCCATCCCGAAGTGATTTCTTGCCTTATTAAGGCTTTCTGTTATAGGGTGGTAGGAATCAACCAAGGTGCCGTCAAGATCGAACAGAATTCCTCTGATCATATCATCTCCACAAAAGGATCTGAGTTTAATCTAGAGCACATTAAAATTCAATTCTTCTGATAAGGGTTTCCCATGTACCAGACATACTATCTGAGTCTTGGATCGTTAACATTGCTGCATTTGTGACAGACAGTCTGGTACCAACTCATACCTGAACCGCATTTCCTGCAGCTCCAGTGTTTCCTCTGATCATCTATCCAAGCGGTTTTCCCTTTTCTCTCAATTTCTGCGAGGTTACCGATTATAGCAGCTGTGTGGGGAAGTTTTTCGCGGATTTTCCCGATGGCGGACCTCAATGCTTCAATCTGTTCACAGGGGTAGTCGATACACTCGAAACAGAACTCAACCCCTTTTCCACTGGCGCATACTCTTATCCTGCATTTCCTGCATCCTTCGAACACATTATCTGTTTTACAGCCACAGCACTCAATCCTGTATTCCGGGATCATTGATGTGAACTGTTCCGGAAGGTCTTTCCATTCAGTTTCTATATCGTTTTCGAGGGATCTTCTGAATGCAAGCAGGATCTCGCAGGCCCCGCAGAACAAACCACAGTATGAATCCTCAATAAAATTAACCATATTGATTGTCTCCAGTACAACTTAATACCTCAATTACCCAACTTTTACTATGAACTATTCCGCAGTTGAAATCAATACTGTTAAATTATAATAACCTCAGCTGAGCAAAATGATTTTCTGCAATTGTTTCAAGTTCAGGATGGATTTCAAACAAGGCTTCGGGGACTTTAACTTTTTTCCCAGTAAGTTTCTGCTTCAGCTGCAGTGCATTTATCACAGCTTTACCACTGTAGTGATTATTGGTTATTGCATAGAGTTTTTCCGAGTTTCTCAGGGCAGGTCTGATCTTTTCTGATATATTATCCATTTCCTCATCACTGTAAAGATAGTCATAGCGCTCATAGCTTTCCTTGTTCTCTTCAAACCACTTATCCTCTCTTCTTCCGTGAAATCTGAAATAACTGAACGGGGCGGTAACATAGGATGTCAGAGGAATTGTCTTCCCTATCTTCGGCTGATCGATGTTGCAGAAGGCAATCCCCTTTTCCTTAAAATAATCCGTCACATCAGGATGGTCCCATGAGGAATGTCTGAATTCAACTGTCAGAGGATACTCTTCAAATTCAGAGACCAGTTTTCTCAACTCACCGCCATTCTCTTCATTCATATGAAATGAATGTGGGAACTGAATAAGAAGGCAGCCAAGTCTTTCGTAGACCGACAACGGTTTAAGCATCTCCCTGAAGTCGTCTATGTCCTTTGTTTTGTATTTTCTTAAATGGGTGAATCCCTGCCAAAGTTTCACCACAAAATCTAAGTCTTCAACACCAAAAACTGATTCAATCCATTTCAGTGTTGCCTCCGGTGAGGGGATTCTGTAAAAACTGGTGTTGACTTCAACAGTATTGAAAAACTTCGAAATGTACTTCAACTGGTTGAAGCCCTTAGGTTTTCTCTTTGGATAGACCTTTCCGGCCCAGTCCTTATAGGACCATCCTGCCGGTCCGATCCTTATATCTTTCCTTTTCATAGTCATCTATTTCCCATACATTTTTTACTGTTAATGTGCAGTGTCCCGAGTCATTCTCCACTTTTCCCCTGAAAACATAAGGTCCTTTTGTGTCAAGATTATGGCCGAACTTCATAAATACCGGAGGGAAAAGCGTACATTCCACAGGCCCTTCCAGTCCCCAGAGAGTAACAAAAAGCATGAATTTATTCTTTGAAGTAGCAACTCTTCTCCTTACAGCCATAAAGCCGGCAACAGAAACCTCTTTCCCTGTGAAATTGTTAAGTGAATCCGCCCCGACACAGTTTTCCGCAACAGGGCGGAACGGTTCAAGCATTCGTGCTGAAACAGGAAAGCCCAGTATCTCATCTTCATATTCAAGTTTTTCCCGTAAAGAATAATCGGGAAAGTCCGGGATATCGACTTCATGGTTTCTGGAAATTCCAAGAAGACTGCTCTTCCTTGCCTTCTTTGCTTTTTTGGGATAAGAGCTTTTAAGCTCCCACATAAGGTCCGGCCTTGTTTTCCCTGTAAAATCAAAAGCACCGCACAGAACAAGATTTTCAACTTCCCGGACATCTACCTCCACCCGCCAGCAGAGATCGGTTACCGAGTCGAAAGGTTTTCTCTCTCTTTCTGCCTTAATGCTTTTCCGGGCCTTTCTGCCGAGATCCTTCACAAACCCCAATCCGATTCTTATAGCTCCGTTCTCCAGAATAAAATTATCAGCACTTCTGTTCACATCAGGAGGAAGGATATCCACACCAAGCCTTCTAGCCTCTTCAACATAAACATGAGTACTGTAAAATCCACCCATGTTTGAAAGAACAGATGTCATGAACTCAGCTGGATAACGACTTTTAAGCCAGGCAACCTGAAAGCTCAGCTGGGCGTAACTTGCAGAGTGTGCTTTACAGAATGAGTACTGGGCAAAGGTCTTTATCTGTCGCCATATTTCTTCTGCAGCATTTCTCTTTACCCCTCTTTCAGAACAGCCCTTCATGAATTTATCGGTAAGAACATCAACGGCCTTCCTGGATCTCATCTTTCCGCTCATGGCACGGCGGAGAAGGTCGGCATCGGCATAGGACATTCCGGCAAGATGATGACAGACCTTAAGAACATCCTCCTGATAAATCATGATGCCGTAGGTATCCTTCATGAGTTCCCCCATTTTCGGATGAAGATAGGAGACCTTTTCCATTCCTCTGTGCCTTCTTATGAACTGCTGTGCCATTCCGCTTGATGAAACTCCGGGCCTTATTACCGATGATGCAGCAGTGAGCATTTCAAAACTGTCCACTTCCAGTTTCTTGAGCAGCCCTCTCATAGCCGGACTTTCAATGTAGAAACATCCGATTGAATCGCCTCTTCCGATCATTTCCCTCGTGGCTGTATCATCAAAAGTATTCTCCGGTTCTCTTATATCCGGCTCGGCACCCTCTTTCAGAGCTACGGCCTCCATAGTGTCCCTGAAAACAGCCAGAGACCGCTGACAGAGAAGATCTATCTTTATGAGCCCCAGTTCCTCCACATCATACATATCGAACTGGGTTATGGTAATACCCTTGGGCGCCCTTTCAAGAGGAAGAAGAGCCGTCATGGGTCCTGGAGAAAGCACCAGTCCCCCGGGATGTATGGACAGATGGTTCGGGAAACCATCCAGTGCTTTCGCCGCTCTTATTATTGAACAGTATGGTTCATCATTGACAGGCATGTCCTTGATCCCCGGAAGAACTTCCTTCAGAAGATCAACATCACGCATGTAGGAATGGGGAAGCTTTTTACTTATTTTATTTATCTCTCTTGTGGAGAGCCCCATAACTTTTCCTATTTCTCTAAAAGAGGAACGGGCTCCGAAAGTATTGAAGGAGCCTATGGTTGCAACCCTGTCCTTTCCGTATTTATGGACAACATATTCAACGATCTTATCTCTGTCCTCCCAGCTGAAATCTATATCTATATCGGGAGGACTTTTCCGCTCTTCATTGAGGAATCTTTCAAAGTAAAGATCATATTTTATAGGATCCACATTGGTCAGGAAAAGCACATAGGAGATAAGACTGTTTGCAGCCGAACCTCTTCCAATAATTGGATATCTTCTTTCAGTCGCTTCTCTCACAATATCCCAGACCACCAGGAAATAGGAGGAAAAACCCATCTTTGTCACAACATCCAGTTCATGGGTCAGTCTTTTTGTAACTTCACGCGAAGGGTTTATGTACCGTTTTCTCAGGCCTTCCATACAACGGCTTATCAGAAATGTATCTTCATTCTCTCCGTCTTCCACCGGAAAAACAGGGAATTTAAGTTCCCCCAGTTTAAGCTCCAGTTCACACTGCTCAGCAATTTTCGCTGTATTTGAAAGAGCTTCAGGAAAAGAATCAAAGAACTTCTTCATCTCTTCTTCTGACTTGAGGTAACACTCCTCTGAAACATAACTGTTTTCAGGAAGAGTTGACAGAGTGGTATTGGTCCTTATTCCTGTAAAAACTTTGTGCAGATGGAAATCCTTGGGGGTCAGAAAATGAACATTATTTGAGGCAACACAAGGAGTCTTAAGCTCTCGGGAAAGTTTAAAAAGATTCCTCAGTTTCTGAATGTTCCTCCCTGTGTGGACCATTTTTATATATAACCCGCGGTGAGGAAAAACATCTCTGATCACTTCTTCACAGTCTGTGAGAATAAAGATATCATTGGTGCAGTTTTTCAGTTCTGATATGAGATCGAATTTATCTTTATCCAGCTTAAGAGAGGTTATCATTTCACATATCCGGGAATACCCATTCAGATTCTTTGCCAGAACAACAGCGGATTGATCATTGTTACTAAGTTCAGCACCCGTAACAGGTTTTATTCCATATTCTTCTGCGGTTTTTATAAACTTGACAGCACCGCACATATTATTAAGGTCTGTAAGGGCAAGCTGGGACATTCCCGTTTCCGATGCTTTCTTCATAAGACTGTCAATAGAACAGGCCCCCTGCAGCATGGAAAAAGAGGAATGTACCTCAAGATGGAAAAATGACATCGTAATCCTTCCTTCTGTCTTTGATGGATCTCGCTGCGTACATCAGAGAATCAAAACCGTACTTCTCTTTCACTTTATCCACCTGACAGCACAGTCTTTCATGTTTCTCTCTGGCCGGATCGGGAAAGAGACTTATCTGACCGTAGTCCTTTACAAGATGCGAGGCATTAACTCCCAGAAGTCTTATGGAAATCCTTCTTTTATGGCACTTATGAAAAAGGTCTGTTGCGGCCTCGAATATTTCATTGTCCAGATTAGTGGCTTCTATGAAAGTATGGGCTCTTGTCATAGTCTGGAAATCGGAATACCTGAGTTTCAGGGTTATAGTGAAAGCACGGAAGGATTTCATTCTTAATCTGTTTCCAACCTTTTCTGAAAGATAGACCAGCTTCCGCCTCAGAACTGCTTTATCAATGGTGTCGCTGAATGTCCTTTCGTTTCCGATTGATTTGACCTCCTCCGAAACAACTCCGCTGCTGTCCAAACCAAGGGCTTTCCTTAAGAGAGATCGCCCGTTTTTCCCGAATGCCTGTTCCATAGCCTCTTCGCTCACATGATGCATATCTCCCACAGTTCTTATTCCGAACATCGCAAGCTGCTTACCGAATTCCTTGCCCACCCCCGGAATCGCGGAAACAGGAAGATCCGAAAGGAATATCTTTTCGTATCCCGGCAGCACTCTTAATATACCTGACGGCTTTGCATATTTTGACGATATCTTTGCCATCACTCTGCTTGACGCGATCCCGATGGAGCAGTCAAGGCCTGTTTTTTTCTTTATCTCGCGGCTCAGCGCGGAGGCTGGTTTCATCGGATTACCGTAAAGACGGTCAAAACCGGTCATATTCAGATATGCTTCATCAATGGATGCTCGATGAATATCCGGGGTATAGCTCTGCATTATGGAATAGATTTCATCCGATTTTTCAGCGTAAACTCTGCCACTACCTTTAAGATAAATTCCTTGCGGACAGAGCTGTTTTGCTTTTACTGTAGGCATTCCGGAGTGGACACCGAATTTTCTTGCCTCATATGAACATGCGGCAACAACACCTTCCCCCACCATAACAGGCTTTCCGATAAGAGAGGAATTCAGCACCCTTTCCACAGACACAAAGAAGGTGTCCATATCGAGGTGAAACAATATTTTTTGCATTATCCGGTTCCTTAAAAAGAGGATTCCCGCTACCTACAGATCTTCTCTTTTGCGTGATATGTTCTGCGGCTACCTGAAACCATTTTCACGGCTATCGCAAAACAGGCAATCTCAAGACAGAAATAATATAGACGAAATAAAAACGAAAATCAACCAAGAAACGAAAAATTAAACGAAAATCTGATCAGTAAGCTCCTGATATTTTTAATTATTTTCCTGTTTTCTGTTATTCTGTTATAATGTACATCTGTTTGTTCGGAGCATATAAAATTTTTATGGAATTGGATTTCAGTTTTTTTGATTTTTTTCTTCTTTCTCTTGTGGGGCTGATATCGGGGTTCCTGAATGTTTTAGCCGGCGGCGGCTCCCTGCTTACAATGCCAGCAATGATAATGATGGGAATGCCGGGCGCGGTTGCCAACGGAACAAATCGGATAGGTCTTATAACCCAGAACATATTTGCTATAAGCGGCTTTTTCAGGAAGGGTTTTTCCGATTTCAGGCTGAGCCTTACTCTTTCATTGTGCGCCCTTCCAGGAGTACTCGCCGGAGCTTACATGGGAACAAAGCTTTCAGGTGTGCTTTTTAACCGTGTTCTTGCTGCTGTCATGGTAATGGTCATGATAATAATGGCTTCTGGAAAAAAGAAAACTGCAACCACCCCGCTTCCGGCAAAATCAAAAACCAGAACATCAGTAACCCATATGCTTATGCTTGCGGTTGGATTTTACATGGGGATCATTCAGGCAGGAGTCGGATTTATCGTTATGGCTATCCTGAACAAGGTTCTTGGACTTGATCTTGTGAAGGTTAATATGCACAAGGTTTTTATTATAGGCTTCTCAATGGTACCTTCACTGATTATATTTGCATGGCACGGGAAGGTCCTCTGGCTTGCCGGTTTCGTTCTCGCCGCAGGGAACGGCGCGGGAGGATGGATCGGGGCTCATGTCGCCGTTAAAAAAGGAGAGAGGTTCATAAAAATATTCCTCTACATAACCTTGGCAGCTCTTGCAGCCAAACTCGCCTTCTTTTCCTGAGAAAAAACTCCTGTATTGGCGGATAATAAAGATTGAACTAAAGCTGTCTCCTGAAGAGATTTTCATCTCATCTGCTTGACACATGTTGCAGGCTGTGCTAATTCCTTTCTATGCTTAATGATATTTCTAAAAAAGATAATATGCTGAGAGGCAGGGTTTTCAGAGCCGAGTCAGGGTTTTATCGCGTCGAAACGGCTGAAGGATTTTTCCTTTGCACTCTGAGGGGAAAATTTAAAAAAAGAAATCTGAATATTGTTGATCCGGTTGCGGTGGGTGATGATGTAAGTATCCTGCCTGCCAAAGAAGGCCAAGGGGTTATTGAACAGGTTTTTCCACGAAGGACAAAGCTTTCCCGTTGTGATTCTTTGCATGGCTACAAAGAACAGGTAATAGCAGCTAATGTTGATCAGGTTGTGACAGTTCAGTCCTGCGTCGATCCTGAACTCAACCTTCGGGCACTGGACCGTTATCTCGCAGTTGCGGAAAGAGGAGGAATGGAGGGCGTTATATGCCTCAACAAGATAGACCTTGATGAAGCTGGAAACATTCGTTCCAAAATGGAAATGTACCGGCAGATTGGCTATACCCTTCTCTTTACTTCGGCTGAAACAGGCGAAGGTATAGAGGAACTAAAAAATACGCTTAATTCTAAACTTTCAATAATCACAGGTCCTTCAGGAGCGGGTAAATCAACGCTGCTCAATTCGGTTCAGCCCGGATTAAAGCTCAAGACCGGAGAGATAAGTGATTCCACAAGCAAAGGGAAGCACACCACAACCTGGGTGGAAATGCTGCCTCTTGACTGTGGCGGTTTTGTAGTGGACACTCCCGGGTTAAGAGGAATAGGTCTCTGGAATGTGGATAAATCTGATCTTGCAAATCTTTTCCCGGATATAAAGAATTTTCCTGATTACTGTAAATATCCGGACTGCCTTCATAACACAGAGCCTCAATGCGCGGTCAAAGAAGCTGTTGAAAAAGGCGATATATTCCGTGACCGGTACGAAAGCTATTTACATATACTTGAAAGTCTTCAATCCTATCAAGGGAGGAATGCGAAATGAAAAATGCTTTGATCTTATTTTTTTGCGCTTTTGCTGCTGTAAATGTGTTTTCATCTGAACCCGGAATTCCTAATATTTCCACCTTTTCCATTGTTGCATTCGATCCTGAAACCGGAGAACTGGGAGTTGCGGTCCAGTCAAAGTTTATTGCAGTCGGTTCCGTTGTACCTTGGGCAAAAGCAGGTGTAGGGGCAATTGCAACACAGGCATGGGGAAATACTACCTACGGTCCAGAAGGACTCGAACTTCTGGCAAAAGGCAAATCTCCGGAAGAGGTACTGACAATACTGACTGAAAAAGATGTTAAGAAGGAAGGTGAAGACCGCGGTGGAAAAGAATCCCGACAAATAGGCATAGTTGACGCAAAAGGAAACTCAGTCACTTTCACCGGGAGCGAATGTTTCAATTGGGCAGGCGGAATCAAGGGAAAGAATTTTTCCGTCCAAGGAAATATTCTGACGGGGCCGGAAGTGGTTGAAGCCATGGCGGAAGCATTCAATACGACAAAAGGTGAACTGGCTGAAAGACTTATTTCGGCAATAGAGGCTGGTCAGCATGCTGGAGGAGATTCAAGAGGAAGACAGCCAGCAGCCCTGCTGATTGTCAAGGAAAACGGTGGATATTCGGGGTTTAATGACAGATATATTGATCTGAGAGTTGATGACCATGCTGAACCTATTCAGGAGCTGAAAAGAATTTATAATCTTTATATGGAAACTATGCACCAGAAAATTAAGCTTGGAAGCAGACTGTTATATTTCCAGTATGGCACAGATGTACTGCAACTTGAGACTATGCTGAACGAGCTCGGTTACCTGGAGGAAGAGGCCGACGATATTTTCAGGGAACCTACGGAAGAAGCACTCAAGGAGTTCCGCAAAAATAAAGGCCTGAGCCACGAGTACGGTTTTGCTGATGAGCAGGTTATCAGGCTGCTTCAGGAGGATATCGAAAAAAAGAAGGACTAAATGTCTTCTTCTTCCATTATAACTTCAACACGCCGTGTTTCATCTCCTTTTTCAGCAAGTTCTTTCACTTCTGTGAACTCCTTGCTGATTTTCTCACTGAGAAATGCCAGTTCGGAGAATTTGGATCTTCTGTCGGTTGAAATAGTCTGGCTCAAAGTCGCAAGAAGACCTTCGTATGTCTGGTCTGATGTATATCTTCTAAGCGTGTACATGCACACATAACTTTCACATTTGATGCACTCAACATAAACTTTCATGGCGTCACCGCGTTCCACAACTACTATGTTTCTCAAATCCCTTCCGCCGCATTTCATACATCGCTCATACTTTGCTGTTTTCATATATCACCTCTGCTTAAATTATATCAAAATAAACTTCAATTGTCACAACAAGAATCTCCAGAGGAAGAAAAGGCTTAATGTGACCATCAGCAGCATAAAAAAGAAAATAACAGATCCTGTTTTTATCATATCCTTAATGCTGAAAAATTCAGAACCGTAAGCAATGGCGTTTGGAGGTGTTGAGACAGGAAGAATCATCGCAGAAGAAGCTCCTATTGCTACTGCAACAGCAGCAAGAGCAGGATTGGCCGGTGAAAGACCGGCAGCCAGTGGTATCACCAGTGCGGCTGCGGAAGTGTTGGACATGAAGTTAGATATAACAGCAGCTGTAACAACAGCTACAAGAATTGCCACCATTGCGGGAACAGAACCCAAACCTATTTTATCAAGAATCCATTTATCTAGTCCGGATTTCTGGATTGCGTAACCAAGAGATATACCACCGCCCATCAGCATAAGAATATCCCAGCCAAGCCTCTGAAAATGATCCCTCGGAAGAAGTCCTGTTCCGAAAAGAAACACCACTGGGAAAAGACCTATCAGGTAGGATGACATATTATGCAGTGGTGTAGTCAGCCAGAACATCACCGTTGTCACAATAATGAGGATAACAAACCACTCCTTTCTGTGCAGTGTTTTGAAATCCGCTGATATGAGAGGGAGTGTTTTTAAAATCGGTGGAAAGGTTTTATATAACAATATTGCAATAAAAGTCAGAGTCAGAATAAGAATAGGCATTGTAATCAGCATCCATTTAAAGAAGGATATTTCTATCCCGTATTCCCTTAAATGGCTTAAAGCTATAGCATTCGGCGGAGTTCCAATGGGCGTTCCGATACCTCCGACATTTGCAGCAAAGGGAACACCAAGCATGATGGCTATCCTGAATTTATCCCCCGGATCCATTCCTTTCAGAAGAGGCAGCGGCACTGCTATCATAAGAGCCGTTGCGGCGGTATTAGACATCCACATTGACAGAAAGGCAGTTACTGCCATAATGGATAAAAGAAAGTAAAAAGGTCTTCCGGAAGATTTTTTCACTATTGTGCGGGCAATTCTTTCATCAAGGCCATATGAATGCAGTGATCTTGCAATTGCAAACCCACCAAGGAACAGGAGAAGTATAGGGCTGAAAAAAGAGGAAGTCAGATCATTAAAGGATATGTCGTCAGAAAAACGGGGAAGCAGAAGACCCTCAAGAAATAGAATCATCAGAGATGTCATGTAGAGAGGCACAGCTTCCGACACCCACATGACCGCAGCAAACACAAAAATCGCAAATGTTGCGTTCTGAACCGGTGACATGCCGGGAATTCCTGTAAACAGTATTGCAATAAAAGAGATTAACGAAATGGAAAAAAATATTGTTTTTGTCATATTAAATTCAGCTTTTAAAATATTCTATGTAAATAAACCGGTTGACCTTCTATAGAAAGGGATTATATCCCTTTTATTTTACAAATCAATGCTATTTTACATAAAATTATGCTAATCAAAGGCATCATAAGCTGATATCCTTTTTTAGAAGAACAATATTGAACAAAAAACTATCCCCGCCTGTTTTGTGTTGAAACTCGATGATAATGTCACATAGTTGACTCATTAGAAATGTCACATTA
>CAZDZC010000059.1:0-13705 GCA_964509835.1 uncultured Acidobacteriota bacterium
ACATGAGGATTATGTCTAAGCTTATAAGAACAAAGCAGCAGGCACTTTTTCACAGACCATCGAGAACATTAAGGGCAGGTCAGTTCCTTCCATCGTCCAGTTACCGGCATCGTTTTTCTTCATATTCGGGAATTTACAATAAACGGAAAATGTATATTCCTTGAATGATCTGATATTGAGACCATTGGAAAATGCGGCTGAAAAAAAATCGCTTACAGAATGAGACCATTCGTATTTGACATTGTTCTTCATCTTATCCGTGTCGCCTGTGTATGTGTAGTCCTCTACAAACTTAAGAGGACCGCGGTTAAAATACGGATAGGCAATCTCAAGTATGTTTTTCTCGTCATTATATTCGTAAACATTACTGACAGGATGGTCATCAAGAATAATGAGCCTTCCGCCCGGTTTCAGGAACTTCGCTGCGATTTCAAACCACCTGTTCAGGTCTGGAATCCAGCAGAACACACCGTATGACGCGTAAACAACATCAAATGAATCGTCGAGATGATTATCAAGCTCCAGGACATTGCAGCAGATGAAACGGGATTGGACATTTATCTTCTGAGACAGCTCTTTGGCCAGGGCAATGGCTTCTTCCGAGAAATCAACCCCGGTGACTTCAGCTCCCATCCGGGCAAGGGAAAGGGTATCCCTGCCGAAATGACATTGAAGATGAAGGATCTTTAATCCCGAAACATCACCCAACTCCTCAAGTTCCGGGTCCTGAAGAGGGTTATTTCCGTTTAGAAACCCCTTAACATCATAGGACTCAGATTTTTTATGGATGCCCACCCGTTCGTTCCAGTTGCGTTTGTTTGTTTCCAAATACTTGTCCATTTCTCTTTCCGCTCTAGCTCTACGCTCTGGAGGATGCCGCTTCCGCATGAAGTTTAATATCAAGAGCTTTGATAACTTTCAAAATAGTGGAAAAGTTGGGATTTCTTTCACCTGAAAGTGCTTTGTAAAGGCTTTCGCGGGAAAGTCCTGCATCTTTGGCTACTTGGCTCATTCCCTTTGCTCTGGCAATATCACCGAGAGCTTTTGCGATAAATCCGGCATCTCCGTCAGCTTCATCGATGTTGGCTTCAAGATATGCAGCCATTTCCTCCGGAGTTTGTAGATGTTCCGCAACATCGTATTGAGTGGTTTTTGTTTTAGTCATTTTTATTTATAACTCCTATAGATTGTCTGCAAGTTCCTGTGCAGTTTTAATGTCCTTTTGCTGAGACTTCTTATCGCCACCTGCAAGAAGGATGATGAGTTTGTTTCCATGCTGTTTAAAGTAAATTCTGTAACCGGGACCATAACTTATTTTAAGTTCAGAAATATTCTTTCCAACAGCCTTCACATCTCCCAGATTACCCATAGTAAGTCTCTCAATCCGGACAAGAACCTTCGCTTTTGCCCTGATGTCCTTAAGATTGTCAATCCATTTGGCGAATACATCCGTTTTTCTAATTTCTTTCATAACCATAATGTATCCCTTTGGCTACATTTTGTCAAGCATTAAATAAGTAAGCTTTGCTGTGACGGAGAGGGGAAATAGCGGGAATCGTCATCTTAATCTTCCTTTGTCGCCCTCAACACTGTAAGCACATCTGCTGTGACCCATAGTTTTGTAGTATTTCTGGGTTGCAGGCCATCCACAGGATGGAAGGGGATTCGCTTTTCAGGAGTTTTTTGATTGTCTGCTGGTATTCTTTCAAGGAATTTACCATGTTTTACTATTAATCGGTATTAAGATGTTTACAGGTTATGGCTCTATTCCCTTGAAAAATACCTTCCCGCAGCAGCTTCCACCGAATCCAGCATGCTGTACATTACCGGAACCATCACAAGGGTCAGCACAGTCGCGAAAGCAAGCCCGAAGATAACGGCAACTCCCATCGCTCCCCACCATTCGCTTGATTCGCCACCGATAAGGAATTTGAAATTAGCGAAATCGAAATTCAGCCCGGTTGAAAGGGGAATGAGCCCGAGGATAGTCGTAACAGCCGTGAGCATTACCGGCCTGAACCTGATAACCCCCGCCTGTATTATAGCAGCGGTTTTCTCCATTCCTTTCTGTCTCAGTTGCTGGATATAGTCAATAAGAACAATGGCGTTGTTGACAACAACCCCCGCCAGGGATATCACTCCGAGTCCCGTCATAATTATTCCGAAAGGGGTGGCTGTCACGATGAGTCCTATCAGCACCCCGATAAGCGACAGAAAGACGCTGAAAATAATCGTCAGCGGAAGCACGAGAGAATCAAACTGGAATATCAGCACAAGCGCTATCAGAAACAGAACCACAACGAAAGCCTTTGACAGAAAATCCGAAGCTTCCTGCCTGTCTTCAGATTCACCGGTGTATGCAATTGCGTAACCGGACGGAAGTTTATAGCCCTCAAGTTCCTTCTGGACGGATTTCAGCAGAGGATCGGCAAGATAGCCTGGAGCGTTGTCCGCCATGACGGTCACCATCCTTTTCCTGTCTTTTCTTTTGATGGAACCCAACCCGCATGCAGTCTCGATATCCGCAAGCGACGAGAGGGGAATATTTTTTCCTTCCTTGAAGATTGCGATATTGCTTATATCGGCGAGGGTGTTTCGCCTGCTTTCGAGGGACCTGACCCTGATATCATATTCATCTTCACCGTCACGGAATTCCGACGCTTCTGTTCCGTAAACAGCCGTTCTGACAGTATTGGCTATTTCCGAGGTTGATAGGTCGGCAAGGGCGGCTTTTTCCCTGTCAACGGTAATCCTTATTTCGGGGCGGCCCTCATCAAAATCGTCCCTCAGGTTTGTTATCCCGGGAATATTCTTTATTTTTTCCCTGACGCCTTTTGCAATTTCACCGAGAACGGGGAAATCATGACCGGTTATCTCGA
This sequence comes from uncultured Acidobacteriota bacterium, assembly GCA_964509835.1. GTDB lineage: Bacteria > Acidobacteriota > CAZDZC01 > CAZDZC01 > CAZDZC01. The sequence continues at coordinate 2,880 of CAZDZC010000059.1, forward strand.
TATTCACGGGAGCCCCGGTCGGAGGGCCCTCCTTCTGTTCGGTGACCTCTATATCCGCGCCGGATATAAGTTCAACCTCTTTGCGAAGATTGCTCAGTGTTTCCCATGTGTTCGTCGTTCTTTCATGGTAATCAAGAAATTCAAGGGTCACCCTGCTTGAGTTCGATGCCCCGCCTCCTGCTCCGAAGCTGATATCCCCGCTGCCTTTGGAGCCGACATTGGCGACATAATCTTTCAGATCAGGCTGAACCTTCGTTTTTTCCTCTATCTGTCTGATAATAACATCTGAGGTGTCCAGCCTTGTTCCCGACGGAGCTTCAACATCCACAAAAATCTTTTTAGGGGCGATCTGAGGCATGAACTGCGCGCCTTTGCCGATGAAACCGTAAAGGATTATCACAACAACAAGAAGCGAGAACGCGGAAAAGAATATCTTTTTCTGATGGCCCAGCGCGTAGGACAGGAAATTCCGGTAAAAGGCCAGGATGCGCGCTTCCCTCCTGTCTTCAGTTATGTAGTCCTTTTTTTTGAGCCTCATGAAAACGGAGCTCAGAATCGGGCTGAAAACAAGGGCCACAAAAAGAGACGCGGACAAGATGATTATAACCGTTTTCGGGAGGAATCCCATGAAGTCTCCCATAATGCCCGGCCAGAAGAGAAGAGGGATAAAGGCGCACAGGGTTGTCACCGTTGAAGCGATGACAGGGCCGGCAACCTCTTTTGTTCCATTGCTTGCGGCCTCCTCACGGTTTTCTCCTTCCTGACGGTGCCGGAAGATGTTCTCAACCACAACAATGGCATTGTCAACGATCATCCCCAGCGCGAGAATGAGGCTGAAAAGCACAACCATGTTCAGTGTAAGCCCTATCGCAGTAATTACCATGAACGCTATGAGCATCGAGAACGGTATTGAAACTGCGACAAAAATACTGTTTCTGAAGCCGAGGAAAATCATAAGGGTCAGGACGACAAGAATAAAACCGGTAATAATATTGTTTTCAAGCTCCGCGACCATGGTCCTGATATCTTTTGACTGGTCGGCAAGAATTGCATACTTCGTCGTTCCCGGGAATGACGGTTTTTTGTCTTCCAGAAGCTTCCTGATATCATCTGCTATGCGGACTATGTTCTCCCCGGATCGTTTCTGCACATTCAGCGTGACCGTTTCACGGCCGTTAAGTCTGGCGTAGGAGCTTCTTTCTACAAACCCGAATTCGACATCGGCGATGTCCCTGATATAAACCGGCTTACCGTTGCTGACTTTCACGACAAGGTCCTTTATCAGCATGGTGTTTTCAAACTCACCGGGAATACGGACGGTGTATTTCAGGTTTCCTATGTCCACTGAACCGCCCGGGATGGTGACATTTTCAGATGCGATTGTTCCTATGATATCGTCATAGGAGATATCGTATTTCCTCATTCTGACAGGGTCTATATCAACCTTGACCTCACGGTCCAGTCCTCCGACAACATCCACATCCAGCACCCCCGCAATCGCCTCAATCTCCTCTTCCATATCCTCCGCAATGTCCTTGAGCTTCACGAGGCTGTAGTCACCTGAAAAGGCGATTATCATTATAGGAAAATCTGCAACATTGATCTCCTTGACCATCGGCTCGTCAGCATCCTCCGGAAGTTCGGGTTTCGCGAGATCCACCTTGTCCTTCACCTTCTGAAGGGCGTCGTTTATGTCGGTCCCGACCATGAATTCTATTGTGATAACGGAAGCTCCCTCGTATGATGTCGAAAGGATCTCCTTTACATCGTCAAGTCCCTGAAGTTCCTTTTCAATTTTCTTTGTGAGCAGGGATTCGATATCGGCAGGGCTGACCCCGCTGTAGGTGGTCGTTACAATTATGTAAGGGATTGTCACATCCGGGAATGATTCGCGGGGAAGAGAAATATAGGCGTAAGAACCCAACACAACGAGAACAAACATCAAAACAAAAACAGTAAGCCTGTGTCTTAGGGCAAAATCAGTGATGTTCATTCCGAAAACCTTATCCCGTGACCCTGAGTTTTTCACCTGGCGCAAGTTCGCGGTGCCCCTCTATCAGCAACTTTTCTCCGGCTGAAAGTCCTTCGCTTATAACAGCAGAATCCCCTGTGAACGCTGATGGAACCAGAAACCGCTGGAGAGCTTTCCCTTCATTGTCCAGCAGGAACACGAATTTCCCTTTTTCACTGTCCATTATGCTGTCAATAGGAATGACAACAACATTCTCGTAGCGGCATTTCAGAAGGCTTACATCGCATATCATACCCGGCCTGAGGCTCCCGTCCCTGTTCTCAACTCGTATCTCGACAGCAAAAGTCCTGCTCGTGTTGTCGGCTGAAGGGCTGATATAGCATATTTCCCCGCTGAATAATCTGTCCCCGTAGGCGTCTGTTTTTATTCCAGCAGGGTTTCCTTCCCTGAAAAACGGAATGTCCCTTTCTGCAATCTCAGTGACTATCTTCACTTCCGTTATGTCTTCAATCCTTGCCACCGGAGTGCCCGGAGCAGTGAGTTCTCCTTTCTCTATATACTTTTCCGTTATGTAGCCTTTAACGGGAGCTTTCACGGACGCTCTCTCAAATCTGACCTGCGCCTGGTCTGTCCGCGCCTGAGCGCCATCCCTGGCTGTTTTAGCCTGAAGCATTTCCATGTCGGTTATGGACTTCTGTTCGTGAAGGATCTTTGATTTTCTGAATCCCGCGTTCCTCAGTTCCAAGTCCGCCTGCGTTTCTTCCAGAATCGCTTTCAGCATGCTCATGTCAATTTCCGCAAGGATGGTTTCTGTCTTCACGAAGTCGCCTTTATCAAAGTAGAGGTTCTCGACCGTTCCGCCTTCCTCGCTCGAAACAAGGGCTTCCTTCCATGGCTTCACTGTACCCGAGAGAGATGTGTATTCATCAATGGCTGTAAGCTCAAGTTCCATAACTTTCACATTTGTGATCCGTTCGTCGCTTATACCGGTCTTTCCGGACGGCTGACCGCCGCATCCAGAAAACAGAAGAAGGGCAACCCCTGCTCCCGCTGATATCCATGTTCTTAAAATAAGGTTCATATATCTCAATCCTTTATACTGTCCGTGGGGAGAAGCCCAAGCGCCCGTTTAAGGTCCGCCAGGGACTTGTTGCAGTTGTACTCTGCCTGTGAAAAATTCAGATGGGACTGTCTTTTTTCCCTCTCGCTGTCCAGCAGTTCAAGTGTCGTGGAAAGCCCGAGTGAATATCGTTCCGAGATCAGCCGCAGCGCCTCTTCAGCTTGTTCCAGCCCCATAACAGCAGCATCAAGCTGGCCCAGGGACTTAAGAAGAGAATTATACGCTTCAGTCACTTCATATTCGATCTGCCTCAACAGTTCTGCGATACTGCTTTCAAGCTGTCTTTCGCGCGCGCTCATCTGGATCAGTTTCCCCCTTGTCTCGAAACCGTTGAAAATAGGGACTGTCAGGTTCAGCGCAACACTCCATGAATCAAAATCGCTTTTGGTCAGATTGTCATGGTCTTCCACCGACCTTCCCCAGTTCCCGGAAAAACTTAGAGAAGGTTTCATGTCCGATCTGTAAACATCGGCGGTCTTCTCAATCGCTGATTTCTCGCTTTCAAGCGATTTCAGCTCGGGGCGGTTCCTGATTGCCGAACCAACAAGCGTTTCGATGGATAACTCTTCTCGTCTGGTTACCTCCGGTGCGATGCACTGCGCTTCAAAAGCTGTCGAAATATCTCTGTTCATAAGCATGTTCAGTCTCGCGTGAGACTGGCTGAGGGCGTTCTTTTTTTCCAGAAGCTGGGGTTCAATATTGGCAAGCGCTACCTGCGCCTTCAGAAGGTCCAGTTTTGTGGCATCACCGACTTCAATCCTGTTTCTTGTTACACGAAGGTTTTCTTCATAGATTTCCTTTGACTTCTCAAGGACGGTTATCTCATTCTGAACGAGGTTCAGATAATAGAATTCAACCGCAACAGCGTGGCCGACGCCCAGAACGGTTGCTTCAAGGTCGCTCTCGGACTGACTGTAATAGTGTTTTGCCGCCTTGATTGCCCCCGGTATTCTTCCCCATGTATAAAGGCTCTGGGTGAGATAGAAACCCGCGTTGTAGCGTTTTTCGGCAGGGGATGCCAGCGTGAAACCGGCAAGCGCAAGATCGCTGAAGGCCGCGCTATTTAGCATTCCCGGGTCGCGGTAACGGGAGAATGTCCCTATGAAGTCAATCTGCGGGTAGGCATTTGATTTCGCTTCTTTTATCATGCCTCTTATTTCTTCAGTCCGTTCCGAGGATTGCGAGACAGAAAGATTGGATTCTATCGCTATGCCGACGGCTTCCTCAAGGGTAAGCACTTCAGCGTGAGCAGAAAACACCGCTGATATCAGCAAGGCTGAAATGACCGCTAAATATCTGCTTACCATTAACATACCTTTCATTACAAAAGCACGGAATGAATATACCCTTAAATGTGTCTCATCAACCATCTCTGATCAGCCGGAAATTCATGTTTTGATTAGTGGTTTACCGAGACAGACCGGCGGACTAATATATCTTTGCGGGTGCTTTATGTCAAGAATATAGTTGAGTTTACTTTAAAGACTGATAAAATGGCAGGTTAACTCAGATTTTCTCAAGGAGAATGTTCCGCTCATGGGAATTGTCTTTTCAACCGTTCTTGCTGTCTTTCCTGCCCTGTATCTGCTCAGATATTTCTATCTTAAGGACAGGCTTAAACCCGAACCGACGGAACTTATTCTGAAACTGTTCTTTCTGGGCGTAATTGCCGTTATTCCTGTTCTTTTTATTGAAACGATAATGCAGTTCTTTTTTATCGCGGCAAGAGATATCCCTGTTCTGAACGCGTTCATCAGCGCTTTTCTTGTGGCAGCCCTCTGTGAGGAATTCATAAAGTATTCCATGGTCATGGGATGTGCATATAAGGATGTCGCCTTTGATGAGAGGATGGACGGGATAGTTTACTGCATAACGGCAGGCCTGGGTTTCGCCTGCGCCGAAAATATCATGTACGCGGGTTACGGGGCTGGGACCCTGATTATAAGGGCGTTTACAGCCGTTCCTGCCCACGCCCTCTGCGGAGGATTTATGGGCTACTACATGGGACAGGCGAAATTCGCGCAGTCTGAACCGGAGGAGTCCATGTATCTGAGAAAGGCTTTCATTTCAGCATTCCTGATACACGGTTTCTATGATTTCTTTCTGATGGCATCCCCTTATATCGGCAGCATTTTTGCTTATATTGTCATCCCGCTTCTAGTGATTTTGTGGTCAAAACTCATGAACATGATAAATTCGGCAATTAGCAGGGATATCGCTGAAAACCGCATTGTCCCGGAACAGGGGGATCAATGACATCCCAGCCGGAACAGCATTCCATTTCTATCATCGCCGCCATGGACAGGAACAGGCTCATCGGAAACCGCGGGAAAATGCCGTGGCATTTATCGGCAGATCTTGTCAGGTTCAGAAAACTGACGCTGGGCCATACAGTTGTGATGGGGAGGAAGACATTTGAATCACTCGGAAGGCCTCTGGACGGCAGAAGGAATATTGTTCTGTCCCGTAATCTCTTCTTTGAGCCTGAAGGCTGCGAACCGGCTGTTTCGCTTGATCAATGCCTCAGATTAATCAAAGGAGAAAAGGTCTTTGTTATAGGAGGTTCAGAGATATTCAGGCTCTTTCTTCCAAAGGCTGGTAATATGTATCTTACGCATATAGATCATGAATTTGAGGGAGACACATATTTCCCGGAGTTTGATAAAGATGATTGGGAACTTGTTTCTGAAGAACCCGGGGAGGTTTCGGAGAAAAGCCCCTGGCCTCATAAATTTGCGGTGTATGGCAAGGATAATCAAATTTGACTTTTGGGGCATAAGGTGATACATTCACCTAAACGATGAGTGTGAGGAGAGAATTGATTTGGCTCATAAAATGAACACTAGAGAGATAATTGAAGAGGTGGTCTCGCTTCCCGTGGAGGAAAGGGCGTTGATCGCTGACTCAATCCTCAGAAGCTTGAATCAACCGGAACCTGAAATTGATAAAGAATGGATTGCGTTAGCCAATACAAGACTTGCAGATCTGAGATCCGGTAAAGTAACACCAGTGAAAGGTCTGGCCGTATTTGAAAAAGTTCTTAAAAAATACGGCAAATGAAATTTCAATTTCATCCTGAAGCAGAGGAGGAATTCAACGAAGCAGTGGGTTTCTATGAGGCGATTGAGCCAGGCTTGGGTATTGACTTTGCGCATGAAGTTTACAAAACGGCACAGCTGTGTGTTTCTTTTCCTGAGCTATGGCCTGTTATTGAAAATGAAATAAGAAGAGCCTTGGTGCAGAGATTCCCCTACGGAGTCCTTTATGTTAATGAAAATTCAACCATCAGTATATTAGCTGTAATGCACCTGCATCGGCATCCTGATTATTGGAAGGACAGAAAAGGATTATCAGAATGGCCGCAGGGGTGATCTCTGAACTAAGGGATTAAGTATTATTGAAAACAATATCAATAAGGAAAGCTGTCTTCCCTAAAAAATCTCTTTGACTGATTTCTCGATTATCTCGAATGTCCTGTCCAGGATTTCCTCTTTGACATCAAGCGCGGGTCTGAACCGGATGCTCTTCGTCCCGCACGGGAGAATAAGCACGCCATTATCGAATATCCTCTTCTGCAGTTTGTTCCTTGCCTCGGTGTCGGAGCAGTCAAACGCCGCCATCAGGCCCACTCCTCTCGTGTTGCTTATATGTTCCGGGAAAAGATCGGCAAGCCTTTCTATTCGTTTAAGCAGACCAATGCCTGTTTCAGCGGAATGCTCGACAAGTTTCTCCTCCTCGATAATTTCAAGAAACCTGGATGACCTTACCATATCCGTCAGATTCCCGCCCCAGGTGGAGTTGATCCTGCTTGATTCTTTAAATACATTATCCTCAACTTCTTCGACCCTCTTCCCGCAGAGGAGGCCGCAGATCTGGAGCTTTTTGCCGAAAGCCAGCATGTCCGGGACAATCCCGGTGTGCTCATAAGCCCAGAACTTTCCGGTCAGCCCGACGCCGGTCTGAATCTCGTCGAATATCAGCATCGCCTCGTTCTCATCCGCCAGTTCCCTGAGCTTCGCGAAGAATTCCGGCCTGAAATGATTGTCCCCGCCTTCAGCCTGAATCGGTTCGATTATTATCGCCGCCACCGAATGCCCGTAATGCTTGAACGCGTTTTTTATCATTTCGATGCTAAGGTTCTCAAGCCTCATAACCCTGCCGAGGTTCTCCCCCATCATCGGGAATGTGATGGCAGGATTCACCACCCTTGGCCAGTCGAATTTGGGAAAATACTGTGTTTTTCTCGGGTCAGCCGTGTTTGTAAGGGACATTGTGTAGCCCGACCTTCCGTGAAATGCCTGATTGAAGTGGATAATCTTCAGGCTGTGATCGGTCAGTCTGCCTTTTTTGAGATTCATCTTTGTTTTCCAGTCAAAGGCGACCTTCAGGCAGTTCTCGACGGCAAGCGCTCCGCCCTCTATAAGAAAAAGATGCGGAAGCTCGGCGGGGATGCCGATCCTTGAAAATGTGTCCACAAAGTGCGCCATTTCCTCCGTGTAAATATCCGAGTTGGAAGGCTTCACAACCGCGGAGGCTGTCAGCCTTGCCAGAAACCCGCTTTCTTTCATCCGGGGATGATTGAAGCCTATCGGGTTCGAGGCGAAAAATGTGAACATATCAATGTATGTCCTGTTGTGCTTTGAATCGTGAAGCATTGACCCGCTGCTTTTCTGAAGGTCAAGGACCATGTCGAATCCGTCAACAAGCATGTGCTTTTTAAGTGTTTCCAGTGTATTTCCCGCGTTTATAGCCATAACAAGCTCCTGTTTATAAATCGGTTGTCAGCTGCATATTTTTGATGCGTATTGTTCCGCAAGCAACATTATACTACCTAATTTCATTTCAATCCATTCCGGTAATTTTAAGAAATTCCGATAAAATGGCTGTTGTGATCCCGCCGGGATTCCCGTCCGCGATCCTGTTCCAGTCAACTTCAATCACCGGCGTGATTTCGGCTGTTGTTCCTGAAAGAAAGATCTCCGTGGCGTTCAGCATTTCGTCATAGGAAAATTCCTTTTCGGCACAGGGGATGTTCAGCGCGGTGCAGATTTCAATGACCTCCTTCCGTGTCACCCCGCCCAGTATGCGGTTGTCAGCGGGATGCGTCCGGAGAGTTCCGTCAATGACGGCAAAAACATTTATATGCGTTCCTTCGGTCACAACCCCGTTTCTGATGAACACCGCGTCATAGAAACCGCTTTCACGCGCCTTCTGTTTCGCGAGGACATTCGGGATGAGCATGGTTGTCTTGATATCGCACCGCTCCCAGCGGTTATCGTGGACGGTCATGATGTTAACCCCCCGCGACTGGGCAGACCTGTCCGATTCGAACGGCTTCACAGTTGCATACACAGTCATAGCTGTCCCGGCGGACGGAAACGCGTGCGACCTCGGAGCGGTTCCCCTCGTTACCTGAATATACAAAAGCCGACTGCCGCAATTTTCCAGCGAATTTCTTTCAGACAATTCCATGCCTACAGCTCTGAAATCAGGAAAAACGGAAGTGTCAAACCGCATGAATTCCGCTCCCGACATCAGACGGCTTATGTGGTCATCAAAGCGGAACGGCTTCCCGTTGTAATACCTGATTACTTCATAAATCCCGTCGCTGAAAACAAAACCCCTGTCGTCGGGGCTGATGGCAGCCGCACTGCTGTCGGTATATTTTCCGTTCAGATAGACAATTGACATCGGGTTCTCCGTAACGGCGGATTATACGGGAACGGACAGGAATGTTCAACATAAATGCGGGATTTTCATTCCATGCGTTTGTCCTTGAAGTTTTGAAGAAATAGAATATAATGTATGTCATGAAAGCAGGTTTTTATTTGAGGAAACGGTCGGTTTGAGTAATATCAAGGGTTTTCCTGTTATCGGCGGCAATTTAAAGAAGCATGATGGGATACAATGACATTCAGGATTTGTATTTTATTTATTTGGTGTCCTAAGCGAACGGACGCTGTTGAACGGAACCGGTGCTTAACACCTGCGGAGCCGTTGACAGTTCTAAATTTTCAGAAGGACTTCATTCATGTTTTTCCAACTGAATATTTCGCAATGGCTTCTGTTCTGGTTTTTGTCTCCGCCGTAAATCAGAATTCCCTTGTCGGTCCCGGTCTTTGAAAGCCCGCAGAAGTAATTGAGGTCTCTGAACATAATCTCATTTACTGTTTTAGCCGATTTAATCTCTCCGGCAATAATCTCTGCGCCTTTTTCCATCACAAAATCAACTTCCCTTCCGGTCTTATCGCGCCAGAAGAATATCCGCCTGCGTTGATTGGTATTTGAGATATGTTTCAGGATCTCTCCAATAATCATATTCTCAAATATCCCGCCCTTCAGATAGTGCGAGGATATCTGAGTCGCATCATTTATACCCAGAAGACTGCAAAGCAGGCCGGTGTCATGGAAGTATATTTTAGGGGTTTTTATGCGTCTTTTCCCCAGATTCCTGTAATAAGGATAAAGAAGATGGACAACATAGCATGCCTCCAGAATTGCCAGCCAGGACTTTACCGTATTGGCTGAAATGCCGACATCGTTTGCCAGAGAGTTCAGATTGATGAGCTGGCCGGTCCTTCCAGCGCAAAGGACAAGAAATGTTCTGAAGAGTTCCAGATCACCGATATTTTTCAGAAGACGAACATCTCTTTCAAGATAGGTCTGAACATAATCACTGTAAAATATAGAAGGAACAAGGTCAGGCCTCTTATACAGCGCAGGATAAAATCCACGGAAACAAACATCCTCAAAACTGTCATCCAGACTGTTACAGCTTGCGAGTTCCGACATACTCAGCGGCAAAAGCTGAAAAAGAGCTACCCGTCCTGCCAGGGACTGGGTTACCTTTTCAAGAAGCAGAAGATTCTGTGAGCCGGACAAAACAAAAAGGCCCGGCTTTCCTGATTCATCCGATATCACCTGAATATAAGACAGCAGTTCGGGAACCCTCTGGACCTCGTCAATTATCATCCCTTTATCAGCATTGCGGAGGAAGTCTTTCGGATCATTGATCGCATGCGCCCTGGTTTCCGGTTCCTCAAGATTAAAACAGGGGAGATCCTTAAACAGATGTCTTATAAGCGTTGTTTTCCCAGACTGCCGCGGGCCGTTGACAAGCACAACAGGATTAACTCTGTGCGCCTGAATGATATGTTCTGATATTTCTCTGTTAATCATGACGCAATAATAACACATTTCGGACAAATACGCAATTCAATTGCAGATTTGTCCAGCTTGGTTTTAATAAAAATTCCCCATTCCGCTGCGGGGCGCTTGATTCGCGGGATACGGATAAGATGTTCGCAATCCCGTGAGATTAAAGTTGATTCTTGGGTGCCCTTGAAGTTTTGAAGAAATAAAATATAATGTATGTCATGAAAGTGGGTTTTAATTTGAGGAAACGGTCGGTTTGAGTAATATCAAGGGTTTTCCAACTGTCAGTGCGATTTTAAAGGAGCATGGAGGCATAAAATGAAGTTCAAGGTCAGCAGTTTAATATTATTCTTATGTTTAATTTCGCTAATTTCTTTGAATGTATTTTCAGCCGTGTGTCCCGAAGATTTCTTTACGCATGTGTCTGCATTTGCGTATATTGATCTCGGATACGGCCCGAACCCGAATCCGTGCCTCATCAGCCCCTGCAACAACACCAATGTTTACACAGCCCATTTCTGGACCTGGGACGCGAACGGAAATAGCGACTGGTCGAGAAACACGACAAACGATACATCG
>CAZDZC010000059.1:13715-14470 GCA_964509835.1 uncultured Acidobacteriota bacterium
TCACGGTTGGGAAGCACCAGACGGAGTATATATAAGTGGAAACTGGAGCAATTACAATAATGGCGTGAGCACCATTGGGTGTCAGAGCCCTGATTATGACCCGATTATTGTTGCCGCATCATGGCAGGAAGCAACTGCCACCCCGACAAGAAATGCTTATTTCTTTGTTGTCTCAACCGACTACTACGGCCTGATGAGCCGCTACGAATTCGACCAGACCGGCATCGTCATGAACGGCGAACCGTATCCTTATGTAACTGGCTTGAGCAATCCGATTCTGAACGGTCTCAACTATGACCTCGACATTACCTGGACCCCATGCACAACCAACTACAACCAGTCTGTTACTGATAACATCGTCGGATATCAGTTCATGTATCAGATCACTGACTCCGCTCCTTCAACAGGTGCTATCACTGGATGGATCCCGGTTCTTGGCGTGAATGGAGCAACCACTTCCTACATTGCAGGAAGAGCAACCAGCATCGCAACCGTAACTATCCCGAATCCGTCAACTGTGGATATCGCGTGGATTGCCATCAGGCCGATTTTCGGGAACAATATAGACACAATCGCAGGAACACCGGACAATCTTCCGAGACTCCCGATGGTCGGCGGAAACGGCGTAGCCGGATTTGCCGGTACATCCACATCAGATGTTGATAATGATGGGATATTTGACCTTGATGACAACTGTCCCTCCGTATATAACCCCCTTCAGAAAGATATTGATAACGACGGCGTTGGAGATGAAT
>CAZDZC010000060.1:0-2645 GCA_964509835.1 uncultured Acidobacteriota bacterium
GGTATGGTCTGGAATGATCATTTAAAGGGGAAATTGCTTGAATCCTTATTCCTTGATACACCATGCGGTAACATTCTTCTTTGGTCACCGGAGAATGTAAAGAACGAGGGTGAACCTCTGGAAAAAAGAGATGAAAGCGCTAAAGAAAATTTAAAATATCTGATTATTGACGGTCAGCAAAGAATCCGTTCTTTGATAGAAATTTTCGATCCATCTTCCACTGATATCTCTAGTAACGATGAAAATGAAGATGATGAAGATAATGAAGATAACAATGCAGAAAGAGTTTGGTGTGTCAATCTGGCAAATCATAAGCTTCAGAAGAAGTTTGATTACAGCTGTATTGATGCTAATGACAAACTTAAGCGTGCTGATATGTTCCTGAAAAAGCCGAACCCCTTTGATAAAATGGCTCAGGATACAAAATTACGAAACTATTATAAATATTTAATTCCAATTGGTTCTCTTAGAATTTGCTCTAAGTGTGGATCTGAATGTTGTGAAATTGACAAATTAATCAAATTTCCTCAGGACAATGAACAGCAACATTCAAACAGAAGAACAATCTTGTCTGAGATTGCTGACAGTATAAAGAGGATGGAGGGAAGAGACTTTAATGTCAGAATTTTTGATAAAGAATCTGGATTGGATGATGTTGTTGATATTTACAACCGAATAAACAGCAGTGGGACTCGTGTAGAAAAAGAGGAAATGGCTTTTGCTTCCCTTGTAGAAGTTGACTCCGTAAAAATGAATGAGTGGGTAAAGTGCTTGTTTGAAAAAATCCATGGGTCAAAAAACAAAAAATCCGGAAGGGATGATTATTTACAAAGAAAAAAGGAAAATGCCTTTGGGTTCAAGTTATTCATGAGGGTACTGGCCCAAGTAAGCAGTTTTCATTTTAACAGAAGCGTAGGCAGCCAGTCCCTTTCATTTGACTCACTTCAGAACTATGAATTTCTCACTATGATAAGCGGCAATGAGAATAAGAAGAAATTTGAGGATATTCGCAACGACGCTGCGGAAATTGTAATCTTTGTTAGCCTTGTTCTTAAGTTCAAACTTAAGTGTGATGATTTCAGATTCTTACCTGATACAAGTTCCTTGGTTCCAGCGTTCGAACTGTTATTGAAATATCCTGAACTTAGAAATTCCTGCCAAGGTAGAAATCTGACAGCATACCTTATTTTCGCAATGTCCTTTTCGAAAGACCCTCAGAAGATTGCACAACAAATCAGAGAGACGTACTACTTGGAAGAAGCGGTTAAGATCATTCGAGAAAGCTTCGATACAGTTGAAGTCGGAGATGATTTTGAAAAGGCACAATCTGCACAGAACAAATATGTAAAGCTTCTTTACTGGCTTATCAGAAAAAATGGAGCAAGAGATTTTTCATATAAAAACTTAGATGGAGTTAGTAGCAAACTTAAGCTTTTTAAAAAGTATATCGAGAAGATTCCGGAAAATGGTGAAGAAGTAATGATAGAGGCAAAATATGCTCCTCAGGCACAGCACATTTTTCCAGTCGCACGCTTGCAAAAGCTTTTCCCCGGTGAAAACTTGAGAGGAGGTCATAAAGCCAGCAATATTGGAAATTTTACATATATTTCCCATCCCTTAAATTCTTATGAAGGTGGTTTAGGGGAGAAGTTGATAAATCTGGAACTTGAAGAACCTAAAGACAATATTGCGTATCACTTCTTTAATAATGAATGTGAAAAACAATACGAAAATTTAAGAAAAGAATTCGACTGTGGGAACAGCACTACTGATCCGAAACAGTTGAAGGAAATGTTTGAGAAATTTACAGAGAAAAGAAAATCTTTAATAGAAACAGGTTTCAATGATTGGTTAAAGGAGTTAAGAGAAAAAATTTCTGAAGAGAAAGAGTATAAAGCTGTTGAAGCTAAAACAAGGGTTTTGAACAAATCTAATGATGATAAGATTCTGGATCTGAAAAGCTATGATAATGACATTAAGAAGTTGTTAATTGATATTTGTCACTCAAAAAAAGGAGTTGGAACACCTGAGAAAATACCTGATTATGCAAAAAAGTGTGATGGTTTTTTACTCTGGTTTTTGATAAAAAAAAGTACAACTAATTTTCTTCCTGTTTCCTTATGTGAGAAAGAAATAGTTTTATTTACCAAAGATTACTTAGCAAAGCATTTAAATGAAGATGAGATCAGTCAAGTAGAAAATATTATTCCAAATTTTCAGGCTGATAAAATCAAACTTTCTTTGGAGAGTGATTGTAATAAAGTAGTAAGTTTATTAAAATGGGTGAAGAACTATTTGCCTGCAAAATGATATTATTTTTACAGGGCTTTCCGGGGATGTAATATATAAAAACCATTGAAGAACGAATAGTGAAAAGTGAATAATGACATTTCAACAATGCACATCAGACATTGCTGTGCAATGTCTCTACGGGGCCTCTTTTATACCCATTTTTCAAAAACCGGGGAATTTCCCCCGCACGCCCTAAACCCTTATCCCCCCTATCCGTACCGGAAAAAAATGACCTGTACCGAAAAATAGCGACCTTGTACCGGAAATCAACGACTCTGTACCGGAAAAGAACGACCCGTACCGGAAAAAAGGGACATTGTACCGAAAATCAACGACCCTGTACCGGAAAAGAA
>CAZDZC010000060.1:2745-4644 GCA_964509835.1 uncultured Acidobacteriota bacterium
TACCGGAAAAAAGGGACATTGTACCGAAAATCAACGACCCTGTACCGGAAAAGAACGACCCGTACCGGTAAAAAGGAACACTGTACCGGAAATCAGCGACACTGTCAGGAAATAAAGCGATCCGGTGGGGTTTTATAGCCTCAAAGACGCGATTAATCGCGTCTCTGCTGGCGGAGAATCATGCCAATCCTGGAATCCTGTTCATCCTAATTCTGACAATTATCTCCAAATAATCGTAATCGGGGTTCAGACAATATAATCCCATTCCAGTGGAGTATTGTGGTATCATGTCCGCTTTGCTCCGTTGAATGAAGGAGATATATGATCAAACGGATAAGCGCATTCACAACCAGCAATGTGAGGCTGGCATATCTTTATGAGTTGGTGCAGTCCATCGGAAGGGGAATCTGGCTCGGAAATATCTTCAGCCTTTACATAGTGATTTTTGTCGAAAATTCTAAAGGTATTTTCGGTTTTTCTCCTAACGAAATGCTGGGCATCACGGCAGGGATCACAGGTATAGCTATGACAGCGCTGGTTTTCCCGGCGGGCTATCTTGCTGACAGGTTCAGGCGTGACATAATGCTCCGCATCGCGGGAGTTGTGGGAATTGTTTCCATGATTATCCTGGCATTTGCGACAGGAATTACGGCTATCTTCATTTCAATGTTTTTGTGGGGTGCATTTCAGGGAATTTCAAGGCCTGCGTTTGAGTCAATTCTCGCGGACTCGCTTCCTGCTGGCGGGAGATCAAAAGTGTATGCGAATATGCATCTGGTCGGCCAGGTCGGGATGGCGGCAGGCCCTTTCCTGAATGTCGCTCTGTTCCTCTTCCTCGGAGATGAGTGGGATTTCGGTATCCTGAGAATGGTTATGCTCTCCGGGATTATCATGTCATTGTTTTCAGCGGCATTGTTGTTTTTTTTCAGGGACGAACGCTCGATGGGGCAGGAGAGCGAATCTCTTTATCACGGGAACAGCGAGGTTACTGACGAATCTAAAGCTCTGTCAAGGCTTGCGCTGAAGATAACCTTTCTGCTTGTTTCGGCAAATCTTATCGTCGGGATGGGAGCAGGGATGACAGTCAGATTCTTCCCTGTTTTCTTCCGGGCGATTTACGACATGAAGCCGGTGTCAGTGCAGATAATAATGGGAATGACCGCAGTCTTCACCGGGGTATTCGGGATCGTCGCGCAGAAATACTCCGTCAGGAAAGGCAGGGCAATAATGATATTCTCGCTGCAGTTTGCGGCAATAATCTGCCTCGCGGTGCTTGGATTCTATCCTGCCGTCGCAGTTCTCATCCCGGTGTTCATTCTCAGGGGAGCGCTTATGAACGCTGTGCAGCCCCTGAGCAGGTCCATCCTTATGGATGTCATCCCCAAAAAACACAGGGGAAAGTGGAATTCGCTGCAGACAATATCGTGGGGATTATTCTGGAACGCTTCCGCGGCGATAGGAGGATTTCTGATAGGCGAAAATAACTTCAGCCTCTGTTTTTTCGTTACCGCTGGGATCTACTTTGTCGGCACCATCCCGATTCTGTTCCTCATCCCTCTTGTGAACAAAGAAGAAGCCAATATCAAATAAACTGCTTCCCTGTCAAAATAGCAGCATCGCATTTTCTTGCATTTATTTTGCTTTACATCGCTCTGTTCAGGCATTAAAATATCTTTACCGTTTACACAGGAGGTTCCTATGAAAATTCGACCTGTTTTCATCGTGGTTCTATTGCTTGTTCTGGTTGCGCCTGTTGTTGTAGTTATGATAATGGCGCAGAGACAGAAAGGGATTGTCGCGGACTATACTGAGTTGTGGAAATCGAAAAGCTGGCCGGTGGAATACAACGAGGTCTTCCCGAACCCGTCAACAGCGGATGGCTGCAAAGCATGGCTTGAC
>CAZDZC010000060.1:4744-14323 GCA_964509835.1 uncultured Acidobacteriota bacterium
CGGTAAAGCTGGCGCGGGACGGCGATCTCGCGGGGGCATTGAAAATTCTGCATGACATGAAAACCATGTCATTAAAACTGGAGTCGGAAGGGCAGTCCGTAATCTGTTCACTGATAGGAATTGCTGTTGAAAGAATCTCTGCTACAGGTTTTGCAGGTGTTCTGGGGCTGGCCTGCGAGCCTTTCGGAGATGAAGACCTGATGAAGATAAGGGATTACGAAAGGGTCAATCCGGCGTGGGCTGAATCGTTTATGGACAGTGAAGCTTATTTTGTACACAGTTTTCACGCCTCTGTTCGAGGCAATGTCGGAGAATATTTCGACTCGGAAAGCGGAATTTTTTCGTTTGAGATTGTAAAACGGGCTTTTTTGATGCCAAGCGCGAAAAAGGATTTTGAACTGGCATCAGCTTATCTGACTTTTTTTAAGGACACTGCTGATTTTGAAAAGAGTTTGTTTTCCTGGAAGGATATGCGTGAAATCAACAAACCGGCTGGTTTGTTGATTGTTCCGGATTTTTCAAACGCCTATGCGAGGCTAGTGACTGCAAATGTTCAGTGGCGGATCCTGCTGGCGTCTGATATGGTTTTACGGTACAGGAAAGCAAACGGAATGCTTCCGGGGGCGGTTTCAGATCTTGAAGGTGAGTGGCCGGTTGATTCTTTTAACGATGAACCGTTAAAGTATATCAAGAATGATGAGAACTCTTTCACTGTTTACAGCGTGGGCCCCGATCTCAAGGACGGGAAGGGTGAAAAACTTTATGTCGGAGGGATTATGAATTTAAACAATGATTTTGACATAGGGTTTAAATACGCTATACCGGAGCAGATTTAGGTGATATGCATGAACATGATCATTCTTCTAAACCGGTTATAATTCCAGAGAAAATTTGACAGCCCTGCTTACAAGTTGAAGTTTTTCAGGAGACAAAAGGGTTATCAATGCGCCTATCTTTCCTTTGGACACTGTTTGAATGTGATCCAGATTCACAGCACAGTCTCTTAGCATGCCATCGTCTATGCTTAGAAACACTTCGCTTGGGATATCTCTGACTGTGGTTGTAAGCGGAGCAACCGTAACTTCTCCGAGGTAGTCAAGAATAGAATTCCTAGTGAGAATGAGAACCGGACGCTTCTTGTCGGGCTCCCTGAATCTGAACCATCTGATTTCGCCCCGCTTCATTCATCACCCCAATCCTGCTGGTCCTCCCAGACGGAAAATTCAAATTTTTCCACCGGAAATTGCTCATAACCTTTTTTATGCCTGGCTTCCAATTTTTCCTGTTCTGCCTGAGCAAGGGCAAGTTTCAAAGCTCTTCTGGCAAAGGCTGATCTTGTAGTTTTCAGAGACCTTACCATTTTGTCGAGTTCCCCGAGAAGTTTCTCGTCAAGTGTCATCTGTATTGTTTTCATACCTGTTCCCCGCGATTATATCCGAAACGAAATATACACGGTATTCCCTCCGTTGTCAAAAATCCGGAAACCATCACATGATGTATCAGGTGTGCCGTATTACCTAAAGTTCAATCTTAACCTTTATCTTCGTTGTGCCGATCGTGAAGATGTCGCCGTCCCGGAGGCATTTTTTCGCTATGGCGGTTCCGCCTATGTAAGTGCCGTTTGTGCTGGCAAGGTCGCTCAGCAGGACAAGCCCGTTGTCGAATATCTTAATCGAAGAATGCCTTCTGGAAACGCGGTTGTCGGAGATGATCAGGTCTGCATTCTGCCGCCCGATTGTGCATCTCCCTTTTTTAACCTCATAGATGATCCCTCTGTCTTTTCCGGACAGCACTTCAAGGGTGACTGCGAATCTTGACGACAAAACAGCGGGGCGCGGCATTAAGTTCAGCAATTCAAGGCCTTGGTCGTCTTCCCCAAGTGCCATCTTGACAACAGAAACCGGGAGGAGTGCTGTTTCATCTATTCCGCATTCTCTTGTGTAGCCGCATTCAGGACACACAATAAGCATCCCGTCGGCCGTGTCTTTAACATGAAGTTCAATTTTGCATTTGGGGCATTTTGAGTCCATTTGCGCTCCTTGCTCTGCTTAAGACAGTATAATAAAATCCTCCGGCAAATGGAATAATTATTTCCTGCGAATATCTATGTAACATCCTTAAATAATGCTGCGAAAATCCATTTTGACCTTATATTTTTAGTTTATGGTCTGTATGGGTTGGTATATAAATGGGCAAAACCGATAAATACCTTAAAAATGATTGGACTTTTTCTTTTTTATATGTTAGATTCTTCATCTTTAGACAGGAATGTGTTTCGCAGGAGATATGTTTATGGTTAAAAAGATCGGAATAAGAAGGGAAGACAAGAACCGCTGGGAAAAGCGCGTTCCGATAACCCCGGGCGCGATAAGGGATCTGAAGAAAAATGCTGGGCTGGATTTTGTTGTGCAGCCTTCTCACATTCGTGTTTATCAGGATGATGAATATCTTTCAGCAGGCGCAGCGGTCCACGAGGATCTGTCGCCTTGTCCCGTAGTTTTCGGCGTGAAGGAGGTTCCCGTCCAGACCCTGGTTCCCGGACATACTTATGTTTTCTTTTCTCACACAATCAAGGGACAGAAATACAACATGCCGATGCTGAGGGCTGTCCTTGACAGAAAATGCTGTTTGATTGACTATGAGAGGATCGTGGACGAAACAGGAAGACGGCTTGTCTTTTTCGGGAATTATGCCGGCCTTGCCGGGATGATTGATTCTTTGTGGGCGCTCGGCAGAAGGCTGGCTGAAGAGGGTATTGAAAATCCTTTTTCGTGCATCGGGATGGCGCATTCATACGGTGATCTTGAGAATGCGAGGGAAAATCTTTCTTCTGTTGCCAGATACATAAAGGAAAAAGGAGTTCCTCCGAGCATCAGGCCGTTTGTCTGCGGTTTCGCGGGGTACGGGAATGTTTCAAAAGGAGCGCAGGAGATCTTCAATATTTTCCCGCACATCGAGATTTCCCCCGAGGAGCTGCTGTCAGAAAAACTGGACAGCAGGCTTCCATACAAGGTTGTTTTCAAAGAGAAGGACATTGTCACGCCGGTTGACCCTGAAGCTCCTTTTGAACTGCAGGAATACTACAAGAACCCGAAGAAATACAAATCCTGTTTCGAGCAGTATCTTCCCCATATCACGGTGATGATGAACTGCATCTACTGGAATGAAAGCTATCCAAGGCTTGTTACAAAGGAATACCTGAGGAATGCCTACCGCGGGAACGGAAACATGCCCAAGCTGAAGGTGATAGGAGATATTTCGTGCGACATCGGAGGGTCGGTTGAATGCACATTGAAAGCAACAAACCCCGACAACCCGGTTTTTGTCTATGATCCCTTTTCTGACAGGGCGATGGACGGCTTCAGAGGCAATGGCCCTGTGGTGATGGCTGTTGACAACCTTCCGTGCGAACTTCCGAAGGAGTCTTCCGACAATTTCAGCGAGTCGCTTCTCCCGTTCATCCCGGACATTGCCTGCGCGGATTACAGCGTTCCTTTCAGCGAAAGTACTTTGCCTGTGCCGGTCAAAAAAGCGGTGATCACATACGGGGGGGAGCTGACCCCTGATTACGAATACCTGAGAGACTGTATCGGCTGATTTAAATTATAAAAATGGAGTTGATGATATGAAGAATATCCTGGTTCTTGGTTCAGGCATGGTTGCGGGGCCTCTGGTCAGGTATCTGCTTGGCAGAGGGGATTTTACTGTTACCGCGACTGACATGTTACCTGAAAAGGCTGGAGAACTTATCAAAGGGCATGTGAGGGGAAAAGCTGAAAAACTGGATGTCGCGGACAAAGACAAACTTGAAGAAAAGGTCATGAAATCCGACCTTACCGTCAGCCTTCTTCCGAACACGATGCATGTTCCGGTCGCGGAGATTTGCCTGAAACACCGGAAACCGCTTGTGACTACTTCCTATGTAAGTCCTGAGATGAAAGCGCTGGACGGAAGAGCAAAAGAAGCCGGTGTTATCCTTTTGAACGAGATCGGCCTTGACCCTGGAATTGACCACATGTCCGCGATGAGGGTCATTAACAGTGTCAGGGGTAACGGCGGGAAAGTGACAAGCTTGAAGTCTTATTGCGGAGCTCTTCCGGCCCCTCAGTCGAATGATAACCCGCTCGGGTATAAATTTTCGTGGAGCCCTAGAGGAGTTCTTCTAGCATCTAAAAATTCAGCCCGTTACCTGAAAGACGGAAACGAAGTTAACACGCCGGGCGAAAGGCTTTTTTACGATTTACATGAACTCAAATTCAACGATATCGGCACATTCGAAGCTTACCCGAACAGGGATTCCCTTTCATACATAAATACATACGGGCTTGAAGGAGTCAGCGACATGTTGAGAGGGACCCTCAGGTTTCCCGGGTGGTGCACTTTCTGGAGGGAGGTTGCGCCCCTCCCACTGCTTGACGCGGCGGAAAAGACCGGGCTGGATGGAATGAAATACAGGGACTTTTTGAACGAGATGGTTCCGGGATGCGAGTGTTCGTTCCTGAGGGAGTATGTCACGGGATTTTTGAAGCTCGACCCGTCCTCAAAAACGATGGACACTTTGGAATGGCTCGGGTTCTTCTCCGAAAATCTTCTCCCTGAAGGATGTCGGAGCAACCTGGATGTGATGACTGCGCTTCTTCTTGAGAAAATACCGATGTCCAAAGACGACATTGACATGATCGTCATGAGGCACGAGTTCATAGTGGAATACGGCAGCAGGAGGGAGAGGATAATGTCCGAATTTATCCAGTACGGAGAACTTCACGGTGACACCGCGATAGCTAAAACCGTAGGGCTTCCCGCAGCGATAGCAGCAAGGCTTGTTCTGGAAGGGGATATCCGCGTAACGGGAGTTCATGTTCCGGTAATTCCCGAAATTTACAATCCCGTGCTGGATGAGCTTGAAACGATGAACATTGTCTTCACGGAAACGAAGACTGCATTCTGAACTTTGAAATGTTATGAAAGCGGAAAACGCAAGGCTTCCGCTTTTTTAATTTCTGAATTTACGGATCTTCACGATTATATTCCCTCACATTCAGGATCCTGCGAACTATCGGTTTATATATCTTTTCCGTATTCAAAACAATCTGCGGAATCTTGAAAATCATAAAAATCTGCGGTTCAGACAATTTGATGTTATAATTGAATCATGGTCGAAGATAACAGGAGACTAAGAACTTTTATAAAGGGAAAATGGTCTGACTACATTCTGCTTGTCCTGATATTTCTGCTGGTTTTCGCATTCTCATTCAGGAGAGCGGGAAGCCACGATACGGGTTTTCATCTGAAAGCGGGGAATTACATTCTTGACGGAAACGGTTTTCCTGAAAAAGACTCATTTACCTATACGCTAAATGACCGCGACTACACCGACACAACATGGGGATACCAGGTTGTTCTTTCGCTTGTAAACAAGATCGCCGGGGTGAACGGGATGATCCTGTTCAATGTCCTTCTTGTCATGCTGACCTGTTTTTTCCTTTACCGGACTGCTGCGTTGCGAAACCCAGATATTGTAACAGTAGCAGTATTTATGATCATGGCAGTTATTGCTTCTGAAGCGAGGTTTGAGGTAAGGCCGGAAACTGCGAGCTATTTTCTTCTGTCCCTTACCATGTTTGTGCTTCATCGTTATTCTGCTGATAAGAATTCAGTGCTGTGGCCACTGCCGATCATATCGTTAATCTGGGTGAATACCCACGCGCTGTTTTTCACTGGCTGGGCGGCGGTTTTCATATTCTTCTGCGGATTGTGGCTGAAGGAGAGAAAACCGGACGCGAAGCTGGGAGTTTACGGGGGTTTGTCTTTTCTTGCCGGGTTCATGAACCCTTATTTTGTGAAGGGGATGTTGTTTCCGTTTATTCTCCTCACGCGTTTTGACAAAGACAATATTTTCGCGCAATCGATTCCTGAATTCATCTCTCCGTTCAGGCCAGGTTTTGTTGTCTTTTCGGCGTGCATTCTTATCGTCTGTTCCGTGTTTCTTATCTGGCCTTATTTCAGGAAGCGGGAATATTGGAATATTTTTCTGCTTTTGGCCTTTGCACCGCTCGCAGTTAAAATGTCGCGCAATATCCCACTGTTTGTCATTGTTTCCATCCCGCTTTTTATAGGCTCAATCCCTTCAGAATTCCTCAAGCCTTTAAACAGGTTTAGAAAAACAACTTTAACTACTGCATGTGTCGTGACCGCTCTTCTTATATGCCGAGTTTTCACAGACGCATATTATATAGCCGACAGAAGGCAGGAGCGGACAGGATTGGGCTGGAACGACCTGAACCTGCCGGTGCAGGCAGCGGAATATATAAAAGGGAAGGATTTTAAATCCCCCATGATAAACGACCTCGCGTTCGGGGGGTATCTGATGTGGGTGCTTGACAAAAAGGTCTTTATTGACGGAAGACTTGAAGTTACCGGTGAAAAATTTTTCGTTTACGCTGAAGAGTCAATGCTTGATCAGAACAGACTTGATGTGACTGCAAGGAAATACGGTGCTGACTGGATTATTTTCAATTATCCCCTGCGGATGGACTTGCTCAAGAGGATGTCAGCTGACCGGAGATGGAAACTGGCATATTTTGATCATATTAGTGCTTTGTTTGTTAGGAATGACATGAGAATGTACCGTTTTACAGATGGAATGCCTGCATCTCTGCCAGAGGGGATAATGGATAAGTCGATCCCGGGAGACGGAATTCCGAGTGCTACGAAGTTTGAACGCTGGGTATCAGGATTTTACAGAAAACAAATATATCCTGCAGAAAGTTGTTTCAAGGGGATATTCCATTATCAGACGGGAAATCTGAATCTTTCCGAGTATTATTTCCGTTTAGCAATTATTGAGAGCCGGGGTTTTTATCATGAAATTTACAGAAACCTGGCAGTGGTTCTGTTTGATCTTCGAAGATACGATGACGCTGCGCGCTTTGCACGGATAGCTCTTCAGGACGACCAGGATAACGAACCCCTCAGAAGGATGTACGAAAAAGCGCTGTTGCTGAAGAAGAATTAGTTTCTGTGGCATATAATTTGCTGTAGATTAGTTTGTGCGATTTAATTGTTTTATTTTCAAAAAGGAACCGAGATGTTAGGAAGAATACTCGCAATTATATTTATTTTCGTGAGCACTACTGTCGCCTGGATGATCCTTGGAGCATCTGTCGCTATACGGTCCGAGGATTCAAGCTCAAGCATGAAAAGCAGGGTAGAGAGCCTGTGGGGCGGGGAGCAGATTCAGGAAGCCCCTGTAGTGACATATCGCTACAGCAAAGATGTGGAGGTTACTCAGAATGACGGCTCGGTAGATATTGAAAAGCAGATCGTATCAAGAAATATAAATCTCGACAGCAGCAGGATTGATGTGGGTTTTGAACTGGAACACCGCAAGAAGGGGCTGCTCTGGTTCAGCACTTACCGTGTTGAATTTGAGTCAAAATATACCTTTAAGAACAGTCTTGACAGGGAAGCGGATTACAGCGTTCTGTTCAGCTTTCCTGCATCAGATGCTGTTTACGATAACTTCAGGATAATTTTTAACGGGAAGGAGGAGGCTGTAACCCCTTCAGCCGAAGGTGTCATAATCGAACGGTTGATGAAGCCGGGAGAAAAGGCCGTGCTTGAGGTTTCCTATAATTCGCAGGGGCTCGGAAAATGGGAATACGCGTTCAGCAACGCGAGTGTGGCAACAGTTAACGATTTCAAGCTGACCATGAAAACCGATTTTGAAGATATTGATTTCCCAGAGGAGACCCTTTCCCCGACTTCCAAGACATCGAACGGAAAAGGGTGGGACCTCAACTGGGAATACGGAAACCTCATTTCGGGTGTGAAGATCGGGATGAAGATGCCGCAGAAACTGAACCCAGGCCCTGTATGTTCAAGGATAACCTTCTTCGCTCCGGTATCCCTTCTGTTCTTCTTCTTCGTGATGTTTATGATTTGCGTCATCAAGGGGATTGATATCCATCCGATGAACTACTTCTTCCTTGCTGCGGCGTTCTTCGCGTTCCACCTTCTTTTCGCTTATCTTGTGGACCATCTGAGCGTCCATTTGTCTTTCGCTATATCGTCGGCTGTATCAATCTTCCTTGTTATAAGCTATCTAAGGCTGGTAACAGGGGTCAAATTCGCGCTGATTGACGCGGGACTGTCCCAGTTTGTCTATCTCATACTATTCTCATACGCGTTTTTCTTTGAAGGGATAACAGGTCTGGCAATAACGATCGGCGCAATCGTCACGCTGTTTGTCGCGATGCAGTTGACAGGCAAAATAAACTGGTCGG
Source organism: uncultured Acidobacteriota bacterium (assembly GCA_964509835.1). Classification (GTDB taxonomy): domain Bacteria; phylum Acidobacteriota; order CAZDZC01; family CAZDZC01; genus CAZDZC01. The sequence continues at coordinate 13,030 of CAZDZC010000060.1, forward strand.
AGAAATTCAAAAGCGGCCACGGATTGAAAAAACGGGAGGATTATACTGATAAATAGGATTCTTTCCGCCTGACAGACCAGCGGGCTGCTCTAAGTAATCAACGATCTGAACAGAGATTCATCTGATCTCACGATTACCACGATTATAATCAAAGCGGAATGTCAAGCATTAAGGCGCAAATGTTTTTCAGCCGCTGCTATCCTCACAGGTGTCCCCAGATCGCTCCAGAAGCCGTCGTAAGGGAAGTAACTTATCTTTCCCGCTCCCGAGGTAAGGATGTTGACATAGACTCCGCTGTTGATGTCACAGGCAGTATTAGGGGGTATGAAGCGGAAGATGTCCGGTTCCAGAATGTGAATTCCTGTGAATATTTTTCTGACGCCTGTCCGTTTTTCCGGTTTTCCCGCTATGGATATGGCTTTTCCGGTGTTCTCGTCAACGATGACAGGATTGTAGCTTTCGTCGTCATAATCTTTGAGAAGCATGGTGGCAATCGCGCCTGATTCCCTGTGTGAATCCAGTGCGTTTATAAGATTGCCTGTGTAAAAACAATCTGCGTTGATCATAACAAAAGTGCCATCTGACAGGAACCGCTCTACTTTCTTAAGCCCTCCCGCGGTTCCGAGGAGTTTTTTTTCAAATGAGTATCGGACATTAAGATTCAGAGGATCAACCGCTTTCCGGACAGTGTCTGGAAGACGGTGCAGGTTGATTACGAATTCATCTATGCCGCTGTTATGAAGGAATTGAATTGCCGAATGAATGATTGGTTTTCCGAGGAATGGAAGGGCGGGTTTGGCAGTTTTATCGGTAAGCGGCGCAAGTCTTGTTCCAAGGCCTGCCGCAAGTATCATAGCCTTCATTTCTTTTCTTCCGTGAAAACCATGTTTGGAAGAAGGTTGATATCGGATAAATTTTCGTGTTCCATGTGTAGAAAAGCATAGCTTTCGGTTATGAAATTGTCATGACGGAATCCCAGTTTTACGGCGACGGAACTAATCAGGGGAGGAGCGGCTTCAATCTCTATAAAATTGCCGATGGGAGTCTCATCAATTGTAATTACTGCTCCCTCAAGCAGGAATTCCTCGCGGTATTTCTGATAGCGGTAAACCGGCGCCATTCCGAGCGCGTGAAGGATTATTGCAGTGGAACCGGGGGATTCAATAAAGGTTTCTATTTCGAGCCTTTCCTTCACGGAGGCAGATTCAATATCCAGTTTGGCTTTGTATGTCAGAACACCTGTGTTCCCGGTTTTGCGGACTCGCAGAAGCTTCCCCTGAAGCCGCAGTCTTCC
>CAZDZC010000061.1:0-13539 GCA_964509835.1 uncultured Acidobacteriota bacterium
GGGATGTTTACGACAAGGAATTCATTGCGGAAGGGAACTGGAAGGAATATTATTTCTACAAGGAATTTTGTGATACCGCAAAAGATTTCAGCCCGGAAGGACGGTAAACTATGTTTAGAAAAACAGTTATGTTATTTATCATCTTTTCAAGCGTTGTTTTTCTGTCATGCGACAGGGAGAGCGGGACTGCGTGGAAATTTCTGACGGATGCCGAGAACACAAATTATATCCCGGGGAAAGGACCCGTTTCTCTGACTGAAACAGTCTGGACCTTCACTGCAGGAAGAGAGATATTTACTACCCCTTTGGTATGGGAGAATATTGTCTTTTTCGGGGCTGCCGACGGGAAATTTTATGCTGTTAATGCTCTCGACGGGAAGGAGATGTGGAGATATTCTACATTCAACAGCATCATGTCCTCTGCCATGGTTGTTGACGGGACGGTTTATTTCGGTTCCCATACAGGTTTCCTTTATGCTCTTGACGCTCTGAACGGAAGCGAGAAATGGTCTTTCAACGCGGGTAGCCCGGTGAAGGCATCCCCTGCTTTTTACGACGGATTTGTAATAGCGTGCTCGACGGCCGGTAAGCTGTTTCTGCTGGATGCGTCAACCGGGAAAGAGGAGTGGAGCTTCCAGGCTGAGGGATGGATCCATACCTGCCCGGCTGTTTTGAAAGAGAAAGCCTACTTCGGAACAAAACAGGGCAATTTCTACTGCCTTGACCTCAAAGCACGGAAGCTTTCATGGATGTTCGAGAACGGCGCAAGGATTGACAGCTCGGCGGCTGTCTATAAAGGAAAGGTTTATTTCGGGTCTGAGGATATGTGCCTTCACGCTCTTGACGCTGAAACAGGCGAAGAGGCGTGGCGTTTTGAAACAAGGCACAGCGTTGATTCGGCTCCTGCCGTCCATGACGGGAAGGTTGTTTTTGGGTCAAAGGACAGGATTGTTTATTTGTTGAATGCGGAAACCGGTGTGCCTGAATGGAACTATGAGACAAAATACTGGATAGCTTCCGCCCCTCTGATAACCGATAACGGAGTGTATGTCACATCAAGCGACCAGAACCTTTATCTTCTTGATTTTGGAAGCGGAAAGCTCATCTCGAGTTTCAGCGCGGGGTCGTCAATCTTCAGCAGTCCGGTTCTTTACAACGGAACGATTTATTTCGGCTGCGCCGACAAAATGCTCTACGCGGTCAGATAGCGGCCAAATCTCCGTATTTTAATTGAATTAATGACAGCGCTGTTACGGCGGCTGTTTCCGCCCTCAGTATTCTCGGCCCCAGTCCGCACGGAACAAAACCTCCGGAAAGGGCGGCCTCAAGTTCTTTTTCTGTCCATCCTCCCTCAGGCCCCACTGCCACAGCAATTGAGCCGGTTTTTAATTGTGAAGGGAGTGGCTCGTTTTTATGATTTTCAGAAAATATGATTTTCAGATCAGATTTGATGGTAAAGGCTTCAGGAACACCTACCGGATATACTATTGACGGAAGACGCGACTGGCCGCACTGTTTGCATGCCTGAAGAGCCGTGTTTTCCCATCTTCTGACGAGGGATGGCAATCTTTGAGGGGGGAGAGCGCCACACCGTCCGGAAATCACAGGCAAAAAAACCGAAACGCCGAGTTCCGTCCCCATTCTTATAACGGTTTCCATCTTGCCGGACTTCGGGATTGCCTGGATCATTGTTATTGACAGGGAAGGTTCAGGCTGAAGTTCACGCTCTCCGGTCAGGGTGGCTTCTGCACCGGTGCCTGTAAAAGAGGATATTACTGCCTTGAAGATATAGCCTTCTCCGTTGAAAAGCTCAATCATATCGCCGGTTTTCAGTCGCAGGACCTTTCTGATATGCCTGCTTTCCTCCGGATCCAGCAGATATCTTTCTCCGGCTGATTCTGAAGGGGGGATATAAAATCGTCTGAGTCCGCTCATTTCATGACCGCGACCGAATACCATTCGTTTTTGTGGAGTTCCTCAAGAATGTTCAGTTTGTGCCGTGAAAGAACTGAAAGGACTTCATCGCGTTTTTCAAAAAGAATGCCGCTTAAAAGTATAATCCCTCCTGCTTCAGTATGATTGAAGATATCGCAGAACATATCCCTGATTACTTCCCAGATTATATTGACTGCTACGGTGCTGAAACGGGCCTGACTGGAAAGCGATCCGATGACCCCGCAGAAGAGAAGGGCGGAGCAGTTATTCATCGTGATGTTACGCCGGGTTGTCCCGATCGTTTCAGGATCGTTGTCGAATAAAACTATTTCATTGCAGCCCGATAGGGATGCGGCTATTGACAGAATACCTGAACCGGTTCCGATATCAAGAAAATTCCCGCCCCGTTTAATATGCTTTTCCATGAGTTCGATGCACGAAGATGTTGTTTCATGCTTTCCCGTTCCGAATGCCATTCCCGGATCAATACGGATAATACGCCTGTTTTTAAATGTGCCGCAGGGTTCCCAAGACGGAACAATAACGAATGTCTCTCCGACTTCAAAGGGCTTCCACTCTTTTTTCCATAGCTCCATCCAGTCCGCGTCTGCGATTTCAGTTACTTCACATACAAATCCCGCGTTCCGCAGCGAGGAAATGACAGAACTATGAGAATGTCCATCGGTGTAAACATGATAAACCACTCTGTCTTCCTCTTCGACTATCTCGGATCCGCAATGCTCAATTGACGCAAGAATGATCTCGATTTCATTTTCCCGTCGGTGTTCAAATGCCGTTGTTATTCTGATCCAGTTTTTCTGCATATTCCTGATTGTAAAAGTGATAATATATAGTCTTTTGTTTTTTGCCGCAAGGCCTGGAACTTGACATTGTTCTCGAATTGCTTTAAAAAAGCAATCTGAGATAGAAAGGAAAGTGAAAATGCCGATTTACGAATTTATATGCGATGACTGCAAAAAAAGTTTTGAAGTAATAGTTCTCAGCAGAGAGGAAAAACCCGAAGCCGAATGCAGTTATTGCGGCTCGAAGCGTATTCAAAGGAAGCTTTCAACCTTTTCGACATCGGGATGTTTGAAGACTTCATGCGAATCATCGGGACCGTCATGCTCTTCGTCAGGGCAGGGGTGAAGAATATAAGCGCCGCCTGTAAGGCGGTGTAAGCTGAGTCTTTGTCTTTTTGTTTTTTATGGAGGAGAATATATGAAAAAAGCTGTCGCACTTGTCGGAATGTTGCTTTTGACTGCCTTTTCGTTGTCCGCTGAGAATGGAGGAAAGCAAGGCGAAATTGGTCTTTACGGAGGCTGGTTTACAGGAGACGATGTTGTTGAAGTGAAGGGTGCCTTCGACCCCGAGATTGACAACGCGGGAGAGTTCGGAATAGGGATGGGTTTTTATTTCGGCAGGCATTTCGGTATGGATCTGCAGACAAGGTATATCCAGACCAAAATTGATTTCGGAAGAGGTTCTTCTGTGCATCCCGGTATGGATATGCTGGTTTTTGATGTGGACGGCATATTCAGTTTCAATCCCGATTCTGACAGCCAGTTTTTCATGGTATTTGGCCCAAGCTACGCGCTGGCTGACCAGCAGGCCGGCTTTAATGACAGGGACAGTTTCGGTGCAAATCTGGGGTTTGGAGTAAAGGCAGGCATTTCAGAGAATGTGAAACTGAGATTTGATGTGAAATACAGATGGTTTGATCAGCTCGTTGATCTCGGGGAACTGGAGGACGAGTTTGTAAAACCTGACTCATCCAATACATTCAGCACTACTCTCGGACTTATCTGGTTGTTCTGATTTTTCTTTAACGGAGACAAAATATGAGAAAATTAATGATTTTCGCGTTGCTTGCAGGAATATTGTCCATCCCTTTGTCGGCGCAGGTCACCGGAAAAGCGCATGAGATAGGAATTGCAGGAGGTATTTTTATCGGTGACAATCTTACGGACGATAAGATACTTGATCTGAACAACGGTTTTGAGCCGATAGTCAGATATGGGTTTAATTTCAACGAAAGGTTCGGCATAGACAGTTCACTGTTTTACTGTTCGACGGATGTCAGCATCGATATCCCGGAAGACATGACTGAAGATCCGTTATGGTATGACGAAGAGGATTACCGCGCGTTCAACATGCTTACCGACAATGAAACTGATGCGGATCTGGGAGGAATCGATATTTCCGCTGTCTTTTATGTGAACCCCAAAAAAGCCGAAGTTCTGTATGTCGGTGCCGGGGCAGGTTATCTTGTTACTGACATAGCGAAAACATCCGCCGCTAAAAACAGTGTGACTGGAAATTTTGTAACCGGACTGAAATTTTTCTTTGCCAAAAGCGCTGTTTTAAGACTTGAAGGCAAATACAGATACATTGATAAAGCGCTGGAAAGAGGGGATTCCATGAACACATTTGAGTTCAGCGCTGGAGTGAGCTGGGTGTTTGACTGATTTTTACATCTGAAATGAAAAGAGCCCGCCTGAAGCGGGCTCTTTTTTTCATGGTCTTTTATTCAGAAGGGGATGTCATCATCATCAATATGATCATCGTTTTCAGCAGAGCTTTTATCTCCGGATTCCTGTCCCTCCTGTCCTTTCCTTCCCAACAAAACGATATTGTCCGCCATGATTTCGGTAGTATAGCGGGTCTGGCCGTCCTTGTCTTCCCATGACCGGGTCTGAAGTTTCCCCTCAATATATACCTGTTTTCCTTTGGACATATATTCACCGCATATTTCCGCGAGTTTTCTCCATGCCACTATTCTGTGCCATTCCGTCCTTTCCTGCTTTTCTCCGTTCTTGTCAGTCCATTTCTCGGATGTCGCAATTGTGAAGTTTGCGACCGGAACTCCTCCGGCAGTGTATTTCACTTCCGGATCCTTTCCAAGATTTCCGACAAGAATCACCTTGTTTACTCCAGCCATGATTTTTCTCCTTTACTAGAGTTCAATTGTTCCGTGCTGAACCGTATTTATCAGAACAGCACCTGTTGACGGATCAACAATCATGGACCTCCCATGACTGCCTCCCACATCTTCCCCAAAAAGCTCAATACCCAGCTGTCCGAGTTTCTCCCTCACAGCTGTAATATTTTTATCCCCGATCGTTATCCTTATCTGAGGCGATGAGAAATTAAACATATGTGCGCCTCCGGCAATCTTTGCTATTATATTATTTTTTCCCCCGCCCCTGTCAAGAATTTCCTCAATGATAGCATCAAGTGCGCTTGTAACATATTTCCCGGGGAACAGGGCCAGTCTTTCGCTGTCATTGCTTTCAGGAAGAAGTATATGGGCGAGAGCTGCGATACGGAGTTCTTTTTCGTACAGCATCACACCCACGCACGAGCCCAGTCCATGAATGCTGAGTGGACGGTTCCCGTCCGTTATGACAAATTCGCCTATACCTACCCTTATTTCATCCATCAGAGCACCGCCATAGCCTTCAGAATTGTCTCAAGCGAAACAGGATCGGGTATAAGAAAAAAGTGCCCGTTTATGCTGTTGCTGTCCTCTATGAATTCAGTATCTATCAGAAGGGCTGTTTCCCCTGAACTGCTGAGCTCAATCAGAATATAATCTATTACGGCTCCCGCCATGTCGTATGATGATCCCGGAACAGAAGGGATGAGGCTGATATTGAGCATCTGACTTATGGAACCGAGATAAGAGGATGCAAGGATATTCCCTATTTCCTTTATCACCGAATCCTCCATGGCGCTGAACTTCAGGGTCGGGTCAACCTTTTTCCCTAGCAGCATTTCTGCAAGTGCTACTGCGCTGACAGCAGGAAATATCATCAGAATATTCCCTGTAGTATCTCCGTAAACCCTGAGGAATAAACCCGCCACAAGGGCTTCCGGGCCGCCAACGACATAAGGCACCTCGGTGAAAGGGATGGACCTTACATGCGGGACTTTAAGCTTAATGGTTCTGCCTGTCATCTGTGAAAGCGCTGTGGCGGCGTGGCCGGCACCGATATTGCTGATCTCCCTCAGGGCATCCAGTTGTTTCTCATTCATTTTAATGTAGGGCATCAAAGCTCCTTAAATTATATCATATTTTCAGTGTCAACGATCAGCGCAATACTTCCGTCTCCGAGAATAGTCGCGCCAGAATATTGTCTCAGATGCTCAAGGGGATCCCCCAGAGGTTTGACAACAATTTCGGTTGTTCCAAGGATTTCTTCGACAGTTATGGCATGGGATTTCCCTGATTTTTCAACAACAAGGGAAGGCAGCCTTTCCTCGCAAGCTTCATTTTTATTGCCTGTTCCAAGTAAGTTAGACAGTCTGTGTATTTTTATGTCATCGTCACCCGCCTGGATATAAGCTCGGCCTTGTTTGGTTATAATTTTGCCCCCTTCAATTTCCATAGTTCTTTTCACTTTGCTGACAGGGAAGGCATAGAAAGAATCCAGTTCTTTTGTTAGAAATGCGTTTATCACAACAACTGTCAGAGGCACCTCAAGGGCGATCTCGGTTCCTTTCCCGAGTACGGAAGTAAAATGCATATGCCCGCCTATGCTTTCGATTTTAGTTCTCACCACATCCATTCCGACACCTCTCCCGGAAAGATCGGATACTGCCTCTCTGGTGCTGAAACCCGGGATGGTGCAAAGCATTAGAGCTTCTTCCCTGCTTATCCCAGCGTGTTCCTTTGCCGTTATATATCCTTTTTTCAAAGCTATGTCCTTGATCCTGTCTGAATCTATTCCCTTGCCGTCGTCAGATATCTTAATACGGATCACATCTCCTGACCTCGATATATTTATTGAAATACTGCCTGTTCCGTTTTTTCCTGTTTCTTTTCTTTTATCGGGAAGCTCTATTCCATGGTCAATGGAATTCCTGAGCATATGATTGACCGGGTCAACGAGTTCATCCAGGATTGACCTGTCAAGTTGTATATCGTCGCCTGTTATGCTGAAATCTACAGACTTCCCTGTTTTCCTGGTAGCATCCCTCACGGTTCTTCTGAATCTCGGTGAGATGTAGCTGAATGGCATCATACGCACAGAAAGAACCTCGTTGTACATATGGTCAATAGTTGTTTTCAGTCTGTTAAGCCCGTTTGTAAGAGAAAGATCATCTTTTTTGTCAAGCGCGGTTTTGAGTCTGCTGTGCTGAACAATAAGCTCACCCACCTCGTTAAAAAGACTGTCAAGATGAGAAGTCCCTATTCTTATTGAGCCCTGTGAGTGTTCGTGATCAGCCTCCGGGTCGTTTTCCGGAGAGGATGGAGATGCAAACTGGACCGAGAAGTCGGCGATATCAGAAAACGAAGAAATTTTTGCGCTGAAATCCTCGGCATTTTTCTCTGTAATTCCCCTGATAGTTAGCTGATTATCGAATGAACCCGCTGAAATAGATTTCTGGTCAGGCTCGACTGATATTATACTGCTGAAATAACTCTTTAATCCGTTCAGGGCAACCATCGCCCTTGCTGCCGGAAGAGCTGATTCCGGCAATATTCTTATCGTAACCGTCAGTTCCGACCCGGAAGTGTTTTCAGTTTCAGGGGCCTCATTTTCAATAACCTCGACTTCATAAATATCTTCATCTTCGTTGTGGGAGGCCTTTTCTTTGTCACTGCTGCAGTTATTGTGGTCTCCGCTGTTCAGAGCAGTCCTGAAACTGCTGATGAGTTCATCCGGGGATGATGACATTATTCCATTTTCTGAAATCTCCCTGACGGCAGTGCTCAGGAAATCCAGAGCTTCAAATGTCAGCTCGGTAAAACTGCCGTTGACGGATTCAACGGAACCGGAGAGTTTACTGAACAGATCTTCCATAACATGGGTAAGATCAGAAATCCCGCTGAACCCCATGGATGCGGCCATCCCTTTTACCGAATGGGCACACCTGAGAATTTCATTCAGGCATTTCTCATCAGAGGGATCATCTTCAAGTTTCAGAAGCAGATCATTAATCGAACTCAAATGTTCTTCGGTCTCATCCACAAACATCCGGATATATTTATTTCTGTCAAGATCCATCTGCTATTGTTCCAGAATACCGTTGATCACCTTAATGACTTTTTCGGGAGAAAATGGTTTAACGATGAAATCTCTCGCGCCCGCAGCAAGGGATTCCATAATCAGAGGCTCTTGCCCGAGAGCGCTGCACATTACAATTTTCACATCCGGATTCAGTTCAATTATCCGTTTTGTCGCTTCAATACCGTCAACATTAGGCATGACTATATCCATTGTGATAAGGTCGGGCTTGACTTCCTTGAATTTCTCGATTGCAACAGCGCCATCCTCGGCTTCGCCGACTATTTCAAAATCCCCTGCATTCATAAGTATGTCCTTTATCATGGACCTCATGAACATGGCATCGTCAACAATGAGCACTTTAACTGCCATCAATTCCTCCATCGTAAGTATTTTGTTTTCTGTACTTGCCCAGCATTGAGTATCTGCAGTGATCGCGTATTTTTTTTATGCTGAGGATATTATAATTAGTTTTTTCCATTCTGACAGAACCTGATGTTATGTCCCTGTATTTTTGTTCACTGTCTGATTCATTTACAGGCTCCATTTTATTAAAATCCAGCAGGACAGGGTCTATCTGACCTGAAACAGTTATCCCGAGGTTTTTATACGGATGATTGAAGATGATCGCGTTCCCGGCAAAATTTCTGTTCCCGAAAGGATCAAGAACAGTAACAATCCTTCCTCTTAAATCAATCAGTCCTATTATTGACTTAGGAGTGCCCGGAACGCTGAATACCTCCGAAAAAGGGAATATTTCCGATACTTCCGATATATTGATCGCGAATTCTTCTTTGTTCTCAATAAAACAAACAGCCAATTTAAGCTTGTCATCAAAAAACCCGCCCGAGAAATCCTTTGCCGGCCTGAAATCGCTTTCCGAAAATGTTTCCGTATTTTCAAGTACGGTTTTTTTCTTTTTCATAAGGGTTCTCGTTAACATTAAAAATTGAAACAGCTTCCTTCAGCCTGTCAGACATTTTTGCAAGACTCTGAGCGGACTGCGCCATCTCATCCATTGATGCGGTTATCTCTTCACCGGCAGCGGAAGCCTCTTCAGTACTTGATGCATTCTCTTCGGCAATCTTCGAAATCTCATCAATTGCCACAACCATATTTTCAGAGCCTGTTGACTGCTCGGCAGTCAGAGAGGAGATTTCCTCAACCGTTCCTACTGTAGTCATTACAGAAGCAACAATCTCCTTGAGTTTCTCACCGGTAGCTACCACGGATTCTATGCCTGATGCCGCGGCATCGTTTGTTTCATTCATTGACTTCAGAACAGTTTCGCTTTCGCTGTTGATCTCGTGCGCAAGCATGGATATCTGCCCGGCGAAATTTTTAGCATTTTCAGCCAGTTTGCGGATTTCCTCGGCAACCACAGCGAACCCTCTTCCGTGCTCTCCTGCTCTCGCAGCTTCGATTGTCGCGTTAAGCGCCAGAAGATGTGTCTGTTGCGAGATGGTTGTTATCATGTCGACTGCGTTATTAATATCGAGCGCTCTCGAACGGAAACCTTCAACGGAAAGAGAAGTCTTACCGACTGTTTCCCCAATTCTAGTAATTTCATTTATAGCTGTTTCAGCGGCGGCCCCTCCGGTTCTTGCCTTTCCTGCAGCGTCGGCGGCAAGACTTGAAGCTGAATCGGCCTTTTCGGCAACCCTCTGAATTGATTCTGCCATATCCCTTATAAGTTTAGAGGATTTTGTCACCATCTCAGCCTGTTTTTCGGCTCCCCTTGAAACGGAAACTACATTTGAAGCTATCTCCTCAATGGATGCGTTCATTTCCTGAGAGGTAGCCGAAAGGTTCTGAGCTGATTCAAAAATATCAAAAGAAGTAGCCTTGACTTCTCTGATGACATGGAGAACATTTTCCCTCATGGTGTTGAAGGCCCCTGCAAGCTCTCCGATTTCGTCTTTCGATTCAATAATGATAGGCTTTGTAAAATCTCCCCGGCTTATTTCAGTGGAGGCCGCTGCAAGAGACCGCAGACTTTTGGTAAGCACTCCGGATATTACAATCGCGGAGATGAGGACTATCAGGATATCTCCCGATAACATCAGAAAAGCTTTTGAAACTCCGGTGATGTTAAACCATTTAGGAAAAAAATAATTGAAACTTTCCAGGATCAATGCCATAACCAAAAGACCGAGACTGAATTTTATCCTCATGTTAATTCTCCGTTAGCCTTCATGTAAATGTGATTTCTGCCGTCAACACAATTGAAAAAAATGTCGTTCTCCCCCAAGATCCTTTCCACCTGCCCAAGAATAAGATAGCTGCCGGGATTAAGTTTTTCATTGAAATAAGAGAAGAGCTTCTGCTGAAGTTCTCTGGAAAAATATATCAGAACATTCCTGCAGACTATCATATCAAAAAGCTTGCCATCAATAGGGGTGAGCAGATCATGTTTTTTAAATTCAATGTTCATCTTCACAGGCTTCTTTACACTGTAAGTATCCTGATCAATGTCAAAATCGAAATATTCCGAACGCATCCCCGAGGGCACACCGGCAACCTTGGAAGCGCTGTAAATTCCTTTCTCCGCTATATCAAGAGCTTTCCGATCAATATCGGTGGCTGTTATGATAAACGGGACATTCATTTCTGCAGACTTAAAACATTCTAAAAGGTTAATCGCAAGGGAATAAGGCTCCTGACCCGTTGAACACCCGGCAGACCAGATTCTTAACTTATCACCCGTCCCTGTTTTTGACTTTATCAGCACAGGTAAAAATTTATTTTTTAAAGATTCATAAAGAGCAGGGTTCCTGAAAAAATCTGAAACATTTACTGTTATGACATCCAGGAAACGGCTGAGCTCGTTGTCATCATTTGTGAGCAGCGCGGTGTAATCCTCCATCGAAATATTATCATTAGCCCGTAACCTGACAGCGATTCTCCTCATAAGGAATTTTTTTTTGTAAAGGCTGATATCCACACCCCTGCGGTCAAGCACTGTCCGGAATAATCGGTCAAGATCTTCACGACCGGGGCATTGCCCCTGATTTTCATATGTTGTTCTGATGCAAGCTGTAATCAAACCCTGTTCCCATGCCTTTAAAACCATTGATAATTTTAGCACAAGGCTTCACAATGTCAATCAATTTGACCATTTGATAAGAAACATGGTATATTGACATTTCATTCTCCTTGTTTAACGGAGTTATAAGTTGGCACTGTACGATACTGAAAAGAACGAAATAGTAATCAAGATTTTATATTTCGGTGCGGAGAGCGCCGGAAAAAGAACAAACTTTCATTACTTGTTCAAAAATCTTCCCCTTAACAGTAAACCGAAACTTTTCAATCTGAAAAGAGAAAACGACGAGTTTCTGTTCCTTGCGTGCTACCATCCTCAGGAACTTGAAATAAGCGGAATGAGGGCAGGCATCCATCTGTATTGTCCTGTCGGTAGTATCAAGTCACCTGAAAACCTTGAAATTATGTTTGAGGATGCTGATGGTTTCATATTCGTGGCTGATTCGTTTAAGGACAGGAAAGACGCTAACCTCTGCAGTTTTGATATTCTCAGGGAGATGGTTGGAAAATCAGGAAAAAATATAAGAGAAGTTCCTCTTGCTATGCAATTCAACAAGATTGACATGGTGGGCAGTGTTTACGGAGAAGAGGAGATGCACGAAATCCTCAATACGGAATTGAATGCTCCGTTTTACGGCGCGGTTGCATCCGAGGGCATAAGAGTGGATGATACTCTTGAAGGTGTAGTGAAAATGACATTCAACTCTCTTTCGTTAAGGATGCAGAATAAGGAGGATATAAAATTTGTAACCTTCAGCTCGCTGGATAATCTGCTTGAAAAATTCAGCATGACCGTTATCGAACAGGAGATAAGCATGGCGGAGAAAACGAACTCCGTCCTCGAAACTGCCGATCCTGCCATTTCACCGGATGATTATGACGAGGATTTTTCTCTTCTGGACAATCTTCTTGTTGAGAGCAATATTGACAGAACCGTGGAAGAAGATTGGGAACAGAATGCTGAGGAACTTTTCAAAGGGAAGCCCGAGGCTTCTGCGAAAGAGGAGGGCAATCCGTTCAGCAGTCTTGCAGAAGAGGATATTAACAGCTCTATTCTCAGCATTGAAGAAGGCGGATTGACTGTCCGTACTGATACGAATAATCTTTCACAGGTTAGGTTCATGGAAAAGAACAAGCTTTCCCGCATAGAGGACCTCGGTCATGAAAACTGGCTGAAAGACGATTCCCCCAGGGTCATAAATCTGAATATTGACAGGAAAGAACTTGCAGATATGGGCGGAGTAACGGATAAAACGATCACCATTCCGATTGCTTTTAAACTTGGCGACGACAGGGTAAATCTTAATCTGAACCTCGACATCAGAATCTATCTGAACGATTAGTTTTCTCTATGGGAAATTCACAACTGGATCAACGGCTCGGAGAACTGATATCCCGGGTCGGATGCTGGGGGAACTTCAACAACAGATATCTGAAACAGCTCAATGAGGGTTGGAACGCAGTCCGTTCAGGATATTCAGTCAGTGAAATTGAATCCATGTTCAGAGGGAATGATTACCAAAGGCAATTTAATATCCTTCTGAGTGGAAAAGAGAATGTCCAAGAAGCCGAAGTGCTGTTGGGCTTCTATTTCAGCCTGAAATATCTTCAGTTGCATGATAAGACAGCAGGCGGTCTTATAGCCAACCGCAGAAAACCACTGTCAAAAATTTCAGAAGGCTGCATTCAGGTATTCCAGAGCGATATGGAGAGCCTGACATCAGCATTTATCGAAAATATTCTAGGATTTTACATGGGCGGAAGTCTCCTTCCGGATTTCGTCATACTCAATGTCGGAACAACCCTTGATCTTGAAGACATTGACATTGGTGTGGTCGTAAAAGACGATTGTGACAGAACGCTTCTGCGGAGCGCGATTGCCCGGCTCAATACTGTAATGTTGCGAAGAGCGGTGAGGCTTCATTTCTATCTTTCGGAGCAGTTGACAGCTTCATCATACTTCACAACAGTGAAGGACTACATGAAGATCATAGATGAGTCCAAAAGCAATTTCATAATGATCTCTGAGCTCCTGAATGCCAGGCCGGTATGCGGTGACATCTCTCTCTTCAATGATCTGAAGGAAAATCTCGCCGAGCGGTATTTCATGATATTCGACAAACACGGTTCGCATCACTTTGAGTATATCGGCTCAATGGTCAAAGAGCTGAACTCTTCAATGAAAAACAAATATGTTGAGTCGAACAGAATTGATCTGAAATCGCAGGGTCTGATGATTGTAAATACGCTTGTAACGGCTCAGAAGACAAGATTCGGCATTGAAGAATCCAATATATGGATGATATTTTCCAAACTCAAGGAAATTGATTCCAGTAATTCCGAAAACTATAGAAGACTCCAGCGCAGAAAGCGTTACCTGGAAATATTCAGATATTTCTATCAACTTCTTGTTGTCCAGGATAATGTTGTTGATTTCTCACAGAAAGAACTTCATGAGGTTCTTTCTGAAATAGCTTCATACATTGATATTGCGGGAAAGAACCACACTGATTCCGTTAACAAGCTGAAAAGGAAACTTCACCGT
>CAZDZC010000062.1:0-12552 GCA_964509835.1 uncultured Acidobacteriota bacterium
ATCGGGCGTGCTCATGAAGGGTTAGACAGTTTATCTGTCTTGATGTTTCTTATATTTACGGGGGCATAAATGACAAATGTAAGGGCACGGCATGCCGTGCCCCAACACCGGCGAAACCGCCGTTCCATTCGATTGCGGGAATATGATTATTCGCAGGCGGGGGCGTATTTCGTGACCATCTGCGTGCAGGGGCGGGAATGTTTGTTCGGTGAAATCGTTGACGGCGCAATGGTGTTGAATGGTGCGGGACAAATGGTTATAAAATGGTTTTATGAATTACAAAATAAATTCCCCGATATAAAACACGATGAATTTATATGTATGCCAAACCATGTTCATTTTATTGTGATAAACAACCCCGTAGGGGCAGGCCCCTGTGCCTGCCCTGAAACCGTGCAACCAAAAGAAACCGTGCAACCAAAAGAAACAGGGCAACCACAGGGGGTTGCCCCTACATTGTGTTGTTCAATGGTTTAAAACGATGACAACCAATGAATATATTTATGGTGTCAAACAAAACGGCTGGCCGCCATTTCATGGAAAATTATGGCAACGCAATTATTATGAACATATCATCCGCAACGATATGGAATTGGGTAATATCCGCAAATATATTGCGGATAATCCGTTAAATTGGCATTCGGATGAAAATTACATTGCAGGGAATTAAAAAACCGTTGCATGCATGCAGGGGAACGGCATGTAGGGGCGGGGTAACCCCGCCCCTACGGTTCATCATGTTAATCCCGTAATCATGTTAATCGGGGTTCAGACAATTATTTCCGGAGGCGCGATACCGAATTCTGTCCGGGTACACGATTCCGATTTGAAAATCACAAATCGGGTCATGTCCCCGTCGGGGTTCAGGCAATTATTTCTTTTTTTCATCTTTACATTTCGTTCTTCGGAGGTTAATATCCGGTCATGTTTTCAGGTGTTTTTATTTTTTAATCAGAGGTAACCCAATGAAATATTTCAGGTATCTTTTTGTGATGACGGTATTTGTTCTGCTTCTTGCCCCTGTGACGACGGCAGCGGTGAAGAATGTCCTTATCCTCGATGACAGTATCGGATGGAAGGATGCGCGGGATGTTATCGTGAAGTTCGGCGGCAGGGTTGAACATGTTTTCCCGCCGTCTGTTATGGCGGGTGATATTCCGGACGGGGCTTTCGACGCAATCGGAAAAGCCGTAAAAGACGGGAACTGCTTGATATTTGTTTCCGGTGAAGCAATGGCCCGCGACCTTCTGGAAAAAGGCATTTACGGCGAGAGGACTGTCCCCGGCCTTTCGTTTGAAGCGAAGGCGGCCCTGAATCTTCTCCTTCCGAAGAAGCCTGTTTCCCTTGATAATGACATCCGGTTCAAACTGAACAGGGACGGCGGTTATGATATTCTTCCGCCCGACGCGTGGGAGGAGCCCGCCCTTATTCCCGAGGAAGGGGATTTAAAAGCGGTGGGCAATTCTTTTTACAATACCAGTGATTTTCAGGCGGGCACCGTGGCGATAGGCATTGTCAGGCCTGAATCAAACGGGGTGGTTGATCCGAACACGGAAACATGGACCGCTCTCGAAGTAACAAATTCATATAATGAACTTCTCGCGGCCACCGCGAAGATTGTCGCGGGAAACCCGAACGGGAATCTTACTTTTGTTTACAGAACGGAGGATTACGGAGCGGGTGTTGCCGGAACGGTGGAGTGTAATTACGAAGCTGTAAGCAGAAGCAATTTCGACAGCACTCTTGTGCTGAATGTTCTGGGTAATCTCGGCTACACCCAGTCAACGGCATGGAACAGAATGCATGAATGGGTGAATGATGTCAGAGACACCTTCGGGACCGACTGGGCGATCGGGTTTTTTATCTGCGATGACAGCACTGCGGGAACGGGAAGGTCCAGCGCGTATGTCGGAGGCCCGACTGTATGGGAATGGGGACACACCACGAGCAGCGTCTATCATCATGAGATGGGGCATTCGTTTTCCGCGACGGATGAATATCATCCCGATGCCGCGCAGTCTCCTACCGGCCTTCACGGATATTCACAGGAGGTCAACGCGAACAGCCAGTATAATGACGGCACAGGTTATTTCGGGGGCGCGGGCGAAGGAATAGATGCTCTTCAAATAAGCAATATCGAGTATGTCAGTCCGTGGGAGCGGGGGCAATGGTGCACCTGGGATCTTGACGGCGACGGCATTCTTGAACCGCAGGACACTTTCCCTGCAATTACGCTTAATTCTCCGACGGGATCTCCGGTTCTGAACTTTACGGGCACGGCAAATGTTACTCCGCTGAAAAAAGAAACAGGAACCTGGGCGACCGCGGATATTTCTGTAAACACCATTGCAAATGTCGAGTGGAGGATTAACGGCGGGCCGTGGCAGGACGCAGCAGCTTCTGACGGAGCATTTGATGAATCGTCGGAAACATATTCGTTCTCTACTCACTCGCTTGCGGATGGCGGTTTTGTTATTGAAGCAAGAGCGGTCAATAGTGCGGGAAATTATTCTCAGATATACGCGAGGCGCGACGCGACTGTGACTTCAAGCCCGACTTCAAACGAAGTGCCTATGGTATCGCTTTCGGTAACGCCTGAGCTGGGTTCAACTGCCACAACATTCCAGTTCGACGCTTCACAGTCATATGACAGGGAAGACGGCCCGGGACTTGAATACAGATGGGATTATAATAATGATGCTGTATGGGATACGGCTTATGCTCCAATTCCGGTGACGACATGGGGATTCAGCGCGGGATCACATACAGTTGCCGTTGAAGTAAGAGATATGGCGCTGAACACGGCAACAGGAACGGTTGATGTAACAGTTTCCGCTACCAATGTTCCCCCCACGGCAATGTTTACTGCGGATACGGGAATGCAGTTCGCGTCTTCTCCGGTTATATTCAATTTCGACGCTTCCGGGGTAAGCGACGGAGAAGATCCTGCCGCTGCTCTTCAGGTGCGATGGGACTTTGAGGATGACGGCATCTGGGACACATCCTACTCCACCACAAAAACTGCATCTAATGATTATGCAATGGATTATGTTGCAAACCCGATTCAGGAAAGCTGGTCAACATGGATCTGGGGCGGGAATTCCGTTACATATTATGCCCAGGGATTTATTGCCCAGACAAACGGTATCGGAAAAGTGGAAATCGTCATTGCAAATAACGGGGATGTCACTCCCGGCGGCACTCTTACAGTGGGGATAAGAAGCTCCCTCACCGGCGGATGGCTTACAAGCACAACCGTTAATCAGGCTGATATCATTGACAGCGACTGGAATACTTTTGATTTTGCGAATATCCCTGTAACCATGGGGAATACTTACTACATAGTTTATTACTGTTCCGACGGCGATATAATCTGGCTTGCCGACAGCGCCAATCCATACGCAGGAGGGTCTCACTGGTACTCGTGGGACAGCGCCAACTGGTATCAGAGCGGGACTCCGTATGATCATCTTTTCAGGGTTTACGATTCATCCAAATCCGTTGTTCCGCTCGTAAAGTCAAAAGTATGGGCAGTCAGAATGGAAGTAATGGACGGAACGGGCCTGACAAGCCAGGCTGTAAGGCATGTGACAGCCAACGGTTATGACGCGCCGCCTGTTGCAGGAGCAGTTATCCCGACACCGGCATCAGGTAATACTTCAACCAATTTCAGCCTTACCGCCACTGCCACAGATGTTAACTCGGGCGCTGTCTGGGACAGCATGGTCCATTACAGATGGGATGTGGATAATGACGGTAATTTTGAAACCGAATTTTCAACAACAAATACCGCATCTAAAACCTACTCAAGATCAGGGATATATAACGCAACTGTTGAGGTGAGGGACAGGTATCATGCAACAGACATTGGATTCGTGCCGATCTATGTTGCACCCACTCTTTCTTCAATAGCCCTTGCTGACAGAACAGACGGTTCAACAACCGATACCGATGAACCCCTGATAGAGATAACCCTGACAACTTCGGGAATGCCTGAAGAAGTCATGTTCTCGGAAGACCCGGGTTTTTCGGGCGCGATATGGCAGAATTACAGGCCCGTGATGGAGTATATGATCACAGGTTCTCCCGGCCCTATAACAGTTTACGCGAGAACAAGAAGCGGAGTGGGCAACGAGTCGGCGGACCGGAGTGATTTAATTACATACACTCCTTCATCGGGAAGCGCAGGTGAGGTTGACGATAACGGAACAGCTTCTTTCTTTATTGAGAAAGGCTCCGGCACTGATCTTGACCTGACCTGGGGTACTGCCTGCAATATAGGATCAGTTCCCGGACAGACATACGCGGTTTATACCGGCGTCATAGCGCAGCCGTGGGATTGGAATACTATGGTCAGCGTTGACTGCGGTGTTGTGGGAACAAGCACGACAATAGGTGATCCCGGACCGAACATGTTCTTCCTGGTTGTCCCGCAGTCAGCGGGCGAAGAGGGAAGCTACGGGAACGGACGGCCTCAAGCGGCATCGCCCTGCAATCCTCAGGCGGCGGCGCCGGAACTTTGTCCGTAAATCTTTAACAACGATAAAGGGGACAGCGCAAACTGTCCCCTTATTTTTTTTGACCCGCTTCACATTATGCCGTTGCTGTGCTATATTCGGGCGTCATGAACACTATAATCTCAAAGCTTACATCGGGATCAAGACTGTCGGAAAAAGACTCTGTTTTTCTTTACGATAATCTGTCATTCAACGAGCTTGCTTCCTGCGCGGATAAAATAAGAGAAGAGAAACATCCCGAAGGAGTCGTAACATATATTCAGGACAGGAACATAAACTATACGAATATATGCGTTTCAAAATGCCGCTTTTGCGCTTTCCACGCGGAAAACGAAGGACAACAGCCGTATATACTGTCGGACAGGGAGATACTGAAGAAGGTTGAAGAGACGATTAACGCGGGCGGTGTCCAGATTCTCCTTCAGGGAGGAATGAACCCGGCTCTTGATATCGGGTATTTCGAAAATCTTCTGAAGACAATTAAATCGAGATACGAAATTCATCTTCACGCTTTGTCCCCTCCGGAAATCATTTTCTTGTCGGAACAGTCCGGCATTTCAGTCGCTGATGTAATAAAGAGGCTGATTGAAGCAGGGCTTGATTCCATCCCGGGAGGCGGCGCGGAAATCCTTTCCGACGGAATAAGAAAAGCCGTTTCCCCGAACAAATATTCATCACGGCAGTGGCTTGGCGTAATGGAATCCGCTCATGAGCTGGGACTTAAAACAACAGCCACAATGGTTATCGGCATGGGGGAGACGATTGATGACCGAATGACCCATCTTTCCAGCCTTCGCGATCTTCAGGACAGGACGCACGGCTTCACCGCTTTTATCCTCTGGACCTACCAGCCGTTCAGCTCGGGCATTAAGGCAACAGGAAATACAGCTTTCAGCTATCTTAAAATGCTTGCGTTAAGCCGGATTTTTCTGGATAATTTTAACAATCTCCAGGTTTCCTGGGTAACCCAGGGTTCGGCGATTGCGCAACTGGGGCTTCATTGCGGCGCGAATGATTTCGGGAGCACCATGATGGAGGAGAATGTCGTCAAAGCCGCGGGGGTGTCGTTCAGAATGCACGAGACGGAAATAAGGGATAATATAAGAGACGCGGGGTTCATCCCGAAAAGAAGAAACATGAAATATCAGGTGATTGAATGAACATAAGCACAGCGGTTATTGGAAGAACGGGGTTTCATCTTGATTTCATCAAGAAGGGAGCCGTCGAGGTTGATACTTTCATTCCGGACACGCCGTTCGGGAATCCGTCCCCCGTCCACATTCTTTCCTACGGCGAGATGGAATTTGCGGTGCTCTCAAGGCACGGCGAAGACGGCAGATACCGGCTTTCAGCCCCGTTCGTAAACAGCAGAGCGAATATCTGGGCATTGAAGCTTGCAGGAGTGAGCAGGATAGTTTCATGGTCCGCGCCCGGTTCAATAAACGAAATGATGCGCCCCGGCGATATCATTATCCCGGACGATATCCTTGATGAGACAAAGGACGGGCCTTACACATTTTATGATGGGAAGGGTCTCGGTTTCATCAGGCAGAACCCTGTTTTCTGCCCCGAGTTGAGGGACGCGTTCGGAAAATTCTTTTCCCTGTCCGATTTCAGGTTTCATACCTACGGCGTTTACACGGCAACCCAGGGGCCACGGCTTGAAACCCCGGCGGAAATCCGTAAATTCCGCTCTTTCGGCGGCGATCTCGTCGGAATGACATTAGTACCGGAAGTATTTCTCGCAAAAGAACTGGAAATGTGCTACGGCGCTGTCTGTTATTCGGTCAACTACGCTGAGGGGATTGCGGAAAGGCCCGTTGACAGGGGAACCCTGTTTGAGGGTCTTCTTGAAGTCGGGGAAAAAGACTTTGTTGACAGGGTTGAAAAATATATCCCGGACCTGACGCTGGAACTTCTTCCTTCCGTCCTGAACCTCCGGAGAAAATGCGGATGCGGGGATTCCATGCTCAGATACAAGAAAAGAGGAGACATCGGAGAAAACTGGCAGGACTGGATAATCTGATGCCGGAAGTTAATGAAAGCAGAATTTACGGTGCCCGGTGGATACTTCCGGTGTCATCACCTCCGATAAAAGACGGCTTTATAGAGCTGACAGGGAACAGAATTACGGATATCGGCCATTCTGAAGCATTAAAAAAAAGTCATTCCGAACCCGTATTTCTGGATAACGCCATTATTCTTCCGTCCTTCATAAACACCCACACTCATCTGGAGCTTGGCTATCTGAAAGGCAAGGTCACCTGCGGGCAGGGGCTGGTGCCGTGGGTGGAAAATATGCTTTCCAAGAGAGAAAAGACGGATGAAGAACTTCTCGCATATTCAATACTTGAGGGAATAAGAGAGTCAAGAGCTTCAGGGGTTGGAACAGTCGGAGATATAAGCAATTCATTATTGTCCCCTCTTGTAATGGCAGAAGAAGGATTTGCCGGTGTTGTGTTCCATGAAGTCCTGGGAACAAGTTCCTGGAAAGCCGGAGGTATTTACAGAAGAGCTGTAAGAAATCTTCTGTCGGGATACACCGGTTCCCATTCAATCGGTATGTCCATTGCTCCTCACGCTCCGTATTCAACTTCGATCAGATTGATTCGAAAAATGCTGCGTTTTACAGGTTCGCGGGGGATAATATCAACTATGCATCTTGCCGAAGACAGGGCTGAATATGATCTGTATGAGAAGCGGGAAGGGCTTTGGAAAGATTTTCTGACAAAAAAAGGCTTCGGCGGTTTCGTGAAGAAGATGCCAGGCATATCGCCGATAAAATTCCTTAATCGCGAAAAACTGCTCTATCCCGGGCTCATTGCGGTTCATCTGACTGAAGCTTCGGATGAAGAACTGGATATTATCCGGTCAGCAGGAGTGAAAGCCTGCATCTGCCCTAGAAGCAATATGCACATTTCCGGAAAGCTTCCTCCGGTTCGTTCGATGTGGGAAAAGGGGCTTCATATAAGCGTTGGAACCGACAGCCTGGCAAGCAACAGCAGTCTGAGCATACCTGATGAAATGCGCTTCATCTCAGAGACATTTCCGTTTGTTCCTCATGCTGATATCCTCAGATGGGCAACCATTAACCCTGCTTCAGCGCTGGGAATAGATAAATATGCAGGATCTCTTGAAGTTGGAAAATCCCCCGGTGTTATTGCCGTGAAATATTCAGAACTGGAAGGTCCGCCTGAAACAGATATTGTTGCCCGATCCCGTTCAGGGGAAATATCGTTTCTGGCACAGCCGGATTTCAGTGAGTATTGAATTATACCTCAGTCCCAGAGGCCGGTTTTTCCTGTTTTATTGTCGTTTGGGGGTTCGTAGCCGAAATGTTTGTAAGCGTGGGATGTAACCTTCCTTCCTCTCGGTGTTCTTTCCAGGAAGCCTATCTGGATCAGGAAGGGTTCATAAACATCCTCAAGAGCGTCCTTATCCTCTCCCACAGAAGCAGAAACAGTGTTAAGCCCCACAGGCCCGCCTCCGAATTTTTCAATAATGGTTAGAAGGATTCTTCTGTCCAGATCGTGAAAACCGAATTCATCAACCTCCATCGCTGACAGAGCATCGCATGCTGTCGGCCTGTCGATTATCCCGCTGCCTTCAACTTCGGCGAAATCCCTGACCCTTTTGAGAAGCCGGTTCGCAACCCTCGGAGTTCCTCTTGACCGCCTTGCTATTTCCTCTGCCCCGCCTTTATCAACCGGTGTTTTAAGAATTCCTGCAGAGCGGATTATAATTCTTTCAAGATCTTCATGTGTGTAATAATTGAAATGATTTACTATTCCGAACCTGTCCCTGAGCGGAGAGGTCAGAAGTCCTGCTCTTGTGGTCGCCCCGATGAGGGTGAATGGCGCTGTGTCGAGCCTTATCGTCCTTGCCGCAGGCCCCTCCCCGACAACAATATCCAGTTTGAAATCCTCCATCGCAGGATACAGAATTTCCTCAATGACAGGGCTGAGGCGGTGAATCTCATCAATGAACAAAACCTCCCGTTCATCCAGATTTGTGAGAATGGCGGCAAGGTCGCCTGTTTTTTCAATTACCGGGCCGGATGTCGAAACAATTCTTGTGTTCATCTCATTTGCAATGATATTCGCAAGGGTAGTTTTGCCCAGTCCGGGAGGACCCAGAAGCAGAACATGGTCAAGGGATTCTTTTCTCTTGAGCGCTGCTTTTATAAAGACATTCAGATTTTTTTTGATGGACTGCTGACCCACAAAATCGTTCAGGTTTGCCGGGCGTAAAGAATTCTGAAAAATGTCCTCCTCAGCCGGTTCACCTGAAATAATCCTGTCGTCTTTTCCTTTTTCTGTTGTCATTCTGTTATTCTATATAATAATTTACAGCTTTGAAAGTTTTTTCAACGATGCCCTTAGAAGCACATCAAGTTCCGCGTCACAGCCAAGTTCAGCAGAATTTTCGGTTACGGCCTTCTCCGCGTCAGCAGGCCTGTAGCCCAGATTGACAAGCGCGGAGATTGCGTCCGACACTGCTGAACCGCTATGTAAGGACAACTCAGGCATCTTTATCTCTCCGGTCATATCAAGATCTTTCAGCTTGCCCTTCATTTCAAGCACAATCCGCTCGGCTGTCTTTTTTCCGACCCCCGGAATGGCTGTCAGAGCAACAGAGTTCGCATTCGTGATAAACATCAGCAAATCCCTGATGGAGCAACCTGAAAGAATGTTGAGCGCCAGTGACGGACCGATCCCTGGTATGGTGAGCAGTTTTATGAAAAGCTGCCTTTCCGCTTTCCCGGCAAAACCGTAAAGACACAAAACATCTTCCCGGACATGGGTATAAATATGCAGTGAAGTTTCCGCTCCTTCGGGGCCGAGGGTATAATAAGTCGAGAACGGTATTCTGACATCATATCCGACTCCGCCGACATCAAGAATTATGCTTCCCGGCTGTTTTGATAAAATTACGCCCTTGAGGAATGCAATCATTGCTGCCCCTTCAGAAGAAGCTTCATTTTTCTGTTATTCGCGTGACATATACATAAAGCCAGAGCATCCGAAGAATCATCGTGCTCAGGTTCTCTGTCGAGGTGAAGAAGCTGTTTAACCATATACTTAATCTGGGACTTCTCCGCCCTTCCGTAACCCGATACCGATTTCTTGATATCAAGCGGAGTATATTCAAAAACAGGTATTTTAAGGCCGATCGGAGCCAGCATTACCGCTCCCCTCACATGTCCGAGCTTAAGCGAAACCTTCGCGTTTTTCGCGACATACCCCTCTTCCACGGCAACCTCATCAGGATTAAATGACGAAACAATATCAAGAATACCCGAGTAAATTGACCACAGACGGGAGGGCCAGGGTTCACCGTCTTGAATCACACCGTAATCAAGGCACGAAAACCTGCTGCCGTCAACCTTTATAATACCGTAGCCTGTTGATTTAAAGCCGGGATCAATGCCCATCAGAACAAGAGGTTCAGACATGCAATACGCTCAATCGCTTTCGGAATCAGGAAAGCTGCAGTTTGTCCAGACATTCTGGACATCATCAAGATCCTCCAGATCTTCAACAAGAGCTGCTGCCTTCTCAAGATGTTCCGGTTCAACATCAATCTCATTCTTCGGCAGCATTCCCAGCTCAGAATATTCCACAATTATTGAATTCTGTTGAAATGCCTGGGAAAGAGCGTTGAAGTTCTCCGGCTGGCAGTAGATCTCAAATACTTCTTCCTGCTCGCTGAAGTCTTCCGCATTATTTTCCATGGCAACCTCAAAAACCTTCTCTTCCGGTGCGGATGATTTCAATACAATAAAATAACCCTTCTTCTCAAACATCCACGCCACCGAGCCGTTTACGGCAAGATTCCCGCCCCGTTTATCAAAGGCATGCCGGATCTCCGGAACAGTTCTTTTTTTGTTATCCGTCATGACTGAAAGCATAACCGCCATATTGCCGGGCCCGTAACCTTCGAACATAAGTTCTTCATACATCTCTCCCTGAAGCTCCCCCGAACCTTTTTTGATCGCGTAGTCTATGTTGGATTTTGGTAATCCAGAGGATCTTGCAGCGTCCAATGCCGAACGGAGCCTTGGATTGAAGTTAGGATCGCTTCCGCTCATCCTGACAGCAACCATAATCTCACGGGTGACCTTCCCGAAAACCTTGGCTTTCTTCTTGTCCTGCCCCTCTTTCCTTCTTTTTATATTAGCCCATTTTGAATGTCCGGACATCAGTTTCTCTCCTGCAATAAAATATAGGATGTTAGCATACGGCTTCACAGATATCAATATCAACGAAAATATCATTATTTATAAAATAATTGGAATTGAAAAAGCCCCATCGGTTTTCCGATGAGGCTTTTTACTATTTATCCCGGCGATGACCTACTCTCCCACAAAGTTGCCAATGCAGTACCATCGGCGCTGAAGGTCTTAACTTCCGTGTTCGGAATGGGAACGGGTGTAACTCCTTCGCTAAAACCACCGGGAATTTAAACTTTAAACCTGTCTGACTCTCCTAAAAAGTATACTTAAAGCCCATACCGGCCTGGACTGAATCCATATTCATATCTCCGCCCTGGGCGTGAACTATTCCGTGTGTCGAGTGCAATCTTCTCGGTCTGGATGGATCCCTGTCTATATAATATTTTGGATCTGTCTCAGTAAAAGCAAGAAAATCTGTCTCGCCATTAATTCTTGACTTAATTTTCTCCTGAACCCATGTATATCTTAACTTAAAAACGAAGTTCCAGTGATCACTTAATTCATAATCGAAACCCGTCTCTAAATTATATGTGAGGGAATCCTTAATCTCTATTGTCCAGCCCTCATAGGTAGGATTGGAGTAGAATGGAAGATAATAATAATCCCCTCCCACTCGCTGATACACTATTCCGTCTGCAATACCATCGTGATCTGCATCGGCCCTTTCATTGTATCCGCCATAAATATCCGTACCATATGGAAGAACCGTTGCGGAATAGTTAAGGTTGTCAAGATATTCTGCCCCAGTGTTCTCTTCTTTAAAATCGTTAAACACATAGCCGATACCTCCGGCTACATAAGGCTTCCACTTCAGGTCTGGCATTAAATCAATTCTGAAATATAGTCCTAGGGGAATCTGTCTCAACTCACCGTATCGTCCCTCAACAAATACCTCATTCCCATTGTAACTGTTGGGACTGTAAGGAGGCTCATCAGGGTTCATCGCAACATATGTCAGTCCGCTCTCCTGTATAATTCCGGTTGCACTTGACCAATCATCTCCAGGGTTAGCAACCGGCTTACATATACGGGAATCATACGGATAAAATGCTGAAATATCATTGTCATAACTTATAACGGGATCATTCAAAGATGTCTTTATATAACCCGAGCTTGCAACTAACGAGAACCGTTTTGTAAAGCTGTAATGAACATTGAAGCCTATTTCATACTCATCTTTGAAACTTGTGTTATCAATCTCACCACCCCCGAAGAAATATTGCGATTCAATATTATCCCGGAAGCTTTTAATGCTGACATCTGTACTGAATGACAGCTTTTTTCCATCGTCAGCAGTAAAAACCGTTGATGCCAAGCTTAAAAAAACAGCTAGAACTATTAGTGCCTTTTTCATAATATGTTATATCCCCATTAGTACGGGTTACAGTTCCATCAAAAAACCCATGCTCTTGATAAAATATCAAACCAATATACAGCGTATTTCAAATTTATAGAAAAGTTATGGTCAAGCCTCACGACCTATTAGTATCAGTAAGCTTCACACATTACTGCGCTTCCACATCTGACCTATCAACCTTGTAGTCTTCAAGGGGTCTTTAGGCAGTTTACACTGCGGGATATCTAATCTTGGAGGGGGCTTCACGCTTATATGCATTCAGCGCTTATCCCGTCCGAACTTAGCTACCCAGCTATGCCGCTGGCGCGACAACTGGTGCACTAGAGGTTCGTCCATCCCGGTCCTCTCGTACTAAGGACAGCTCTCCTCAAATATCCTGCGCCCATGGCAGATAGGGACCGAACTGTCTCACGACGTTCTGAACCCAGCTCACGTACCGCTTT
>CAZDZC010000063.1:0-11318 GCA_964509835.1 uncultured Acidobacteriota bacterium
ATGATGAATGAAACTTTAAATATAGTAGTGGCTTTGGTGACAGGCGTTTTGCTGGGTGCGATCTTCTTCGGCGGTCTTTGGTGGACGGTTCAGAAATTGGTTTCTTCCAAACTTACAGCGTTTTGGTTCGTTGGAAGCTTGCTGCTTCGAACAGGAATAACCTTAATTGGTTTCTATTTTATCGCACTCGAGCACTTTGATAGACTGCTGGTCTGCCTCTTTGGATTTATTATTGCACGCCATATTGTTATGCGGCTCACCAAATCAAAGGAAAAGCCAACTTACTTAGGAACAGAGGCTGGTCATGCACCTTAGTCCCGATCAAGTCATTTTTTGGCAATACGGATTTCTCAAACTGAACAGTACAATTGTGTTTACATGGGGATTGATGTTCGTGCTGGTTGTCGGTTCTAAACTCATTACACGTAAACTTTCGACGGGCATAGAACGATCTCGCTGGCAAAACCTTTTAGAAATTATTGTCACTGGTATCGAAAAACAAATAAAAGAAGTAGGTCTAAATGAGCCGAAGAAGTATCTCGGTTTTATTGGTACACTCTTTTTGTTTGTCGGCAGTGCCAGCCTTTGCACTATTATCCCCGGTTTTGAACCACCTACCGGCTCACTTTCTACTACAGCTGCACTCGCACTATGCGTATTTGTAGCTGTACCGTTTTTTGGCATCGAAGAGCAAGGGATAGGAAATTACCTAAAATCCTATATGAAGCCTACTTTTATTATGTTGCCCTTTAATATCATCAGTGAACTTTCGCGTACACTTGCACTGGCAGTACGTTTGTTTGGTAACATGATGAGCGGAGCAATGATAATGGGTATTCTACTCACTATTACACCATTCATTTTTCCGATTATCATGACTGCACTCGGTTTGCTAACCGGTATGGTGCAGGCATACATCTTCAGCATCCTGGCAGCAGTATATATCGCCGCAGCTGCGCATGTCCGTAAGCCCAAACCTGAACCGGAGATAAATAATTGAAAATTACGAAAAACAACAAAAGGAGATATTATGGATAACATGACTATTATTGCTGTGGCATCAATTGTCATCGCAGGCATAACTACTGGTTTCGGTACCATGGGCCCCGCGCTGGCGGAAGGGAGAGCAGTTGCAACAGCATTAAGTTCATTGGCACAGCAACCCGACGCTTCAGCCACGATCACCCGAACATTATTCGTTGGTCTTGCAATGATTGAGTCCACAGCCATTTACTGCTTTGTGGTCTCAATGATTCTCATCTTTGCTAACCCGTTTTGGAATAATGTGATCGCCCAAACTACAGGGAAATAAAAGTATGCTAATTGATTGGTTTACAGTCAGTGCACAGGCACTCAACTTTTTCATCCTAGTGTGGTTGATGAAGCGATTTCTTTATAAACCGATTATCCATGCGATTGATGCTCGGGAGAAACAGATAGCTACAGAACTGGCGAATGCTGATAAGAAAAAAGCAGAAGCTCAGAAGGAAAGCAGCGAGTTCAAGCACAAAAACGAAGAGTTCGACCAGCAATGTGCAACTTTATTAAAGAAAGCAACAGATGAAGTGAAAGATGAACGTCAACGCCTTCTTGAAGAAGCACATAAAGCTGCTGACGCTTTGAGTGCCAAGCGACAGGAAACACTGAAAAGTGAAGTGCATAATTTGCATCAAGCAATCAGCAAATTGACACAAAAGGAAGTATTCGCTATCGCTCGAAAGGTGCTGAACGATCTCGCCTCGAAAAATTTGGAAACATCCATGAGTGAGATGTTTACCAGTCGCTTACGAGAGATGGACAATCCGGCAAAAGAGCAACTCGCTAATGCCATAAAGACAGCGTCTGATCCTGTCCTCGTGCGCAGTGCGTTTGAGCTTCCGGATGAACAACATGAAGCGATACAAAATGTACTTAATGAAACTTTCTCGGCTAACATTCATGTCCGGTTCGAGACTTCACCGGATTTCATCAGCGGTATTGAACTCACTAAGAACGGACAAAAGTTGGCATGGAGTATCGATGATTACCTGACATCGATGGAAAATGGTGTCGATGAACTTCTAAAAGAGAAAGACAAAATTGAAACCAAAGCTAAAGCCGAACCGAAATCTGAAGCCAAAGTTCAATCAAAGTCTGATTCCAAAACTGAACGGAAACCTGAAGCTGATCCTAAGCCGGAAAAGAAGAACAAATAAAAATGGATACTGAGACTCTCGAGAATATTTTATACAGCACATTTGATGGAATATGCCAAGTGCGGGAAGCATTCACTTCGAAACTGACGCTACAAGAGGTGGGCACTGTCAAAAGTGTAGGTACCGGTATCGCTATGGTATCGGGACTTCCGGGTGTAGGTTTTGATGAATTAATTACATTTCCCGGGGGTGTACTTGGAATTGCATTCAATGTTGATGCAGATGAAATTGGCGTTGTTCTGCTCGGAGAATACTGGCATTTAAATGCAGGTGATGAAGTCAAACGCACAGGCCGCATCATGGATGTAGCCGTTGGTGAAGAATTGTTGGGGCGTGTGATTGACCCGCTTGGTCATCCACTTGATGGCAAAGGACCTCTAACTTCAGGAAATCGTTTGCCTATTGAACGCCCCGCCGCACCAATAATGGATCGGGCGCCTGTTACTGTACCGCTTCAGACCGGACTTAAAGTTATAGATGCGCTAATTCCTGTTGGACGCGGTCAGCGTGAATTGATTCTTGGTGACCGCCAGACCGGTAAAACTGCTATTGCAATTGATACTATACTCAATCAGCAAGGCCAGGATGTTATATGTGTTTATTGTGCAATCGGTCAACGGGCATCCTCAGTGGCAAAGGTCGTTGCAAATTTGAGTGAAAAGGGTGCGATGGATTATACCGTTGTAGTTGTAACCGAAGGAAACGATCCACCAGGTCTTATGTATATCGCTCCCTATGCCGCAACCAGTATCGCGGAGTTTTTCATGGATGCATGTAAGGATGTCTTGATAGTTTACGATGATCTTACTCATCATGCGCGTGCTTACCGCGAACTATCTCTCTTGCTTCGCCGTCCGCCGGGTCGTGAAGCATTTCCCGGGGACATATTTTATATCCATTCGCGGTTGCTCGAACGTTCAACACACTTGCGCAAAGAACTTGGCGGTGGATCTCTCACTGCTTTGCCTATAATAGAAACCGAAGCGCAGGATATTTCTGCATATATACCTACCAATTTGATTTCCATAACTGATGGACAAATATATCTTTCGCCGTCGCTGTTTGAATTGGGAGTGCTTCCAGCGGTTGATGTAGGCAAATCAGTTTCGCGTGTTGGCGGTAAAGCTCAACATGCGGCGTACCGTGCGGTGGCAGGCGATCTAAAACTCGCCTACGCTCAGTTTGAGGAACTCGAAACCTTTTCAAGGTTTGGGGCACGCTTGGATGAAGACACACGCAAGATCATAGAGCACGGAAAGCGTATTCGCTTATGTCTCAAACAGCCGGAATTCACACCGGTTTCAATGCCCGGGCAAATTGCCGTACTTCTGGGGTTGACTGATGAACACTTCGACGATGTGCCACTTGACCAAATGAAAGATGCTGAATATGCCGTTCAGGAGTCTGCTTCGGATATTCCGGCAAAAGTGATTGAACGATTGGAGACTGCAGACAAGTTGAGTGATGAGGATCGCAAAACGATAGTTGAAATAGTTGGTAAAGCACTTGGAAAGTTTCATCCCAAACCAAAGCAAAATCAAGAAAGCGAAGAAGTTGTGAAACAAAAAGGGGATTCCAAAACTGAACCTGAGAAAAAAGTTAAAGAAGATCCAAAAACCAAGCCGAAGTCTTTACCTGTGGCAGAACCGAATGACAGTGAGGAACGCCATGAGTAATACCATGGCAAGTCTTCGCAGAAAGATAGGCGGAGCTGGAGATCTTCAATCTGTTGTTCGCACTATGAAGGCTGTTGCCGCATCGAGTATCGGACAATACGAAAAATCAGTTAGTGCGTTGACCGACTACTATCACACTGTTGAGTTGGGGTTGGGTGTATGCTTTCGGAAAAACGGTTTGACCTCATTGATTGCTGAACGGAAAACTCAAAAAAGAGAAGGGGCGATTGGAGCAATTGTGTTCGGTTCAGACCAGGGACTAGTCGGTCAGTATAATGATGAAGTAACCGAATATGCAGTTAAGACACTGGCTGCTCTTACACCCAAAGCGGTTGTTTGGGCTGTTGGCGAGCGGGTTTATGCGCGTCTGGAAGATGCGGGTTTATCGTTGATTGGACTTCTTGCCGTACCAAATTCCGTCATGGCAATCACTCAGCTCGTTGGACAGATTCTTATTGAGAGCGAGGCACAACGAAACCAGAGTAAAGTAACCGAACTTCATTTATTTTACAACCGTCCCACATCCGGTTCGGCTTATGCACCTGTCAATCAGAGGCTTCTGCCACTCGATGAAACCTGGCTGCATAAACTGGCGGAACTTGCATGGCCGACAGGGAACTTACCGGAGGTTATGGATGGGGGTACAACCACTCTGCAAGCGCTCATCCGTGAATATCTTTTCGTCTCGATCTTCCGGGCGTGCGCAGAATCTCTTGCCAGTGAGAACACGAGCCGTCTAGCTGCCATGCAGCGCGCTGAAAAAAACATAGAAGAATTGCTTGTTGACCTCAATAGTAAATTTCACCGTTTACGCCAGAGTAGTATTGACGAGGAATTGTTCGATGTAATCTCCGGTTTTGAAGCCTTAAGTGGAAAAGATTAGGAATAATGAGTCTTCTCAATAAACAAAGTCAATCCTATTATAAAAAATTATCAAAACAACAATATTAAATTGACATAGTCGATTGGGAGTGAAAGAATGAACTATAGCAAAAAATTTATTGTAGAGCCGGGAAGCAGTATCCGGCTTAAGGATTTCGATACGAAGTTTGCAAAAAAACATGGAAAGAAAAAATCTTCGAAAAAGAAGACCGGGAAACTTAAAGAGAAGCTGCATGAATTACAGTATCGACTTTTTGCCGAACATAAACACTCGCTATTAATTGTTCTTCAAGCTCCCGACGCGGGTGGAAAGGATGGCGTTGTAAGGCATGTTATCATTTCGATGAATCCGCAGGGCTGCCGCGTTGTCGGCTTCAAAGAGCCTACGCCCGAGGAACTCACTCATGATTTCCTTTGGCGGATTGAACGTCAGGTTCCAAAACCCGGCCAGGTTGTAGTTTTCAACCGTTCACATTACGAAGATGTTCTCATTGTGCGCGTTCACAATCTTGTTCTGAAAAAAGTATGGTCGAAGCGTTATGAACATATCAATGAATTCGAGCAGCACCTTATAGCGAACGATACCCACATTTTAAAATTCTTTCTTCACATCAGTAAAGAAGAGCAGTTGCAGCGCTTCAAAAAACGGCTCAACGATCCAACGAAGCGTTGGAAAATAAGCGAGGCAGATTATACGGAAAGAGAATACTGGGAAAAATATGAGACAGCCTACGAGGACGCGCTAAGCAAATGCAGCACCAGCGACGCGCCATGGTTTATTATTCCATCCGATCAAAAATGGTTCCGCAATCTCGCTATTGCACAGATCATTGTTGAAACGATGAAAAAACTTGACATCGAATTTCCAGAGCCGACAGTAAATATTGAAGACATCCGAAGGAAATATCACAAGGCGATGAAGAAGGAAAAAAAAGGCGCTAGTAAGTGAATTAAACTCAATGACCGGGATTTGAAGATAACAACCTGAATGCGAGTCCCGCTTTCATTAAAACCTATGTACAAGTCCAGTAGGTTAAGATACAGACTCACCCAAAAGGCATAGTCCTTCTTTCATCTTTTAGAACTATAGATTTACTTTATATCCGGACACTACTGATTTACTGCGGACCTGATGCTGCTGAGTCACACAAAGAAATTATTCATCTCGCAGAAAAGCTAAACTTGATCTGGGACTATGTGGCGACATTAAAGATACCTTGAAGTTGTTTAGGTGTAAACGCATGACTCTGTTGAACCAGGCCGAACACAGACTTTCAATGTGAGGGGTGCAATGCCCCCAACCGTCAACAATTGGAACTGCCGGAAACACTGACAACTGTTAAGACCAACATTAACAAAGGGGTGGATTGCCCCCTGTCCGGGGGCATACTGCCCTTTCTCATTTCTTAGATGTGAGCAATAACAGACCTTCCGGGCCTGGCACGATTCTTGTAGTAACCATAAATGTATAAAGATTTTCGGACAACGCAAGGGAAAGAGTTATGGCAACATAAATCTTAAAGAGCATGGAGGACTTGATCATTAAGGAGATAAAAAATGTTACGCAGTCTAAAAGAGATTCACAATTATGTTCTACAGGCAGAAGATGGGGAGATCGGCAGATGCAAGGATTTATTATTTGACGACCGTTTTTGGGCCATTCGGTACATGGTGGCGGACACGCGCAAATGGTTGCCGGGGCGAAAGGTTCTTTTATCCCCCATTTCACTTGGCGAACCCGACTGGGGTTCCAGGGTTTTTCCAGTGCGGTTGACGAAAAAACAGATCGAAGATGCGCCGGGACTTGATGAAGACGCACCGGTCAGCAGACAGCATGAAATCCTTTGTACCCAATATTACGACTGGACTTACTACTGGAGTGGCAATAATACATGGGGATCCATGGCTTCCCCGGGAGAGCTGAATGATGAAAAATTACCAGAAAATGAGACTGCCGAACCAATAAATAAGACTACAAAAGTGGATTCAGGAGATGATCATCTCCGTTCTGTTCAAGAAGTAACGGGTTACCACATTCAAGAGACAGATGATAAGGTTGGCGATGTGGTAGACTTTATAGTAGATGATGAAACCTGGATCATCCAGTATATGGTGGTGGACACCGGCAATTGGTTACCTGGGAAGAAGGTGCTGGTACCACCAGCCTGGATAGATTCGGTAGACTGGGCGGAAAGTAAGGTGAGAGTTGCTCTGACCAGGGAGCAGGTCAAGGACAGCCCGGAATATGATCCTTCGACTCCTATTAACCGTGAGTATGAATTACGGTTATATGACTTCTATTGTCGTCCGAAGTACTGGGAATAGGCTCTTACATACAGACCCAAGAAGCCGTCAACAATTCAAAGGATTCGAGGATAAGGGTATTGACTTGTATAGTCTACGGTTAATATGTAATGACTTTAAACAAAATAGTAATAAGGAGAAAGCAATGAACGAAAAAGAACTGCATCAGCAGAAGAAAAAGGCTCAGCTGGACGAATGGAAAGCAGAAGTAGACAAGTTTAAGGCAAAGGCCTCCGGGGCCAGTGCTGACGCACAATTGGAGTTAAACAAGCAGATCAAAGTACTGGAAGGCAAGCTTGAGGAGGGGAAAACCAGGCTTGCTGAAATCGCGGACGCAAGTGAAGATGCGTGGGAGTCGATCAAAGAGGGTGTGGAATCTGCATGGGATTCGATGAAGTCCGCTTTCAGTGACGCAGCGGCTAAGTTCAAGAAATAACTACTGCCTGACAACCAGCGGCATCCATAAGCGCAAGACGAAACTTTGATCCGGGGAAAAATTAGGCATTTGCAATGATTATTTCCAATTCTGTGTTGTCGGACAGAGGTGCAATGCCTCAGGCATAAATCAATTGGAACTGCCGGGAACATTAACAACCGATGTCCTAACCGATAATTAATGATAAAAGCATACCCCCGGAAACGGTTTACACTTTTCTTTCCCAGTCCTTTACTGGAAAAAGAAATACAGTCTTTATCAATCAGCAAAAAGAATGTATAATGGCAGGGATTCTATTGGCCTGAGGATAAAAAGATGGACCTTTTCCTGGAATTTTCAACATCTCGCCCCCTTGCTGGACAGACTTCCAACTTCTTGCGTCCTTGACTTGCAATCTTTACAGTTTGATCTTCCGGAAAATCCGGAAGCAAAGCTTTAAGGACAAAGCATATTACACGATTCGGAAGGCCAGAAACCGGACACCTCTCTTTTATTGCCGGTACTGTCATAACCCGTAGTGCTTTCACAACTTCCGCTTGATGCTGTTACAACATAATAGTAATCATTGCTGTCGAGTACTGCCGAATAATCATAGCTGTATAATGCCGCATTTTCATTGCATGCCGGATATGCCATGTTTTCATTGTGACTGTACCATTCTCCGACATTTCCTCTGTACACAAAATACCCAACAGCATCCTGCACCGATGAATACATCAGTTTTATGTCGTTTCCTTCCTTCACAAGAGTTAAGGGATCACCTGGGACAAAATATCCATCAGGAACGGAGCCAAACCCGCATATTTCATTAAATCCGCTCATTGTCACAAAATACTCTGTGTATGCACCGGTATTGCTTACATCCGAAGGCTTCATTTTCACATAAACAATCCCATCGTTGTCTGGAGAGAACTGAATGGAAGGATTGAAGTCATAATTGCTGGAATGAAGCAAAACCTGTGTAGGATAGTACAGCTCCAACACAGTATCAGAGTTGGCACCAACATTTGATATCGAAATTGTATATTCAACGCCTTCACATACATTGAACTTCACCCAGTCTGCCTGATCATTGCATAGATTGTGCTGCTGAATTTCGCCATCAAGAATTTCAGGGATGTCCCCCTCATATTCATCAAGGGAGCACTCTTCCAGCGAAGCTGCGCAGGCATTAAAGCATGCATCAAAAGTACAGTTTGAAAAGGTGTAACACGGCTGCACAATTCCTCCGTACAGCCATACCGCCTGATACTTATAGGGATTAAGGTCAAAGCCGGCATTTATTTTGTATCTGGCATTGTTTTCGTGAACATAAACCGACCAGCACACTTCATAACTTGGGGACCAGATAACGCTGTAATCAAGAATACCAGATATCACATCTGTACAGCCAGCCCAAACGGTACCGCTAATGCATAGAACCAACGCGGCTGCAATTACAATGTTTCTTTTCATTATCAACCTCCAAACCAAACTCAAACTCATGCGGATAGTTATACCCGCACGAAAATCCCGCCCCGATGATTTCTTAGTTCTGAAAAAACCGATTTGTCCTGCACCAAGGCTTCACTCTCCATGTTTACAACACAATTACAGTATAATGCTTTTGCAACGATTTGTCCAATTTTGGAAGTCAAGATGCATGAGGAAAGAATGGAGTCCGCTTAATTTTTGACTTTGTGGGAATAAGGGATTATATTCAATCATTCAGTATGTTTTTTATCGAAAGGTGATCAATGAAACATTCGTTTACACTGGAATATTGGAAGGATGATGGCTGGTATGTCGGAAAACTCAAGGAAATTCCGGGGGTTTTCAGTCAGGGTGAAACGCTGGACGAACTGGAAGAGAACATTGAGGATGCATACAATATGATGATGGAAACCAGTCCTCAAATCACTCATCCTGACGCCATGGCCAAAGATATTTCCATTGAAATAGCGTGAAACGGGGAAACTTCATCAAGCAGTTGGTGAAAGCCGGTTGTTATTTAAAGCGCCACGGGAAAAAGCATGATATTTACGCAAACCCGGCAAACGGCAAAATAGCGCCAATACCAAGGCATTCCGAAATAAAAGAAAGCCTTTGCGATTTGATAAAGATGCAGCTCGGCGTTGATCAGCGTTAAGCAGATCTTTAGGTTGAGCGGCCAGGACAGGGACGACATAAATAACTTGACTGGTATCATCAATGAAAGCTGATATGAGCCTCTGGGCGGCGGTATCAAAGAGGTTGAAGCTTTCAAGCGAACTGCGGAGGTTGTGCATCGCTCTGGGCTGGGAGAGGCTGCAGAGGAAGATGAAGAAAGAGAAAGAGCATCTTCTGAAAATGCACAGTTTAAATTCCTGCAGGGGTTCAGATTCGAAAAGAGATATTAAATAACCGCCCTCTGCGGGATTCAACTTGACATCTTGAGACGAAATCCACGGCAGTTGGTACGGCTCCGCTGAAAACACAGACAAGTTCAGCAGAACTACATATCATTCAACAGCTCCAGTTTCTCAACCGAGTCAATCAGCATTTTCTGCTTCGCGTCAATCGAGTCGTAAAGTTTCTGCTGTTTTTCGGTCATACCTGAATAGTATTTGGATTCGACAAGATACCCGTCAGAAGAAATGAAATCTATTTCGGCGCCGTCCTCATAGAGATAATATATCTCCTTTCTTCTCCGCAGCTTCAGACAGATATAGTTCTCAAAGTAGCTCCCAAGGTCCCTTTCCCCGATGAAAAGGAATTTTATGCCGAGGTCGGATGCGTATATTTTCTTCTGTGACAGGAGTTTCTGATTTGTCCCGCCCCATCTTGGAACAAGGTGGATGAGGTAGGATGATTCGAAATATCCCAGATACCTCTTGGATGTATCCGGCGATATGTTCAGTATCCTCGCCATTTTATTGACACTCAACTGCTTGCCGCTCCTCTCCATCAGCAGACTGAAATAATCCCTCAGCACCTGATGGTCTTTCAGCCCGTGAAAGGCAGTGATATCTTTCTGGATTATATCGTCCACAAGGTTCATCAGATACTCTCTTCCGGGATTAAGGACATTTTCCGGAAGGCCCCCGATCCTGATGTAGTCCAGAAAATATGACTTCAGCAGACTGTTGTCCCTTTTTTTCAAGGATACATTTCTGAAAGCCAGGAATTCCTCAAGATCCAGAGGTTTTATCTCAATTGTCACCGATCTTCCGGTAAGATTCGCCTTTTCATCCCTGAGCATGGTTGCCGAGGACGAAGCCGCGAATATCTTCACTTTTTGAAGATCATAAAGGTTCTTAAGCTGAAGGGAGAATTCACTTTTGGAGGCGACTTCATCCAGAAAAAGATAGACCTCCTCGTCAACTTCCAGCTTATTCGCATTTCTGAATTCGGTGACTATTTCAGAAATACTTTTATCCCGAAGAAGATAATCGTCAAGACTGACATAAAATATGTGATCAGGAGAGATGCCCGAATCTATCAGTTCCTTTAAGAGCAGCTTCATCAGAGAAGTTTTGCCGACACGGCGAAGACCGGAGAGAAATACTATCTGCCCGGAATCCAGATATTTCCTGAGATGCCTCAGGTACCTGTCCCTCGGAACCAGCCTGTCAGCGAAGGAAGTTCCTTCCCACCAAGGATTGTATTGGTAAAGCAGTTCTTTCATGCCTGTAAATATACGATTCCATCGGCAGTTTGTCAACTATATTATACGACGCCATCGTATAATTCCAGCCATTTATATTCGATGCCATCGCATAATCAGCAGTTTTCAATTATTACAGACAACCCTTGTCCTAACCGATAATTAATGATAAAAGCATACCCCCGGAAATGGTTTACACT
>CAZDZC010000064.1:0-11066 GCA_964509835.1 uncultured Acidobacteriota bacterium
ACTTATCAAACATTAAAGAGAAACTTTAAAAATGTTGAGATTATTCCAGGCGAAAAAGATTATTTAATTGCATCTGATTCGTCAATAAATGTAAAGATTGCAGAAATAACCTCCATAAATAATTATGATAATAAATACGTCAACCCATATTATCTTGATGATTACTCAATACAAATGCGTGGCGAACATATTAAAAAAAGCATTGAAGGAATAAATCTTATCAATACTGACAATAAACCAATTCCAGTTTTTTACCTGAAAAATCAGTAATAAGGCTCTTTGCGAAAGGATCCCATTCAACAAGAACTGTTCCTTTTGAAACTTCTTCCCCGTCTTTTACTTTTATAATAGCTCCTTCCACAACGGAATAAACTTCTTTCTCCCTGCCTTTTCTGTCTTTTATAACGATGGAACCGTTCCTTCTCATTGAAACAAGATTGCCATTTTTGTTCTCAACTGTGTCAAGGTTTCTGAATTCCACATAGCCGCTGTTTTTGGCCTCTGCTTTAGTTTCTTCAATTGACATGCTCGCAGTGCCCCCTATGTGGAATGTTCTCATGGTCAACTGTGTCCCTGGTTCACCAATTGATTGGGCTGCAATTATTCCAACAGCTTCTCCTATTTCAATAAGTTTTCCGGTTGAAAGGTTTCTTCCGTAACATTTAGCACACAAACTTGACCTGGATTCACATGTCAAAACAGATCTGATCTTTACTTTGTCAATGCCAGCTTCCTGAACCTGGTTGGCAAGGTCATCATCAATTTCCGTATTAGCTTCCAGAATAACTTCACCTGTAATAGGATCAACAACATCATCAAGAGCTACCCTTCCAACTATCCTGTCTCTGAGAGGTTCAATTAACTCCGCTCCTCTGTTAATCGCCTTAACTGTAATTCCGTCAAGCGTGCCGCAATCTATCTCGCTGATAATTGAGTCCTGCACGACATCCACAAGTCTTCTCGTAAGATATCCTGAATTTGCGGTCTTCAGAGCTGTGTCAGCAAGACCTTTCCTAGCTCCGTGTGTACTTATGAAATATTGAAGCCCGTTAAGACCTTCACGGAAGTTTGCGGTAATCGGCGTTTCAATGATTTCCCCCGAAGGTTTCGCCATCATGCCCCTCATTCCGGCCAACTGCTTTATCTGTTCTCTGCTTCCTCTTGCTCCCGAGTCAGCCATAACAAATATGGGGTTGATGTCTCCAACTTCCGGATGAGGTCTGCTCATTGCTTCGAACATTTCTGTAGCGATTTTATCAGTCACTTTCTGCCAAATGTTCTGTGTATCGTTTTTCCGTTCGCCATTTGTCATTAGGCCGTCGTCGTGCTTCTTCCTGACAATAAGAACCTGTTTTTCAGCATCCTCTATCAACTTCCTTTTGCTTTCAGGAACGATCATATCGTTAATACCGATTGATATCCCGGCGCGCGTCGCAAAATGAAAACCCATGTCCTTCAAGTCGTCAAGCATTCTTACCGTAAGCTCATTGCCGTATCTCAAATAGCAGAAATTCACCAGATTCGAAATTCCTTTTTTCTTAAGCAAACCATTAATGAATGGAATTTCGTCAGGAAGCCTGTCATTAAATATAACCCTGCCCACTGTAGTGCTGATAGCCTGTCTTTCGACAATCTGAATATCCACATGAATAACATCCTGATTGTCATCAACTGTTGTTAAATCTATCAGTTCCCCGGAGTATTGAACTCTGATAGGAGTGAGCGTCTCAACTTCATTTTTTTCGTATGCCATAAGCACTTCGTTAAAACTTGAGAAGACCCTACCTTCACCTTTGGCTCCAGGTTTGGATTTTGTCAAATAATAGAGTCCGAGAACCATATCCTGACTGGGGACGGTAACTGCTTTTCCATGGGCCGGCGACAGCACATTTTTAGTCGCCAGCATGAGATGTTTTGCCTCAAGCTGCGATTTTGGAGTAAGGGGAACATGGACAGCCATCTGGTCTCCGTCAAAATCCGCGTTGAAAGCAGCACAAACCAGAGGGTGAATTCTTATCGCCTTCCCTTCAACCAGAACAGGTTCAAAAGCCTGAATTCCTAAACGGTGAAGTGTTGGGGCGCGGTTCAACATAACAGGATGGCCTTTAATGACCTCATCCAGAAAGTCCCATACTTTAGGCCCTTTCCTGTCCACGAGTTCCTTTGCAGCTTTTATCGTTGCTGCATATCCTGCTTTCTCAAGTTTATTGTAAATAAAAGGTTTGAAGAGCTCCAATGCCATTTTCTTTGGAAGACCGCACTGGTTAAGTTTCAACTCAGGTCCAACCACAATTACAGATCTGCCTGAATAATCAACTCTCTTACCAAGCAGGTTCTG
Source organism: uncultured Acidobacteriota bacterium (assembly GCA_964509835.1). GTDB lineage: Bacteria > Acidobacteriota > CAZDZC01 > CAZDZC01 > CAZDZC01. The sequence goes on from CAZDZC010000064.1 coordinate 2,339, forward strand.
CCTGAATCTTCCCTGCTTTCCCTTGAGGGTGTCGGCAAGTGATTTCAGTGGCCTGTTGTTTGATCCTCTGAAAGCTCTTCCCCTTCTTCCGTTGTCAAATAAAGCATCAACGGCTTCCTGAAGCATTCTTTTCTCGTTCCTGATAATTACTTCAGGAGCACCAAGATCAAGAAGTTTTTTTAATCTGTTATTTCTGGTTATTACCTTTCTGTACAGGTCGTTGAGATCAGATGTGGCGAAACGCCCACCGTCAAGAGGCACCAAGGGTCTTAGTTCTGGCGGTATGACAGGAATTACATCCATTATCATCCACTCCGGTTTATTCCCCGATCTTCTGAATGCTTCGACAACCTTAAGTCTTTTTGTATATTTCTTTTTTTTCTGCTGAGAAGTCGCTGTTCTCATCTTATGCCGGAGCTCAAGGGAAAGTTCCTCTACATCAATCTGCTCCAGAAGCACCTTTATTGCTTCCGCTCCCATTCCGCACGCGAATCCTGTACCGTTCTCCGACTTTGCTTCCCTGTACTCTTCTTCTGTTAAAAGCTTCTTATGGGTCAGTCCCGTTTCTCCGGAATCAGTAATTATATATGCTTCAAAATAAAGAACCCGTTCAAGATCCCGAAGACTCAGATCCAGCAAATGCCCGATTCTGCTGGGAAGTCCTTTGAAAAACCAAACATGCGAAGCAGGAGCAGCAAGCTCAATATGCCCCATCCTCTCTCTTCTTACTTTTGATCTGGTTACTTCAACACCGCATTTGTCACAGACAACCCCTCTGTGCTTCATCCGTTTGAATTTTCCGCACAGACATTCCCAGTCTGTAACCGGTCCAAAAATTTTCGCACAGAAGAGACCGTCCTTCTCTGGTTTGAAGGTTCTGTAGTTTATAGTTTCTGGCTTGGTCACCTCGCCGAAAGACCAGGAGCGTATTTTCTCCGGTGACGCAAGACCTATTCTTATACCGCAGTAATCGTTTGCGGTATGTTCCTTTCTTGTGTTAATTCCAAAAGCTTTATGCAATTCCTTGCCTCTCTAAAATAGAAGAAGGTTAAAAAGATTACTTCATATTTTCAGTAAGAAGTAATTCAACATCAAGTCCAAGGCTGCGCATCTCTCTGACCATCACATTGAATGATTCAGGAAGTTCCGGTTCAGAACAGGGCTCGCCCTTAACAATAGCTTCGTAAATCTTTGTCCTGCCGTAAACATCATCTGATTTTGCAGTCAAAAATTCCTGTAGAATGTGCGCTGCGCCATATGCTTCCAGAGCCCACACCTCCATTTCTCCCAATCTTTGACCTCCGAACTGGGCTTTACCTCCTAATGGCTGCTGTGTAATCAGGGAGTAGGGGCCTATTGATCTGGCATGTATTTTATCATCAACAAGGTGGGCAAGTTTCATCAGGTACATGTATCCAACAGTGACAGGAAGCTCATAAGGCTCTCCGCTCTTACCATCATATAGAATAGTTTTGCCTGACTCTGGATAACCAACCGATTTTAGTTTCTCCTTGATTTCTGCTTCTGAAGCACCGTCAAAAACCGGACACGCAAATTTCAATCCCAGCGCGGCGGCTGCCCAGCCAAGATGAGTTTCAAGGATTTGCCCGACATTCATTCTTGATGGAACTCCGAGTGGGTTCAGAACAACTTCCACAGGTGTCCCATCCGGAAGATAAGGCATATCTTCTTCCGGTACAATTTTCGCTATAACACCTTTGTTACCATGCCGTCCCGCCATCTTATCTCCCACAGACATTTTCCGCTTCATGGCAACATAGACTTTAACCATCTTGATCACACCGGGCGGAAGATCGTCCCCGGTTTTAAGTTCATCGACTTTTTCTTTGAAAAGTTGGGTTACAACCTTCACTTTTTCCTTGGCCTGTTTTTCTAAAAGTGCGATCTCCATTTGGATATTTTCATAATCCTTGTCCTTCTCTATTTCTATTCTACGCACTTCATCAAGCTTTAACGAATCAATTTCCCTGAGAGTTGGTTTTTTACCTTTTTTCAGAAGTATTTTTGAAGAACCTTTAGCTGTGAGATTGGATGCAATCATTTTCCCTTCGAGGAGGAAAGCCATTTTATTCTTAAGCTCATCCTGAATAATGCGTGTTTCATCCTTTTTGTTCTTCTCCAGCTTAGTGACTTCCGCCTCTTCAATCTCCTGCGTTCTGCTGTCCTTCTGCTGTCCCTTTCTTGTGAATACCTTGGCATCTACAACTATTCCTTCAACACCGGGAGGAACTTTAAGAGAAGCATCCTTAACATCTCCGGCTTTTTCACCAAAAATCGCTCTTAAAAGTTTTTCTTCAGGGGAGAGCTGAGTCTCTCCTTTTGGTGTGACTTTTCCAACAAGAATGTCACCGGGTTTAACAGAAGCTCCTATTCTGATAATTCCACTCAAGTCAAGTTCTTTAAGAACTTTTTCACTCACATTTGGAATGTCTCTGGTGATTTCCTCCGGACCAAGTTTAGTATCACGCGCATCAATTGAAAACTCTTCAATATGAATGGAGGTATATGAATCGTTTTTAATAAGCTTTTCACTTACAACTATAGCGTCTTCAAAGTTGTAACCGCGCCATGGCATAAAAGCAACAAGGATGTTCCTACCAAGCGACAGTTCTCCCTGACTTGTGGCCGGACCGTCCGCCAGAACATCACCTTTATTCACCAAATCTCCCTCTCGAACAATGGGAACTTGATTTATACATGTGTTCTGGTTCGATCGCTTGAACTTCAGCAAAGAGTAAATATCAGCCCCAAAAGCTGTTTTCTCCTTATGGTCACCTTCGCCTGCATTCTTATCCACCCTGACAATTATCCTTTCTGAATCAACTGTGTCAACAACACCGGATCTTTTGCATAGGATAACAGCCCCGGAATCTTTTGCAGCAGTGCCTTCCATACCTGTTCCAACCAGAGGAGACTCCGGTTTCAGTAGAGGAACAGACTGCCGCTGCATATTGGATCCCATAAGTGCCCGGTTTGCATCATCATGTTCAAGGAACGGAATTAATGATGCAGCAACACTGACAAGCTGTTTAGGTGAAACATCAATGAAATCAACCATGTCCGGTGACAAAGGAATAATGTCCTCCCCTTTTCTTACATTCACTCTCTCTTCAAGGATTTTTCCACTTTTATCCATTTTGCAACTTGACTGTGCTATTGCATATTTATCTTCCTCCCATGCGGAAAGATAGAATGCGTGCAATTCAAATTCTGCGGCATGTTTCTTCAGTTTTACCAGTTTTTCATTAGCTTTAAGGATTTCATCAATCCTGACTATTTCATCCTTCTTAAAGGAAGAGTCTCCTGATGATAAAATTCTTCCATAATCAACAACCCTGCCTTTCTCAACCTTGCGGTAAGGACTTTCAATGAAACCAAACTCATTTATTCTTGCAAAAGTGCTTAAAGATGAAATAAGACCTATATTCGGGCCTTCAGGCGTTTCAACAGGACAAATTCGTCCGTAGTGCGTCGGATGAACATCTCTGACATCAAATCCAGCTCTCTCCCTGCTTAATCCTCCGGGACCCAAAGCACTCAACCTTCTTTTATGAGTGATTTCAGCAAGCGGATTCGTCTGGTCCATAAATTGTGATAACTGGCTTCTACCAAAAAACTCACGGACTGAAGCGATGACCGGTTTGGCGTTTAACAATTGGCTGGGGCTTGCTGTTTCAATGTCCTTATACACACTCATCTTCTCACGAACTGCGCGTTCCATTCTGACAAGCCCAATCCTGAACTGGTTCTCAAGAAGCTCACCCACAGATCTGACTCTTCTGTTCCCAAGGTGGTCTATATCATCAACTTCGCCTTTGCCATTTCTTAATTTCAGAAGATACTCTATAACCCTGAGAAAATCTTCAGGCTTCAGCGTTCTTTCTTCAAGGGAATCATCAAATCCTAGCTTAGCATTAAATTTGAGTCTTCCCACCCTTGAAAGATCGTAACGCTGTTTATCAAAAAACATCTTATCAAAAAGCTTTCTTGATGTTTCTACGGTTGGAGGATCACCCGGCCGCATCTTACGGTAAATTTCGACAAGGGCATCGTCTTTAGTTTCAAGTCTGTCCTTTTCCAGCGTGAGTCCTATTATCCCTCCAGTATCGTCCTCATCAGGGAAGAACACTTCAAACTCTTTCAATCCGGAGCTTGTTATCACCTCCACAATCTTCATATTCAGTTCTGTATTAGCTTCAACAAGAACCTCACCTGTCTCGGTATTTATTATATCTTTTATCACCCTTGCTTCAGGATAAGATTCAGCAGCAAAAGGGATAAGGATGCCAAGATTTTTAATCTCATCTGCGATTTCCTTTGTGAAATCATCTCCCTCTTTTATCAGCATTCTGCCGCTTTTGTTTTTAATCGGAGAAAAACACTTTTTCCCTACCAGTTTATCACTCCAAGGCCTGAACAAGTCTCCTTTTCTGATTTCAATTATTTTCGGAGCCTGGAATCTTCTGAGTATCTCCTCACTGCTCTCAAATCCCAAAGCTTTTATAAGTACTGTTGCCAGGAACTTCCGCTTTCTGTCAACCCTTACATAAAGCCTGTTCCTCGAGTCATATTCGAACTCAACCCAGGAACCTCTGTAAGGTATCATCTTAGCTGTAAAAAGGTTCTTCTTCTTTTTACCCTCTTTGAAAAAAACCCCTGGAGAACGGTGAAGCTGGCTCACAATGACCCTTTCGGTTCCGTTTATAATAAAGGTGCCTTTGTCAGTCATAAGAGGGATATCCCCGAAGTAAACCTCTTCTTCCTTAACATCCTTTAAGTGCTTCACTCCTGTATCAGAATCTTTATCATAAACTGCGAGTCTGATTGTTACTTTGAGGGGAACTTCGTAAGTCGCTTCCTTGTCTTTGCACTCACTTTCCGATAAAGGAAGCTTCAGGGAAACAATGTCGCCGCAAGTACTACATATCCCAACAGAGACCGGAGCTTTATATCCGCATGAAAAACATGTTCCTGAGTCTTCAGCGTCCGGATCACATGTGATTTTTTGTTTACATTCAGGGCATTCAATTCTGAGATGTTCCAAACCTTTAAGACGGCCGCACTTACACTGCCAGTTACCTATGGAGTAATCCACAAACTCCATGGTTGAAATTTCTTTAAAGTCCGTAATCGGGAAAATACCTTCAAAAACGGACTGCAACCCATCGGATTTCCTTTCAGATGGCAACAGGTTCATCTGCAAAAAATCTTTATAAGATCTTTTTTGAACATCAATAAGGTTTGGTATCGGGATGCTGGTCCTAATCTCGGAAAAATCGTATCTTTCATTGCGGTGATTAAGGCTCATAGTTTCGTCACTCACCTTTATATTAGATTTCAACAAAAATTAAAATCTCGTTATAAAAAATATCAAAAACAAAAGCGCAAACCGAAGCAAATCCGGAACTTACCAGATAAGCATTCGGTTTGTGCTGTAATTCCGCAGGAATTTCTGCTGCTACTTAATTTCTACAGTACCGCCAGCTTCTTCAAATTCCTTCTTAAGGGCTTCAGCTTCTTCTTTGGTTACACCCTCTTTTAAAGTGCTGGGGATATTGTCAACAAGATCTTTAGCCTCCTTAAGTCCCAGATCCGTGACTTTTCTGACAACCTTGATAATATTAATTTTCTTGTCCCCGACTTCTTTGAGTATCACATCAAATTCAGTCTTTTCTTCCGCTGCATCAGCGGCACCAGCGCCTGCCGGCATAGCACCGGCAAACATGACGGGAGCAGCAGAAGCCGCTGATACTCCCCATTTCTCTTCGAGCATTTTCCCGAGCTCAGCAACTTCAAGTACTGTTAATGCGCTCAATTGCTCAACGATTGTTCCGAGATCTGCCATTTCAATTTCCTCCGTAAAAATTCTTCAGTGTTTTAACATTGTCAGGAATTCATTATTCCGATTTCTTCTGTTTTTGTTCAAGTATAGAAACGAGATTTGTTGCAGGCATAGATAGTATTCTGGCAAGCTTGTTAGCTGGAGCCAGAAGAATTGAGATCAAAGTGGATTTCAATTGAGAAGAAGACGGAAGATTTGCCAATTCTTTAATCCCGTCCTGATTTAATTGCTTTCCACTGACTACGCCTGTTTTAATCTCGAGAAATTTATTAGTCTTTGCAAAGTCAGAAACAACTTTGGCGAGAGCAACCGGATCACTGTTATTGAATGCAACAGCGGTGGGGCCTGTAAACCCGTCTGAAAGCTTCTCCAGAGGCGTTTCTTTTATAGCGATGAGTGCCAGTCTGTTTTTTACAACCCTGTAACTTGATTCAGTTTGCCTGATTTGTGTCCTTAAGGCAGTTACCTCCTCAACATTCATCCCTCTGAACCCTATAAGAATCGCGTTCTGAGAATTTCTAAACATTCCGTTCAGCTCGGAAACTTCATTAATTTTTTCTGTTTTATTCAAAACTGATTCTCCCTTAGCGTTTATCAAATCCATGGGTATCAATCTTCAAACCCGGACCCATTGTTGACGAAAGATAAAGACCCTTGAGATAAACCCCCTTAGAAGCACTTGGTTTATCCTTTACAACTGCGCTTATAAGAGATCTAGCATTTTCAAGAAGATCCTCGACTGAAAACGAAATCTTTCCGAACGGCACATGAAGATTACCTGCTTTATCGACCCTGTATTCAACCTTACCAGCCTTGATATCACTGATAGCGTCTTTGAGATTAAATGTAACAGTTCCTGTTTTCGGGCTAGGCATCAAACCTCTCGGTCCAAGAAGTTTCCCAAGCTTTCCCAATTCAGCCATCATATCCGGAGTGGAAACTACAGCATCAAAATCTAACCAGCCTTCCTTGATTTTTTCAAGAAGCTCTTTCCCACCAAAAAAATCAGCTCCGGCTTCCTCCGCTTCCTTAACTTTTTCGCCTGAAGCAATCGCCAGAACCTTCACTTTTCTTCCTGTCCCTTTGGGTAAAACAACACTGCCCCGCACCATTTGATCTGCGTGCTTAGGATCCACGCCGAGACTGAACGCTGCTTCAACAGTCTCATCAAATTTAGTGAAACTGATTTCCTTGAGCAGAGAAACAGCCTCTTCAAGCGAATAATGCTTATTTTTATCCACTTTCTCTCTTGCCTTTGTAAAATTCTTTTTCAGCTTAACCATCATTAACCTCTCAGTCAACAACCTTTATTCCCATACTTCTGGCTGTACCTTTTATAATTTTAACAGCAGAATCTATATTGAACGCATTCAGATCCTTAATTTTCAATTCCGCTATTTCCCTAATCTGCGCCTCTGTAACCTGACCAACCTTATCCCTGTTTGGAACTCCCGATCCCTTAGCAACTTTAGCCGCTTTCTTAATAAGAACAGCAGCGGGTGGTGTTTTGGTAATAAAACTGAAAGATCTGTCACCATAAACTGTAATAACCACGGGAATAATAAGTCCAGCATCATTCTGCGTTTTAGCATTGAAAGCTTTGCAGAAATCCATTATGTTAACACCATGCTGTCCAAGAGCGGGCCCCACTGGCGGTGCAGGAGTAGCCTTGGCGGCATCTATTTGCAACTTAATTTGAGCGAGAACTTTTTTTGCCATCCTATTCCTCTTTCAACAAAATTACCGATTTATCAAACCTTTTCTGCCTGTAGAAAGTCCACCTCAACAGGAGTGGCCCTTCCGAAAATAGTCACCATTATTTTTAAAAGCTTTTTGTCTTCATTCACTGTTTCGACAACCCCCGAAAAATCATTGAACGGACCGTCAATTATCCTAACCTTTTCGCCTTCTTCAAAACTAAACCTTGGTTTAGGTTCTTCCGCTGATGAAGAGACCTGATTTACAATCCTTTCAACTTCTTCCTCGCTTAACGGTGTCGGTTCTTTCCCTGTCCCAATAAACCCAGTCACTTTCGGAGTGTTTTTCACAATGTGCCAAGTTTCTTCATCCATCTCCATATTGACTAAAATATAGCCCGGGAAAAATTTATGCGAAGTGACAACCGTTTTGCCCCGTTTTCTCTCTACAACATCTTCTTTGGGGATCATGACCTCTCCGATTTTATCGCTCAAACGGAGTGTTTCAACTCTCTGCTCCAGACTCTCCTTCACTTTATGTTCATATCCGGAGTAAGTATGGACAATATACCATCTTTTAGCCATTAAAACCTCTGTGCAATATCAAAAACAATACCGACCGTTTTTGACAGTATAATATCCGCGACATAAAGATATATAGAGAAGATAAAAACAGCTATAATAACAACGGTGGTCGTTCCGTAAACCTCTTTTTTATTAGGCCAGGACACCTTTTTAAGCTCAATTTTAACTTCCCTTAAAAAGGTTACAGCATTGTTGATAAAGGATTTTATTTTTTTCATACTTTCTACTTTGTTACAAACGCTCAAAAAAATGGCAGGCCAGGAGGGATTCGAACCCCCATCCCGCGGTTTTGGAGACCGCTGCTCTGCCAATTGGAGCTACTGGCCTGTATTGACCTGTTTACACCTTCAAGTGGATCAAACTTTTGTCTCCTTGTGTGCAGTATGCTTTTTACAATTACTGCAATGCTTCTTAAGCTCAATCTTTCCTTCAGTATTCCTCTTGTTTTTAGTTGTAGTGTAATTCCTGCGGTTGCACTCCTTACACTCAAGAGCAAAATTTATCCTGTTCTCTTTTTTTGCCATGTTTTACTCGATAATTCTCGTAATGGTGCCGGCGCCTACTGTTCTTCCGCCTTCTCTTA
>CAZDZC010000065.1:0-7855 GCA_964509835.1 uncultured Acidobacteriota bacterium
ACATGACATTTCTAATGAGTTATTACATGTGACATTTCTAACGAGTCTTGACATTATAAAAACACATGCTGGACAAAATCAGCGGATCGTTATATTATGAAACGCGGGAAAAAGAACGATGCAGAATCTTATAAAAAATGTGCCAATATTCAACAAACTGAGTGATGAAGAGCTTGACAGTCTTTTCAACATCGCTGAACCGATCCGGATACGGAAGGATGAAGTGATCATCAACGAAAACGGAGACTGCCGACATCTCTTTGTCATTATTGAAGGCTATGTCAGGGTGGTGAGCATGAGGGAAGGCGGCGAACAGCTCCTTGCCCTTCTTGAAAGCGGGGACTCCCTTGGCGAGTTTTCCTTCATTGACGGGGAAAAACCCTCCGCGTCCGCAATCGCTCAGGAAGATTGCAAAGTTCTCGCCTTTTCACACGATGAACTCAGGGCATTTCTTGAAAAAAATCCCGAATGCGCACGAAAAATCTACCTGTCGCTCGCGGAAACCCTGTGCAGAAAAGTCCGTAACACAACACTCAGCCTTACCCTCGCCAAAGAACTGCTTCAGGATTGAAGTCATAATCCGTAATCTCTCGGATCCAGCCCGATGTAAAAACAGTATTTTCGCAACTGCTCCCTGAGCGTTCTTATTACAAGCGCGGTCACGGCAGCATCGTCAATCCAGCCAAGCACAGGAATTACATCAGGGACCAGGTCAAAGGGATTGATCACATACAGAACCGCAAACGCAATCGCAGCAACAACGCCCCACGATAATTCCCTGTATCCTCCGCTCAGATAGTCGCCAAGCATTTTCCAGAGAAGTTTCACCTGGGAGAAAAGAGCCGCAGGAGCTGATTTGCCTCTTGAGCCAAACCAGGTCTCCCCTCTGCTGTAGGCATCCTTAACATCCTCTTCAGTAATGTCATTTGTCCCGCGGTCAAACAGATACTGAAGGCAAGTCTGACAATTCCTGTTCGTGCCGAGAATCTCTCCGCAGTCTTTACATTTTTCAGCGTTTGCCATATCACACACTCCTTTTTCCAAAAATCAATTATAGCAGAAACACAAAAAACTGAAAAACCCGATTGACTGGAAACCAAAAACAGTTATACTGTCATTGCGAGCGGGATTAGCTCATCCGGTAGAGCGCAAGCTTCCCAAGCTTGAGGCGGTGGGTTCAAGTCCCATATCCCGCTCCAAAACAAACTCCATTAAAATCAATAAGTTAATAGCTAAAAAAATGACCCGGGAAATGAGGGTCATTTTTCCTTACGCCGTGTTTACGCCGAGTGTCCTGACCGATAATTAATGATAAAAGCGTATCTCCTGGAAATTATTTACGCTTTTTGCGGGATAAGATTCAACGAATCCTGCATATTTTGATTCCTCAGTTAACCTGTTTACGGAGTCCCTCAACCCCTGACAAATACCTGGAGGGTGTGATAATTCCGGTGCACACCCAGCACTACATGATGCTTCAGAGAAATCTGCTTTACACGGGAATTACCAGAGGCAGGAAGCTTGTGGTTATTGTGGGAACAAAAAAAGTCGTGGCCATGGCGGTAAAGAGGGTTGAGTCGCATGGCCGAGTAACGCTGCTTAAAGAACGGCTTGACAACCAGGCTAATCACACCTATACTTCCGATTAGTTGAACTTCTATGGAGTAAGATTAGCAATGGTACGATACAAAAGAACTCTCGATATTCAGCTTCCCAAGGGACAATCAGCCTTTCTATGGGGTGCGAGGAAAACCGGAAAAACAAGCTTTTTAAAGAACAGGTTCCCGGAAAGTATCGTTTTTGACTTTCTGAAAACAGACCTGTTCATCGAAATGTCAGCCAGGCCGTATCTGCTCAGGGAACGCCTGGAAAGCTGTGATAATAAAAAATTAGATCACCCTGTTATTCTGGATGAAGTCCAGAAGGTGCCTCAAATCCTTGATGAAGTTCACTGGTTAATTGAGAACAGGAATTTGAGTTTCATTCTATGCGGGTCAAGCGCCAGAAAACTTAAAAGGGGGCAGGCGAATCTTCTTGGCGGACGGGCCTGGAGGTACGAGATGTTCCCTCTCTGCTATAAGGAGATAAATAACTTTGATCTTCTGACAGCGCTTAACAGAGGGCTTATTCCCGATCATTATCTTGAGCAGAACTACAGAAAGTCTTTGAAGGCGTATACAGAAGACTATCTTAAAGAAGAGGTTTTTGCAGAAGGCCTTACCCGTAATGTTCCTGCTTTCTCAAGGTTTTTTGAAGCGGTTGGCTATACTCATGGCGAATTGACCAATTTTGCCTCGATAGCCCGTGACTGCGCTGTCTCAGCAAAGACTGTCAAAGAATATTACCAGATCCTGGCGGATACACACCTTGGAACAATGCTTGAACCTTTCAAGAAGCAGCAGCGGAGGCAGGTTATAAGCAGCGCGCCAAAATTCTATCTTTTTGATGTAGGAGTTGCGGGCTCTGTTACAGGACGAATCATAAAAGAAGAAAGAGGAATTCAGTTCGGAAAAGCACTGGAGCACTTTATTCTACTGGAACTTATTGCTCACAGATCATACAGTGATCTTGGCTACAGCATCAATTTCTGGAGAACAAAGAACGGTCTTGAAGTTGATTTTATTCTTAATAACGGTGAAGTTGCAATTGAAGTAAAAGGAAGTCCAAGGGTTGACGCAAGAGAATTGAATTCCATAAAAGCTTTCTCGGAAGAACATTCACCCGAAAGATCAATGGTAGTCTGTAATGAAAGGGAACCGAGAACTGTCGGGAAGATAGAAATTCTCCCGTGGAAATTGTTTCTTGAAAAGCTCTGGAGCGGCAGCATTGTTCAGGGTTAATTGATGCGGATTAGCCAGGGTTTAACCCCAAAAAAACAATCCCATGTTGTCTATCCCAGGTCATTTCCCGTAAGAAGATTCAACAATATTTGTCTATTGTGGAGTCTTTCCTGAAATATCCGCCCGATTTGCAATGTGATTGCGAAATATACGAAAAATTCTTACCGTGTCAATTGATTGTAACATAAAAATGCACATTAACATAGCTATTGTTAATGTGCAAAAATTATGTTATTGTACTTATTATGAAGAGTTTAGTAAAAAAGACAGTTGAATATATAGAAAGTAATCTGGGAGTTATTAAAGCTTTCGAACCCCTAAAAGAACTAAAGGGTCTTCCAATGTATATTGCGGATAATTACTTGCTTTATAGGGTTCGAATTCTTAATAGAGACATTATACTTGCGGTCTATGACGGAAATAATGAGCACCCTCCTGGTAAAATTGAAAAGCATATGAACAAACTGCTTGATGTAACAGGTATTCTACCTGTTTATGTTTGCAACTCAGTTGTTTCCTATAATAGGAAAAGACTGATTGAAAAGAAAATAGCATTTATTGTTCCTGAAAAGCAAATGTTTGTGCCATTTGTAGGTTTAGATCTTTGTGAACGGCTAAAGAAAGAAAAAACAGTGAAGAAAACGCTTGACCCTTCATCTCAACTGTTACTCCTCTACCTTGTTACCAAGAGGACTTCAGAAAAACTAAGTTTGACGGAGTTTGCAAAACTGACAGGATATTCCAGGATGACAATAAGCAGAGGAATTGATGATCTTAGTGAATTTGATTTTGTTGATGCAGGGAGAAAAGGGAAGTTTAGATTCTTCAAGCTTGCATATACACCTGAAGAAGTGTGGGATAAATGTAGAGAGTTTTTAAGGAGCCCTGTTACAGACAGTTTTTGGGTGAAAGAAACACCTAAGGATTTAAATACTGTAATTGCTGGACTTGATGCTCTGGCTGTATATTCCTCTCTTGCAGAACCTAACTATCGGACACTTGCTGTAGATGCTTATTCTGGAAGGTCATACCGGTTGAATAACGAGCATGAAGTCATTCCCGGAAAAGAAGAGGACTCTGTTAAAATTGAATTATGGACTTACTCTCCCTTTATATTGGCAGAAAACAAAGCAGTGGACAGACTTTCCCTTGCTCTCAGCCTTAGTAATGAAAATGATGAAAGAATAGAGTCCGCAATTGACGAAATGATGAAAGGTATGAAATGGTAAAAGGACTTAATGAATTCAGAGAACATTTCAAAGAACATTCCAGCGCATTTGTCATAATAGGAGGAACTGCGTGTTCTCTTTTGTTTGATGAAGCCGGGATCGAATTCCGGGCTACCAGGGATATAGACATAGTATTATTATCAGATAAACCGGATGAGAAATTTGCAGGCACTTTCTGGAAGTTCATAAAGAAAGGCAGGTATTCTAATCTTCAAAAAAGCACAGGGAAGAGTATTTACTATCGTTTTTATGACCCGGAAATTGAGGATTTTCCATATATGCTGGAAATATTCTTCTGTGTTAAAGGATTTGAGGACCCGAATATTTCTGATGCTCTGGTACCTGTACCATTTGAGTACTCTTCAGACCTGTCTGCAATCATGTTAAACAGTGATTATTACAAGTTTCTTACAGACGGGATAATTGAATGCGATGGCCTCCAGCTGGCAGAACCGGCAAGATTAATTTCTCTTAAAATGAAGGCATTTCTTGACATGACAGAGCGAAAGAAGGCAGGAGATAAAATTGACAGCAAAGACATTAAAAAACACAGAAATGATGTGTTCCGTTTATATCAGCTCCTTGAAAGCGGTATGACCGCTGATGTCCCTGTATCAATTTATAATGACATAATTCTATTTCTGGAGCTTATGAAAAATCAGGATATTGATCTTAAGCAGCTTGGGTTGGGACAGGCATCATATCCGGATGTCATAGAAGCCCTTAAGGAAACATATAGAAAGCAATAATAAATTTCTCAAATAGAACAAATCATTTCCCGGGAAAACGACTGATTTAAATCGCGCGCCATCCTCAAGCTGCACAAAGTAAATAAATCTGGCAGGCAAGTCTATTCCGAGCGACTGATTTCCCAATGACCGCCTTTATCAGGACCGATCCTGCGAAGAAGTCCATTTGCCTGCATTTTCTTTAAATGATACTTAACACCGTTGTCTGTAATTCCCAGCTCAACCGCCATTTCTCTGCGTGCGATCCCTGGGTTTTTCTTTAATCTTCTTGACATTTAAGTTGTCTAATATTATATTGTTGTCCTTATGGACAACATAACATTTATGGTCAACAATGAACAATAATGAAATATTCAGTTACCTGAAAAAAAATATCGGTGAGTTATTGTCTCTTGAAGGAGTCAATTGCAGGATTGTCGGATCTCCCATGTCAGAAGCATATCTTAATTTAAAATTCGGGGACAACGACTTTAGACTTCAATGTGACATATTGTCCAGCGGAAGTTTCGCAGTGCTGCGCGAACGGATCAGCCTTGTCAAGGCAAGCAGTTCGGTATTCCCCCGTATAATCATTTCCGAATTTATGAGCGGCGAAAAACAGAAGATATGCAGGGATGAAGGTATATTTTATCTCGATCTTTCAGGAAATGTCTTCATCAGAAAAGACAGTTTTCTGATTGACCGCTCCGGGTATCCCAATCTGTTCCCTGAGAAGCGGGGACAAAGAAATCCTTTCTCCGATAAAGCATCTCTTGTATTGAGAGCGTTAATCAAAGAATATGACAAGAGCTGGGGGATAAGAGAGATTGCATCGGAAACGGGGATTGACCCGGGTTTTGTCTCACGGCTGGTAGGTGAACTTGAAAACAGGAGTTACATCAGGAAAACAAACTCAAAAATAAAACCGGCAAATATTGAAGGCATTCTTGAAGACTGGGTGCATGCTTACAGTTATAAAAAAAACATGATAAAGAAATATTTCAGCGCAACCCCCGAACCTTCGGACATTATTAAGCTATTGACTGGAATCAAAGGAAATTATGCCCTTAGCCTTCAGGCGGGAGCATCCCTTATTGCTCCTCACGCATCTTTCAATGAAGTTCATATTTACACAGGGTCGGACAGCATCGGGGACACTGTCAGGAATAAACTAAGATTGAAAGAAGTGGATCGCGGCGCGAATGTGTTTATAATGAATCCATACTATACGCAGTCGGTTTTTTACGGGCTTCAGCACAAAAACGGGATAAACATCGTTTCAAATGTTCAGCTTTATCTTGATCTCTATAATTATCCGTTAAGGGGGTTGGAACAGGCTGAGCATATCTACCGGAAGAAGCTGAAGCATGTTGCGGAGCGGAACAGCGATGAGTGAGAATCTTAAAACGGGTTTTTTGAAAACGCTATGGCTGATAAGGGATTATCTCCCTGATTTGATCATTGCCGGCGGTTGGGCTCCTTATGTTTACAGCCGTTACTATTACCGGGACAGCAAAAAAACAGTTATATTCACAAAGGATATTGATATTGTTGTAGGAAAAGATATTCCCGTAAAAGGTAAAACCCTTGATGAGGTGCTTGTTTCCGCAGGTCTGGAAGCAAAACCTAGGAGTCTGGATATCCCTCCGGTAATTATCTATGAAGGGAAGCTGGACGGATGCGAAGTGGAGATTGAATTTCTGACAGACCTGTCAGGACGGGGCCCGGAAAAGGTGGTAAAAGTTCAGAAAAATATTCATGCTCAGGCATTGAGATATGTTTCCATGCTGACCGATTCAGCAATCACGGTGGCTATTGACGATATCCCTGTAGGTGGCAATATGAAAACCGTTGATATAAGAGTTCCATCTCCGGCAGCCTATGTTTTCAATAAAGGGTTAATTTTCCCAAAACGCAGAGAGTCTTCTAAAAAGGCAAAGGATCTTTACTATATTTTCAGTATCATAAGTATTCGGAATTCAGATATCGCAAAGGAAGTCTGTGTGATAAGAGATATGAACAGGGCGCATATTTCGTGGAATAAGACCCTCGTAAAAAATCTTGATTTATACTTTAAAAGCAGCAGTTCTATGGGCGTATCTTTGGTTACGAGTCAGAGATCGGCAGGGGATTTTGCTTCTCTTGACAATGACCAGTTCGGAAACTATGTGTTCAGCGTATTCAGGGAATTTACAGATAAGATTATGGCCCGCTGAATATGAAATTGCCTGAAAGCTTCGGTTTCAGGATAAAAACTGATGGGCAAATGAGCTGCATCTGTGCCAACGCAAAACAGCGTGATATGTATGAAAACCGCACGAAACTGCACAAAATGTAAGCGGCGGGAATCAGCAGAATTATTGTAAAGGTTTGATATTATTGTCTTACAGTGGATTCACAGGACTGGATCTATTATTTCCAATTCCTTCACCCAGATAACTTCGCAGGCGCCTGCTCCGGTGTCGTTCCGCGTCATCGAACTGTTCCAGTAACTCCCTTTTTCCCCTCTTATTTTTACGAGATAACCCTTTATATGGACTACATTTCCAGCCTTGACATCCTTCATCACATCGTAAACGGAATCATCGGCAGGGATCAGGTGCATATTCGCGCTGTTCCTTTCTATCTCAGCTCTGGGAATGGGGAAATCATCTGTCCACCAGCGGTAAAATCTTCCCGATTGTTTTATGTCAATTTCATCAAGGTTTGTTTCGTCCGACATGGGGCCCCAGCCCATCGCAAAATCGAAAGGAGAAAGTTTGGCTTCTCTGTCAAAACGGTATCTTTTCTTCGCGAGCACCCTTGCGGTTATGTCGAATTCAGCAGCAGGCGTTATATCACACCCTTTGTGTTCAAACGGTTCGGCATCTTTTAAATTGATCTGAACGGGCTGATTCGGGGCAACCTCACCCGGGCCGTATTCCACAAACCCGCCGCCGCAGTTTTTCAGGATAATCACAATAACAATAACTGCTGTTGCGACGATAACCGCTTTTTTATAAAGCTCTGTCACTACCGAAGGAGTAAAGGACTGGCTTCGCGTATAAACCTGTTTCGG
>CAZDZC010000065.1:7955-10971 GCA_964509835.1 uncultured Acidobacteriota bacterium
TGTTCCTGATTAAAGCGGCTGAACACAATGCCGCACTTCATGCAGTCAGCCCGTTCAGCCTGTTCAAATCCGCATTTAGGGCATTTCACCGTTCCTCCTTTGCTTTGCGTGCTCTGACATATCAAGCCTTTTTCTTTCTGTAAGCAGCCGCAAGACCGCCGGTTGATGTCTCTCTGTAAAGGGACGGGAGGTTGTTGCCTGTCTCTTTCATTACTGAGACCACCTGATCAAATGAGATTCTGTGGTTTCCATCTGAGAAAAGCGCGTAATCGGCGCAGGTGAGCGCTCTTGCCGCGGCGAACGCATTTCTTTCAATGCACGGGATCTGGACAAGCCCGTTAACGGGATCGCAGGTGAGCCCCAGATGGTGCTCCAGTCCCATTTCCGCGGCGTATTCTATCTGCCTGACTGTCCCTCCGAGAAGCTGTGCTGCCGCGCTGGCAGCCATGGAGCATGCAGTGCCTATCTCCCCCTGGCATCCCACCTGAGCGCCTGAAATGGACGCGTTATATTTGACCACATTGCCGATAAGTCCGGCAGTCTCGAGCGCTCTGATGATCGCGGTTGTCCCCGGCTTCAACTTCCTGTTGAGATAATATATGACGGACGGTACAACACCGCACGAACCGCATGTCGGGGCCGTCACTATCCTGCCTCCGGCGGCGTTCTCTTCGGCAACCGCAAGCGCGTAGGCTGAAAGCAGGCCCGTTCTCTTCATATGCTGCCCTGTCATTGATGTTTTCCTGTATACCGACAGGGCTTTCCTCGCCAGGCCCAACCCGCCCGGAAGCACCCCTTCCGTTGACAGGC
Source organism: uncultured Acidobacteriota bacterium (assembly GCA_964509835.1). GTDB lineage: Bacteria > Acidobacteriota > CAZDZC01 > CAZDZC01 > CAZDZC01. The sequence continues at coordinate 8,766 of CAZDZC010000065.1, forward strand.
CCCGCTTGACGGCTCCGGTCATTATGTCCCAGACCTCCTCAATGAACATATTAAGCGTTTTATCCTCCCTGCTTTCAACATATTCCCAGAAGGTCAAACCCGAATCCATGCAGAACTTGAGAATATCCTCCATGCAGCGCTCCGGATAGAGGTGTTCCCTTTCCTTTTCATCCCCTTCCGTCATCAGTTCCCCGCCGCCGACACTGTAAATCTGTTTTTCCCCAACGACACTGCCATCTGCCGCTAATGCCCGGAACTCCATTCCGTTGGGATGAAGAGGAAGCTCTTTGTCCGGCTGCCATTCTATCTCCACTCCGGGAATTACCGACTTCAGCGCGAGATCGGTAAGATGCCCTTTCCCTGTTGAGGCCAGACTCCCATAAAGTGTAACCGAATAGCTTGACGCGCCGGGGAATTCTGCAAGAAAATCTCTCGCCGCCCTTTCCGGCCCCATCGTATGGCTGCTCGAAGGCCCCGTGCCTGCTCTGTATATCTTTCTGATGGATTCCATATCAGCTCGCGGCTTTCTCCAGAATTGAGGTAAGGAACTGCCAGAATTTTCCGACAGATTCAATGCCGACCTTTTCGTCAGGCGAATGCGGATGATAAATGTTCGGGCCAAGCGAAACCATGTCCATGCCCGGGACCTTCTTTCCAAGCAGTCCGCACTCCAAACCGGCATGAACAGCCTTGACTTCGGGTTCGCTCCCGAACAGCTCTTTATATATCGCCCTGCATGTCCCCAATATTTCCGAACCGGGATCGGGTTTCCATCCGGGATACCTTCCCGCCTGGATAATCTCCGCGCCTGCCAGGGAAGCTTTCGCGGCAAGAAGTTCCCCTGCCCAGTCCATCTGGCTTTCAACGCTTGACCGCTGAGAAGTGTCAATTCTTACTGAATCGGCTGACATTGACAATATGGCGAAATTGGACGATGTCTCCACAAGCCCTTCCACAACAGTACTCTTTTTGAGCGGGCCGTGCGGAATGCTCATCAGCAGGTTTATCAGACAATCACCTGCGTCTTTTGTCACCGGCCCGAGGGTGGTTTGCGGGGCAGGTCCGCTCGTTATAACGATCCCGTCCTCCACCCCGGAATATTCCGTCTTAAAGGCGTCCTGAAGCAAATTGACAGTCTCCTTCACGCGCGGTAATTCTCCGGAGCGGACAGCGATAACGGCAGAAGCCTCCCTTGCTATCGCGTTCCTTTTCGAACCCCCGCTCATGTCCGCAATCTGAATTCCGCATAGTTTGACAAGCCTGTATAGAACCCTGCTCAGAAGAACATTCGCGCTGGCACGGCCGGTGTCAATATCAATCCCCGAATGCCCTCCCTTGAGTCCTTTTATTGTCAAAAGAAAGAGATTCATGTCGGTTTTAAGTTCCTCCCGCGGAACCTTTTTTGTTATCACCGAGTCCATCCCTCCCGCGCAGCCGATATACAGAGCATTGTCCTCCTCAGTGTCCAGATTGATCATCGTTCTGCCTGAAATCAGCGAAGGATCAAGTCCCGCAGCCCCTGTGAGACCTGTTTCTTCATCTACTGTGATCAGGAATTCGAGGGGACCGTGTCTGAGGTTATTATCTTCGGCTAAAGCAAGGCACGCAGCCACGCCTATACCGTTATCCGCGCCCAGGCTCGTACCGTCAGCCCTCACAAAACCGTCAGCGATCTTCAACTTTATCGGATCCTTGCAAAAGTCATGAACGGTATTCTCGTTCTTCTCGCACACCATATCAATATGCGCCTGCAGGACAACCGTCCGCGCGTTTTCACATCCCTTAAAAGCAGGCTTGTAAATTACAATATTCCCGACAGCATCCTTCTTCCACTTCAGACCCATCCTTTCTGCCGTTTCCGCAAGATACGCGACAGCGGCAGCTTCGTTTTTAGAGCATCTCGGGATGCCCGACAGTTTTTCAAAATAGTGCCACAGCCTTTCGGGTTTCAGGTTATCAAGCATGTAAATCTCCTTTTAAATTATCAACACTCCGATTATCAACAGATAAACAATAAGAGCAAGAAGAAAATGTCTGAAACTTGATTCGCTTCGGGGACATGACCCAAACCAACGAAAGCGTTGTTGGGGCGACCGGCCGGTCGCCCTTACGGTTTCAGGATTGATATGATTACCCGCTGGCAGAGACGCGATTAATCGCGTCTCTACGGCTTTAAAATCCTGCCGGGTCGTTTTATTTTCTGCCG
>CAZDZC010000066.1:0-10860 GCA_964509835.1 uncultured Acidobacteriota bacterium
ATTTCGGCGACGGCACGGGTTCATCAACCGCCCAGAATCCGGTTTATGCTTATGCTGTCCCCGGGACTTATACTGTCACCCTTAATATTGCTGATGATAACGGGTGTACTGCTCCGGCAGTAATGTCTTTAGTCATAGTATGGGTGCAACCAGGTGCGCTTGCATCAAATAATGGCCCGGTCTGTTCCGGGGGACTGATTTCATTTATCGTAACCCCCTCATCTGGAACTCCTCCCTTCTCTTTCAACTGGGATTTTGGCGACGGTGCCGGTTCATCAACCGCCCAGAACCCGATTTACGCTTATGCATCAGCAGGAACATACACAGCATCGCTGATGATTGCTGATTTCAACGGTTGTACCAATACGGCGCAAACTACAGCAGTTGTTTACAATGCAGTTAATTCTTCTCCGTCAAATGACGGCCCTTCCTGCCTTAATGATCCAATAACCTTCAGCGCGAACCTTTCGGGAGGAACAGCACCTTACTCTTACAGTTGGGACTTTGGAGACGGGTCAGGGACTTCCAGCATTGAAAATCCAGTTTACACATACACAGCAGCCGGAACTTATTCAGCATGCCTGAATATCACAGATATTAACGGATGCACAAGCCTTCTGAAATGTACGCAAGCGAAAACCTTACCTGATCCCGGAATTGTTCTGTCCAGCAACAGCCCCGTTTGTAACGGTAATCCCATTTCCTTCGGTTCGGTTATTGCGGGTGGAACTTCACCATATTCATATTCCTGGGATTTCGGGGACGGTGCCGGTACTTCGACAGTTCAGAATCCCTTATATATTTATGGCGCACCTGGCACATACAGCGCTTGCATGACAGTTACTGACAGCAACGGATGCTCTTCAACATCCTGCATTAATGCGGTTATCAACGCCCTTCCGGAAATTTCACCGGCGAACTCGTCACCGGTGTGTCTTGTAAGTCCGGTTTTATTCAGTTCTAACGCAAGCTCAGGCACTCCACCCTATTCCTATCTGTGGGATTTTGGTGACAGTGCGGGAACTTCGACTGCCGCAAATCCATCATACACCTACGGCAACAGCGGAATGTACAATGCGTGCCTTATTGTTACTGATTCAGCCGGATGCGTCACCTCTGCAAACTGTTCTTTGGTTACCATAGCTCCTCCTCCCGGAATACCGGTTCTCATTTCACCATTTAACGGTGAGAATCTTCCAATTTCAGCTACTTCAGTAACACTTCAGTGGAACGCTGTAGCTGGAGCGGTTGGATACGATTATATTGTTTACAAGGGTTTATGCGGAATGACTGTTTTAGCAAGCGGGACAACATTGAATAACTCGGCATCAGTTAATAATCTGTTGCCGAATCAGATATACACATGGCAGGTGAGATCATATAACGGATGCGGGACATCTGACTACTCAGGTTGTTTTTCATTCATCCTGCAGGAATCAACCATAAGACCGCCCGTTAATCCGCGAGGGGGGATTCCTAGAACAGTTACTCCTTTATATTGATGCCATTGTGTTTTGTTGACAGAAGAAGTATTTCGGGTTATATTTACATTTGCGGATATACATAAAGGAGTGCTATGGTTAACATAAAGGGAACTGTTCTGAATTCAGCCGTTAATTTTATTAAAACATTTTACGGAATTCCTGAATACACAGATGTCCTCAAAGCAATGAAGCCTGAATTCCGCAAAGAAGTGTCAGGCAATATACTTGCGTCGCATTGGTACCCGATTGAAATGCTGCATGAAATCCACTCCGTTATCGCATCAAAACACCCTGAAGACAAGCAGATCCATTTCAAGATGGGGGTATTTTCAGCAGAACAGAGCCTCAGAGGGGTTTACAGAATATTCCTCAAGGTGGGAAACCTGGGGTACATAATGAGCAAATCAGCAACCGTCTGGTCGCTTAATTACAGCGAAGGCAAAATGGAACTTATAGACAGGCAGAAGGATTCAGTTGTTGTAAAGATCAGCGATTTTCCTGCAGTAAACCAGGCCTTCAGTGAAAGGCTTCTTGGTTACATGTTCAAGGTCGGGGATCTCAGCGGCGAGAAAATATATGAATACGGAATAAAGGAACAAACATCCGACAGCTGCACCCTATTCTTCAAGTGGTAATTCTTTTAACTCACAGGCAATTTAAATAATTATGAAATACAAAACATTCGGCAAAACAGGCAAGAGTCTGTCCGTGATCGGTTTCGGAGGGATGAGGTTTAATCATGAAAAGGAAGACGAAGCCGTCGAAACAGTTAAGAAAGCTTTTGAACTCGGAATAAATTACTTTGACACCGCTCCTTTTTACTGCAATGATCGTTCAGAGGATATAATCGGAAAAGCTGTGAGCGGATTTAAAAACAAGGTGTATCTCTCCACAAAATCGTCCGTTGGAAATGATCCGACAGCGGATGACATGCGAAAGCGGCTTGAAACATCGCTGAAAAGGCTCGGGGTTGACAGGATATCCTTCTACAACATGTGGTGCATCATGGATATGGAGCATTTCAGTAAGGTGATGGCTCCCGGAGGGCCTTACGAGGGTGCGGTTAAAGCCAAAGAAGAGGGATTGATAGAACATATTTGTTTTTCTGCTCATGCCAACGGTGTTGAAATTGAAGAGATGGTTAAAACCGGATTTTTTGAAGGAGTTACCCTTGGCTACAATATTCTTAACAGCAGCAACAGGCTTTCAGGCATTCGCGCGGCCCACAGGGAAGGGCTGGGCGTAGTAACGATGAACCCTCTCGGTGGCGGAATGATCCCTGCGGGAGCGGAGAGGTTCTCTTTTCTGAAAGAATCTGAGAACGACTCTGTTGTGAAAGCTGCTTTGCGTTTTAACCTTTCCCATCCCGAGATAAATGTGGTGCTGGCGGGCATGGCATCCCTACAGAATGTAGTTGAGAACGCCTCGGTCGCGGATGAAGATATCGCACCTGACAATGATAAGGTTCGGAGATTCATAGATCTCTACGGAGAGATGGGTGAACATTTCTGCACCTCTTGCAAATATTGTATGCCCTGCCCTGAAGACATCAACATACCGATGATGATGATGGTGTACGACTGGATGCACCTGAACGACCCGGAAAGGAGCAGAATGCTCTATAATTTCGCGATGAAAGGCAAAATGAAAGGCCTCCCGTCATCTTGCACCCAGTGCGGTTCATGCGAGTCAAAGTGCACCCAGCATCTCCCTGTGATCGAGAGAATGGCTTCCGTTGCCGAAAAGATTGAAAAATCAAATTGACATTTTCCTCGCCTCTGCTATTCTCGGTTCCTGAAAAGTGAAACCGACATGAATTCAACAATCCGCGAAATGTTTGATAAGATTGCTCCGAAGTACGATTTTCTAAATCATTTTCTGAGCCTGAACCGTGACCGCGGCTGGAGAAGAAAAGCTGCCGCCCTTCTCCCTTCCGGTGAAAACAACAGGATCCTTGATCTCTGCGCAGGAACACTTGACATGTCAAATGAATTTGTTTCGCAGGGGAAAAAGGGAACAGTGCACGCGTCAGACTTTTCAATGAATATGCTCCTTCTGGGGAAAGAAAAGCTGAACGGCAGTTGCGGAAACATTGTGCTGGACTGTTCAGATTCAATGGTTCTTCCCTACAGAGACTGCGTCTTTGACGGCGCAATGTGCGCGTTCGGGATAAGAAACCTTCCGGATCCCGAAAAAGGCCTGAGTGAAATCGGCAGGGTTTTGAAAAAGAATGCCGTCCTGGTGGTTCTTGATTTCTTCAAACCTTCCTCAGTCAGCATGAGGATGTTCAATGCGGTTTACGAAAAAACAGTTATTCCGCTGGTTGGCGGTCTCGTTTCCCGTGACAGAAAAGCTTACAGATATCTTCCCGAATCAAGAAACCGTTTCACAAAAAGCGGTGAATTTATTGAGCTTATTAACAAATGCGGTTTCAATTCTGTCACAGAGCAGGCATGTTCACTCGGAATAGTCAGTATTATATCGGCGGTGAAGCAGTGAATTTCCTTCTTTGTATGAGCGGAGCAAGCGGCGCTGTCTATTTTGACAGATTCATCCATCACTTTCCCGAAGAACATGAACTTTCAATCTGCTCCAGCCCTACGGGAAAAACCATTCTTAAGGATGAAATCGGGAAATCGCTTAAAAACTACAATTATAATGTTTACGAAGTTAACAACTTTAAATCATCTTTTGCGTCGGGTTCTGCACTGTGGGACGGCGTGATAGTCTGTCCCTGCTCCATGGGGACCCTGGGAAGAATTGCGTCGGGAATAGCAGATACCCTTGTAACAAGAGCGGCTGATGTCGCGCTGAAAGAAAAACGGAAGCTGATTCTTGTCACAAGGGAAATGCCTCTGAACCTTATTCAGATAAGAAATATGGCGGCTGTTACAGAAGCGGGAGGCGTCATCCTTCCGGCATCGCCATCGTTTTACGGTAAACCTCAAACCATTACCGAACTGGCCGATACGGTTATCGCCCGTGTTTTCGACCAGCTCGGCATAAATAACAACATTTCGGAGCGATGGAAATGAATAATATTATGGAAAAAAGATTCAGTGATTCAAATCTGGGACATATTGCCTCAAAGGTGTTTGCCGGAGAAAGACTTTCTTTTGATGACGGTGTTACTCTCTTCGGATCGAATGACATCATCGGCATCGGGTATCTTGCAAACATTGTCCGTGAAAAAAAGAACGGCGACAAAGCATTTTACATAATCAACCAGCATATCAATCCGACAAACATCTGTGTAAATAATTGCAGATTTTGCGCTTTCTCCAGGCTGAAGAACCAGGATGGCGCTTATGAAATGAACCTTGAAACAATTCTTGACAAAGTTAGAAGCAGGTTGAACGAAAACATTTCTGAAATCCATATTGTCGGGGGGCTTCATCCTGACCTGCCGTATGAATTCTATCTTGATATGCTGAGAAAGATCAGGGAGCTGAGGCCTGATGTTCATCTGCAGGCATTCACCGCAGTTGAGATAGCATATCTGGCGGAGCTTGCCGGAAAACCAATTAACGAAACTATTGACGAACTGGTTGAAGCCGGAATGGGTTCCATCCCCGGCGGAGGAGCTGAAGTGTTCAGCCCCAGGGTCAGAAAGAAAATCTGCGAGAAAAAACTTTCCCCGGAAAACTGGCTGGCAGTGCACAGGATTGCTCACAAGAAAGGCCTCAGGTCAAACGCTACCATGCTTTTCGGGCATATCGAAACAGTTGAGGAGCGCGTGGATCATATGATAAAACTAAGGGAGGCTCAGGATGAAGGGGGCGGATTCTTAAGTTTTATCCCTCTTGCCTTTCATCCCGAAAATACATGTATGGACAAAATCAAAGGACCTTCCGGGTTTGATTCGCTTAAAACCCTGGCGGTCAGCAGGCTGATCCTTGATAACTTCCCTCATATCAAAGCTTTCTGGATCATGCTGGGGACCAAACTCGCTCAGGTATCCCTGTCATTCGGGGTTGATGATATTGACGGAACGGTCATAGAAGAGAAAATAACCCATATGGCTGGGGCGAGGACAGCGCAGGAACTCACCAGGGATGAGCTTGTCACGCTGATACTGGAAGCCGGAAGGATACCGGTCGAACGGGGGACGCTTTATGACGAAATAACTGTCCACCCCGGGGGCGAAAAATGAAACACAGGATTGTCAGTGTTAGTTTCCTTAACGCGAAACCTCTGGTTTACGAGCTTGAAAAATACAACAACCTTAGCGTGAGGCACGAAGTTCCTTCCAAATGCGCTGAAATTCTGCGAAACAGGGAAGCAGACTGCGGGTTGATTCCTGTCATCGAATACACGAAAAATTATTCAGTAGTTCCGGGGATCTGCATCTCGTCCGAAAAGAAAGCAGCCAGCGTTCTGCTGCTCGGAAACAAACCCATTACTGAAATGAAGTCGGTATCCCTTGATCCCGCGTCCAGAACATCTGCAGCCTTAATTCGTGTTCTGTTCCATTGCAAATACGGGATTGAACCGGAGTTCTGTCTTCAGGGAACTCAGACGGACGGGGTGCTGCTGATAGGAGACCGGGCGCTTGCGGAACGGAACAGCCATCCCTTCGTATATGATCTTGCGCATGAATGGAGGGAATGGCAGAACCTGCCGTTTGTCTTCGCATTCTGGGCAGGCTGGAAGGAATCGCTTTCTGACGATCTTGTTGTATCCCTAACAACAACAAGAAATTCAGGCATGAGAAACATCAGCAAGATCGCCGGTATGTGGGCGGAAAATAATAATGAACCTCCGGCCTTCTACGCGGATTATCTCACCGATAACATAAATTACTATCTGGATGACCAGAAGATAAAAGCTATAAGATTGTTTTATGAACTTGCGCAGGAACAGGGAATTCTGGCTGAAATCCCTGAACTTGAATTCTACTGATAAATATTTGGTTGAGGATTGGAATAATGAACACATCAAAAGAACTGTTTTCGAAAGCGGCAAAATACATTCCCGGCGGGGTCAACAGCCCGGTCAGAGCGTTCAGGTCTGTCGGAGGAGAACCTCTTTTCATAAAAAAAGCATCCGGCTCAAAGATCTGGGATGTTGAGGACAATGAGTACATTGATTATGTCGGAACATGGGGCCCCGCCATTCTCGGCCATGCTCATCCTGCGGTAATAGAAGCAATTAAAAAAGCCGCTGATTCCGGAACCAGTTTCGGCGCGCCAACTACCCTGGAAACAGAACTCGCTGAGATGGTTATCGCAGCGGTTCCGTCCATTGAAAAGGTCAGGATGGTCAACTCCGGAACAGAAGCCACCATGAGCGCGTTAAGGCTTGCAAGGGGGTTCACGGGAAGAGACGGGATAATTAAATTCTCAGGCTGCTATCACGGCCACGGTGACAGCCTTCTCGTCAACGCCGGCTCCGGCGCGCTCACTCTGGGAGTTCCAAGCTCACCTGGAGTGCCTGCAGACCTCGCTAAACACACCATCACCTCGGAATATAACGATCTTGACATGCTGCGATCCATCTTCGCTGAAAAAGGCAGCCATATTGCCTGCGTTATCATTGAACCCGTTCCCGGCAACATGGGCGTTCTCTGTCCTGAAAAGGGATTCCTAGAAAGGGTTCTCAGCCTGTGCGAAAAATACGGCGCCCTCCTCATCTTCGACGAGGTAATGAGCGGCTTCCGGGTCGCTTACGGCGGCGCTCAGCAGAGATACAGCATAAAACCGCATCTTACCTGCCTCGGGAAGATCATTGGAGGTGGACTGCCGGTAGGAGCATACGGCGGCAGGGCTGACATAATGGACAAGCTGGCTCCTCTGGGGCCGGTATATCAGGCGGGAACATTATCCGGCAATCCCCTTGCCATGACAGCAGGAATTGAAACGCTCAAGATCCTAAAACAGCCGGGAACATACGAAAGGCTCGAAGAGCTTTCGGCAAAACTCGGTGACGGACTCGATAAAGCGGCAACCGACGCGGGAATTGAACACTGTTCCGTCAGGGTGGGCGCCATGCTCAGCATGTTTTTCACCCATCAAAAAGTCAACAGTTTTAAAACCGCCGTCACAAGCGATACAGCATTGTTCAGCAGATATTTCTCCGGCATGCTGAAAAAAGGGATCTATCTCGCCCCTTCCCAGTTTGAAGCAGGATTTGTATCCCTTGCCCACTCGGAGGATGACATTTCAAAAACAATCTCTGCCGCAGAAGAGGTGTTTGCTTCCATTGCTTGAATCAGAGTGCGGATAAATTTTCTGCCGGGTTCAGTTATTTCGTTTTCAGTTTGCAATATCGCATTGTTTCTGATATATTATCCATGTAATTATTAAACTGGTGTTTCACAAATGCATAGATATATTACAAGAGATATAGAAGGGAGAGTTGAGCGGAAACTCGGGAATTCCCCCGCTGTCGCTATTCTCGGGCCAAGGCAGTGCGGTAAAACTACACTGGCAAAAAAGATTATTTCAGGCAGAAATGCTGTTTACCTCGATCTCCAGAAAAGGTCCGACCTCAACAAGCTAAATGAACCGGAAATATTCCTGGAACAACACAGGGATGAGCTTATCTGTCTTGACGAAATCCAGCTCAAACCGGATTTCTTTTCATATCTGCGATCGGAGATTGACGAAAAGAGGAGAAACGGACGGTTTCTGATCCTCGGCTCAGCTTCCCGCGACCTCATCAGGCAGAGCAGCGAATCGCTGGCAGGGAGAATCTCGTATCTGGACCTCACCCCTTTCCTTTACAACGAGGTGAAATCCCAAACCGGATGGCAGGATATCCTTTTGCGGGGAGGGTTCCCGGCGAGCCTTCTTGCGCCGGATGTTCAGGAGAGTTTTGAATGGCGTCAAGATTTCATCAGGAGCTTCCTTGAAAGGGATATTCCTTCGCTCGGCCACGCGATTCCGGCTTCCGTAATGGACAGACTCTGGAGAATTCTTGCGCATTACCACGGCAAAACCATAAACTACAGCAAAATAGCCTCCGCGATGGATATTTCCCAGCAGACGCTGAAAAAATACATCTCCATACTCAGGCATACTTATATGATCAGACTGCTTGAACCCTGGGAGTCAAACACGAAAAAAAGGATGATAAAATCGCCGAAATTATACATAAGAGACAGCGGGATATTGCACGCTCTTCTTGAAATTGAAACATTCGACAGCCTGCTTTCCAATCCGGTTCTCGGAGCTTCATGGGAAGGTTACGCGATTGAAAATCTCACCGCTGCCTATCCGGATTACCATCCCTATTCCATTAAAACCTCAGGCGGAGCTGAAGTGGATCTTGTTCTGGAAAAAGGGACAGACAGAAAGCTTTACGAATTCAAGTTTTCAAAAGCGCCATCCCCTTCAAGAGGCTTTTTTGAGATAATCAGCGACTTTAACGGTGATTATTCAGAGGCAACCATCATAGCTCCGGTTGATGAGTGTTATGAATATAAAAAGAATATCCGGGTAAGCAATCTTTAATGCCTTGATATCCTCAAGATTGAATGAACATATCAAAGAGGTAAAAAAATGATCGGAGCGATTGCGGGCGACATAATCGGCTCGGTTTACGAGTGGAATAACATAAAAACAAAGCATTTTCCCCTTTTCACCGACAAAAGCTTCTTTACCGACGACACCGTGCTGACAGCAGCAGTCGCGGATGCCATCCTTTCCGGAAAAAACTATCAGGAATCAATCAGGACAATCGGCACTCGTTATCCTGATTCAGGATACGGAGGGATGTTCATGAAGTGGCTCTACTCGGACAATCCCCAGCCCTATAACAGTTGGGGGAACGGCTCAGCGATGCGCGCCAGTGCTGTCGGTTTCGCGTTTGATTCAGAAGATGATGTTCTCCGGGAATCCAGGCTGACTGCCGAAATCACCCACAACCACCCGGAAGGAATAAAGGGCGCTCAGGCGACAGCCCTCGCCATATTTCTCGCAAGAAGCGGGGTCGGGAAGGAACAGATTAGACAGAGAATTCCCATCGATTTCGGCTACGACCTTGGCAGGACGGTTGACAGTATCCGGCCTGATTACAAATATGATGTATCCTGTCAGGGAACTGTACCTGGGGCCATAATCTCATTTCTTGATTCAGTTTCGTTTGAAGATGCCATCCGAAACGCCGTCTCACTGGGCGGCGACACCGACACCCTCGCCTGCATAACCGGAGGGATAGCGGAGGCGTTCTACGGCGTTCCCTCAGAAATCCGGGAAGAAGCCAGAAAAAAACTGACTGCTGATCTTCTCGAAATTGTTGACGCGTTTTATCTGAGATTCATGAAGAAAAACTGATTCCCCAATCAGCCCTTCTTCACATTCCAACTGAAAGCACCTGTCGGTTTTGAAACAACAGTGATACGGTCGCCTGCCCGAAGCGGTCCAACCCCTTCCGGCGTTCCGGTGAAAATAATATCTCCGGGAAGAAGCTTCCACCACCCGCTCAGTATGGATAATATTCTGCCGATCGGGAAAAGCATATCGGCGGTATTGCCGTCCTGTTTCAGCTCGTCATTGACCAGGCACTGGAATTTAAAACGCTTAAGGTCCATCTTCCCGTCACACGGAACAAAATCAGTCAGAACCGCGCTGCCATCAAATGCCTTCGCCCTCTCCCACGGAAGTCCCTTTTTTTTTAAGCCTCGACTGAATATCCCTCAAAGTCAGGTCCAGACCTATTGCCAAAGCTGAAACATAGTTCATGGATTCCTTTTCGGGTACTGACACGCACTCCTTTCCGATATACAGAACAAGCTCCGTTTCAAAATGGACCTCCTCTGCGAATGCAGGAATCACTATATTCTCTCCCGGGCGAACTATTGAAGACATTGGCTTCATAAAGACAACCGGCTCGTCCGGAACCTCGTTCCCAAGCTCCTTCGCGTGATCGGCATAATTCCTGCCGATGCAGAAAATACGACTGACGCTATATTCTTTTTTTCCTGGTCTTACCATCTTACCGATCCTCTCTTAATTCAGCTCTGCAATCCTGTCATGGACATAACCCCAGTCCGCAATTATCTGTTGATGCTGGCCTTTCAACATCCGTGCCGGAACTGCCGTATGAACCCTCGCAGCTTTCATTATTGCCTGCTATCAGATAATAATAGTTGCTGCTGTCAATCAAAACTCCTGCATCCTCAAGGGTCAGGTCACTCGAGTTATCGCCAGTGCAAACTTCAGAATTTCTTCTGCTGTTATGATCATAAGCTCCTGCTTGAAGGTTCGCGATTGTCCCGCGGTAGAGGTTGTAGTGCGTTGCGTTGACCGTCGAGCTGTGCGTAATAACAATATCATCCCCGCTTTTTGCTGCTGCAACACCTGTCTCCGATTCACCATTTGGCACTTCGCCCACAGGAAGCACTTCACAGGCATCACCTGTTCCGTTTGAATTG
>CAZDZC010000067.1:0-10501 GCA_964509835.1 uncultured Acidobacteriota bacterium
TCCAGCACCTGGAATCCGTCATCTCCAGCAGCAACGAACAGGATCGCTCCTGATCTGACAACATCGTTTACATCGTCAAGTGCATAGGTGTCGAGGATTGTAGATTGATAGGTTGAGAACCCGCAGCTGACTGGTGATTGAAGCCCATACCCTGACAATCCTTCAACTGCATTCACAGTGAATGTAAAGTTACCATTACCTTTAAGGTTAAGATCATTTACAGGACGGACTATTCTTTCATTGGTTACAGTAAATCCGGAACTGTTAAGAAGAATACCGTCTGTTTCCTCTTCAAGGGTGATATTCAGAGTTGCCCGGTCTATAGGTCTGTCGAATATGAAGTAGACTCCGCTGTTAAGGTCTACATTATTTAGTTTTTAAAGAGACTTAACTTTCGATTAACACTGATTTCTGTCTAGATCAAATTTTCTTTCATTAAAGTTACGGTGCACATCTGATCTTATAATCTTTAACAACGACTGTTCCATCTAGACAACAAATATACATTTCATCATCTAATCCATCAGATTTATACAAGTTAACTAAAATATACATATGATCTTCACTACATGGAAAGTGACAAAATGTTCTCCATTTAACGAAGGTTATATCAAACTCATCCGCATCAGATATTTTTGTCTCTCTAGATAAATTTTCCCATGCACTTAAAAAGTTATAATTCTCTGGCATTAGTGTTAATAGAGAAAAATAACTTTTCATCTTTTCCATTTCCTCTTCCACTTCTTTAACTGTTTTTTCCGGGGATACTTCTTGCCTACCTAAAGATTCCAGTCTAAACATTGTGCCATTTTCAAAGAATAGAAATTTTACTGGGAAGGGTTCACTTTTTTCATCGAAGGATAAATCGCTATACAGAGTATACGTATCTCCTAGAATCCAATTAATAAAAGGAAGTTCAATCTCCACACTTTCAATGTTGATATTTAGGCTTTCATTCTGTTCAATTTCCAGACTATTCCTGATTTTGGATTCAGCATCCGGTGAAATACTAACTGCTTTAAGCAAAATACGATTCTCATGTATTTCTTCTCCAGATGCAGATAGGCAATTAGTCGAGAGAACAAAAGTTAATAGAACAAATAAAAACGCATTAGCTTTAACAACAGTATTTTCCATTAGTAGATTCATTAGTCACCTCTATTATTGTACAATAATTTCCATAGTATTATATACAGAGCAGAATGGAAGTTCATTCCTTTGTGCTTCTACTTCCACCATGTATGTTCCCTCAGCTCTAAATGTAAAACTCATCGTCGGACTTGATACAAAGTGAAGTTCATTATTGTAGTCACATCTAATTATGATAAACATACCCCCTCACTTTGATCTGTTATGAACCATTAAAAACCCGTTTTCCTGCAGCCACATTTCGATCACCAATCTTCTTAAGACCTTTAATTCGCTATCGGTAAGATGACCGATTTTCGATCCTATGTCAAGTATTGTGTCTTCAATCCATTACTTTAGCGCAGAGGCTTCCTCCGTTAATAGTCTTACCGCTTTTAACTTGAACTCAAACGGATAGGTTGCTTTCTTCTTTGCTTTCTCTTTGCTTTGTTTTGTCATTACACTTCCTTTCGGTTAACCTCTCGGTTTCCTCAAAAAGTGTAAACCATTTCCGGGGGTATGCTTTTATCATTAATTATCGGTTAGGACAAGTCTGATTTAAACTGGAGTTTAATCTTTATCCTTCTTGGCTATAAGCTTTTTAATTTCTCTGTCAAAATCCGATTCAAAAAACCTGTCCTGAATCGGACGGTATTTTTCATATTCGCTTTCCGCTTTCAATTTTGCTTCAAGCATTGATATTTTTCCCGCATCTAACAACAAAGGATAATCAGTTAATTCAAGAAACTGAACAAGAAAAGCATCCCAATCCTTCATATTCATGACCTGACGGTTCATTGCCTTGTTTTCAGCCATATCCAGATAAGCAGTCACAACTCTTTCTAATTTTTTAAGATGTTCTTCATTGAGATAATTCTTCGCGATCGTGACATCGCTTTTAAAAATTTTCCCCTTTGGCGCGTACTTCCATGTTTTCAGCCCCATATAAATCTTTTCAGCATCGGCCTCATTGTAGATGATTTCCGCTGCAGTTTTTCCAGTTATAGCCCAATGCAGCTTATTCTGCACCGCGGCAAAAAACTGCTTTGTTATTTCGGATTGGCTGTCATAGTCCGCAGAAAGCGCATAAATATCGGTGATTTTCTGGTAAATGCGGCGTTCGCTCAAACGGATCTCGCGAATCCGTTCAAGCATTTCCTCAAAGTAGTCTTCGCCAAAGTGTTTGATTTGTTTCAATCTTTCGTCATCCATGGCAAAGCCTTTAATGATGTACTCATGCAGTATATGATTTGCCCATTTACGAAACTCAATGGCTCGATGAGAATTGACTTTAAAACCGACCGCCGTAATTGCCTGTAAATTATAGAATTTCGAAGTATATGTTTTGCCGTCTTCGGCAGTATGTCGGAAATCCCGACATACTGAGTTTTCCAAAAGCTCTCCATCGCTGAAAATATGCGTCAAATGTTCCGTAATTGTGGAGCGGCTCTTTTCAAAAAGCTCAGCTATTTTCTTCTGAGTGAGCCAAATCGTTTCTTCATAGAAAAAGACCTCAATATTTACCTTTCCCTGAGCAGTTTTAAAAACGACGAAGTTGTTAAAGGCTTGCAGCTCGTTTGACTTTAACTTATTGTCTTTTTTCATATCAAATCACCGTAACCTTTGTCTCCGGGGAAAACCTCTTAAACCGTTCTTCCACTATCAGGACAATAAAGGCGGCAGCTACAACTATCTTCATCTTCAGCGAACGGTTTAAATACCACTTCATCATGCCGCCCGGCAGTGATTTTAGTTTCTCAATACTGTTTTTCATTCCTGCTCCGTTAAATAAACAAGAGGCATATAATAGACTATGCGGGAACTATGTCAACCCGTAAACGGCAGGAGGGGTGGTTATTGTCTGAAGCTTGACGGGGACATAACTGGAATTAACGCAGTTAATTCCGGCTTGTGTCCCCGGAAATAAGCGTGTCCCCTGCGTTTCAGGATTGATATGATTGGGGGGATTGTCTGAACCCCGATTCCCTTGATTACGGGATTAATATGATTGCCCCCCTGCCCGGAGGAGGCTTCATTACCTATTCAATGTCTTTAATGATCTGCTTTATCGCCGCAAGCAGCGGTTCCATCTTTGTTTTGCACACATCAAAGATTGCTTCGGCATTTATATCGAAATAATGATGGGTAATTATATCGCGAAGCCCTTTCGCTTTCTTCCAGTCAATTTGAGGATAATGCGACAACAGAGAATGGCTGGTAATTTTGTCGAGGTTCTTGATTGATTCCCCAATCACGATCAGCAACATACAGGCAGCATCAAGTTTTTCCATTCCTTCCGGGGAATCGGTATAGTCGTTGACGCAATTTACAGACGCGAACCGTTCAAGAATTGTTTCCGTGGCTGCCTGTATCTGCTTCAGGATATCGAACGCCAGTTCTTTGTCATACATAGATCGCGTCCCGGTCAATTCTTTTTTTAAGAAGGAGGTTCATCTTCTCTCTGTAACTTATAATATCAACCTGGTTATGAAGGATTTCCTCAAGCTCCTGTTTAATGCCGATTATGTTGAAAAGATCCTGCCGTGCCATTCTGACAACAATATCTATGTCGCTCGCCCTTGTGTCTTCCCCCCGTGCAACGGAGCCGAAAATGCCAATCTCAACAATCCCATAGTCGTTTGCGCGCGTTTTCTTAAAGTCCTTCAATATTCTAATGATCTCTGCTTTTGACATCAGCCTTGTCTCCCTGACAGTGTTAACTGAAGTATAATACATGCAAACCGGGATTTCAACAAAACGGGAAAGACAATTCCGAAGGGGCGCAATTGTCTGAACCCCGATTCCCTTGATTTCAGGATTAATATGATTGCCCGTTATCTGGTTCCGCGGACTATGCTGAATTTCTGTTCATTGCTTGAAATATCTACCTTTAAATCCAATCTGTAATAAAGGCAAACGCCAGCGCAAGAACCTGGATCATTGAGTAATAATAAATTTTTTGGGCCTTATCCAATCATTTTAAATCAACAGACTTCAAGAAATATTGCACCCGTTCAAAAACATCCCGCTTTATAATATCTCTTTCATCAGTATCGGAAACATCCAGAAAGTCTGCGACAAATTTAGGCCCGATATCATCTATTGTTCGGAACTTAAGTTCAATATTTCTCAGTGATTCTCTCACAAGATTATTGCCTTCAAAGCTCCTGAATTCGCGGATCACAGCTTCCACACCGCCGGTATAGTGCTTCAGGCAGTAGTAAAGATCGTAGCAATCCTTTTCCTTCTTTCTATCAATGATTGCAAAACCTTTCATGACAATAAAAGGAACGATTGAAGCAATCTTCAATTTTACCCGGTCAATACCTCCGCCCGGAAGAGCAGCAGAAACTTCGAGCTCCTTGAAGGAGTTATAAACAAGATCGCACCCCCTTGCTTTTCTGGCATTCACATCCTGAATCCGCTGGGTCCTGTGCGACTTTCCTGTTCCCTCATATTCACCGGCAAGAAAATCCACCTCTACAGTTATCAAGCCTCCATTCTTCTGTGATACTTCTCGAAAAAACTGAAATGGCTGCTTCCCATCTTTATAACCGCCTTCAATGAGCAGCTTTCTGATTGTTTTATAAGTATTTGCATCTATTTCCAGATGATTGAGCGCAATATCCACATCCAGTGTTCCTGAGTGCTGTTCTTTGGCTTCAGGACACAAAAAAGGCGGAACCGTGCCCCCGATCAGGTACATGGAATCCCTGAACTCTCCCAATATATGTACTAACTCCACTAGCACTGATCTTGCCGCTTTTACTTCTCTTTTCCCGTAATCTGATATCTTCATTGCTTTTCCCATGATGGTTTGATTACAGTTTCCATCAGGAAGTCGGCTGCCTCCTCCCCTCTTGCTTTATTCCTTTTCAAGTCCAGATAAAGCTGGATTGCCGAAACAACAGGCATCTCATCAATCAATATTTTGTTCATAAATATACCGTTGTCATATGGCTCCATAATGACCACATTACAACCGGTATCAAAAGGTTTCAGTTCAAGCTCTTCAAGAAGCTGCGCAGATCCTTTCTCAACATAGGCATGTATCTCTTTGTACTTAGCATAGGGCGCAACCCTTGAAGCCCCGCAGAACATTGTAAGAGCAAAAGGGATACTATTCTTGCTGCAGAACCGGTTCAGCTCCTTTTCGATTGTTGCCCCGTCTTTCATTGAATAATATCTGAAAATCTTATTATTATGGTATGAATACTTTTTTGACCACTCATCAAGAACTTCCTCGGGCTTTGTGAGTTTGAAACCTGATTGGGTATCCTCAGCCATCTCCCAGTCAAAAAGGCACTTTTTAACCTTCGATACATGCCCTATACTGATCCCGGATTCCTGTTCAAGGTCTTTAACTTTCCATGGCCGGGAAGGATCGTTTAACAGTATTCTTAGAACTCTGGTTGCTTTTGCTGAAAAGAGTGTTTTCAGGTCACGGTTCTGAGGAAACGGGTTCTTTTTCCCCACGATATGTAGATACATTTCATCAAAAGAAATGTGACAGTTTCCTGCAAGATCAAGATATCCAACACCCGAACTTAAGCATATTTCCGCAGCTTTATTTGAAATGTAGGGCGCAATGAACATCCCGTAAGAATTCTTCTTGCCATGCAGACACAAAAGCAGTTGATTAACGGCATTTCTTGCTATTCTCGGTTGTCCGTTATTCTTAACTTCAGCAATAACAGAACTGACTTTCCCGGAGGCTTGACTTTTAATATCCACCTGAATATCAGCCATATCATTACAGCTCCCGGTAACAGTTTCCGGATTTCTTTTAAGACTGAGTATCCTGATAAAGGACACATCCTCAAAGCACTTTTTCAGAGCAATCTCGGCATCATCCATAACACTAATATCTTTCACTTAATAATCCTTCTTCAGCATTCGCTGAAACATAATATAATAGTGAAATCCCTTCAAGTCAAGACTAAATTTCACTATTTCGGGCTATTTCAGCATTCGCTGAAATATAATTATTTAGCGAATTGTTGCCCTCTCCATCCAGTCAGAGACAAAAACAAAAAGCAGACCCAACAACTGAATCATCGCAAATGTGAACGCTGCTACCGCGCATTTCCTGTCGCTGCTTTTTCTGAAAGCATTAACCGAAATAATCGCTGTAACCGGCAGGGTCAGTAAAATAATGCCCGGACCGAGCATCCTCCAGTAATACATTCAGCAGAAAAGTTCCTGGAGAACATACCCTCCGAACGGGATAAATGACAAAATCAGTGCTATTTTCCCCGATGGTTCATTTTTCCTCAGAAACCATGCTGAAATCACTCCTGTAAATCGTGGATTATCCGAATTGTTGTACGGGAAGATTCCATATCTGTCCACTATGTTTCCAATCGGGCGGAAATGGATTCCGCCCCTACTGTCAAAACCACCCCCGTTCTTCGGCCACACCAAACCACCCCGTCCGGCTTCGCCGTCCACCCCTCCGTGGGAGGGGAATTTGAGGGGAATTTTATAATCATGTTAATCCTGAAATCATGCTAATCATGGTTCAGACATTACCTGCATCACCCCGACTAAAATGAAGCGAACTTCATTTTAGTCTTGACATTTCTGAAGTATGGTTCATTTTTGACGGGACATTCATATTGGCGGAACCAGGTCTGATTTCGCAATTACGAACTTGAAACCCGCATAAATTGGTACCCCAGAGCAGCATCATCTGCTTTCGCCGTTAAGCACAAACCCTGCCCAGTAAAACGGATGGGTGTATTTTTCGGAGCGGATCATTTTCTTCTGGGCTGCTGCAAGCGCATCGGGAGCGCTGACACCTTTCTTTATCTTCGAATAGAAATACTCCATTAGAATGGCAGTGCTTTCATCCGGCACGCTCCACAGGGTTGACAATACAGATTTGGCTCCCGCATATTGGAACGCTCTCGTAAGACCGATAAGTCCCTCTCCTCCCATCTCAGCTCCCAGCGCTGTTTCGCATGCCGACAGTGTCACAAGCTCAGCGTTTATCCTCATGTCTTCAAATATCTCCCATGCCTGCAGCAAGCCGTTTTCGCTCCCCTTCTCGGTCTTTTCTGGTATTGCAAGCGCCAGTCCGGAATCAAGCGGGAATCTCTCGTCCAGTATCCCGTGGCATGCAAAGTGCAGAATTCCGGTTCCCGGATCAACCCGTTTCGCATTCTCTTCAGTCGCTTCATCTTTTTTGAAAACTGTGCTTTTTTCCCCGAACAGTCTTCCGATGGCATCCACTTCACGCCCTGTCGCAGGAAGCGGTGTGAGTGGATTATTTTCAAGGACGGAACGGACAACATAATCCCCTGCTTGTGCCGCGGAATAGTCAGGATCACCGAACGCCGCGATCCCCGTGTCTTCTAAGGCACGCTGTTTATTAAGCTCGTTCAGCACGGTCGCTGATATCACATAAACAATAGACTTTTCCCCTGCGATATGCCCCCTCTTCCCGGTCATCAATGCTGAAAACGGCAGACAGTGCAGGGGACCGTCCGGGCAAATAATTACTTTTTCAGCTTTCTTCAAATAATGTCCTGCGGATTTCAAAAGAAGTCTGTAAAACTCAACGGATTCCTTTTTAATCCGTGATAAGTCAACAGATTGCGATGTAATCATTTTCCTGAAACGCGAGATCCTTATCTGAAGATCTTCCCTCTCGATTGGAATTCTGAATAGATCCATTTTTCCGTTGAACAGCACAAACAATAAGGTTTCCGACTTTCCCGCGCAATAAGAAAGAAAAAGCGTGTCTTTATTCAGGATGGATAGTGTTTCATCCGCTGACAAAGACGCAGGATATTTAAGAGACGCCAGTTTCGGGGAAGATTTTTTTATCCGTTCCTGGTTTTCAGTCTGTTTGCGCTTCAGATCCCTCAGTTCAGCTTGCAAGGCTTCCATGTCGGATGTGTTATCCGCGATTAATTCGGAAATCGCATCCCTGATATCAGATTCCTGTTTCACCAGTTCTTTCTGTCTTTTAAGAAGTTCAGCAGGAGCATCTTTTGCGAAATCCAGATCCTTTTCGGCCAACATCTCAAGAAGACTCCTTGCACGGAACCTTTCAAGTGTGCGGAAGGCATCGCTTTCCATTCCGAGTTCCACCTGAACTTCAATAAGATCGCGATAGTAATCTGCAAACGAAGCGGAAAATTTTTCACCTGCGCTTGAGGACCCTCCCAGTTTTTCCTTTTGTTGTTCCAACTGGTCAACTGCTCCTGCCAGATACCGGAGAGAGATGTCGTTTTTCCCCTTATTTCTGTAAAGCGTTCCAAGCGCATAATGGGTTTCGGCAAGTTCAGTGGTTCCCTGGGAAAATCTGTTTCTTATTTCGAGAGCCTTCAGGAACATTTCTTCGGCCTTGGTATTGTTTTTCGCCAGCGCGGTGGCTTCGCCCATGAGGGAATAGCCGATGGCTTCGTTCAAACTTCGCGGAGCAATGAGCTTGTATATATCAAGGGATTTCGCGAACAGCTCCATTGCTTTCTCAAGCTCTCCCTGTTTTAAGTAAACTCTGCCAAGATTACCGTAACTAATTGCAAGATGAAGACTGTCCGGCGCCAAGGTTTCTCTTATCTCCAGCGCTTTCTGATTGTATTTCAGCGCTCCCTCCAGATCGCCTTTCTTATAAAGCAGCATCGCTATATTATTGTAGCTTACCGCTGCCGTTACGCTTCCCGGAACCAGTTTTTCATGTATGTTAAGAGCCTTCAGACAATAATCCTCAGCGCTTTCAAAATCCATTCTGGCGAAAGCGACAGTGCTCAGGTTGGTAAGATATGTCGCGGAATCCAGGCTTGAAGGCGCTATTTTCTCCTGTATCTCAAGAGCATGGAGATAACTCTCCTCGGCTTTGTCCATAAAACCCCTGTCTGCGGCTATACATGCGAGATTGTTGTAAAGGAGCGCTTCGTTTGCGGCATAATCGCCGGACAAAACCAGAATTGCGAGCGCTTCCTGATAACGCTCCTCGGCAATGGACAAGTCTCCCTTTTCCGCAAGTATGAACCCGAGATTATTGAGGCTTATTGCCGTTTCAAGTGTCTCCGGAGTAATCGAATTTCTAATAAGATATGCTCTCTGATAATAGTCTTCCGCTTTATCCAGTTCTCCCCTTTGGGCAGAGACGGATCCCAGATTATTCAGGGTTGATGCCAGCACAAGGCTTTCAGGGGAATTTATTTCGTCCAGTTCAAGGGCTTTCAGCAAATACCTCTCGGCAGAATCCAGATTGCCTTTTGAAAATGCCGCAAAGCCTAAATTGGCGTATGTTGTAGAAACAGCAGGACTTCCAGGTTCAAGTTTTTCCTGAATTCTGAGGGCTTTCTGCAGAAACTCCTCCTCCTTTTCAAAATCACCCGACACTCCGTGAATATAACCCAATGTGCCGTATATGGACGCAGCATTCATGCTTTCCGGAGCCTCTCTTTTAACAATATCCTCCGCCCTGTGAAGCAGCTCCATCGCCCGTTCGGTGTCCCCCTTCTCATATTCAAGGCTTCCCATTTTTGCGATTATATCTGCATAAAGAAGCTTTCCGTTCTGCAGCTTTTCGGCCGCCTCTGCAGCCTGAAGATATTTTTCTTCGGCAACCGTAATGTCGCTTCTGGTTAATGCGTCCAATGCCTCGACGATAAGACTGTTGATCTCATCCTCTGACAAATGCGAGGTTGAACGGTCAGAACAAAATACAGTCACAACCGCTGTTAAGATAAATAAGCAAAGGGGCAAAATCCTCGGCATAAGCTCGCCTTTCAATTCAATGCGGTATTATAACCTAACACATCGCGATTTAAAAAGGAAAACATTTGGGTCTCACCTGTGTTGCTTCCCTCTGCCGCCATGACCGATGTCAGGAAGCAGGGAGGAGGGAGCGCGTTTCAAAAATGACACCATGGGCAAGCATCATCTGCTTTCGCCGTTAAGCACAAACCCTGCCCAGTAAAACGGATGGGTGTATTTTTCGGAGCGGATCATCTTCCTCTGCGCTTGTGTTAACGCATCAGACGCGCTTCTGCCTTCTTTCAGCATCGAGTAGAAGTTTTCCATAAGAATGGCAGTGCTTTCATCAGGAACGCTCCACAATGTTGACAGTACCGATTTCGCTCCGGCATACTGGAAGGCACGAGTGAGTCCAATCAGCCCTTCTCCTCCCATCTCTGTTCCCAGCGCTGTTTCGCATGCCGATAGTGCCACAAGCTCAGCGTTTATCCTCATCCCTTCGAATATCTCCCAGGCCTGCAGCAAGCCGTTTTCGCTCCCCTTAACGGCCTTTTCTGGTATTGCAAGCGCCAGTCCGGAATCAAGCGGAAACTTCTCATCCAGTATCCCGTGGCATGCAAAATGCAGAATTCCGGTTCCCGGGTCAATCCGCTTCGCA
>CAZDZC010000068.1:0-10068 GCA_964509835.1 uncultured Acidobacteriota bacterium
GAACCCCCAACATCCAGTGGACGGACACCTCGGGAGATCCGGGAGACTGGTATTATCTCGTCACCGCCTATAACTCCGTCTGCGATGCTGAAGGGCCGTTTTGATTTTGTTTCCTTGCATTTTTGAACAGGAACTATATAATTCCCGTTTTTGCTCTATTCCAGGAACAGGAGAACTTTGAAATGAAGATCGGAATAATCGGCCTGCCACAGACGGGGAAGAAAACCCTGTTTCAGCTTATAACCGGCTACAGGATTGCTGAAAAAGATTATGTTTCCGACAAATCCCTTATCAGTGCAGCAGAAGTAAAAGACCCGAGGTTTGATTTTCTTGTAGAACTTTACAAACCGAAAAAAGAAGTCAGGGCGAGGGTTACGATTGAACTTCTGCCCAAGCTTGACAGGGATGTTATACAGAAGGGGGAAATTTTCAGGAATATTGCAGATGTGGATGCGGTCTGCCATGTTGTAAGGGCATTTGCAGATGATTCAGTCTATCACTCGGAAGGGTCTGTGGATCCGCTTCGGGATATATATTCCATAAACAGCGAGCTGCTTCTGCACGATCAGGTGTTTGTGGAGAAGAGGATAGAAAGGCTTGATAAAGGTCTTGCAAAGATAAAGGATAAAAACGCGCTGGCTGAAAGAGAGTTAATGTGCAGATTCAGGGATCACCTGGAAAAGGAATTGCCTCTGAGGACAATTGTTCTTGAACGGGATGAAATCAAGGCGGTTTCAGGATATCCGCTGATCACCCTTAAGAAGATGATCATTGCTCTGAACACGGGAGAAGATGATATCGCGGATACTGATAAGTATGAAGGGCTGAGAAGTTCGCTGGACGAAGGGACTGAATTGATTGTGGTGTGCGCTCGGGCAGAGGGTGAAATTGCCGAGCTTGAAAATCCGGGTGAGCGGGCAGAATTTATGGATGCTCTGGGTATAAGGGAACCGGCGGTAAACCTGCTGACAAGGGTATGCATTAAAATGCTTGACCTTATTTCATTTTTTACTGTGGGTGCGGACGAAGTCCGGCAGTGGCCGCTCAGGAGAGGATCTTCAGCGCCCGAAGCCGCAGGGGTTATCCACAGCGATCTTCAGAAGGGTTTTATCCGGGCGGAAGTCATGAAATACAATGACCTGCACGAGTCTGGCAGCGAAGAAAAACTCAAAGAATCAGGCCGCTTCCATGTTAAAGGGAAGGATTATATTGTTGAGGATGGCGATATTCTGTGCATCAGGTTCAATGTATAAAACAATTTGCATGAAGAATAGAAATGATGTATAAACTGCTTTTTGTTTCGTTAAGTCAGGACTGATTTACCGGCAGTCTCCGTTTTAACCAATTCCGGTATGTATTTTTACAGGAGTTCATAATGAAGCGTTTTTCTGTTGTTGTGCTGGCGATGATATTTGCGTGTTCCATGATTACATGTTCCGCAGGAGAGAAGAAGGAAGCCAGAAAGGAACTGGTAACGGATCTGGACAAAACCGGTTATGCGATCGGAACTGACATCGGCGCTTCGATAAAAGTTGCCAAAGCCGATTTTGATACCGACGCTCTTATTCAGGGACTCAAAGATGCTTTAAGCGACACGGAATTTGCTCTTACCGAAGAGGAACTTGCGACGCTGAGACAGCAGTTTTCAGGTAAGATGCAGCAGGCCAGAATGACTGAAATGCAGGGACAATCGGAAAAAAACAGAAAGGAAGGCGAAATGTTTTTAGCGGAAAACGCAAAAAGGGAAGGTGTTATCACAACAGAGAGCGGACTTCAGTATGAGGTTATTAAAGAGGGCGAAGGCTCGAAACCTGCAGCTGAAGACACCGTGACAGTTCATTATAAAGGCACACTTATTGACGGCACAACCTTCGACAGTTCAATCGAAAGAGGAGAACCTGCCACATTCCCTCTGAACATGGTCATCCGCGGATGGACGGAAGGAGTCCAGCTTATGAGCGTGGGAAGCAAATTCAAGTTTTACATCCCTTCCGAACTCGGTTACGGAGACCGCGGAGCGCCGCCCAGGATAGGGCCTGGCGCAGCCCTCATCTTTGAAGTAGAGCTTCTCGGGATCGAAGGCAAATAAGAAAATATTAAATTGCTTTCAGGGGACACCTTTGCCGGTGTCCCTTTTCTTTTCAGGGTCCCTGCACACAATTTTTCTCGGGGTGGCCCGGATGTGACGCGAAGTGTTGTATTTTTGCAACAGATGTGTTGTTTTTGAGATACAGATTCGTTCCCAATATTATGGTTAGTTTACATACTAGTTTGTAACTATGTGATTATAAAAGAAATAGAGTTCTCCGGAATTATGGCACAGTATCTGCATATATAGTGTTCGAGATGAATATTTGGAGGTATTTTTGCAGAATCAAAGAACCATAAAAAAAGAAATCAAATGCTCCGGGATAGGTCTTCACAGCGGCCGCAAGGTTAATCTTTGTATAAAGCCCGCTCATGCTGACAATGGAGTTACATTTATAAGAAAAGATCTTGAAGATGCTGTTATCGGTTGCACTTACAAAAATGTTTCCCATCTTAATTACGCGACCTCGCTGAAGCAGGGAGAAGCAACAATATCCACGGTAGAGCACCTTCTTGCCGCTGCCGCCGGACTCGGGATAGATAATCTTGAAATAGAAGTTGACGCACCGGAGATTCCCATATTTGACGGAAGCGCTGCTCCTTACATATACCTTTTCCGCGAAGCCGGTTTCAGGACACAGAGAAAATCAAGAAAAACGGTGGTACTTAAAAGTGAACTTCATGTGGCCATGAACGGCGGTTCTGTTTCCGTTTATCCTTCAGATGATTATAAAATATCTTACATGATTGACTTCAACCATCCGATTCTGAGCAGACAGGAACGCTCATTGGTTATTTCCTCCTCTGTTTTCATTAACGAAATATCAGGGGCAAGGACATTCGGTTTCCTTAAGGATGTGGAAATGCTCAGAAAGCAGGGGCTCGCAAAAGGCGGTTCCCTTGATAACGCGATCGTGATAGGTGAAAAGAGTGTTCTCAATAAATCACTCCGTTTCAAGGATGAATTCGTCAGACACAAGATTCTTGACGCGATGGGCGATTTTGCTCTTATGGGAGCGGCATTCAGGGGGCATATTGTAGCCCGAAAGGCCGGTCACGCGTTGCATGCGCAGATGGTTAAGCAGATTATGGAAACAGCCGGAGCATGGGAATATGAAGCTGCTGAATCGCGGAAGAAGGACGAAGCCTCTGAACCAGCCCTGTCAACTGTCAGCGCTGCTTCGAGATAAATAAATCAATAAATATCAATTTCAGAGGGTAAAAAAAGATGGCGGAGATGTGTGGGAATCGAACCCACCAGTCCCGGTTCTCGCCGCGACTCAAACGGGTTTGAAGCCCGCGGAGGACACCAGCCCTCAGTCATCTCCAGGCTGGAAAAATAAAAGGTCATAGTAACGCAGGAATTTCCGGGTGTCAATATTTCAATGCTTGATTAAATGCATGCTTTTGTTATAATATCAAATCTTAAATCAGGAGAGAGAGAAGGTATGACTGATAAGATTGCAAAAAAGAGAGAAGATAACTGGTTTGATGCCAATGAGAAAGAAATTATAAGAATTGCCCGTGAAAAGAGAAAGAAAGAGGAAGATGAACGGAGAGCAAGGGAAAAAGAGCAGGAACTTAAGAAACTTAAGGATCTCCACTGGATGAAATGCCCGAAATGCGGTCATGATATGAATGAAATGGAAAATTCGGGAATAATGGTGGATGAATGCACTTTTTGCGGCGGAATTTATTTCGATCTCGGTGAACTTGATACCCTCCTTCAGGCAAAGATTTCTGAATGTCGGGGATTTTTCAAAGCGCTTTTCTCTAAATAACAAAAAGCTTAACTTCCGCATCGTTCGCGGATTTTTTTAAATAATAAAGGGTGCAATATATAATATGCAGGATGATGAAAGCAAAGCTAAGAATAAGATAATACACGCCATTCTTTACCTTGCGGCCCAGCAGGGCAGGATCCCGTCAGGAAAGGATTTTTCGCACGCGTACCCGGACATAAGTTTTAAATCCATCAAGGATGAGTTCGGGAGTTTCAATCAGGCGCTGAAGGCCGCGGGGGTTGACAAATGGTCACTTCACAAGGACGAGAGAGACCAGGACAAGTCCAAATACGAGATTATTAAAAGAAAATACATGGACTTCATCATGAAAAACACCTGATTCTCTTTTCTTCTTCCAATAAAATATTGACTTTATATTGTAATGAGTTATAATTAACTTTGGATGGTTAATGTAAAACTTTAATTATGGAGCATTAATGTACCAGCGAATACTCCTGTACTCTGTTCTTGCATTTCTTCTGACAGCTCTTGTCCCTTATGTGTTTGACGCAAATGTTATGGATTATTCCTTCGCGGTGGATCCGGTTTTTACTTCCAGAAACAGCAGCTCAAAGATAAATATTGTCAAAGGAACGATCTGCAGCGGGGATGTCCTTTTTAATGTTCTGATGAAAAACGGGGCAGACCGTGAGGACGCGAATTCATTTTGTTCCAGTGTTAACAGGGTTTACGAGGTCAGACGGATAAAGTCGGGGAACGAATATGAGCTTGCCTTTAATGAGAAAGGCGGCCTGGAGAATTTTCGTTACAGAATAGACATCGATAATATACTCACAGCCGATAAATCGGACGAAGGCGCTGTTACAGCCGCGATAGAAAAGGTTGAATATGATATCAGGGTATCCTCAGTCACCGGCACAATAGAAACATCTCTCTTCGGCGCTCTTTCGGCCCTCGGGGATCTGGAACCGGTAGGATGTCAGATCGCGGATATATTTTCATGGAGCGTTGATTTCTATTACGATCTGAGGAAGGGCGACCGTTTCACTGTTCTCTATGAAGAAAAATATTCAGAAGAAGGCTATGCCGGAACAGGCAGGGTGCTTGCCGCGGAATTGGTTCTTTCCGGTGAAAAGCGCAGCGCCTTTATTTTCAAAAAAGACGACAGATGGAACTACTTTGATGAAAAAGGCAGATCCCTGAAAAAACAGTTTCTCAAAATGCCTGTTCCTTTCGGCAGAATTTCTTCCGGTTTTTCACACAACAGGTTCCATCCGGTTCTAAAAAGAAGCAGGCCTCATCTCGGGGTTGATTATGCTGCGCCTCACGGAACGCCTATTCTCGCGACGGCTGACGGTATCGTTGAATCCGCGTCTTATAATAAAGCTTCCGGGAAATATGTCCGGCTGAAGCACGGCGGTTCTTACATAACCTCTTACTCGCATATGTCCAGATACGCATCAGGCATTAAAAAGGGAGCACAGGTGAGTCAGGGGCAGACAATCGGCTATATCGGGATGACCGGATATTCCACCGGCCCTCATGTGGATTACAGACTCAAGCACAACGGATTGAATATTGACCCGCGAAAATTTAAATCACCGGGGGCAGATCCGATAAATGATGATGAAAAGACGATGTATTTCCAGATGGCAGAGCTCCTGAAGTCAGGGTTTGACAATGGCGAAGAATCTCCGTTAAAGATAGTGAACCGCGAGCGTATCGGGGCTTTGATATCCGGACTTGATTTCGATGAAGAACTCGCATCCCTGCTTCAATCAACGGTTCAACCGGAAATCCGGCGTATTGCCGTCCACAATGGACAATTTCAACCTTAGAGCAGTTTCTTTTGAACTCCAGAGGGCCATTCCCGGAAGAAGGATAGAAAGAGCTTTCCAGGTTGGCGCCGAGGCTTTTTATCTGGAGCTTGGAAAGGGAACGGGTCTGACGATAGACCTTTCACCGGATTCCCCCCTGGTTTTTCTTACCGGCGAAAAACCCGAAATACCCGACAAACCTTCCAACTTCGCGATGCTTATCAGAAAATACATAAGCGGAGGCAGGATCACAGATGTCTTCAAAAAACCTGACGACCGGATCCTGACTATAAAGACATATAAAAGCTCACTGATCCTCGAGTTAATCAACAGAACCCCCAACATGATGATCCTTTCGGAAGACGGGGCGGTCAAAGCCCTTTATCATAAATCACCGGTCAGGAAAC
Source organism: uncultured Acidobacteriota bacterium (assembly GCA_964509835.1). GTDB lineage: Bacteria > Acidobacteriota > CAZDZC01 > CAZDZC01 > CAZDZC01. The sequence continues at coordinate 6,058 of CAZDZC010000068.1, forward strand.
TGGAGCTCGAAGCCCCGTATATTCCACCGGAACCACGGCAGGGACAGGATCCCTTTTCAGCCGATCCTGCGGTTTTAAAGGAATTGCCGGAAGACAAAACAGACCCATCGGTATGGGTAAAGCATTTCAACGGAATTTCCCCTCTGTTCGCGAAGGAGATAATCTTCGCCGCGGAAAAGACACACGGCGGAGATCTTTACAACGCATTTACTTCCGTCATGAACACCCTCAAAACAAACATCTATTCCCCGTCCGTATATTCCGACGCAGAAACCGGGAAATGTGTCCTGAGCTGTATAGAGATGTCCCATCTTGAAGGGCTGGAAAAAACGCGGCACAGAACGATGAGCGAGGCAGCTCAGGATTATTACACGAAGAAACAGTCATTGTCGGGAACAGGGTCAAAAAGCAGACAGCAGGAGATAAAAAGACTGAAGAAAGCTCTTGATCGCGCCAAAACCGACTATGACTTAACCCTCAACGCGGAAGAATATAAAAAACTGGGGGATATTCTGCTTGCTTCAGGAGCAGTCATAAGGCCGGGTGACAGCTCTGTCCGCGTTCCAGATGTGTATGACGGCGATTTGAAGGAAATCGAAGTGAAGGTTGACGGCAGAAAGAACCTCTACGAAAACGCCGACTCGTATTTCAAAAAATATAAAAAACTGACCAGGGGAAAAGAGATAATAGCAGCCAGGATTGCCGGTATTGAGAAACAGATCGCCGAACTTGAAGCAGGCGACAACGCCGGCACAAGCGAAGAATTGCAGGTAAAACCCGCTGAAGAAAATAAAACAGCGTCCGACAGCCCTGTTTACAGAAAGTTCACAACATCAGGAGGGTATACCGTCCTTGTGGGCAAAAGCGCGCAGAAAAACGATGTCCTTACCTTTGATATTGCCGCGCCCGATGACTTCTGGCTCCACGCGGACAGATACTCCGGCTCCCATGTTGTGGTAAGAAATCCGTCAAAACTGGAGAAACTGCCCCCCAAAGACCTCGAGGAGGCAGCGTCAATTGCCGCTTTTTACAGCAGGGCGAGGAACGACGGAAAAGTAGAGGTGGCATACACAAAGCGCAAAAGAGTCCGCAAAGGCAGAAAGATGCCTGCTGGGCAGGTTCTGCTGGACAGCCGCCGGACCATCAAGGTGAAACCGTTCTGCCCTGGGACGAAGGAATAGGATTGTATAAAGGAATAAACTGAATAAAGGTGAATATATGGTTCAAAGATTACTGGCAGTTGTTGCGTTTTTTGTCATGTGGCCATGTGTTTTTTCAGAAGCAGCCGTAAAAATAATTCAAATTGATGCTGAAAGTGTTGCTGAAGAAATCGGATTGAAACAGGGCGATATTGTGGTTTCATTGAAAAATCCTGATATCATTGACGCTTCTGCTATTGATATTGAGAGCCCGTTCAAATTTCTTCAATATTCTTTATCCGAATTCGCGGAGAAAAGGTGCGAGCTGAAAATAAACCGGAACGAGGAAATCCTTTATTTTACCCTTCCTTTTATGATCAATTCTTTTAAAGTTACTCCTCTGTCGGATACAGCAGGCGATGATTTGCTTCTTTCCGCAGTTTCTTTTTCCCGGAACAATGACCACGAGGAAGCCATCAGGGCAGCTGGTGAAATTTTAAAGCGCTTGGATGATAACAGCCCTGATCTTTGCTGGATGCACATTTATCTTGGAACTCTCGAAAAAGGGATGGGCAGAACAGAAAAAGCTCAGTACCACCTGAATTCGGCGCTCGAAATCGGCAAGAAGACCGGAACCAGCGGATCGCTGATCTACTATACCAGGGCACAGTGCGCCTATCTGAATTTTGGCGGGAAAAAAGCGGAATATGCGTTTAAAGAATGTTATGAAATCCTTTCAGATTCAGATGAAGACAGACATATTAAATATTGTCTTAACGAGAGTATGATGGATTTCGCCGTAAACAGAAGGGACCTAGAGGGAGTTCGCGTGAACGCGAACGCCATGCTTCAGCAAGCCGAGGCCCTTAATTCAACTGGATATCTCAGAGGGAACGCGCTCAATCAGTTGTCAAGGGTTGAAATGATGACCGGTAATCTTGACAACGGATTGGCACATCTTGAGGACGCATACCGGATACTCGAGGGAATCGGTGCATCAAAACTGGTTCTGGCAAAAGCATCAAATAATATGGGCCTGGGTTATCTTTACGCAGGGGATTTGAACAAGTCGGAAATATATCTTAAAAAAGCCTACGAGATTAAATCAGCTTCTTCTCCGGGGACGGTAACGCTGGCTCATACTATTGACAATCTTGGACTGGTAATGCGTTACAGGGGATATCTTGAAGAGGCTGAAAACTATACCCGAAAGGCGCTTGAAATCTACGAATCATCAAATACCTCTCCCGTGGATCTGGCTTCAAATTACAACAATCTCGCTACTATTCTGAAAATGAGATATGATTTTGACGGAGCGGAAAAGTATTTTCTAAAAAGCTTGGAAATTCTTGCCAAAGCGGCACCGGATTCAATGGAACTTGCTAAAACATACGCGAATTTCGGGTCAATGTATTTTCAGATGCGGGACTATGAAACCGCGCTTGAATACCAGATGAAATCACTGGACCTGAAGACAAAGCTAAACCCTGACAGCCCGGAAAGAGGCAGCAGTCTTTATAACATTGCCGATATCTATTTTGCCATTGGAGATCTGGATAAGGCAACTGAATACGCATTGCAGAGCCTTAACTCGATTGAGAGCGTTTTTCCGGGTTCTGTTTATATTGCAGCATCCAAAAGCATATTGGGTGATATCAGATTAATGGAGGGTGACCCTGAGGGTGCGTTGAAATACAACGGTGAAGCGATTGCCCTGCTCGATTCCCTGACGCCGACATCACTAAATGCAGCTCTGGTTTATCACGATAATGGGAAGGTTTATAAATTTCTTCAGCAATACGGCAGAGCTTCAGAATATTTCCGGATATCCATGGAAAGGTTTGAAGACCATAAAAAACTTATCGGAGCTTCAAAAGAAGAGGAACAGAGGATTTCAGCTGAATTTGCCGACATATACCGTGATCTTATAGACGCTGAGCTAAAAACGGGTAAGGCGGAGAGCGCGTTCCATGTGCTGGAAAGATTCAGGGCAAGATCCCTGCTCAATATGCTGGCTGAACGGGACATTGACTTCTCCGACGACGCTCCGCAGGAACTGCTTTCCAGAAGAAGCCAGCTCCAAAAGGAATATGAGAAACTTCTGGAGGAGCAAATGGAATTAACGCTTTCAGAAGAAGCCAGAGTGCTTGAGTTGATGGACAGAATTGCAACCATAAGAGAGAGCCTGGAAGAAATATCCGAGCAGATAAAAAAGGCTTCACCCAGGCTTGCAGAGCTTCAGTATCCTGAACCAACTAGTGCTCAGGAGGCGGCAGCTTTACTTGATGGGGGAACGCTTTTGCTGTCATACTGCACAGGCATGACAGACACATCGGTATTTGCGCTGCTGGACGGGAGGCTCACGACACACACGGCATCATTAGACAGAGAAAAGATGGATAGGGAGATAAGGCAGCTCAGGGCCCTTCTTACAGACCCTTACTCATCCCGGAAGCATATAAGCGCACTCTCAAAATACTACTATGACATCCTGCTCAAGCCGTTCAGTAAGGAACTTAAGAGATGCAGGCGAGTGCTAGTCTGCCCAGACGGGCCTCTGCACTACCTTCCATTTGCTGCCCTGATGAACGGGAAAGGGAAATATCTTACGGATAAAATACCAGTCATGTATGTCATATCCGCGACCGTGCTGAATGAACTTAAAAAACAGGACATTGCAGAGGACGGAAAAATCGCGGCATTTGGAGATCCGGACTACTCCGCGGCAGAAGCAGGGGATTATGTTGTCCGTTCCGTCATTAAAAATAATCCGCTCACCCCGCTTCCTGCGACAGAGAGTGAAGTGGATGCCATCGAAAGACTGTTCGGGGAAAAAAGCACAGTTTTCAAAAAAGATGAAGCGACTGAAGAG
>CAZDZC010000069.1:0-9972 GCA_964509835.1 uncultured Acidobacteriota bacterium
ATTTTTGTGGCAGAAGATCATTTTGGCGTGGGTTTGGGGCGATTTTGCGATTATATTCCCCTCCTATTCCCCTCCGCTGGAGGGGTGGACGGCGAAGCCGGACGGGGTGGTTTCCCCGGGCATCGAGCGTTTTCCCGCAGGGAAAATGTATCGAGATGGAAGATAACTGCCGGGGAACGGTTTTTTAAAATTGCTGTCAGGGTATGGAAAATTTTGAAAGGCTTTTTGATAGAACCTTTCAGACTCTTCCGGATTGGTTCTTTAAATTCGGTTTACAAATAATTGACAATGTCCGATAACTGACAGATAATAATAACGATATCCGCTCTTTGAAAATTAAATAACCCGCTTCCAGTTTCAGGAAAAGGTACTACAGCCCTGCCCTCGGCCGTTTCATCCAGGCGGATTCGATTGTTCCCGACCCGGGCAACATCCAGGACCTGAACCGATACGCTTACGCGCGGAACAACCCGATAATGTTCAACGACCCGACCGGGCATATAGCGGCCTTTGTAATCGGGATGATAATCGGCGCGATAATGGGCGGCATCTCGGCGGCAATGCAGGGAGGCAACATAGCGCGGGGGATATTGATCGGCGCCATAACAGGAGCGATAACAGGAGGAGCCGGATCAGCCTGGGGCACCGGGGCCGGTGCAGCATTCGGCGCTGTTGTAGGCGCAGTGACAGCAAAGATAGACGGAGGCGACCCGGTCAAGGGGGCCTTCATGGGAATGCTTGGAGGAATGGTCGGAGGAGCGGTTGGAGGAGTCGGCGGTTCCGGTTTTGGCGGTGCAATAGCCCGAGGCGCGATAACAGGCGCAGTGACCGGAGCGGTCGGAGCGAAGCTTTACGGCGGGAATGTCTGGAAAGGCGCGGTGCAGGGGGCGGTAACGGGGGCCGCCAGCGCGGGAGTGAGTTATGGGCTGACGGTAGGGTTTTCGAAGGGAGCAAAACCGGTCCAAGCTGATGATCAATTTGGCAGTGATAGTGGAAAGACTCCGCAAAGCAAAAAAAGTATAATTGTTACAAATAAGGAAGACGATATTACTTCCCACCCTGGTGTACAAGAAGGATTCAATATCATGCAGGAATTACACGAAGCATGGGGGATCGAATGGTCAAGTGTCACAGTGCAGAATACAGAGACAGGTGAGTACTACATCCCAGTTGAGAGCATTCAAACATCAGGATATGAAAATCATGTTGATTTTCCATCTTATGAATTAAAAGAACATGAAGTTGCAATTGCACTTAATCACACGCATACAAAGGGTTGGAATCCCAGTAAAACGGATCTTTATAGTGCTGGGAATATAAGTGCACATTCAGTCTATTCTTCCGTTGAGCGATTCTATATACTTGATGCTCAAAATTATTCAATGTTTACCTTTAATTCCATTAAGAACTACGATTATACGCTTACTTGTTATACTTTGCAGTATTGGTATTGTAGCAGATAAGGCTAGGAAATATAGAATGTCTAGAATAACTGTTTTTAATGTCCTTTCCATAATATTAATAGCCAACTTCAGCGCATATTTTGATTTTGCATGTAATACAAAAATGCATAAAATCAAAACAACACATGAGCTTAATGCTGAACAGCTTAAAATTTATAATCACGCATTCAACTACTATATGGAAAAAGGCTTTTTAGAGCATAGCATTGAGTATAAAGGGTATTTTATTGAACTGGAAACAGAATATCAATTGTATTTTCTGCCACAAACGGGCATAATTAACGGTCTCAACGGTGAAATAATCGTGGAAGAATATCTTCAAGTCAACATATCCAAAACTGATCTAAAATTGAAAGAAGATATAAATGGATACAGGGGGTTTGAGTTCCCAAGTGTAAAGAGTGATAAGTTAAAGAAAACAAAGCTAGGGAAAAGATATTTAAAAATAGCAATGGATTACTTTGATGAAATCAAAATGCCTTTAGACAGGTACAATATTTATATTACAGAAAGTATATCTTTTTTTAACGAAGGAACAGTAAATGTATGTTTAATAAGCAAGACTCCAAGCTTTGGAGCAGATTGTGGCATTTATATTAGCAAGGAAACAATGTCGGTAATTGCAGCAAATCTCGAAGGGTGCAAATGATTAACGGCAATGACAATTAAATTGCTCTTTGAAACTGATTATTTTCAGGCCCGAGGCGCGATAACAGGTGCAGTGACCGGTGCGGTCGGAGCGAAGCTTTACGGCGGTAACATCTGGAGAGGCGCAACAATGGGAGCCATAACCGGGGCCGCCAGCGCGGGGGTGAGTTATGGGCTGACGGTCGGGTTTTCGAAGGGAGCAGTAATTCTTGCTGAAGGTCAAAATGAAAATATAAATCCTGATGAGTACGAAGTTACTTCGGATACTATGTCAGATGCCTTAAAGATCGAAGAAGATGAGCTTGGTAACTTAATTGATCGTCCGGATGTGCAAAAGAAAATTACTTTATCAAAAATGAACTCTATGCGAATGAAAAGAGACTCAACCCAGAAAGAGTTAAGCTATTTACTAACTGATGATGATCAATGGGTGGAGACTTATGGTAGTCCAGAAAGAGTAGACTTTAGCAAGATGCTTGAAAAAGATATTGTAAATGGCAAAGCAAAGTATCGCTTAACTGGGTACGGGCTCAACGATAACGAAGTCAGTGCAAAGGGGAAATATGTAAAACTCATGATTCATAGTCATGGCAATTCAGGGCCAAGTGGAGTTGACATTTCCACTGCACAAAGAACACAAATATGGGATATAGTAACTACTCGGAAAGATGTTTATTCGATATATACTACTGGAAACTGGCGTCAAAGATAAAATAGAAGGAGAATTTTAAAATGAAATGTATATGGAACTGCATATTGTTCACATTTTTTCTTCTATACTTTTCTAACGGGGATGATCTTTTGACTAAAGCAGAGGACAGAGATTATAATTATACGCTTCAATTAAAAGCTAATGAAACGCTCAAACAGCTTGGCTTTGATCCTGATGCCTATTTTGAATGCAGTGAAGAAAATATGGACTTGGGTGCTGACAAAATACACTTTCAATTCTGCCGTTTCTTTCCTTTTACACTAACTGTCAATGATGAAACAGTGTTTATCGGTGATCTTAATATGGACACAGAAATGATGGATAGAATACATTTGGAAGTAGAAGTGGATAAGGGCGGAAGTGTATTAGACTTTAAGATTTTTTGCGATGTAATGGAAAGCGCATTGAAAGAGTATATTTCATTATGTAGTAGCGTTGTAAAAAAGCTGATAAGATTATCTGACGGTAAAATTGAAGACCACAGCAGCTTGAAGAAGGAAATAGATCTCATTCCAACATCTACGGAAGGTATCAACAGTGAAGATAAAATATACTCTATCAAATATTACAGGAAATTTGAAAAACTGCAAAAAAATATATATGGGAGGGAAGTTTGTCTGCATTTATCTTCTGGAACTTCCTTTACATATCCCGTATTTCTTGATCCTGAAGTGTCTGACGATGACAGTTATTCTATTTATGCAGAAGTAATAATAAACGACAAATTTGAAATATTATCAGTAAAGAGGGACTTCTGGGATGATATTAATAATCTTAGCAGGAATGAGCAGTTGATTTTGAAGCTAATTAAAATTGCAGAGAGGTATAACTCAAAAAACAATATGAAACTACCAAATAATATGAAAATTTCCATAGGAAACGAAAGAGAACACTGGTGGGTTCTCTTTGATGGAATAAAGTCCATTATGATTGATAAGAAAACTCTGAAGTGTGTCAATTAATGTCTTTCTCTTTAAGAATCGTTTATTGACAGCTCTTTGAAAACTGAATACCCGTAAACAAAGATCCTGTTCTTGAAAGCAGTTCAGGAAGAGGGATCATAGAGATACCGATACGCCTACGCGCGGAACAACCCGATAATGTTCAACGACCCGACCGGGCATATAGCGGCCTTTGTAATCGGGATGATAATCGGCGCGATAATGGGCGGCATCTCGGCGGCAATGCAGGGAGGCAACATAGCGCGGGGGATATTGATCGGCGCGGTGACAGGAGCGATAGGTGCAGGCGCAGGGACCGGGGCATCGGTGATGTTTGGGACGGTTGTAGGCGCAGTTACGGCAAAAATTGACGGAGGCGATCCGGTCAAGGGAGCCTTCATGGGAATGCTTGGAGGAATGGTTGGCGGAGCGGTTGGAGGAGTCGGCGGTTCCGGTTTTGGCGGGGCGATAGCCCGAGGCGCGATAACAGGCGCAGTGACCGGTGCGGTCGGAGCAAAGCTTTACGGCGGGGATGTCTGGAAAGGCGCGGTGCAGGAGATGCAAGAAAGAAAATCAGATTTGATTAAAAATTTATAGAAACTGTTGTGCTGGGAAAATCATGTTTTTATTGTTATTAGAACCCATCTCAAAAATCTTGAAAAAAGTTATAGAATATGACAATAATAGCAAGACTCAAACCAATAGGAGGTTTTGCTATGATTCTACAGCAATGACAGCCAGAATCCTGCAATACCTTAATTCTGTCCATCCTGATTCAGACATTTAGCATCTCTTCTTGACTTAATGTGTTTCTCAAGGTACATTTTAAGTGTGACTATAGTAATGCTTTTCTTTGTGAGGTAAATCATATGGGCAGTAAAGAAATTCTGGAACTTTCACTGGCACTCAAACCTGAGGAACGGTTCATGATCATCGAAGGTCTGCTTAAAAGTCTGGATGAACCGGATAAGGAAATTGATGAGATCTGGGCGGAAGAAGCGGAGAAAAGGCTCAGAGCCTATAGAGCAGGTGATCTGGAAGGTATCCCGATGGAAGACATTTTCCGGGACAATTGATGAGGATAGTATTCTAATCATCCCCCTCAAAAACTGAAAAAAAGATACACGGAAGAGCAGATGCTTACTCTCTTCTCTTGCCTGGATTGTTTGTTTAAACTCCAAAAGCAAATTTCCTGTTGCAAGAACAACAAATTCAAGTTATATTACCTGAATGTCTGATGTAAATATTCTTTCAAAACAAATACATATTTTACGGAGCGGTGCTATGAGAAAATTATCTGTTGCTGGAGTTATATTTTTATTAACGCTCGGGACTATCCCTCCCCTTTTCGCCGCGGATTGCGATAAATGCAGGACGGCTTACGCGGAGGGGAAGACAGATGAAGCTGTCTGGCTTTCCGAGGAGGCCCTGACAACCGACCCTTCAAATCTTGATGCTTTGCGGGTTCTGGCAAATGCCGCATGGGACAGGGATGATTTTACCGCTTCCGCTGAATACTGGAGAAGGGCTTCAGCAATCAGCAATATGCAGAATGACTGTCTTCAGCTCGCTCTTGCATTAAGAAGCGACCTCAGAATGCAGGAAGCTCTCGAAGTCTATGGAGACACGGCTGAAAAATTCCCCGCGAGGGAAGTTTATATACCCTGGCTTCAGTATTTGCTTGCGCTTGAACTTTACGAAAAGGCGTCGGAAACTGCCGGGACTGCTGTCCGCCTGTTCCCGGACGACGGTGAAATTATGATCCTGAGGGCCGCTGTGGATTCAGGGAAAGGGAATGATCCCGAAGCAATTCAATGGCTGACCCGCTCGCTTGAAACAGGGATAGACCCGCTTCTGTGGGTAATAAACCCTTTCTTTGAAAGAAAGGCCGGTATTGAGCCCTACGCCGGAATACTTGACGGAAATGCCCTTCTCTCCGGCCTGAACGAAAATGAAACCGAATACAGACAGCTTTTCCTGCTTGACCTGCTTTCAAAGGTAGTAACGACGGAACACGCTCAGCATCTTGTTGATTATCTTGCAATCACGGATAACGACAATGTGAAGAAAGGATGCGTAAGGGTTCTGGCGGAACTCGGGAATGATGCCGCGCCATATTTTCAGCAACTTCTCGCAAGCAGAGACCTTCAGCTCAGAAGGATTGTTCTGATGAAAATAAGGAACCTCGGTTCTCCGGACTTTCTTAGTCTTCTAAATGACTATGTAAAAACGGAAACGGCTGACGGAAACCATGATTTCGCGGAGCTGACAATAGCTGAAATATCCGCGTCAATTAACAGTGCGGATGAGGCAATAAGAATACTGGAAGCCGTTCCTGATTCAAACAGGTATAAATATCTTGCTGAAATCGCGCTTTCAGAGCTTTATCTTAAAACAGGCAACGCCGAAAAAGCAGCGGAACTGGCAGCCGCATCCTCAGGGAAGAGGCCAGTCATTCCGGAGCCGGTGAGCGGATCGTCTGATTATGAGGTTTCGTCTCTGGAAGCTTACTGGGAGTGCATGGAGAGAGAAGACCTCAGGGAAATGGCGGAGCTTCTCAGATATCATGACACGGAGGAAAGGATTGACGCAAGGATTTACGGGCTCCCGGAAAATGACTTCGATGATCAAAGAGGTTTGAGCATAGCGGAAAGGCTGTTCCTGAGAGAGGTTTTTGCTGAAAGAGGCGAACTTCTTCCCACCGAAGGTGAAATGCAGTATCCGAGAGAGATAAGGCATTGGCTCAGGAGATACTACAGAACGACCGGAATGGTTCCGGGTTGCTCCGGCTATCTTGTTGACAGAAATGAAGACCTGATGCTCAGGTCCATTGTTGAGGACGGGGCTGAAATAAAACTATACGAAGACACTTCTTCGGACAACGAAGTGAACATAGCCGTTAACCCGTATGATCAGAGATATGTTATTGCTACCTCAAATGATTACAATACAACGAACGGCAATGATTCCTACAGGTCATCCGACTGGGGAAACACATGGATCGCGGGCGATGTGCCTGATGCCGACGGGGCTTGCGACCCTGTTACATATTACACGCAGACCGGTGGCCAGGATGTCGCGTATCATTCATACCTGACAGGCGGCGCAAGGGCCATTGAGATGCAGTATTCCACAAACAACGGTCAGAGCTGGTCCACCTGCACAACACTTAACACATCGGGACAGGACAGACAGGATCATGTTATAGACACAGACCCGGACAGCGGATGCTTTAACAAGATTTACCTCGCGTTCCATAACAGCACCCAGTACATGATAACATCAACCGCGACTTCGTTCCCCTACTGTCAGAGCTGGTCCGCGCCGTACAGCGCTGGGGTTTCCGGGACAATAGGATCGGCAATTGTAGTAACGACGACCTTCGGACAGCCCGCGGGAACGAACAACATAGTGCACAATTTCTTCACCCAGTACAGCCCGGGGGGCGTTTTCGAAGCAGTCTCCACAAACTGCGGCTCAACCTGGACTTCAGCTCAGAGATGGACTGTTACCAACGGGGGCGATTTTGAATGGCCGATACCCTCAACATGCCTGAGACAGGTTTACAGATATCCGCAGGCCGACTCAGACCGTCAGGCAAATTCAGCCTACAGAAATAACATGTATGTCGTGTGGAACGATCTTGATTCGAGCTGCACTCCTCCCGGATGCACGGGCAATACGGTCTGCAACGACGACATCTGGTTCGGAAGAGCGGTCCCGAATAACAGGGACAATCCTACCTCATGGACATACGACGCAAAAATCAATCTGACCGCCCCGGGAGGCCCCATACCGGCCGATATGTACACGGACGAATTCTACCCGTCCATCACGGTTGACCAGGCCGACGGTTCATTATATGTCAGTTTCTATCGGTCAAATTCGGGAACGATAAGCCTTGAGGCAAGACAGAAACAGGTTCACTATTATGTCGCCCGTTCGATTGATGCCGGAACCACATGGGAAGTGACAAGGGTCACGAACCTTCCGACCGACGAGTCAGGCAGCGGGGCGAATACTGCAATGCAGTGGGGGGATTACACATGGAACGATGTTGTCAACGGTGTGTGTTACCCGTCATGGACGGACAGACGCGAAGTTGCCGACGAGGACATCTGGGCGGTAAAGGTTTGCAGCGAGCCTTCCCACTGGACTGAAAGAGCTCCGACTTTCACGCCGCCCGTTACGACTGCCATTGCCGGCGCGCCGCTTCAGATACTTGTGAGCTGGCAGGCACCGGATATCTACTGGGGCGACGGCGGAGAGAACAATACGCTTCGTAAATACCAGCTCTGGGTGAACGGAGCGCTTGAGCAGGATAATATTGCGTGGACGGCGACGACAACATCATTCACAGCCGACGACTGCACAACGCCTTATGATATTTACATCAGGGCGATAAATCAGTGCGGTGTTGCTAAAAATTACGCCGTTGCAAATGATGTGTTCGCTACCGGATGCTGCTCCGGAAATCCCGAAGTGGATGTCAATCCTGAAGGCCCGATAACCCTTTGTAACGGAACCCAGCAGAACTTCACCCTGTCGCTCACCGGCGGGACAAGCCCGTTCAGCTATCAGTGGACACAGGATGGAGTGAATATATCGGGGGCAACAGGAACCACACTAAGCAGATCTTTCGCAACGGACCAATCCCACACCTATAACTGCAAGGTGACAGGACAAGGGTGTTCAGAACCTGCGATTGATCCCTACCCGACCCAGGTCATCTGGGAAACATGCGCTCCGAATATAGTCTATCTGTCTGACGGGAATTATCAGGAGATAACCGGAGACGGGGATTCCATGTTTGAACAGGGCGAAAAATGGTCTGTGGATGTGACTCTGCAGAACATCGGAAATTTCGTGGGCCTTAATGTCACTGCCGACCTTTCGGGAAACGGCATTACCGTCTGCAACAATCCCGGCGGTTTCGGAGATATTGCTTCTACAGCTTCAGCCATGTTCACCTATGAGTTTGTCATTGATAATGATTTCTCTTCCGTAAACGGCTGCCCTGCCAACATCAATTTCAATGTCGTCAATAAGACCTCGACAAATCTAACGCCAGCAGGTGCTGACGAAAACAGCGCATTCGCGGTTGAAGTCGCTGACGGCGGGCTTGCGACAAATAATGAAGCAGGTCAAACAGGGGCGATTGTCAGAAAGACAACGACATATTTTTACACTGTGAATAATCCGGTTGTTTCAACACCGGGAACACTGTCAGCCTGCACGGTGGACATTGCCATGACTCCCCCTTCCGGATCAGCTACTCTGACTGTCACGATGAGGCATGACCCGGGCAATGACACAGTGTATGAATACTCACAACAGATATACAGCGGTGCCGGAACCGGCTGGACGAATGTCACCGGCTATAATCTCTCCAGTATGGTTGACGGTTCAGCTCCCGGGAACGGCGCATGGCAGCTTCAGATAACCCAGGCAAGCTATGCGGGGCCGGGTTCTGATGGCTCAATGTCCTCCTGGACGCTCCATCTTACCTACGGGAGTTATGACTGTTCTTATGTCGGAAGCGGGACATGTGGCGCATGCAGCGCTCCGTCCTCTCTGACTAATAACACAGCCATCGATCTTAACGGTGAATGCGCTGATGACGGCGTAAGTATCACATGGAATGCCGATGCGGGTGACTGGGGTGATTCAGGCGGAACAAGAACCTATGATGTTCTCAGAAACGGCACTCCGATCCAGTCGGGAATCTCTTACGGAACATCCCAGTACACGGATACTGCGGGTATTAACGGCACATCATATACATATTCAGTCAGATACAACAATGGATGCGGATCATCAGCGGCGACAACTGGTGCTTCGGCTGCAGATGTTTATAACACTCCCGCAGCGCCTGCAATTACAAGCGTGACTGACATTAATCCGTGCACGCAGAGCGGAGTGACCGTGACATTCACGGGAACAGCTTCGAGCTACAACCTTATTGTTGATACGATCCAGGTTGCGGTCGGGATCACAAGTCCCTACATCTACAACCCGGGCAACACAGCAAGCCACAATTATGTGGTAAGAGGAGTTAACGGGACCTGCACCGCAGATTCCAGCGTAACAGCAGCGACAGATGTAAACAATCCTGAACCCGGAACACCTGTAATAGACAGCATCACAGATGTTGACGCATGTCTTGCAAGCGGAATAACAATCGCTTACACGGCAGGCACAGATGCAG
>CAZDZC010000070.1:0-9413 GCA_964509835.1 uncultured Acidobacteriota bacterium
CGTTCCCTGGCGACTTAGAACCGTTCCCCGGCAAGTTAGAACCGTTCCCCGGCAACTTAGAAGCGTTCCCCGGCAAGTTAGAACCGTTCCCCGGCAACTTAGAAGCGTTCCCCGGCGACTTAGAACCGTTCCCCGGCAAGTTAGAACCGTTCCCCGGCAAGTTAGAACCGTTCCCCGGCAACTTAGAACCGTTCCCTGGCGACTTAGAAGCGTTCCCCGGCAAGTTAGAACCGTTTCCCGGCGACTTAGACCCGTTCACCGGCAGTTTTTGTGCATCTCGATACATTTTATGCTCCGCATAAAACACTCGATGCCCGGTAAAGGTTCAGTACAAAGTCTCTGATAGGCGATACAAAGTCTCTGTTTACCGGTGCAAAGTCTATGTTTACCGCTGCAAAGTCTCTGATAAGCGAGATAACAGGTCATCATGTTAATCCTGAAATCATGTGAATCAAGGTTCAGACAATGCTCGCAGGCTCGCAAATGAATAATGAATAACGAATAATGAAGAATGAGGGAGATTGCATCGTTTCACTCGCAAGGACAGAATAATCATACAATCCTGGAATCCTATTCATCATAATTCAGATAATTATTATGACTATCGGGCATGTGAAGATGATTTTTCTTGCGGAAAAACCGGTTTTGAGGCATAATTTTGTTTCCAGTGTTTTTTGAAATCTTTTTAACCGGAGGTAAACATGCAAAGCCATGAAATTGATTATGAAATTTTAGGGGATGATATCCAGATTGTGGAGATTGAGCTTGATCCGGGTGAGACGGTTATCGCGGAAGCGGGCGCGATGAATTACATGGAGAACGGGATCTCGTTTGAGGCGAAGATGGGGGACGGTTCCACCCCGAACGACGGGGTTTTCGGGAAGCTCCTGAATGTCGGCAAGAGGGTGCTGACGGGAGAATCCATTTTCATGACGCACTTCACGAACAACGGTTCCGGGAAGAAGAGGGTTGCGTTTGCGGCTCCGTATCCGGGGAAGATATTTCCGATAAATCTGCCGGAGTTCAACGGCCCGGTTCTTTGTCAGAAGGACGCGTTTCTGTGCGCCGCTCTTGGAACGAATATCGGGATTGCTTTCAATAAGAAGCTCGGGGTCGGGTTTTTCGGCGGAGAGGGTTTCATTCTGCAGAAACTTCAGGGTGACGGTATGGCGTTCCTTCATGCCGGAGGCACTGTTGTGGAGAAAGTTCTCAATAATGATGTTATTCGTGTTGATACAGGCTGCATTGTCGCGTTTTCATCGGGAATTGACTATTCGATTGAAAGGGCGGGAAACCTGAAGTCAATGTTCTTCGGCGGAGAAGGGCTGTTCCTCGCGACGCTGAAAGGGACGGGGAAGGTGCTGCTCCAGAGCCTGCCGTTCTCGAGAATGGCGGACAGGATTCTCGCTCACGCCCCGAAAGCGGGTGGAAGCAGGAAAGGCGAGGGGTCGGTTCTTGGATCCATCGGCAATATGCTTGGCGGCGATTAAAGTGGATTTTTACCGCTCCATCGCGGAATACTATGATTATATTTTCCCTTACAGCCCTCCCCAGCTTGAATTCATAATAAGTTCGGCAGGGGAGGCGCTTTCCGGGAAATTGGTCCTCGACATCGGATGCGGAACGGGGAATCTCACAATCGGATTGGCAAAGCACTTTGATCATGTCACCGGTATTGATCTTGACGCTGAAATGCTTGAACTGGCGAAGGATAAAGCCGGAAACATTTCCAATATCAGCTTTGAAAAACTCAATATGCTGGATATTGCCGAGAATTATCAGGCAAATTGCTTTGATATAATTCTGTCTTTCGGGAATACGCTTGTTCATCTGAAAGACGCGGACGAGATCGGCGGTTTTCTGAAGCAGACAAAAACCCTTTTAAAACCGGACGGGAAGCTTCTGCTTCAGATAATAAACTATGACCATATTCTTGACAATAGACTGCCGGGCCTGCCGACAATAGAAAATGAGCATATCTGTTTTGAGAGATGCTACCATTATTCTTCCGGGAAGGATTGCATTGAGTTCAGAACAAAACTGACCGTAAAGAGCAGCAACACCGTGATTGAAAACACAGTTGATCTTTATCCTCTCAGGAAGGCTGAGCTGGAGGTGCTGTTGGTTGACGCGGGATATGAGAATGTTTTGTTCTTCGGGGGGTTCAGAAGAGAAGGGCTGAAAGAGGGCTCAATCCCGCTGGTTGTTGAGTGTGAAGATCTTCTGGAAACAGATGGTGCTGAAAGCGAATAATCCCAGGCCTTATCAGAAGGTCTGACCGATTGAGAAGTATATCCTGGACGGCGATTCTCCCTCTTTTCTGTCCAGTTTCCAGGCAAGATCAAGTCTCATAAGGAGAACAGGTGTTTTTACTCTTATTCCCAGACCTGCCCCTTGTCTTACATCGGAAGGATCAAAATCGCTTATGTCCGGATATATATTCCCCATATCGTAGAAGACCGCTCCGCTGAGAAAGGAATAAACAGGGAATCGCAGCTCCTGGTTCATTATGAACAGGGAGTTTCCGCCAAAAGGCTCGCCCGTCAAAGGATCTTTCGGACCAAGATAGTTTCTTCTGAACCCTCTTACTGATGAACTACCTCCCGCAAAGAACCTTTCCGAAGGAGGAAGCCCGTTTCCGGAATCCTCTGCAAGGCCGATCCTGAAGCTGGATGCCCATATGATACTTTTCCCTATATTCCTGTAGCTGTTGAATTGACCGAAATATCTCACAAAGGTACTGTCCGAACCAAATTCCGATGAGGCATAACCCAGACTGTTGGAGAAGAAGATCCCTTTTGATGCATCCATGAAGTCGTCACGACTGTCATAGCTCAAAGAATTATTGAGTTTCCCCAAAGTTGTTGTGATATCGTAACCAAGGCTGTCATTTGCCCGAACCTTTTCATAGGTATAGTTATAGGACCAGAGCCAGGGATTGTTGAACTTGTATTGCTGTTGAAAAGTGAGTCCTTTTTTATCAATGTCATAGGCAGTTTCGGTGTTATGATTACTGTAGATAAAAAGATTTGTTTTCAGCTTCTCCCCGAAGAAGTAAGGGCTGGACAGCCATCCTCTGAAATCTCTCTCAAGACTATTGATCCTCGCGCCTGTTCCTGCAAGCATGGCCCTTCCGAACAGGTTTCTTCTTACAATCTCAATGTTCCCTCCGAAACGGGTTTCAGTGTCATATTCCAATCCGTAGCGCAAACGGTAGAGATTGTTTTCATTAACATTGATCTTTATGTCAACAGGAACAACTCCGTAAGCCGGTGAGTCATCATCAGGGGAGGATACTCTTTTTTTCTCCTCTTCAATTTCCACGGCAACACTTTCAAAAATGCCAAGATCGTACAGAGCTTTGCGGGTCTTGTTGATTTTCCTGTAATCCACCGGTTCACCGCCCTTGAACTCTATCTCCCTCTCTATGTACCTCAGCTTTGTAATCCCGTATCCTTCAATCTTTATATCATCTATGATCTGTCTGTCCCCTTCTTTTACGCTGAAGAGAAGATCCACGAGCCCATCCTCCTCTGACACCGCGGGTTGGCATTTTATTTTTACATCATTGAAGCCTTCTTTTGAGAAAGCGTTCTCTATGCTCCTTATGCCGCTGTCAAGATCTGACGGATAAAAGGTTTCGCCTTGGTTAAGCCCGGTGATGGAAAGCATATCTGCTTCACTGAAAAAAGAACCGCCCACTGTTGTCATTTCCCCGATCCTGAAAAGAGGGCCGACATTCACTTCAAAGTGAACCGAAGCTTTTTTCTCTTCGGGGTTCATTGATATTTCAGGATCTTTGACTTCTGCTTTAAGATATCCTTTCATCATGTAGAATCTTCTGAGAGGATCAACGACATTCCTGTCATTCAGAAAAATTGATTCAATTATGTTTTCGTTCTTGATGAAGTTAAGCAGCTCCTTATCATTCAGGGGATCCGCTCCGCTGAAGGTCAGTTCCGGTTTTTTGTACTTCCGGTTTCTATTCAGTGTTAAAAGAAATTCCCTTCCTTCACTAATACCTGGATTTTCTTCGATGGTAATCTCCGCAGCATAGTATTTTTTCCTGAAAAAATGTTTAAGGACAAGATTTTTTATGTCCTGTATTATCTGAGGACCGTATATTCCGTCCATCCAGGTTTTTTTTGCGGCTTTTTTGAGTTTCCGCGGAATACTGTCTCCGCTGTAGTTCAGAATAATCGGACCTCCTGCTTCTATCCTGAATATCAGGTCCACAAAACCATCCTCTTCCTTTCTCTCTGTTTCGATACTTACATCCAGAAAATCATTGCGACGGTAGAAATCCCTCAGTCTGTCAGTATCCTCCTGGTAGCTGAAGAAATCGAAACGCCGTTTTTCCTTTACCTTCATTATGTTTCGGAGCTTTTTGTAAGGGAAGTGGGGGGTACCCTTAATCTCAACAGATCTGACAATATTTTCCTTTTTAAGGAAAGAATCATTTTCGAAAGCACTGCTGCCAACTCCTCCGAAATCTATCTGGTGTTCCAGTCCGGCGGAATATTCACCATTATCCCTGCTCACCCCTCTTAGATTGAATTTGCGGAAAGAGTTGTAGTTTACAATCCATGTCTGGTTTTCGGCATCTGTTAATCCTTGAGAGTAAACCAGTTCAATATCACTTGTAAGATGCTGACCCAGTGTGAGACGGCCTCCAGGGTTCTCTTCAGAGGAAACAAGAATTGGTTCTATACGGACCGTTTCTATCCCAAGTTTTTGAGACACATGATGTCCAATCGTATCAGTAAGATCTCCGAAAAGATAGGCTATTGCCTGATCGCGCCCCATGTCGCCTCCGCCGCTTAGAGAATCAGGGGTTTTGCCTGTCATAAGAAGAGAAAGGATTTCAGGTTCGGATAACGGCGGATCTGAAGAGAAGGAAGCATTTATCTTATCGAGGGTCCCGGTGATCCGGAGATGGATCCGATATCCATTCTTTTTGGTCCAGCCGGTTATATCCATGTAAGGGTTTATTCCTGAAGGATCAATAAAATCAAGAACCCCGGAATCAATTGTGTATGATGTTTTATTGAAAAAAACCTGTCCTCCCTCCACAACAGCCGCCCTCCCGCTGATAACAGGGTAGTAATAATCACCTAGAAGCATAATGTCTGCAGTTACTTCCGATTTTGCCAGGTTGTTATCGAGCAGAAAAGGTTGGACGGTGTTTACTTTCACGCGATACTCCAGACCTTCCAGAAAGGAATCTTTTTCCTCAAACAGTTCAACTGCTGTCGGGGTGAGGACATAATTAACAGCTTCTGACTGAAGATTGATTCTTTCCTTGTAAGCTCCCCTTAAAATTTTCACTTCACCGGACAGAAGGCTCTCTGTCATGTCAGATACAAATTTAAGATTAAAATCACTCTCAGTGCGGAATCCACCGGGATAATTGAACTGGGCTCCTTTACCATTGAATAAAAGTTCCATACCCGGCCTGTCACTGAGGTTCAGAAAACCTTCCAGCGTCAATGAACCGCCATTCACACTGCCTTTCAATCCGGAAAAGACAATTCTGTGTTCTTTAAGATCAATCCCGCCCTTAACTTTTGACAGATACAGGGCAGGTTCAGTCAGTCTCAGAGAGGCATTTTCCAGCCGGGCGAAACCCTCAAACTCCGGGTTCGGCATGTTACCGGAAATATTAATGTCAAAATCCGCGGTGCCTCCGTATACACCCGTATCAAGAAAAAGGCCAAGCACTCCAAGGTTTATTTTTCCGATCATGGAAAGGTTGACCTCTCCCTCTTCTGAAATATGAAAGTATCCCGCCGTTCTGAGATAACTCTCTTTTCCCTCCATGTTTACAGTTTTTATTAGCAGTTTTTCTCTGTCCAGCAATATCCGGGAAGGTTCTGTCTGCACAAGATCAACTCCGGAAACGGAAAACTGGAGCCTGCTGAACTGAAGATCGGCTTTAAGATCTTCAAAAAGGAATGACTCCCCTCCCACAAAAAGAGTACCGCTGCATTCCCCTGTCAATTTATCAAGATTCCCCTTTCCGAAAAGCGGCCGGAGAGCACTCACGCCAAGTTTATCAAACTGGAAATCCAGAGCCAGCTCACTTCCTTTTCTTTCGCGGATGCCAATTGCGGACCATGGAATAGAACCTTTTGCATTCCAGGAACTTCCGTTCCATTTAAAGTCTGATCGGACAACTTCAATCCCGGACTCCGAGAATTCTGATTCTATATTTACTGAACTGTAAGTTGCAGGCAATGCTCCAACCGCAATTTCCCCGTCTGATATGACTGCTCTTCCCGAAAGGTGAGGACTGAGCATAGAACCTGAGATGCTCAGTTCCGCGATTGCACTCCCGGTGGCATCTATTTCCCTTGAAAAGCCATTAAGGGTTTGGAGTTCAAACTCTGAAAATATTTCCAGGCCCTCTCCTTCATCTCCCTTTAGCGGGATTGATCCGGCGGCTAAAACAAACGATCCGGGCCCCTCCATTTTGAAATCCCTGACCTCCAGAAGATTATTTTCAAAATGAAGCCTGAAAGGAGAAGAGTTATTCATCTCAATCTCTCCCGGGTTAAAAGAGAGATGGTCGCACACAGCATCAATCATAATTGTACCGGTCGGATCATTGAGATTGAAGCCAATATCGGCTGAAACCGTCACGCTCCCATCAAAATCAGTCGGTGCATTGTAAATTCCAAGCTCCCGAAAATCATCCATCGTGAAATCCCTGAGAGAAACAGATGATTTCAGCGGAAAATTCTTTTCATTCAGAACATATCCGTCTGCCTCGGCATTGAGATCAGGAGCACTGAGATGAAACTTAATCCTGCCATTTTCTGTGGAGGAAATGAAAAAGATATCTCCCGGCGAAAGTGCTCCGAAAAGAGCATCTTTAAATGAAATGTCAGACTTAAGGCCTATATTGCTCGTTGTACCGGAAATCTCAACCATGCCATTAAGGACACCGCTGATTTCCTCTCCCGGATCGTTTAGCTTCAGTTTCTCCAGGTTGAGGGAAGAGAAATTGATTTCTCCATTGTAAGATTTGCTCTTCTGGTGATAACTGCCATGCCCCTCCAACTTTCCATCCCCTTTTGCCAACACCAACTGTTTTATTTCAAAGGAGTTATTGCTGTAATTTAAACTTCCCTCCAATTTCATTTCTTTCATACCGTAAAGGCTCAGCGAGTTACTGTGGACATCGGCAACAATCAATGGTAAGTCCATGGTTCCCGATATAACGGCGTCACAACGGACAGGGCCGGAAATATCAGCCATTTTGAAATCCTTCAGATATGGTTCAAGATATTGAAGAGAATTTTCAATTCCGTCACTTTCAAGTTTTATGTTTCCCGACAGAGGGTTTGTTTTCAGATTGAATGCTGTTCTTAATCCTCCCTCTTTAAAATTAATATTTTCACTTTCAAATTCAAAGCAACCATTCTCAAGTTTAATTGTCAGGTCTCCGGAAAGACTTATCGGGTATTCAGTCCGGAAACTGTTTTTACCCGGGCTTAATCTTATTTGAGCTGCACCATTCAGCGATTCAAAAATGTTACTTTTCCAGGCAATTTCAAATTCAGCTGACGCGTTTGAATTCATCCTGTAAGGGATGGGGAAATGTTTCTGAAGAATATCAAGACTGAATTGTTCGATAGAAGCGTTGAGCCGACTGGTTTCTTCCGGCAAAAAAGGATAAAGTTTCCCCGACCCGTTCATTTTAATGCCGTCAAATTCAAGAGTGGTATTTTCGAAAGAAACAAGTCCTTCTTTCCATCTGCCTTCTGTTGATATCCTGAGATCAGGACTGCTGTCAGGATTTCCCTCAGTCGTTCCGCCGTCCATTCTGAACGCGATATCATCCGGAGTTCCTTCAAATTGTCCCAGAATATTAACATTTCCCTTGAAATGTTCTCCGGCGCCAGCGACAGCTGAGATGTCCTCAATGTTCAGCTCTGAGTCAACTTCAATGTTAAAACCTGTGTCCTTTATTTCGCCTTTGACCTCCACCTTGCTTTTTCCTGCTCCCAGATTAAGGGATTCCAGGTCTATTCCATTTTTTTCCACTGTTGCTGTTGAGTTCAGTATTGTCACGGGAAAAAGATTATTGCCTGCCTTTATCTGACCTTCATCTGTCATTTCAAGCATAAGGCCATGCACTCCTTCTCTTTCCCATGCCAATTCGCTTGCTATTACTCCCGTCGAAACGGCAAAGGAATCCTCTTCGTTACTTAATTCGATAGATCCTCTCAAAATTGACAGTTTATCTATTCTGTATTCAGGGAATTTACCTGGCCTGTCAATTTCACCGGACATTTGAGGAAGATTGGTTAGTCCCTCCTTATCCACATAGATTCGCACTGAAGGCTCAGTGACGGTTAGCTTGCTGATGAAAAGCTTGTTATTGAATAATGTGCTCCAAGGGAGGCTCAGCTTAACCTTGGATGCGTTTACAAAGGGTCTGTCAACCATATTTCCTGTGAGAGATATGTTGTTTATCTCAAAATCCAGAAACAGAAGGTTATAGTCCAGCGTTTCAGCTTTAACAAGGATTTTCCCATTTTCGTTAATCATCTTTAAGGACTGTTTTAGAATTATTCGCCTGACGGCAGGCGTGTGAAATATCGCTGCGGTCAGAGATAACAGCAATAAAAGAAAAGATAACAGTATTAGGATTTTTCTTTTCATGCCTTTTGCCTCTCTTATTGGCTCCCGGACATGATCGGATACATCGCCCTTATTGTCATCTCGCCGACAAAAGCCAGAGTCCGCAAAACGGGACAGGTTTTCTTTGAATTCCTTTTAGCAAGCCTGAACATTTATCTTCATCCTGATGGTTTACAAAATAGGTGCAATTTCACATTTTGAGTATACTATAGATCACGGCAAAAGCCATGAACTTATCCTAAAGATACGAAAATTAATAAACATTTGTATAACCAACTTAACGCTCTTCTCCTTCCGAACTTGCTTTCAACATAGATATATAAAAAACTCAGATCGTTGCCAATTGAATGTCAAAAAAACATAATAATTTGACATTTGATTGTAAAATTATTGTGAATTTCATCTTTGCTTGGCAGTTGAATGGTTATAGATTGAACAAATCTCTTTCTTTTCCGTATTAGAAAGGGAACGCTTTTAGAAAGGAGATTCAAATGACGGAAAAAAGACTTAGCAGATCAAGAGACCACAAGGTTATTGCAGGTGTCTGCGGAGGGCTGGCTGAATGGTTCGGCTGGCCCGCTGACAGGGTCCGCCTTATTTATGTAATCGTTTCGATAGTCAGCGCGGCATTCCCCGGAATTCTGGTGTATCTTGCCCTCTGGTTCCTGATGCCGGAAGAAGGTTCTTAAGCGTTCCGGCTGAAGAGGTTTTTTGTCTTCAGGCAGAATTTAACCAGCATGAGCATGACGGGAACCTCGATAAGG
>CAZDZC010000071.1:0-8577 GCA_964509835.1 uncultured Acidobacteriota bacterium
AAAGGAATCATTTGCCCCGGAAAAAGGATAATTGGCTTTCGGAAGTCTATCCCGGGAGTCTGGAAGTCTCTCCCGCGGGAATATAAGAATCCTGTAGTTATAAAAACAGTATTGAACAGGCGAGGCGAACCGCAACCAGTCGAGCGTGAATCAAGGTTCAGACAATAACCACCCCGGCCTTCGGCCACCCCTCCGGCGGAGGGGAATTTTCTCTCCCATAACACTGTCATTGCATTTCATCCAAAACATCTTATAATCACTGGTTGATTTGAATGTTCAGGAGCTTTGTTTTCCATGAAAAAAGCGTTCCGCGTGTTCCGTGTTTTTCTGCTGGCGATGATTGCCGCCGCGCCGTTTAACGGCTTGAGGAAACTGCTTTACACCGTTTTCTTCGGATACCGTTTCGGAAAGGGCTCCAGGATCGGCTGGCTGTCGTTTGTGGACGCGGAAAAGGTTTCATTTGACGATTACGCCTGTATGCGGGGGCTGTTCAATGTGTTCATTAACCTCGGGGAACTGCGTGTGGGAAAACACGCGAGGATCGGCTCGCCGAGGGCGGGTTTCAATCTGGCGGTCGGTTATGGAAAGGGAAAATTCTTAATAGGCGACGGGTCACACATAGAGCTTTTTCATTATTTTGACCTGAGCGATGACATAATCCTGGAGGAGAATGTTGTTCTCGGCGGCATCCGTTCCGTCATTTTCACGCATACGCTGTATAAAGAGAATACTGAACCTGTCATCATCGGGCGGGACTCGTTCATCGGGAGCAATGTCTCGTTCAGTCAGGGGTCGGAGATCGGGCCGCGCTGTGTTGTGGGGATGGGTTCGGTCGTCACACGGAAGTTCACCGCGGAGGATGCCCTGATATCCGGAAACCCGGCGGAGATTGTGAAAGAACATTTCGGCTATGACGCGGAGAAGGCATTCAGACTAAGGAACATAGAATATATCAAGGGGGAATGATTGCGCGCTAAGACTGTCATCATCGGACTGGACTCCGTCACCTTCGATCTTCTGAAACCGTGGTGCGAAGCCGGGTTTTGCCCGAATCTGAAGAAACTTATGAATGAGGGAGTGCACGGCAATTTGAGGACGGTGCCGAATCTCAACAGCGTCCCTGCATGGATTTCCTTCATGACGGGGAAGAATCCGGGGAAACACGGGATTTACTGGTTCTACGAGAACAAGCCCGACTCATACGATTTCAGGTTCTGCAACGGCGGGGATGTGAAGCACAGGCAGTTCTGGGAGTATCTTTGCGAAGCGGGTTTCAGCGCGGGGGTTGTCAATGTCCCGATGACATATCCCGCGAGAAAGCTCAAAGGTTTCATGATTTCCGGTCTGGATGCCCCGTCCGAGGATGCAGAGTGTTTCACCTTTCCGCCTGAACTCTATCCGGAAATTAGGAAGAACGCAGGCGATTACCAGATTGACACGAACATCCTCGGATACGCCCGGAGTGGCAGGCTGGACAAGGCTGTTGAAGCGACTCTCGAGGTTATAGAGAGAAGAGAAGCGGCAGCGCTGTATCTTCTTGAGAACAAAGAGTGGGATTTCTTTTGCGTGGTGTTCACCGCGCTTGACCGCGTTCAGCATTCATTCTGGAGATATATGGAGGGGGACTGCGCAGAGGCTGAGAAGACGAAATACGGAAATGTCATCCGGGATTTCTATTCCCGTGTTGACGCGTCGGTCGGCAAAATAATCAGCGCGCTGCCGGAGGACTGCAATGTGATAATCATCTCTGACCACGGGGCCGGGTTCAACCAGATGGGAAGCGCGTTTCTCAAACCTTTTCTTGATAGCCTCGGGCTTTTCCGTTCAAAAAAAGAGAACAGCAGCTTATCAGGATCGGTGAAAAGGATGCTGAAAGCCTTTCTCAAGACATGTTACGGGATTGCCGACAGGTCGCTGTCCAAGCGGGCGCGCAAGAAACTGATGTCGCTGGTTCCCGGAGGAAGGGCTTTGATAGTCGGCGGGCTGCACCGTTCAGACGCTGACTGGACGAAAACAAAGGCATGGTCAAGTTATATCAGGCCGGAGATATGGATCAATCTTGAGGGAAGAGAACCCGACGGAATAGTGAAACAGGAAGAATATGAGCCGCTTCGGGATTTCATTATCGAAAAGCTTTATCAGTGCAAAGATATTGCATCAGGAAAAAAGATTGTCGATAAAGTGTTTAAGAGAGAGGAGATATATAAAGGCGAACATCTGGGCAAAGCCCCTGATCTTCTGATTGAGTGGAACTTTGACTGCCCCGTTTCGGGCATATCCTTTCCGGATGAGAATGGAGAGGAAATAACAATAGATGCGCCCCAGGAGGTTTTCGAGCGGAGGAACATCAGCGGCGACCACCGCCCGGAAGGAATATTCATTGCACGGGGAAAGGACATCCGGACGGAAGGGACGATTGCCGGGGCGCATATTATGGACATCGCGCCCACCGTTCTTCATCTGATGGGATGTCCGGTTCCTGATGATATGGACGGGAAAACGCTTCAGAATATCTTCACCGAGGATTTCATCAGGTCGCATCCCATCGTCAGAAAAGCTTCAGCGGGGAAAACGGATAAGGACAGCATAATGGATTTCTCCGACGAAGAAACAAGGAAACTTGAAGAACGGCTGAAAGGCTTGGGTTACATGGAATGACAAACGGAACGGGACTGGCGAGAGGCACCCTTTATCATATATTCGCGCGGATTGTGTTCCTGCTGAGCGGCTATGCCGTCCATATCTACCTCGGAAGAAAACTGGGGGCAGGGCTTTACGGAACAGCGGGAGTAATAATCTCTGCAATCCTGCTCATCCGCATCTTCATGATAACGGGGATAAGCCAGGCAGTTTCGAAATTGACAGCCCAGTATATGGATCTTGCGGGCGCGATAATGAAGAAAGCCTTTATTCTCCAGGCATCCATGGCTGTCATTTCAGGCGCGGTGTTGTATTTATCTTCGGGATTTCTCGCCGGGCTCCTTAACGATGCATCTCTTGCAAACTATTTCAGGGTATGCGCGTTTATCATTCCCCTTCTCGGAATATACGCAGTCTATCAGAGCACTCTTGGCGGGCTGAAGCGCTTCGGGGAACACGCGCTGATGATAACCGTTTTCAGCGTCGTCAGGGTCACCGCCGTCATTGCGCTCGTTTCCGCGGGGTTTAAAATATACGGCCTTTTGGGTGGGTGGGTAATCGCGATCGTTGCAGCGGCTTTGCTTGGATTTTTTTACACCCGGAAAATAGACAGGAAGGGGAGTTTCACAGTCAGCAGGATTTTCCTTTTCTCACTGCCGCTTATTATGTTCTCGCTTGGCAATGCCCTGCTTATCAACTTAGATCTTCTATTTGTAAAATCGCTTGTTGCGGGCCCGGAGCAGACAGGATTTTACACGGCAGCAGCAGCGCTTGCTAAAACACCTTACAATATCTTCACCGCCTTCACGCTGACTGTTCTGCCTTCGGTGTCAGCGGCAATAAGCGTGGAGAACAGGGAGCTTGTCAATAAATACATCAGGCAGTCCATGCGATATCTTCTCATGATGACAATCCCGCTGGCATATATTGTTTCCTTCTCGGCAGAAAAGCTTGTGCTTTTTCTGTATCCGGAAAACTTTGCTCCGGCAGGAGCCCCGCTTGGCATACTGATATGGGGACAGACCTTCATAACAGTTTTTGCGGTGCTGGCAGCGGTGCTTATCGGGACCGGAAATTCTGTCCCGGTGACGGTATCGGCCTTCGCGCTGATCCCGGTCAACATAATACTGAACATTATATTAATTCCGAGGTTCGGACTGGAAGGAGCAGCAACGGCCACCCTTATAACCGCCTTCTCGGGAATGGGGGTATTAAGCCTGGTAACTGCGGCAAAGCATTGCCCCCCGTTTAACGCGCTTTCTCTTATAAGAATCTGCGCCGCCGGACTGATATCCTCCGCGTTTTTTTATTTCCTGCCGCTAAAGGGATTTCTTATCATTCCAGCTTATTTAGCGGCAGGAGCGATTTACTGTGCCCTCCTTTTCGCGTTCAGGGAGATAAACAGGGATGATCTTTCAGTGCTGGCAAATATGCTTAAAAATAAAGAGGTCCGGGTATGAAGACATCCGTTTTTCTGAAGGAGCTTTTTCCGAAAACCCTGAACTACCGGCTGGCAAGAACGGGAATAGTAAGACCCGCCATGCCCATAACGCTGACTTTCTCTGTGACAGCGGCGTGCCAGTCAAGATGCAGGACATGCGGGATCGGGGACAGATTTCTGTGCGACACGAACCGTTCCGATCTTGATCTGCGTCTTGAAGAGATAGATGCAATATTCAGAGGAATAGGGCATGTTTATTTCTTCAATGTGAGCGGGGGAGAGCCTTTTCTCAGGGAGGACCTGCCGCAGATAATCGAGTCCGCATGCGTTCATCTTAAGCCCGGCATTATCCATATCCCTACAAACGCGCTGATGCCGGAGAGAATAGAGAAATGCACGGCTGAAATGCTGGAAATCATTTCCAGCCATGACAGGAACATCCAGTTAACCGTCAAACCATCCATTGACGGGGTTGGAAGCCTGCATGACGAGATCCGCGGGGTAAAGGGTAATTTTGAAAAACTGATTGATACCGTCAGGAGGCTTAAGAAACTTGAATCCCGTTCCGGAAATTTCCATCTTGAACTCGGGACCGTTGTCTCCGTTTACAATATGGACCATCTTGACGAAATCGAGGACTTTGTTCACAGTCTCGGGGTGCAGTCCTACAGGAATGAAATTGCGGAATGCAGGGAGGAGTTCTTCAATATCGGCGATGACATCACCCCCGGATGGGAAACTTATGAAAAACTGATGGAGCCTTTTTCCGCTAAAATCGTGAAATCTCTCAAAGACAAAAAGCAGCTTGCGCGGATAACCGAATCATTCAGACTAGCGTATTACCGGCTTGCCGTCCGTATCATGAAAGAAAAAAGGCAGGTCATCCCATGCTACGGGGGGATATCGAATGTTCATCTCAACTATGATGGCCAGCTCTGGCCCTGCTGTACAATAGGATACAGCCATCCGCTGGGGAATCTTCGCGATAACGGACTCGATTTCCGCAGGGTATGGCACAGCAGCCGGGCATCGGATGTCAGAAAACATATCAGCTCAAAGAAATGCTGGTGCCCTCTTGCCAATCAATCCTATTCAAACATGCTGATCCACATTCCTTCGCTTGCCAATGTGATGGCAAGAATACTTTCCGCATAATTCCGTTTACGGACCCTCAGCAAGCCTTAATATTCCTCCGATCTTGATAACAAAGGCTTTGCCTGTTGCACCCGAAGCTGTGTAAAAATTATTTTACGCTTCCGGCATTAGCCATTCACCTCCTGGTTGCACCCGATAACCCTTTTAACTGCAATTGTTTATAACCCCTTCAAAACGGTTGGCACGGGCTTTGAAATATATTCAGGGCGTAACGGACGAATTAGAAACTGACTGAATGAAACTTAAACCGAAAGGAGGTGATAAAAATGAAAAGACTGATACTGAAAAAAGCGTTCCTTGTTCCCGTTATTGCCCTCATCCTGCTAAGCGCGATAAATCTGAAAGCAGCAGATGCCGAAAAGAACCTGAATTTCAAAGGCACAGTGAACATCAACACAGCCTCGGAAGAGGAGCTTCAGCTGCTGTTCAACATCGGGCCGGTGAAAGCCAGAAGAATAATTGAGTACAGAGAAACCTACAACGGGTTCAAGGAACTTGAGGAGCTGAAGCATGTAAAAGGTATCGGTGACAGGACTTATGAAGTGATAAAGAACCATGTGTCACTGACCGGCGTAACGGTAACTTTATGATCTGACGGAACTTAACTTACTTACAAAACGAAACTTAAACAACTTGAAGGAGACTTTACAATGAGAACAAACAGAACAACCAAATTTTTCGCGGCAGTCATTCTGATGACACTCACTCTGGGATTTGCTGGACAGGCGGCTGAAACAGGGGCGCAGAAAATTGATATCAACAAGGCAACAGCGGAAGAGCTGCAGGCGCTTCCCGGGGTCGGAGAAGTGATTGCA
Organism: uncultured Acidobacteriota bacterium; assembly: GCA_964509835.1. Lineage (GTDB taxonomy): Bacteria > Acidobacteriota > CAZDZC01 > CAZDZC01 > CAZDZC01. Next base: position 6,052 of record CAZDZC010000071.1, read on the forward strand.
AAGAGGATCGTGGAATACAGAAACGCAAACGGGCTCTTCGAGAAAGCCTCTGACATAATGAATGTGAAAGGCATCGGAGAAAAGAGCTACCTGAAGATGAAGGACAGCATAACCGTAAGCGAGAAACCGGCTGTAAAAAAGTAGCATCCGAAGCGGCCCTTTAGAGGGGGCAGACCGGGGGGCAAGTCAGGGTCGGATCCGAAAGGATCCGGCCCTGGTCTTTTTATGCATTATGATTTATAATCAAAAAGAATAAGGAGGTATTACATGAGCAAATTAGGCTGTCTCGCATTAGTGATATTGATCCTCGCTCTTCTTTCCACCACATGTGCGCCCGGGAATAAGGCGAATTTCAATGTAAACGAACCCGCAGGATTCTGGATGGGGGTCTGGCACGGCATGATATCGTTTTTCACGCTTATCATCAGCTTCTTTTCAGACAAAATTCACATGTATGAAATCCACAACAAAGGCAGTTTGTACAATGCCGGTTTTTTCATAGGGCTTCTGTTTATCTATGGAGGATCATCCCATACTGTGGTGCTGAGCAGGAAAAAAGATAAAAACAAATCTGAATAGAATGCAGTCTTTTCAAGCCCTGTCTGCCGTTAAAGTGCGTATCAGATACAGCTCAAGATTTTAAACTTGACAAAAACGACGGGCTGGCTTATGCTTCGCTTTCCTTCACTGATTAGTGAGGGTTTTTTATTATGATATACAGAAGCAGATATATTCTCAGCAAAACTGTTTTTACAATTTTCATTGTATCTTTTTTTATTTTTATCCAGGGTTGTTCGGCAAAAAAATCGGTTTCGGCAGCATTTATACAACCTGTTGTCCCGGAACAGAAACCCACAGCCGCGGAACGACTTGAACCTGCCAGATCTCTTCTTGAATCAGCTTTTAAGTATCTGGAATCCGGTGAGGTTCTTAAATCACAGCGCTCCTACCATAAAGCCCTCGTGTTATACGAACAGTGCAGAATTGATTTTCCTGACTGTGCCGAAATGCAGTTTTTTGCGGGTGAACTCGACAGCTTTGACTCGCTGATAGGAAATTACATATCGCTAACAACAGTGGAACTGCCGCTGATCGCAGAGGCTTTTGAGTTCGAGCTGATGAGACTGTCCGCCGTGGAATATGATTTTCCTGTAGAAACAAACTCACATGTTGAGAGCTTCGTCAATCTATACACGGTAAAAAGAAAAGAATACACTGAGGATGTCCTTTCGAGAGGAACAAAATACCTCCCGATGATGAGAGAGGTTTTTAGAAAAAACGGGCTTCCGGAAGACCTCGTCTATCTGCCGATAATAGAAAGCGCGTATAAAGTGGATGTAACTTCTCGCGCTGGAGCAAAAGGTTTATGGCAGTTCATGCCCAGAACCGGAATGATGTTCAATCTTGACATTGACTGGTGGGTGGATGAAAGGGTTGATCCCCTTAAGGCAACAGAGGCTGCGGCTGCCTATCTGAAGGTTCTTTATGAAATGTTTGACGACTGGAACATCGCTCTTGCGGCTTACAACGCGGGCGAGGGGAAACTTCAAAGAGCCATAAGGGGAGCGGGTTCTTCAAACTTCTGGAAGATCGCCAAAACAAACTATATCAGAAAAGAAACTAAAAACTATGTGCCGGCAGCGCACGCGGCAATAATGATAGCAAAATACCCGGAAAGATACGGTCTCGAAGTTGCCGGTGAGAAACCGCTGGAATTCGACAGCGTGACCATCCCGTCCGCGACAGAACTCGGAATAATCGCGAAATGCAGTGGAGCAGGGCTTACGGAGATAAAAAACCTGAACCCGGCATTGAAAAGAATAGTAACTCCTGATAGAAAGGACTATGAAATAAGAATTCCTAAAGGAAGTAAAGAGTACTTTCTTGCCTCCTACAACCAGATTCCGGCTGAAAAGAGAGTGACCTGGAAACGACACAAGGTCAGGCAGGGTGAAACGCTTTCAAGAATAGCTTCGCTGTATTCCACCGATGTTGACTCAATCTGCAGATTCAATTCCATCCATAACAGGAACCGCATATCCCTCGGACAGGAACTCATAATCCCGCTGCTTCCGAATATGTCACCGCAGTCCGTTCCGGCAAAACCGTATAAAACAGGAGAGGATATTGTTTATACTGTTGCGCGCGGTGACACTCTTTACAACATAGCGCGGAAATTCAGCACAGATATAAAAACAATTTCCACCCTCAACAACATTACAGAACAATCCGAAATCCACCCAGGCGACACTCTGAAGATTGCCTTTGGAAGAGTCTCCACTTCCGGCGGAACGGAACAGGCTTCCGGGGTTGTTGCCTACATAGTAAAGAAAGGCGACACGCTCTATAAAATAGCCAAACTTTACAAAACAACAGTCAACGCCCTTCGCGCATGGAATGGGCTTTCGCACAACGACAGCATATTCCCCGGCGACCAGATCAAGATTTATCAGGAATAACAGCTTGGCCCAACCGGTTGCGGTTCGCCTCGCCTGTTCAATACTGTTTTTATAACTACAGGATTCT
>CAZDZC010000072.1:0-8479 GCA_964509835.1 uncultured Acidobacteriota bacterium
GTGCTCAACGCCTTTCGGCATCAGAGGTATCTTAACAGCTACCGTCTGTGACGGTTGCTATTATTGCCTTTTTGAAAGGGCTTTTCAAGTATGTATTCAATGGAATGGGTTTTTTCTTTAATATGCCATAATTCTTGATGCAATTGTTCAAGGTATAAATTACATACATTGATAATAATGCGTTTCCGGCAATCAATAAATATTCACTTATCCTATCTCTCATAAAACTCTCTTAACCTTTTGTATTTATTTGACTTACAGAATATAAAACCCATGTTTATTTATTAATCTTCTGGTAAATGAATTCAAATGATCTCAAATGCCCTATCCCCTTCTGACCAGTTTTCCAAACCGCCTTTTTTCCTGATCCTGGATCCGCAATTTTTGCACAAACCGAGAATGAGGATATCATCGTCTTTTTCAAGAATCTTTGAGAGTTCCCACTGTAGCCGTTCAAGCTGTCTCAGTGACAGTTTGCATCTGAACACACTGTATTGCAATCTTCTCCCGTAGCCCTTGAGATGCTTTGCGGTTTTTTGGAGTCTCTTTGGGTTTCGCACATCATACGATACAAGATACCAGAGCTTCTGCTCAGCCATCACCTTAATCTCATTTTTGCGAAAAGACCCGGCGACCCAGTCCATTCTTTTTCAAGCAGCCTGATCTCAAGCTCAACCAACCTTGCGTAAGAAAGCGAATATTGAATGACAGGGTGTTTCCAGCTCGCTGATAATCTTTCCTCAAATAACTGAACCGCTTTTCTTCTGCCAGGGCCAGAGAGCCAGACCTTTCCGGGTGAAACAACAAAATCATCTTCTGGGTCCCATTGTAATCTGTTTATTGAGCCAATTAAACACATGTCCCACAGCGGAATTCTGAAGAGTTCCATCAAATCCAGCACAAGAGGGTGCGATGCAGATCTTGGCTTATGATAAAATCCCAGAGCAGGTTCAAGACCAACCGCGACAACTGCCTGGAATACTGCACCATATAAAAGCGCATAGCCATATCCGAGAAGGGCGTTGAAACGGTCTTTGGGTGGTCTTCTGCTTCTTCGTAGAAAACGCATTTCGTCGGGAATTTCATCTCTTATCAAAGTAGGAAGAGAAGCAAAATATGCCTTTCCTGCCATACCTTCATGACCCCTCATTTCATCAATACCTTTTGCGGATGAAAGCGATTTCAATGATTTTCGCATAATTGAAATGTGCTGCTCCAAATCGTTTTTTTTTCTGTCCAAACCTCTCGTAGCACGGAGAATATACCTGATAGAAGTTTCAATCTTTGCTGTCACAAGTTTACGGGTCAGGTCAATGCATTTATCTTTGTCCGTAAGCGCTTGGTATTGTCTTATCTTCCTCTGAACCATTCCTGCTCCAGGTGAAGTTCCTGTGATATATCTCTGCCCCGGTGACAGCCAATGAACAGGAATGTCGTTAACTGCGCAGAGATGAAGTGCTTGCGTTGTCATCTGGGCGTAACCGTGAATTACGACAGAACCAACTTCACGCATCGGGAAAGTCTTTGTTTCTTTGTCCGCTATTTTAACTGTCAGCGTATCGCCAGCCCTGGATATTTTTGCACTATGATCTATAACATGGATTGTTTTCAGCTCTCTATCAGGCGGGAAGAGCCTTAATGGCTCCCACTTCTTATCTTCAATCAGCCTTTCCTCTTCCGGTAGACAGACCGGCGCAAGAGAACATCTGATGCATAGTTTGTCATTTTGGGTTATTGGCGGTCTTTCAGTTGAAGCACGCAATTCCTGTGCGCGGCTTATGGCGTCAAACACTTTTCCCTTCGCTGCTTCATCAAATGGTATTTTTACTGTTACATTTTCCGAATGATATCGGATCCTGCATTCCGATACCTTCAGTCCCGTATTTTCCTCCAGCAGCATTCCGTAGGCTGTGACCTGAATTTCATCGGCTGGCCATGCATAGGGCTTTTTATCAATACGCAGGGACCTTCCTTTTTTATGCTCATACGGAATAATTACGCCGTCTCTTCTTTTAAGACAGTCAACCTTACCAGTCAAGCCAAGTATCTCGCTTGAAAGCTCCAGGGAAGTCCATTCTCCGTTTTCCTCTTCCGTTTTCCGCAGTTCCTCGTGCAGTGTCCTTCCTGCGAATACAGCAGCATCCGCTATTCTTATCTCTTCCACCTCTTCGAGATAAAAAAGCCGCTCACAATATGTCAGTGCGTGAAGCGCCATAACACGGATGGGTTGATCGTTCATTCCATTAAATCGTTCACCGGGATTATCGAGATCCAGGCAATTTGTTCGGGAATTTCAGGCAAAGCAGGCTGCTCATCAAACCTGAACTGTCCCCATCGTGTTCTTATTGAACCAACATGGTCAGGCCATACGGGTAGGCAAAGATCTCCCTGGTTGTCTTGCAAAAGCAATCTTGCGTTGCATGAACTGTCTGTATTCCTCCACTTACGAACTTCGTCAACAAGGAAAGTACTTTCACCTAAAGACAATCCGCCATACCGTCTTATACTCGAAGGATCAATCAGAGCACACTCAAGCCTATCAAGAAGTGAACACTCAGCCACATCGGCGCCTTTCCGAACCCATACAGCAAATTTTACATCAGAAAGAAGTTCCTGATAATCCGGTCGTTTGTTGCTACCCGTGCCTTGTGGGACTTTTTCTATGTTATATTTGATGCGCCATAAGGTTCTTAAAACAACTGAATAAGCTGGTGCGGTTATCATCGCGATCGCAATTTCCGCTCCCTTATGAACTAAACGGTCGGATTCACCGACAAGGGACAGTAGCATCCCGTAAACAGTTGATGGTGGTGGGCAGGGATAGGTTTCCCAATACTCACGGGCCTGTGCCACTCTAAATGAAGCTACGGGCACAGAAATATAAAGTTTTAGTGTGTCCATGGTGCACCTGCTAAAAATGAAGGTCTTTCTTTATCTGTGCTTTCACTTCTTCCGTAGCTGCTTTTACTCCAGCGTAAATTTTGGCGCCTGCTTGCTGCATCCCCTTACATTCTTCGTTCATTGAGATTGGTCCACCAATTATGAGTTCTGCTGCTTTAATGTCACCAGCATTAACCATTCTGTTAATCTTCGCAATTGAAAGCTCGTTCTTATTGTCAACCTCATAGCCATATAACATACGCGGGGCAAAGTCGTCTGTCCACCTGAAAATCACAGACTCAGGCGAGAAATCGTACAGGAATCTTGCCTGATTACCTGCAACTTCTGATAGTTCAACCACAGCATCAAGAATATCAAGAATTCTACTTTTATCCTGCAGTTCGTCAGGTGTCACAGCTATACCATATTGGTACCTGGTGGCATGGACTTCCGTACCGTATGGCACAGGATCTTTCCCGGTTCTGCTCGCTGATGGTGTTGCTCCGGGGCTGGCTGCGTTAAAAGTTATATCTCCTACAAATGGTGTCAGTGATATTGCTCTGGTGATTTCCAGTCTGGCTCGCCGCTTGTCGCATGTTCCCCTTGCCCTGCCTTTTTTTTCTCCTTCATTGCTTTCTTCTTTTGCCGCTTTTGCGCTCATGAAACCCAGAACATCATCATCAATATATTTCTCCCAATCTGTGAAATCGGGATTCTTCCATGAATGGTCAGAGGATTTGTCATCCCAGTTTCTGTTCAGCAAGTCCCCGCCTTTCTTTTTCTGCCAATACCATCTTATAGCGAAACGCAGAGCTTCAGCAGAAACGGTTGTGTGGATATTTTGGTTCCACAGTATTTTCTGTAATGTGGTTATGTTACCTTCTGTTTCACCCCTGTTGTTGGCCGCAGTTCCGTGTGGCGTTACTATAAGACCAAATAAATGTTTACTCATTTTTATTCTCCTTCGTTTTCTTCTTGCCCAAGATTTTCAATAGCATCCAGCAGTTCTTTATGTTTAGGTTTATAACTTGCGAGTGCAAGCAGCGCCAAATCTTTTCCTTTCAACCAGTTCTTTTCATCAAGAAGGGGAAGGATGTCATGCCAGCCTTCCTGAAGTTCTTTTATAGGGCTTCCAGCCCTGGACCAGAAATCCGTGACAGCTTCACGCAAAGTGGCGGCATTTTTACAGCGGCTGAAAGTAACTCGGGCTTTCTCGAATTCTCTTCCCACGAGATCCGTAAATGAAGTTCTCTCCCTCCTTGCCTTTTCTCCAAGTTTTCCCAGCCTCCTGTTCCACGCTTCATGGCACGCCATGACAAATATTCTCTCGGGTCCATCCGGGAAAGCGCGTTTCTCTTCTACCATGTTCATCAATCCTCCTTTTTCATAAGAATAAATGTGTTTGCATTTTTCAGAATCAGAAACAAAATCCGCAAAACCGTTCCACCATTCTCGCCCTCCAGCAAGATTAATAGCTATAAGTTCTGGCATCTGTGGAGCATCCCAGAAAGGTTCCCCTTTATCCCGTTTTATTAATTCCGCACGGAAAAAGCTCATGCAGATTTTGAAAACCAGTAGTGATTTTTCCGGTAATCCTTGAATAGTCAGCATCCCAATCCTGCTTTTCTGCTGTTTCGACCATGGCAATGTGCCGAATGACATGACCCGGCAGTACGATGAGATGGGACTGTTCTGCATTTTTCTCTTCAACTCGCTGACCACTCTCAACCCAGCTTCTGCCACTCCGCTTACAAAAAACTGTTCCACACTATATTTTATGTATGTCTCACGGAAGTCCGAATATTCATCTAAATTGCTGATCTCAGGGAGTACCAGTGCGTAACGTGGTTTTACACCTGTAGTACGCGACAGAATTTCAAAATATATAACGCCTGCAGGTGCATAACACAATGCCAAGTAACTGCAACCAGGTTCTTTCAGGGTAGTATCTTTTATATTCTCGTGTCTAACGGCGCCACCCGGGAAACACCACCCTGCGAGTTTATTGATTGTTGCTGGATTAAATCTTAACTTTTGATGGGCATAATTGCTTATTCTGTGAAACTTGTAAGGATATGGTGATGCATCTATCTCAATTGATATTATACCCTTGGGATCTCCTGCTTTGTCCGCTTCTCTTGACCTTCCATGCTGTAAAAAAGTGCCAAGGATAGTTTTTTGAAGAATAACTGCATGTGCTGCATTGGCTGCCGGTTCCCCTAGTGCAGGGAACCATATAAGGCCGTTTTTGTCTATCTTGAAGGATCTTTCAAAAAGCTCATTAAAAAATTCTCTTTTTGTCCATACAAACTTCACGCTTGTTGAATTTCTCTCCCAGCAACCCCATTCAAGCTCTGCTTTCCCATTGTTTTCTTCTTCAAGGGCTTTCAAGGTCATCCATAGTCCTGCTAAACCAGCTTTATGCAATAAAGTCATACCAGGACCAAAGAGGTCAATGGTCATACTCCCATTCTGCTCAGAAATTCCCATAGTTTTAACCATTATTGTTTCCTCCACTTCCCACCGCGAACCGGTGAGTATTCCAATTTCTCCCTGGGGGCTAAAAAGGCATATGCCAGCTTCTTCCAACTGGCAGTTTCCTTCCATACTTCCCTAAAGGGCATGGGTATGCTGTATCTTTTTATTTCCTTCATAACAGGCCGCCCTCCTTTATCTCTGCAATTAGCTTCATCATCCCACATAAGGACTGGTAGATTGCCTCCTGCATCACGCAAAGATGCCAAAGATGCAAAAACACCGCTATCCAGCCACTCCGACCTCAACAAGGAGCTGTCCGATAAATCGTATAATTTCTTAAGACTTTCAGCCAGTTCAGATTGAGAATAAATGCCTGGACAGAGCAGGTCAACCCAGTTTTTTGCGGTTTCAATGTTTTCCTGTTCATATGGAAGCGCAAACCCGCTGTCTAAAAAATAAACGGGCTTGGGTATCCCTTCCGCATCAGATGTGACGCGTCTATTGAGTCTTCCAAGTCGCTGTATTATATCTGGGGCCGGAGCTATATCGGTAATTAAAAGATCAGCAGAAATATCAAGTGAAACTTCGCACACTTGGGTTGTAACTGCAAAGGCAGGCTGATTCCCCTTGAAAGCTTCCATTACATCATTATGTCTATTTATCCTGTCACAGTATCGGTAACGGCTGTGGTAAATCAATGGTTCAAGCCCTTTTTCTTTAGCCTGGTCAGAAAACTGGATACAGCGGTTTACTGTATTGCTTACCCATAAAATTTTACCGTTTTGTTTTATTGTATGTTCTATATCATCCCATGGAGCCTCTTTTACAATACCCTTAAAAATATACTTTTTTATGTTTTCCATTTCCTTTGGGCCTTCAACAATCTTCATTTGTTTGCCATTTTTCGTAATAACCTCGTTTAATGCATCTAACTTTCTCATTGGCAAGGAAGCTGTCATCATAAGGATAGGTGCGTCAGGAAAAGTCTCAATGAAACGGAGAAGGGCTCTGAAGAGTCTGTTATCATACTGATGTATCTCGTCAAAAACAAAAGCACCGTTGGCTATAGAGGGGAATGAATATAATGATTTCCTGCTATTTTGTATGATACCTAGAACATGGTCAACAGTACAGACAATCAGTGGCACATCCCAAGAAGTAAGCGATTCAAGCTGCAGTGCAGATTGATAGATATCCTCCTCACCGCATGTAAGTATATCTTCCAGATCCAGGTCTGCACGGCTGTGTAAAAGCGCAGCTTCATCTGATAAATCTGAAGTTATCACATAGTCTTTAAAACCCTCTGTGGCTGTACCCGTTGTGGGGTAGCAGATGAATAGCTTTTTACCCGCAGCATGTTTTGCTGCCCACAAATATGCCGCAACTGTCTTGCCTGTCCCGCATCCTGCATTTACGAATGTAATATTTGAATCTGTGCAGGCAACCTTATTTTGGAAAGATCTCGCAGGTTTTCCATTTAAACGGTTGTTAACTATAGTATCTATTTCTTCTGCGGTACATACCCTTTTAAGAACTTCATGAATCCAGTCAAGGGGTTCTACACAAACTTTCGGTAAAGCAGACCCCGCAACATCTGCCGAAATAACAAGTGCTTTAATCAGGGCAAGGAATTTCCTGTCATGGGCATCTATACTGTCAAACCACCTTTTTGCATCAATGAACCATCCAAGCAACTCCTTCAATGGGTTCTCCAATAAATCAATTTCAATGCTTTGCAGTTTTGGTGGCTCCATAACAGATAGTGCATTTGTGGCAACCAACATGGTTGCATAGAAATCTCTATGATCAAGGTGCAAGTATATGCTTAAATCCCCTGATCCTTCTCGAGGCGTAACTGATGAACCGTCCTCGATTTTAAGATGGTGGCCGATCGTCGCAAACAAACAAGCCCATCTAATTAGATCCGGGCAGCCATTAAATAGCCAATTTCGGATTTCATCCGATTTTAAAGGCAGCCATGTACTTATCCATTCATGGCGCAGTGCTTGCTGCTTAACTTTACCTTTCCTAACAATTTTTTGAAACTGGGAATTTGCCTTGCCAAAATCATGCAGAGCTGCGGCCCTTCCTGCAGACATGGTTAAATCGTTAACAGAAAATCTGTTACTGATGCCCATACTTTCTAATGCTTTTTCCCCTGCTATTTCCGAAAGTGCCTGGATTGATTTAATAACATTTTTGGTATGACCTGACAAGGTTTCAGACTCTGTAGGATTAGCATAATCCTTGCAACTCTTAGCAAGCAAAATATCCGGTGCTTTTGCAGTTGGCAAATTCATCTCCTGTCAGGGATGAAAATCCCGCAGCCAAACCTTCTCCGACCGCCAATCCCTTTTTCCTGAAGTGTTAAAGATTCTTCTGCAGTCAGTTCGCTCGCCCTAAGAGCGAAGCCCACAATGTTTTTGTCCCTGACCTTTATAGTGCGGCGTAAGAAAGGTGATTTTGTTCCTGTGCTTTTATCTTTGTTTTTTCCGGCAATGTTCGTTTGCTCTACAAGATCCAACTTGCCTTTAATTCCAAGTTCTTCGGCCTGTCTCATTGCAGCTTCAAGAAATGGAGCATGCTCCATAAACCCTTTAATGATAGCTAATCTGCAATACAGCTTCGGAAAAGGCTTTAAAGCTGATGAAATTGGGACGCCAACTGTTATCCGATCTTCACCGATTTTCAGAACTTTTCCTGCAAGAGGTAAAAATATGGGGATGTTTTCCACGGGTAAACGGATTTTCAGAAAACTATTATCGGTCAAAGTCAGCAACCTTCCTCCCATTAACTCGCCATTTATGGGATGTACCGCAAAATTTCTGTTGTTGTGAATATCGGGAATTATTTCCGATATAGCTGCTAACAGCAAATATCCATGATCAACAAGAACTTTGCTTCCAGTAATTCTGAATGCAAGATCAATAAAAACCATTTTCGCTCCTCTGCATATTTAATGATCTGTTTTCAAACTTTATCAATCCTCATTTATAATTATTCTACATCATGCCATCCACATTTCAAAGACAATTATAAAACCTCATTTTCTCAACGGTCAAAATAGTGTTGAAACTCGATGATAATGTCACATAGTTGACTCATTAGAAATGTCACATTA
>CAZDZC010000073.1:0-8027 GCA_964509835.1 uncultured Acidobacteriota bacterium
GATATGATTTCTAAACTCCGGGATATGACTTCTTAGTCGCCGGATATGATTTCTGGGTTGCCGGATATGATTTCTGGGTGTTGATATATGATTTCTCAGTCGCCGGATATGATTTCTAAACGCCGGGATATGATTTCCGGACGGGAATATATGATTTTCCGAAAATCATATATGATGTTTTGTGTGATTTTGGGCTGGTTTAAGAAATCAAAAGTTTGGGGGATTGTGTAGATCATCTTTACATTTATGGCACATGTATATATGATGTCTTACTGGGTCGGAACCAAGGAATATTTCTTTAAAGGGTTTATCGGAGTTGCGCTGATGTTCCTAAGCATGTTCGTTAATCCAGCCATAGGGGTGTAGAAGGGATGCCATATGGCAATTGTTCATTACTCATTGTACATTATTCATCGAACTTAAACCGGAGGTAAAATGAAAGCGATAATAAGTGTTTTTTTATTAATTCTCTTTGTTTCTACCGCTGCAATGCCGCAGGAAACCGGGCATCTTCCTGCCGAATCCTTTGCTATAGACTGGCCTGATGAAGAGAAGTGGGTGTTGGGAAGTTCCCAGTCAAGTGAAAAGATGGAAATCATTGAGCTGATACATGAAGGAGAAACCTTTGATGACTGGACTGAAATGGGTACCATGATATCCCACAAAGGACTGATACTGCCAGGACTGGACACATATATTGATACTATAAAGGATCAGACTGCGATGGCATGCCCTGATTTCGTCTTTACAGAGATAGAACGGAAAGAGGATTGCACATATCCCTATATCATATTTTCAATCGAATGTGATAAATATGTTTCAACAGGTACACCTGAATCCCAGGTTTGGTTTGCAACCCAGGGTATATACGGATTCTACTGTGTTTTCAGGGCATTAAAAGTTTCAGAATTATCTGAAACACAGAAGGAAGAATTCACTGAATTTCTCAAAACCGGAAAAATAGTGAATCAATAGGAAGGTAAATGGTTTTTACTCATATCTCGACAGCTCAAATTATTTCAATAGTATTTTAGCCTCATCACTGCCTGAATCGATGGCTTTTCTGCACCAATGAGCTGCAGTCTTCCTGTCTTCACTAACCCCTACACAATAAAAATAGGCAGGTGCAATATACAGTAAGGCTTCAGGGTAACCTTCTTTTGCGCTCAACTTCAGCCAATGTATTATTGCTTCTTCCATATTTACATGAGATCCTTCTCCATTCCGGTGCATAATGGCGCAAGATCATGCATATCTTCCGGATAATCCTGTTCAGCACTTTTCAGCAGCCACTGTTACGCCTCTGATTTATTTAGAGGAACACCATTGTCCTGATTAAAGATGCGCATCCCAGCATGCATTGAGCATCAATATCGCCTTCCCGAGCAGAGGCTTTAATGGCTTCCTGAACAATAACCTGACGGAAAGTTAGTGAACAAATAAAAACCAAAAGTGCAAAAAATATCTTTTGCTTTTTCATTTAAACCTCCGAAGGTAAATCAATGGTAACTCAAAAGCATAATTCATCCGGTGCATTTTGTCATCAGCAGTTGAACCGAAAATATTATATTGTCTGAAGAGTTGTGAAGGGTTACAATGGGGACATCATTTGGAGGTTATAATGAAAAAACATTGGACGACGATCATTGGAGTTGCAGCCTTACTGTTTGTTGTATCACTGCCTGCATCAGCGTTGAGCCTCGATTCGGAACCGCTTGAAGTAGACAGTGAAACCCAGGCGTTGCTGGACAGGTCATTGAAAATCGGACAACAGCTTTTCAACGCTGTGGAAAAAGAGGAAACTGTTGATCCCGACAGCTTTGACAACAGGAAGGAAATTCAGAAATATCTGAAGAAAAACAAATGCAGGGATTTTACCTACAAAGGTTACATTGTAACGACTGCTGAGGGGGAATACTACTATCTGATCGCATCAAAAGGGGCGGATGTGATTATCGGACGGCATTTCAAAGCGCCTCTCAGAGATGGTAAACCTGTTGTAAGCGAATTCGAGAGTTCTACAAACACCTGTCTGGACCTTGGTTCCATCCCTGAAAAGAAAAATGTTGCGGGTATGTATGCCACAACCTTTAAACCGTTTCCGGATGAATTCCATGTAATGGCTGCAGCACTCGGAAAACTGATCTTATTGGTCGGGTCCGAACAGGGGATATTTAAGGTAAACTCAGAAAGCATCGCACTTATTGAAAGAAGCAAGATTGAAGACATTAAAACCGCCCCTGAGCCTGTCTGGAGAACACAGCTGACCTTCTGGTGTGATCAGAATATTGAGCCGGTAATGGAGCGTACCGGGTTATCTGTTCTTGCCCATGAAGACACGCCTGATGATGTGCCTGTAGTTTTTTACAGAGAGGATATTGAGCCTGAAGTGATGTGGGTGAAAGTTACATGCTATGATGAGGCAAACGGACACTTTATGGGTACATTGATCAACGAGCCTTACCATATCAGGAACCTCCATCACGGAGACAATGTTGTATTTATCTATTCCAAAGAAGACTGTATTAAAGCTCCGGATGGAACATGCTATCCGCGGGCTGTAACGATTGATAACAGTTTTACTGTACCGGGCCTTCCTGGTGGATCAGATATAACAGCTTTTCAGGAACAGATAATAAAAGGCAGAAGAGCTTATGTGCAGGGGAATTTCGGCCATAATCAGCCTGAGATTGAAAAGAGTATCAAAATACTGAAAGAAGCGCTAAGCAATATACCTGAAGATGCTGCTGACAGTGATAAATTTCTTGCTTACTTTCTCCTGGCCAGGTGTTGTGCCGAAACATATGATACAAGACTTGCCATTGACAGTTTCAGAAATGCTTTGAGATACAAACCTGAAGATTTTCATGCCAATATGGGCCTGCTTGCCGAGTACTCTATTGCTGTATGGATGAAGAAAGATTATCCGGGAGAAGATTGGGAGCAGGTTTTCACCGATCACATGAACATACTCAAGGAGAAGTTCAAAGATAATCCAGGTTTCCAAAGCTTTTACAAGATGATATATGTTGATGAAACTGAAAGAGCTGTTAAAAAAGACGGGTTAACAGGTGAAGAAAAAGAAATGGTTGAGAAGTTCGGCCCCGGTACTATCCGCTGGAAACATAGGTAGAGTGACAAAATACGAAATGCCATTCAATAATTCTTCATTGTTCATTTGAAAGTGAAGCTTTCATCGTGGTATGGTATGATGGATGGAGGTAAAATGAAACATGTAAAATCAGTATTAATAACACTACTGTTAGCTGTATTTGCCGTCAATGTCAATGCTACAACATTCTTCCCGTCAAAAGTGGATGACCCGTTCTCCAACGGCAAAATGACGATCCAGGAAATAGTAAGCTACGGAACATACATCTACCAATGGGATTCCAAATACGACATGGTCTTCTGGCCTTACATTTCCGAAGAATGGATAGCCTTCAGTCCCAAAAGCGGGTTCATATGCTTTTCAGGTGAGCATGAAGTGACAGATGAGGAAAAAGCGATCCTCGCTCATTGGCTTGAGCAGAACTACGACAAAAAGAACAAACCGAAAAATCATGTGGAGAAGCTGATCTGGCTCCTTGAAGTCACAAAAGCAAGAGGCAGTGCCGACGACTACTGGATTAGATACCTTAACAGACTGATCACGCACATTGCTGCCAAGGCAGGGGAAAAAGACATTGCAGTGGAATATCTTAAAAAATCCCTTAAACTGCATGAAGAATATGAAAAAACAATTGATTACGAAGCCGGATATGTTGAACCTTCTATATTCGATCATCTTTATATAATGGGGGAATACAACCGCAGACTGGGAAACAATGAAGCTGCCAAAGGTTTCTTCAAACGGGTTAAAAACCTGAAATACAAAGATGAAGAAGGCAATATATACGAATGCAACATAAGGCAGAAAGAGCTGGTGTGGGAGAGAGAAAAAAGCTTGGGTGTCGATGTGGCAGATGAAAAAGAAAAAGCCTACGCCAAAGCTGAAACTGATAAAAAGGAAAGAGAAAAGAAAAAAGCTGAAGAAAAAAGGAAGAAAGCGGCAAATAAACCACCAGATGATGAATGGCAGAAAACATTCAAGATTATGAGAGAAATTGCCATGCAAGTTGCAAATTATGATATTGACTACAATTTCTGTCCTAAAGCTAAAGATATTCATAAGTTGAAAAAGATCCTTGATGATCCTGATTATTATGTAAATATGCCTACAAAAGACGCCTGGGGAAATGATCTGCATTACAGAGTAGTTCCTGATGAACACAATCCTGGTCGAAAAACTTGGGAATTAGGTAGCGCAGGACCCGATGGTGTATACCATAACGACCTTTCATATGTCATGAGTTCGGAAGATGTGAAAACAGAGAACTGCGATATTCTGATACGGTTCGTATCTTTTATCTACGGTGAGTGTAAGTAAGGAAAAAATGCCCCATAACTATTACCTGAAGGATAAAACAATCTGTCGGATGAACCGGAGGTAAGAATTGGCTCTTAGTTGGAATGAGATCAAGGACAGAGCCTTAAGGTTCTCGAAGGAGTGGGAATCGCAGTCACGCGAAGGGCGGAGAAGGACACCTTCTGGAACGAGTTCTTTGCAAAAGGTTAGTTATTTATAATTTAAAGGCTGGAAGTTGTAATGCCCATAAGGAAAAGGAGAAAAAGAAATGCTAAACCAATACTTTATACTCAAGGAATTGAAGCAGTAGAACTATTACTCTAGTGACGAAGTTATTATTAAATTTATTCTTGTTCACTACAATGAATATGTGGGGGCGTAGGTGGAGAGCAAGAATCCTCTTCCAAAATACTATTATCGTCTGAAATGTATAGATGAAATTTCAAGTGAAAACATAGAAATAGATGGAATGTTAAAACCTGAAGAATGGAAAACGCTTGAAGCGTATGTTGTCTATGCTAATGAACTGTTTGAAACAAAGTTCGTTCAGGAAGGCATGCGAGCAAAGCTAAAGATACCTCAATCAGTTTGTCAAAATTCATTACAATATGTTTGACAAGGTCAACACAGGATTTCGTAGTTTCCATGTGCCCCCGGATCGGCACAAAGGGCGACTTACCGAAAAGACTTGCTATTGTACGCATTATACAATCCTCCTTAGATTTGGATTCCAGAAACTTTAACTGGCAATTAAGCGCGCCTCCGAATAATTGGTTCGTCTTATCATAATAATTGTGCCATTCAATGGATGAATTTGGAGAATATTCCTGTTCAGTAAACCTGTCATTTCAAATGGCAGCAGCTTCTGCTATCATGATGCTTTGATTGAGCGTTACCAAATGGATAATAAAACAGAGCAGCAATACAAGGAAAGAATTGAGCATTACCAGGAGCAGCTTCGTCAGCTTGCCAATGAACTTACAATTGCCGAGGAAAGAGAAAGACGGGAGATAGCCTCCGATCTTCATGATCATATAGGACAGGCACTTGCTGTGATAAATAATAAGCTTTCCGAATTGCACTCCAACGCAGCCTTCAGCGGTTTTGAGCACAATATAGATACCATAAGGAAACTTGTAAGACAGACTATTGCCTATACACGAAATCTTACTGCAGAAATAAGTCCTCCCGTCCTCTATGAGCTGGGCCTCGAACCAGCTTTGAACAGTCTGGCAGGGAATATCTCGGAAAAAGCTGTCATATCCGTAACGGTGGAATCAACAGGCGTCAATGTGAGGCCTTCTGATGAAACAGCCGTTATGTTGTATAAATCTGTCCGGGAACTTCTGCGCAATTCAGAGAAACATGGGGAGGCTAAGTATGTTTTTGTAAAACTGGATTATAGTGAGGATCGGCTTAACATTAGGGTAGAGGACAACGGTAAGGGCTTCGACACTTCCATTCTAGATCCCGTAAACAGAAAAGAATGCGGATTCGGGTTGTTCAGTGTTAAAGAGCGCATTCAGTACCTCGGAGGGGAATTCCGCGTCAATTCATCTCCCGGCTCAGGCACAGAAATAGAATTAGCTGTCCCGCTGAAAAGGAGGGAGAGTTAACATGACCGGAATCCTTCTTGTTGATGACCATAAGATCTTCTGGCAGGGACTTCGTATTCTTCTTGAGAAATACAAAGAACTCAAAGTTCTGGGTGGTGCTGAAGACGGGCTGAAAGCAATTGAAATGGCAGAGGAATTGAAACCTGATGTTATCATTATGGATATTTCCATGCCTGGCATGAACGGTATTGAAGCAGCAAGAACTATTCTCATGAAGAACAGACACATCAAAATCATTATGCTTTCAATGCACTCAAGCAGAGAGTTCGTCTCTGAATCCTTCAAGGCAGGTGCCTGTGCCTACATCCTCAAAGAAACAGCTCTCGATGAAATAATATTGGCCCTTAAGAAAATTATTGCAGGGAAAAGGTATATAGGAACAGGTATAACCGACATTGTCCTTTCTGAATTCACAAAAAACTGCGGTACAACTGAAGAGAACAGTGCTTTTTCAGTCCTCACATCAAGAGAGAGACAGGTCCTCCAGCTTCTTGCCGAAGGATATACCACCAAAGTCATTGCCTCCAGGTTGAACATAAGCGTTAAAACTGTTGAAGTCCACCGCAAACAGATTAAGGACAGACTTAATCTCAGCACAAATGCAGAGCTTATTAAATATGCCATAAGAGAAGGCGTTACAACACTTTAATATCCCCTTTTCCACCGGTCACCATAAGGTATTTTTCCCTTTAAATAGGGTTTTCCCCTATTGTTCCCTTCCAAAGCATCAGTAAGAATGATCACCTGTGTAATTTATTAACTCTTCACCTTCAGGAGGTAAAATGTTCGATACTGGTAATACCGGCTTTATGCTGGTGGCAACAAGCCTGGTCATGCTCATGACCCCCGGCCTTGCATTCTTCTACGGAGGACTGGTCGGCAGGAAGAACACTCTCGCTATAATGATGCAGAGCTTTGTATCCATGGGTATAACTACAATACTGTGGTTCACCGTTGGATATTCACTTTGCTTCAGCGGAGATATAGGCGGTATAATAGGCAATCTTGATATGGCTTTTCTTCGCGGAGTTGATCCGACCACCCCTTTTGCGGGTGGAAACATACCTCTTCTTGTGTTCATAGCCTATCAAATGATGTTCGCCATTATAACGCCTGCCCTTATCACCGGTGCGTTCTCTAACAGAGTGCGATTCGCTCCGTATCTCATTTTTCTTGTGGGATGGTTGCTGTTCGTTTACTTTCCCTTTGTTCACATGATGTGGGGCGGAGGTATCCTTCAGCAGTGGGGAGTTCTTGATTTTGCCGGAGGTATTGTTGTCCATAATATTGCAGGAATGGCAGCACTTGCATCAGTTCTTTTTGTAGGGAAAAGAAGGGTAAAAGACAGCGTTCCTCACAGCATTCCCCTTGTTGCTCTGGGCACAGGCCTGCTCTGGTTCGGGTGGTACGGTTTCAATGCCGGAAGTGAACTTCAGGTGGATTCAATAACTGCTCTGGCATTTCTCAATACGGATATAGCAGCTTCCTTCGCTGCAATATCATGGCTTTTTCTCTCATGGATACTGGATAAACGACCGAGTTTCATAGGTCTGCTGACAGGTGCCGTTGCCGGATTGGCAACCATTACACCTGCTGCAGCATTTGTTTCCACTTCAAGTGCTGCAATAATAGGTGCTTGCGCAGGTATAGTCTGTTATCTTGCAGTTAGTCTTAAGAACAAACTAAACTGGGATGATGCCCTTGATGTCTGGGGAGTTCACGGAGTGGGCGGAATGCTCGGGATCATTATGCTCGGGCTTCTCGGAAGCACAGCAGTCAATGCGGCCGGAGCCAACGGGCTATTGCTCGGGAACCCTGTCTTCTTTGGGAAACAGGTTGCCGCAGTTATAGGTTCATCAATCTACGCATTCTTCTTTACATACATAATGCTTTGGGTAATAAACAAAGTAACTCCAGTAAGAACATCAGATGCTGAAGAGGAGAAAGGTCTGGACATGTCACTCCACGGAGAAACAGCTTACGATTGATCCCTCCTGGATTAT
>CAZDZC010000074.1:0-7652 GCA_964509835.1 uncultured Acidobacteriota bacterium
CACATAGATCGGGCGTGCTCATGAAGGGTTAGACAGTTTATCTGTCTTGATGTTTTCTTATATTTACGGGGGGATAAATGAACAAATGTAAGGGCAATTCGCGAAATCGCCGTTCCATTCGATTGCGGGAATATGATTATTCTCAGGCGGGGGCATATTTTGTAACCATCTGTGCGCAGGGGCGGGAATATTTGTTTGGTGAAATTGTGAATTGTAAAATGATTTTGAACGACGCGGGGCGGATGGTGCAAACCGTATGGAATGATATCCCGGCGTATTATACAGGCATAAATGTGGATGTATTCATCGTAATGCCCAACCATATCCATGGAATTGTCATCCTCGTAGGGGCAGGCCCCTGTGCCTGCCCTGAAACCGTGCAACCAAAAGAAACAGGGCAACCAAAAGAAACCGTGCAACCAAAAGAAACAGGGCAACCAAAAGAAACAGGGCAACCACAGGGGGTTGCCCCTACATTGTCATTGTCCGATGTTGTGCATCGTTATAAAACCATGACGACAAAACGATATACGGATGGCGTCAAATGCCTGGGATGGATACCATTCCCCGGCAAATTATGGCAACGCAATTATTATGAACGGATTATCCGCAACGACAGGGAATTGCATAATGTCCGCAAATATATTGCGGAAAATCCGTTAAATTGGCATTCGGATGAAAATTATATTGCAGGGAATTAAAAAGCCCCGCTGTTGCCAACGGGGCTCATGGTGGATGTTATCTTTCTACTGCTCGGATTCCGGGTTCTCCTCCTTCGCGAAACCGGAGTAAACAGTTGTCATCAACCGCCCGTGGATCC
This sequence comes from uncultured Acidobacteriota bacterium, assembly GCA_964509835.1. Classification (GTDB taxonomy): domain Bacteria; phylum Acidobacteriota; order CAZDZC01; family CAZDZC01; genus CAZDZC01. Next base: position 821 of record CAZDZC010000074.1, read on the forward strand.
ACAGGACAATTACCCTCTGTCGTTACCGCCTGTAAAACAGCCTGCTAATCCCTGCCCGTGTTCAGGTGGAATGCCGCCCAATAGAACGGATGACTGTATTTTTTTGATTTTATCATTGCTTTCTGGGCTTTCCTCAGCGCGTCAACCGGAGCATTCTTTCTTTTGAGATTGGTGTAAAACTTCTTCATCAGTTCGGCGGTGGATCTGTCGGCAACGCTCCAGTGGGTGGAAAGAATTGACCGCGCTCCGGCGTAAAGAAAAGCGCGGTTCAATCCGATTATCCCTTCTCCTCCCATCTCTTCCCCCAGCCCTGTCCCGCAGGCTGAAAGCACAACAAGATCGGTGTCAAGCCTCACCCGCTCCAATATTTCCCACGCCTGCAGAAAACCGTTGAACTCGCTGTCGGTTTCGTTTTCAGGTTCCGAAAGGACGAGGCTGGAATCAAGAGGGAATATCGGGTCAAGAATGCCGTGACACGCGAAATGGACAATGGAATAATCTTTTGTGAGCTCGTTCACTGATTCCTCGGTCGCGCTCCCGCCGAGATATTTTGTGCAGTTGTCCTTGAAAAGCCCGCAAATTGCGTCCACTTCCTGTCTGGTCGCGGGAAGAGGAGCAAGGGAATCTCTCCGGGCAACATCCCTGGATGGGTTTTCACCAATATCCTGAGCTCCTCTGTAAACGGGATCGCCGAAAGCGGCAACCCTGACGGGGAGGTCGCCGGCATTTCTTACTCCGGTTGTTTCCGAGTAAACCGTTGCAGAAATAGTGAATGCCAGAGGAGTTTTTTCCGCGAGATATTCCCCTCTGCCGTCAAGCAGAGCGGCAAACGGAAGATAGTTCAATGGCCCGTCGGGACAGACAAGAAGCCTGCCTGCTTTCCCCAGTTCTTCCTCAACGGGTTTTATGAGAAGGTTGTAAAGCTCGCCAGAGACAGCGCGGTAATCACTTCCGGGATGTGATACCGCGTTTACGAGCAGAGCGGCTTTTCTTGAAACGGAATCCCTCCCCGCGGGGACTGTCACACAGTCAAGTTCCCCACGGAAAACCCTGAAGATATAAAGCTCTTTATCCGCTACGCAGTAAGAAAGAAAAAGGGTATCTTCCGGGATAACTTCTTTGACTTCTTTAAAGCCGAGAGCTTCAGGATACTCCAGAGATGCCAGTGCAGGGGAAGCTTTCCTCATCTCCTCTATCAGCTTCAGTTGTTCCGCTCGGATGCTGTTCCTCTGGGCGCCGAGTTCCGCGTAATACTCAGGATCGTCGGCAGGATCCAGTTCCGCGAGTTCGGACTGAACCCTTTCGTAAAGAATGTTAAGCCTGATCTTTTCTTCGACAAGGCCGGGAGGAGCGTCCTTTCTCAGATCCAGCTTTCTTTCCGCAATCATTTCAAGCAGTGATTTCGCTCTGAATTTTTCCAGTGTCTCGAATGCTGAAACCTCTTCGTTATTATGGACTTCAATTCCAATCAGGTCTCTGTAATAATCCGCGTAGTGCGCCATAAACCGTTCCGAGGTCTCTCTGCCCCCTCCAAGCCTTGATTTCTGGCTTTCAAGCACTTCGACAGCTTTTTTGAATGATGCTCCGGCATGTTCGATGTTCCCTGAAGCAAGAAATATCTTACCCTCAACATGGCGGCACTCCGCTTCATCCATCGAACCCGGAAGCAGTTCCATCGTGAGCCTGATTGCTTTATCTATCTCCTCCGCTGCCGTTTTCAGATCATTTTTCTCAAGATAAAGCAACGCGATGCTTTTTCTCAATTCAATCAGCTTGGCATTCCCTTCCGTTGACGATGAAAAAACGGAAAGCGCTTTTTTAAGATATTCCTCCGCGTTTATCAGATCCCCTGTTGTTAAAGCAAGGTTGCCAAGATTGTTATAACATATTGCTCTTTCGGTCCCGCCGGTTTTTATTTTATTCCACATTTCAAGTGATTTCAGGTGATATTCCTCTGCTAGTTCATAGTCCTCCCTGTTTAAAGCATTGTCTCCAAGATTACCCAGAATAGCCGCGATTTCAAGGCTGACAGGATTTGTTTTTTCAGCCATCGAAAGTGCTTCGAGCAAGTAATCCTCTGCCTTGGTAAAGTCGCACCTGTCATTATGGATGTTCCCGATATTGACAAGAAAAACAATCACATTATAGTTTTCGGGAGCGAAAGACCTTGTAATTTCGAGCGCTTTTCTGTAATTCTCTTCCGCCTTCACGAGATTCCCCAGATCATGCTCAATCAGTCCCAGGTTGTTAAGACACGCTGTCATCTCAACGCTTTCGGGACTGACGGCGGCACAGATCCCGTATGCTTTCTGATATAATTCCCTCGCAAGATAAAGATTCCCGAGTTCCGACTCGAAAACTCCCAGGTTCAAAAGAGCATTAACAGTGTTAATGGATTGTGGCGATGATTTTTGAGACAGTTCGAGTGCCCTGTTGAAATATTCACGGGCCTTGTCGTAGTTTCCCCTGAAGGTTTCCAGATTCCCCAGGTTGCCAAGCGAATTGGCCGCCGCAAGACCGTCAGGAGCGAGCGTATTGTAAACTTCATAAGCCTGCATGTAACGCTGTCCCGCTGTTTCGATATCGCCCGCGTTCTGTGCTATCAATCCCATGTTATTCAGAAGATACCCCGTGTTCATGCTTACAGGAGCTATTTCCCCCGAGATATCAAAAGACCTTTCATAATATTCGAGCGCTTTTCTTATGTCGCCCAGAATGTATGTCACATATCCATTCTGGAACAGCGACCGGGAAAGATTGTAGCTTCCGGGGCTCAACGCCTCATCCATGGTCAGGGCGGCTGAATATCTTTCTTTCGATTCTTCCAGCAACGCTGCCATCTGGAGATAATCTCCCGTATCCCTTACAGCTTTCGCCAGAAAAAGGCTTCCGCCGTATTTCCTGTTAATTTCCGTTTCAAGAGCGCTTAAAACCTCAAGCGACTTCTCGATCCCTTCCGTTCTGAAAAGATGGTCGGCGAAGATAACAGCAGGCTGGTAGAAAATTACTGGATTATTCTGCTTCATGGCGAGGTTATAGGCATTTTCCGCAAACTGTCGTGACAGGGCAATGTTCACCTTTCCTTTTGTTTCGCGGTACGCTTTGACAAGCAGAAAACATTGAAGGGGAATGTCGTTGTTCTCTTCGGCAGCGGAGATTATCGCGTTCCAGAGGTTTTTCACTTCTTCCTCGCTCCGTCCGTCTGTTGAAGCTTCAACAGCTTCCCTGTAAAGCTCCTTCAGCGCATTGTCCAACGCGGGAATTACGCTCATACCGGTGAAATCATGCTCCAATTCCCAGGCAACCGGATTGCCGTCCCTTTCCCCTTTCAGAAATACTTTGTGTTTCGGGAGATGTTCGATAAGCATGTAATCCCAATCCTGAATATTCTCCAGTTCATGCTCGGATCGGGTTGTTTCTTCAGTCCCCTCCTCATCGGACCACCCCAGCAGTAAATCGCCGGGAAGTATTCCTGCTGCGCTTCCGGACCCCCACGGGGTGACTGATTCAACAATACAGGCGCACTCGGGATTTGAACAGACAACTATGGCAAAAACAAGCAATACGGTCTGGAATCGGGCTCTTAAAATCATAAATCAGTTCTCCTGAATTAATCTGAAAAAAGGGACGCGGAGCGATTATATCAGATAAAAAAGCACATTCTCAACCGAAAAACGATCGTTAATTATCAACTTGAAACCTGCGCTTTGTTGGCGTATCATTCGAGTTCTGATTTTTGAACAGGAAGGTAAATTCAGCATGGAACTAGAAAAGTCATACAACCCGAAGAAATCCGAAGAGAAATGGTATAAATTCTGGAGCACCAGGGGGTTTTTCGGAACGGATCCGTCAAAAGAGAAAAAGTTCTCGATCGTCATCCCGCCGCCGAATGTGACCGGCGTTCTCCACATGGGGCACGCGCTGGATTTCACCCTCCACGATATTATCGTCCGCTGGAAGAGAATGTCGGGCTATGACACGCTGTGGCTTCCCGGAATGGATCACGCCGGAATATCAACCCATATTGTCGTCGAGAAGCTTCTCGCTAAGGAAGGGAAAACCAGGTGGGACATCGGGCGGGCTGAATTTGAAAAGCGGGTCTGGAAGTGGAAGAAGGAGAGCGGCGGCACCATAATGAGCCAGCTCAAGAGGCTTGGCGCGTCGGTTGACTGGTCGCGCGAACGGTTCACTCTTGACGAGGGTCTGTCGAAAGCCGTCAGAAAGGTGTTTGTCACCCTTTACCATGAAGGGCTGATTTACCGGGACGAATATATGGTCAACTGGTGTCCGAGATGCGGAACCGCCATTTCGGATGTCGAGGTCGAACACACGGACCAGGACGGGAGCCTGTGGTATATAAAATATCCCGTCAAAGGATCGAAGAAGTTCATTATTGTGGCGACCACAAGGCCGGAGACCATGCTGGGAGACACTGCTGTCGCGGTTCATCCCGATGACACGAGATATAAAAAACTGATCGGCAAAACAGTCGTTCTTCCGGTCGCGGGCAGGGAGATCCCTGTTATCGCGGACAGCTTTGTTGACAAAGAGTTCGGGACGGGCGCCGTAAAAATCACCCCCGCGCACGATCCGAATGATTTCGAATCTGCGAAACGGAATAACCTTCCCCTTATCCGGGTCATCGGCGAAAAAGGCAAGATGACCGCTGAAGCGGGCGACTTCGCGGGAATGGACAGATTTAAATGCAGGCAGGCGCTCGTAAAAAGGCTCAAGAAGGAAGGTTTCCTCGAGAAAATCGAGAAATACAGGAACGCTGTCGGTCAGCATGAAAAATGCGACACCATTATTGAACCGTTTGTCTCGAAACAGTGGTTTGTCAGAACGAAAGGCATGGCAGCCGACGCGATAAAGGTTGTGGAGCAGAAACAAGTCCGGTTCATTCCGGAGAAGTGGGAAAAGGTTTATTTCGAGTGGATGCACAATATCAGGGACTGGTGCATTTCGAGACAGCTCTGGTGGGGACATCAGATTCCAGCCTGGTATTGCCTCGACTGTGAAGAGATTAATGTCGCTGAAAAAAAACCCTTCAAGTGCAGAAAGTGCAGCTCCATGAACCTGAAGCAGGACGAGGATGTTCTTGACACCTGGTTCTCTTCGGCGCTGTGGCCCTTCTCGACAATGGGATGGCCTGAAGAGACGGAGGATCTGAAACGGTATTACCCCACGGACCTTCTCATAACAGGATTCGATATAATATTCTTCTGGGTTGCCAGGATGATAATGGCCGGAATGAAGCAGATGGGAGAGATTCCGTTTAGGGATGTTTATATCCACGGGCTCGTCAGGGATGAAAACGGGCAGAAAATGAGCAAGTCCAGAGGGAACAGCATTGATCCGCTGGATCTCATTGAAAAATTCGGAACGGATGCCGTCCGTTTCACCCTTTCGTCCATGGCAGTCCCCGGAACGGACATCCCGGTGTCCGAGAACAGGATGGAAGGATACCGAAGTTTCACGAACAAGATATGGAACGCGACCAGGTTCGTGCTTATGAATCTTGAGGACTTCAAGGGGAAGCCGGAACTTCCGAAAAAAATGGACCCCGTTGACTGCTGGATAATAAGCCGTCTAAACTCCACGGCGGGTGAAGTAAACAAAGCGCTTGAGGAATACAGGTTCCATCACGCTTCCGAGATCCTTTACCATTTCGCATGGCATGAGGTCTGCGACTGGTATATCGAACTCGCCAAACCGTCTCTGACTGACAAAAAGAACCGCAAAAAGAGGGAGGCCGCGCAGGCTGTTCTGGTTTATCTGATGGACAGACTTTTGAGGCTTCTGCACCCGTTCATGCCGTTCATCACGGAAGAACTGTGGCAGAAACTTCCGGTTGACGGGGAATCAATAATCATCGCCGATTATCCGGTTGCAGACGAAAAAATGATGAACCCGACGCTGGAACAGGATTTTCAGTTGATAATGGATGTCATAACCGCCATCCGCACCATCAGGTCCGAGATGAACATAAATCCGGGCCTTATGATAAATGTCTCGATAAAACCCGGACAGAGGGAAGACCTGATAAAAACATACAGCGCGAATATCGTTTCGCTCTGCAGGATTAAAAACCTGGATACAGGAGGAGCGGCAAGCGGGGAAACAACCGCGAAGACCGTAGTAAAAGACATCGAGATCTCCGTTTCGCTCGAAGGTACTGTTGACCTTGCAAAAGAAAGAGCCAGACTTGAGAAGGAATTAAAAACAGTAACGGACAACATTGAATCGCTGACAAAGAAACTCAGCAATCAGGGATTTCTGGACAAGGCGCCGCAGGATGTCATCGAGACCAACAAGGAACGATATAATGAAGCGCTCGAGAAAAAGAAAAAGATAGAGCAGAACCTCAATAATCTCGTGGAGAAGAAGTGAACTGCGACTCTTTTCAGATAGAAAAACTTCTAAGGCAGGCGCTTGAAGAGGACATCGGGCACGGCGACATCACAAACGCTGTGTGTCTTGAAGACCCCGACGCTGAAGTGAAAGGCTCCTTTATCGCGAAAGATGAATTCATTCTTGCAGGATTAGAGATTGCGGCAAAGGTTTTCAGCATGACTGACCCTGGGTGTGTTTTCACCCGACAGGCGGAGGACGGCGATACGGTTTCGAAAGGCGCCGTGTTCGCGGAAATAAAAGGAAAGGCAGGCGCCATTCTTTCCGCTGAAAGGACCGCGCTGAATTTTCTCGGAAGAATGTCAGGGATAGCGACCGCGACAAGGAAGTGCGCACTGCTGCTGAAAGGATTCAGGACGGAACTGCTTGACACCAGAAAAACAACCCCTCTGATCAGGGTTTTCGATAAATACGCCGTCGC
>CAZDZC010000075.1:0-7598 GCA_964509835.1 uncultured Acidobacteriota bacterium
TAATGTGACATTTCTAATGAGTCAACTATGTGACATTATCATCGAGTTTCAACAAATAAAACATCAGGAAATTCATCATAATCATTTGACTTGTCTTGGACAATGGAGTAATCTTTCATGACGGAACGGTTTTATCAGGAGGATTTTATGGAACTAAAAAATAAATTTAAGAGAACTTTCACAGCTGTAATTGTCACAGGGATATTCATGGCTGGGGCAGCCTTTTCTGAAGAATCCAGCATTCTTTCCGCGAAGGGCCAGAGGGCATTCAACGGGGGGAATTACTCCGAGGCCATGAAGTATTTCACTGATGCCCTGGCAAATGATCCCGGCAATCCCGAACTTCTTGTCTGGCAAGGGATATGCTATTCGCGACAGGGAAATTACGAGAAGGCAATCGAAGCTCTCAGTAAAGCGGGAGACGCTCCGGCTGTTGCCGAGACAAGGGATTTCGAGACCGGATATGCCTGTTATATGCTCGAAAAATATTCCGATGCAGAAAACGCTTTTTTGAGCGCTCTCAAAAGAAATCCTTCGCACAATGCCTCTAAATACTTTCTTGGCAGGGTTTATCTTGACAGCAGCGATAACAGGAAAGCAATAGACACCTTCAGCGGAGTTACCGGAAATTACCAGAGCGATGCCCTGTATTATTCCGGTGTTGCCAGCTATAACATGAATGAAAAAGAACCTGCTAAGAATAAGTTCAATGCCTATCTGGAATCAGAGGGGAAAACCGCTGAACTCTCGGCAAGAGCTGAATCATATCTGAAAGATCTGGAAGGCAAGGGGCGATCAGCGAAGAAGTGGAATGTGAATGCAAGGGGATATATGGAATATGACGACAATGTCATTCTGGTTGACCCTGATTCTAAAAAAGCCGCAGCCGAAGAAGCAAAGGATTTCGGGTTTCTTATTGAGTTCCCGCCAACGGATGACAACGACTGGAGATATGTTTACAGGGTCAGAGGTTCATATTACCCGTATATGTCAGAAAATTCCAGGTTTGACCTCACGGCATCAGTTTATAATTCAACACATATAGATCTTTCAGAGTATGACCTGAACCACACAACCGTCGGGACGGGATACCGTTTCTTCGCGGGCGCTTTTTCAGGGGCGATCAGATATGATGCCGCTTACTCCATTCTTGACGGAAAGGATTACAAACGCTCACACACTCCATCAGCGGAATTCAGCTATAAATGGGAAAAACTGACATTGAGCCTTTCCCATCGGTATTCGGATGAGCATTTTTTCAGATATAACAACTCCTTTCTTCTTGCCCAGAGAAGAGGCCATGTCCACCGCTCCGAACTGACAGCACTATTTGAGTTCAGTAAGAACCTGTCAGTATGGGGAGGATATGAATATGCCGTCTTTTCGAGCAGTCCTTATTTCGATGCCGATATGAACACGCTGGAAGCCGGGTTGAGCGTTAAATTTCTTGAAAGGCACAATCTGATATTCAGGACTTCATATTACGAGAAGGACTATGACAGCCCCGCATCCGATTTCTGGCACAGCTATCTCGGCCAGGTCGGACTTATGACGGAGCGGGATGATGATAACCTTCGTTTGGGTATTGAGTACATCGCCAGGATAAATGATTCTCTTTCATTTTCGGCAGGCTACAGCCATACTGACAATGATTCCAATCATGTGCTGAGCGATTACGATAGAAATGTTGTGAACTTGGGTATAATTCTTAACCGGTAGGAGGTTTTAAATATGAAAAGAATATTGTTTATATTTTGCCTGATTTTGGTGGCAGCGTTGTTTTTAGCTAAGATAAACCTTATCGCCCTTGATCCGATAGGGGACATTGTCGCGCTTGACGGGACCGCGAAAGTGAAGCATTCCGGCCAGTCCGAATGGAAAAGCATTAAGTTTAACGACAAGGTATTCCTTCTGGACGCATTCAAAACCGATGCTGAAAGCGGCATGAAAATCCTTCTTGACGACGACACGGTGCTTGTTCTTGCCGCCGAAACCGAACTCACCATCGAGGAGCACCTTTACACCCCCAAGAAAGAGAATGCAAGCGTTGTAAGCCTCGTAACCGGAAGCGTCCGCTCCGTGGTTGGAAAGCTCTTCGGCGCGAGATCGAAGTATGAGGTCAAAACCCCTACCGCTGTGTCTGGCGTGAAAGGAACTGACTACATATCATCGCATAACAATAAAAATCAGAAATCTACCTTTACCTCCGTCAAGAACCAGGTCTGGGTCAGAGGAAATGGCCAGAAAGAAGGAGAAGAAACCCTTCTGAATGAAGGATGGAGCACCTCGGTCGGAGCGAACGGGATACCTGATGATCCATGGCAGGTTGGCGACGGAGATTGGGGAGGAATTCTTTTTGATGTTTCATCATTCGGCAATCCGGGAAATCCTCCCGGAGGGCACGGACCTCAAGGGAGAGAATTCATTCCTGGTCCTGACCAATTCAATGGATTTGATAACTCTAATCCTCAGAATGAGATAATTGACGAAGTCAAGGAAGAGGAAGTTATACCGGAACCCATTGAAGAGCCGAATCAGGAACCGTTCTACGGATATTGACGGTCAGATTCTGATTGCGTTTTAAATTCCGTCCAATATATATAGGAATCCTTACTGTCCTTGTAGGCGTGGTTCTTTACGCCCTGGATTTCGAATTCCTCAGGGTTGTTGAATTTAAAAGCTATGACCTAAGATTCCGCTTGAGGGGGCATATTGATGCCCATCCTGATGTCTGCATTGCCGCGGTTGACCCAAAAAGCATTGATGAACTTGGCAGATGGCCATGGCCCCGTGAAGTCATGGCAGGCGGACTCTCCTATCTTAACGAATCCGGAGCTTCCGTTGTCGGACTCGACATTGTGTTTTCCGAACCCGAAAAGAACCCTGTCAAGGATGAAATCAAAAAACTGCTTGACAAAAGTTATGAGACGAACCTTACCGGCAGGATTTCCGAGTTTCTGAACCGTCCCGGCGGAGATGATATGCTTGCCGAAGCCTTCAGCGGATCAAAAACAGTAGGGGGGTTCTTTTTTATTACCATGCCGTGGGAGGCATCGGAAAGAGACGAAGAATTCAGGAGCGGAGTCAGAAGAGCCCTGTCAAATGCCGCATTCACCGTAACAAAGGGCGATGCATCCGGTGCCTTCATGATAGAAGCGTTTGATGCCGAGGTCAATATTCCCGAATTGTCATCCAGGCTTCCGCTGTCGGGTTATTTTTCCGTCGCTCCCGACGATGACGGCGTCATAAGAAGGGTGCCGATGGCCATAAGGTATGACGGAACGGTTTATGCCCCTCTCAGCGCGAAGATGGTCTCGATGCATAAAAACAGCGCCCCGATGCTGATTGAATTCAGGGAATACGGAGTGTCAGGCTATAAAATCGGAGACTCAGAGATTCCCGTTGACGAAGTGGGTAACATGCTGGTTAATTATCATGGCCCCGGCGGAGAGGAAGCCGGGACATTCGAATATTTTTCTTTTTCTGATATTTACAACAGAAAGATTGACCCTGCGAGGCTGAAGGGAAAACTGGTCCTTGTCGGCGCCACGGAAACAGGCATCTACGACATGAGGACAACCCCTTTCGGCACGGTTTATCCCGGTGTTGAGGTGCATGCCAATGCCATAAGCAACATGCTTTCGGGAAGCTATATAATGAAAGGGGATATGCAGGTCGTCATGGACCTCATTTCAATTGTCGCGCTCGGTTTATCCCTGTGCGTCCTTCTCCCGAAATTTCACAAAGCCATCTACAGCGCTGCCTCGTTCACGGTATTCCTCGGAGTGTATTACGGCTTCATATATCTGATGTTCTCCTCGCTGAACATGTGGCTGAACGCGGTTTACCCCACTATTGTGGCGGTAATTACCTACGGAGGAATGGAAGTTTACAGAAACACCGTGGTGGAGAAAAAAGCGAAACAGATCAAGAAAACATTTCAGAACTATGTTTCCTCGTCTGTTGTTGACGAGATGCTGAAATCACCGGACAGCATCAAACTGGGAGGGGAAAAAAAGGTGCTTTCCGTAATGTTCTCCGACATCCGGGGATTCACAAAGATATCAGAGTCCGCCGAACCGGAAGTGATCACCTCGTTTCTTAATTCGTTCCTGTCCCCGATGACAAAAGCCATTTTTGAACATCAGGGAACCCTTGACAAATACATGGGCGACTGCATCATGGCCATCTGGGGCGCTCCGGTAAGCCTCGAAAACCATGCCGAGATGTCCTGCAAAGCGGCAGTTGAAATGATGAGGCTTCTTGAAATTGTCAAGAACGAAAGCACTTCGGAAATCGGGAAGGCTATTGATATCGGGATAGGAATCAACTCCGGCGAAATGATAATCGGCAACATGGGCTCGGATATGATCATGGATTACACGGTGATAGGCGACAATGTCAATCTTGCGTCAAGGCTGGAGGGAATTAACAAGGTTTACGGCACCAATATCATCATCAGCGAGTTCACAAAAAAACTGCTGGGAGAAACCGTCATACCGATGCGGAAGCTCGACATAGTGAAGGTAAAAGGAAAAGCAAAACCTGTTGCCATATATGAAATTCTGCACAGCAGGATTACTCAGAACACGGACAGCGGAAGACTTATCACAACATATGAAGAAGCACTTTCCAGTTATCTGAACAGGCAGTGGGCCGATGCGGAGGAAAAATTCAGGTTCATTCTCGAACATCTGAGAAAGGACGATAATCCGTCAAAAATATTCCTCAGCAGGCTGGCATATATATCGGAAAACCCTGTCCCTGACGACTGGGACGGCGTTACGGTGATGAAGGATAAATAACAGGCATGAGCTTTTCATTAAATAAAGAAACGGTTAAAAAGGAAGGGGTGATACTGGTGACAGTCGTATTCCCCGGTGAAGCGGTCTGGGATGCCGAGGAACTGCTGGACGAGCTCGCGTTCCTTACGGAGACTGCCGGCGGAGAGGTGAAAGGGAAGGTCATTCAGAGAAAAACCGCGATCGACTCGCACTGTTTCGTCGGACGGGGAAAAGCGGCAGAGCTGAAGGAAATGGTTAAATCCCTTGACGCGGACACCATCATCTTTGATAACGACCTTCTGCCCAGGCAGGCGGGAAATCTTCAGGAAATAACCGGCGTCAAAGTCATTGACAGAAGCGCGCTTATTCTCGACATCTTCGCGATAAGGGCTCGGACGAGGGAATCCATGACCCAGGTAGAGCTTGCTCAGCTCGAATACTGGCTTCCCCGGCTCGCGGGGCAGTGGACCCATCTTGAAAGGCAGGCAGGCGGCATAGGAATGAGGGGAGGCCCGGGAGAAAAACAGATAGAGGTTGACCGCAGGATAATCAAGGACCGGATTGCGAGACTGAAGAAAGAACTGCGGAAGATAAGTTCCCACAGGGATACCCAGCGGAAGAGAAGGGAAAAATGTTTCAGGATAGCCCTGGTCGGCTACACCAACGCGGGCAAGTCCACCATCCTAAACGCCCTCACCGGTGCCGGTGTTCTCGTAGAAGACAAGCTCTTCGCGACGATAGATCCCACCGTCCGAGTCCTCGAAGACAGATCGGGACAGAAGGTGCTGATATCCGACACAGTGGGGTTCATCAGAAGGCTCCCGCACGACCTTGTCGCGTCATTCAGGAGCACCCTCGAGGAAGCGAAGGAATCAGACCTCCTTCTCAATGTTATTGACATCAGCTACCCGAACTTCGAAGAGCACATCAAAACCACCGAAAAAGTTCTTGCCGAACTCGGAATGGCCGACAACCGGATAGTAAAGATTTTCAACAAACAGGATCTTGTTCCAAACGGCAATATCATTCATCGTGCCATGGAACTCTATCCGGGAAGCATTATCACAAGCGCGGCAGACGAAAAATCCCGCTCCGCGCTTAAAAGCGCCATTCTGGAAAAAGTGAAATCCCTTTATACCGAAGGCTCGGCGGAACTGGACAAAGCGGATTCGGAAAAACTCTCCATCATCTACGAACTTGCCGAAGTCATTGAACAAAAGTATGAAGAAGATAAAATATTGCTTGATTACCGCGTCAGCCCGGCAAACGCGAAGTTTCTCGAAAACCTGCTGCGCAGCTAAACAAATGTGAAGATCCTGCCCCACCTCGTGGCAGTGAAAAAATGCAGCAGGTACTGCGACCACCGTTCAAAGCCCTCTCTTAAACCCGCAGGCGCGCCCTCAGGGCCCTCCACCGACCACACGACAACAAAAGCCCGCCCCTTTACCTTCTTTTCAGGAATGAAACCTATAAACCTGCTGTCCATGCTGTTGTCACGGTTGTCGCCCATCACAAAACAATAGCCTTCAGTGACTTCGATCGGGCCGAAATTATCCCGCGCCCCGGGCAGGATTTTCTCATCCTCAAAGCTTGCGTAAGGTTCATCCTGTTTCTCCCTGTTTATATAAAGGACTTTGTCCTTAATAAAAACCAGGTCGCCGCCGACAGCCACCACCCTCTTCACGAAATCAATCCCCGGGTTTGAAGGCGAAGTGAAAACCGCAAGATCGCCCCGTCTTATCTTCCTCTGGGGAAGTATCGGGCTTATGAACGGAGAGGGTTCCCCGAAGACAAACTTATTCACAAGCAGTTTATCACCGGCAAGAACCGTGTTTTCCATTGAAGCCGTCGGAACCTTTGAGGGAATAACAAGAAAGACCGCCAGAAAAAGAGCAAAGACCCCGAAAACAGAACCGCTTTCCACAAGGTCCCTGATTATTGAAATTCTCGCGTCGGGATGAAGTTTTCTGCTGAACAATGTGTTATACCGGTCCGAAGATAATGCCCCGGCGGCTTATCTGACAGGTGAAAAGACCCTGTCCCACCGCGTCGCCGTGAAAAAATGAGTAAGATACTGCGTCCATCTTCTCACATTTTCCCCGACCGAGGTCGCGATACCCCTGTCCGTTTCAATGGACCACAGGATGAAGAGCGCCTTGCCCTTCACATAACCGCGCGGCACGAATCCCCAGAATCGGCTGTCATTGCTGTTGTCGCGGTTGTCGCCCATCACGAAATACGAACCTTCCGGGACAATTACCCCTTTCTGATTGTCTCTTATGACCGCGCTGGCAGGATAGAAATCAAACTCCGTGAAAATATCATTGTCGGTGTGTTTGACGAAAGGCTCGTCCTGAGGCACACCGTTCACATAAATCACCTTATTGATAATATCAACCCTGTCCCCGCCGATGCCTATGACCCTCTTGATATAATCCACGCTCGGATCCTTGGGGAACTTGAAAACGACAACATCGCCCCGTTCGATAATCCGGTGCGGCATGATCTTGTCCAGAAAAGAGTTGTGCTCCTCGCCGTAAACAAACTTGTTCACAAGGAGTCTGTCGCCTATGAGAATTGTATCCTCCATCGAGCCAGTCGGAATTCTCGACTGCTGGAGAACAAAGGTTATTGTGAAAAGGAAGAAAATGAACACCGTCACAAAAGACTCGAAATAATCCCTGACCGCGCTCACCTCCACCGAATACTGTTTATTGTCAATCATCATAAATCTCCGTTAAAACCGTGACAATCAGATTGTGCACATATCTTGCCGCTAGTCAAGAACAAACGCTGAACAGGGACATGACAATC
>CAZDZC010000076.1:0-6634 GCA_964509835.1 uncultured Acidobacteriota bacterium
AAAATAAAACGACACTGTCAGGAAATAAAGCGACCCGGCGGGAAATAAAACGACCTGGCAGAAAATAAAACGACCCGGCAGGAAATAAAGCGACCCGGCAGGAAATAAAACGACCCGGCGGGAAATAAAACGACCCGGCGGGATTTTAAAGCCGGTATTCACAGGATGTAAGGCGTGTTGCATCCCGACGGAGTTTATCCTGAGCTTGTTGAAGGGGTCGGGATGACAGGCAATCATGTTAATCCCATAATCAAGGAAATCAAGGTTCAGACAATTGCGCCCGTTCTGCCGTTTACGGGTTGACATAGTTCCCGCATAGTCTATTATATGCCTCTTGTTTATTTAACGGAGCAGGAATGAAAAACAGTATTGAGAAATTAAAATCATTGCCGGGCGGCATGATGAAATGGTATTTAAGCCGCTCGCTGAAGATGAAGATAGTTGTCGCTGCCGCCTTTATTGTTCTGATAGTTGTGGGATATAACCTGATGAACGGTTCTTCGGCTGCCGCGGAAGGCACGGGAACGACCGGGGTTGTGAAGCGGGGCGACTTCGTTATATCCACAACCGAATCGGGAGAGATACGGGCAAAAAGGTCCATGACTGTCACGGCGCCCAAGGTTGGGGTGAATCTTCAGATTATCGAGCTGATACCGGAAGGTTCGTTTGTGAAGAAAGGGGACAGGGTGGTGCAGTTCGACCCGGGCGAGATTCAGAAATCCATCGAGCAGAAGGAATCGGAGCTGGACATCGCAAAGGCGGATTTTCAGAAGACGGAAGCGAGCGAGGCTTCGCAGGTGTCCCAGATGGAGGCGAACCTGAAGGATATGGAGGCGAATCTCCGGCTTCAGGAATTGCAGATGGAGCGGCTCAAATACGAATCGGAAATTGAGATGGAAACAGGAAAACTCCGTCTTGAACAGGCTGTTATTAAAGTAGAGGAATCGAAGAAGAACATGGAATCCCAGCTCAAGATCCTGAAAGCCGAACGGGAAAAGCAGGTGCTGCGGATCCAGCAGGCGCAGGCGGAACTTGAGAAGTGGAAGGATTATCTTGACAAGCTGACCCTGACTGCTCCCGCGGACGGGCTTGTGGTTTATCAGGAAAGCTGGAACAGGGCTTCGGGCGGGATGGAGAAGATCAAGATGGGCGACACTCCATACTCCGGGGAACCGGTGCTGGAGCTTCCGGATTTGAGCGAGCTTCAGGTCAAGGTTCAGGTCAACGAGGTGGATATCGGCAGCATAGCGGTCGGCGACAAGACCGAGATAGTCATGGATGCTTATGAAACCCCGAAATACACGGGCAAGGTTGTTGAAATAAGCACCCTCGCGAGAAGAAAGAACTGGCGTTCCGATGTCAAGGTATTTGACATCATTGTTGATATAGACAAGGTTGACGAAAGGCTGAAACCCGGAATGACTGCGAAGGTCGAGATCGTATCGGAGGTTATCCCCGATGTTCTTTCCGTTCCGATTGAAGGGGTGTTTGATGAGGACGGAAAGAAGATTGTTTACGCCTCGAGGGTGGGGGGATACAAAAAACGGGAGGTGACCATCGGCAAACGGAATGACAATTTTGTCATCATAACGGACGGGCTGGAAGAAGGGGATTCCATACTTCTTACGGATCCGGCAGCCGGGGCGTCATCTTCGTCCGGTGAGCAGAACCAGAAATCTTTTCAGCTCTGAACCATGAATTTCACCGAAACATTTCTTATCGGATACAACGGACTGATGTCCCACAAGCTGAGGACCTTTCTGACCATGCTGGGGATCATCTTCGGCATCGCCGCCGTGATAGCGATGCTGTCAATCGGAGAAGGCGCGAAACAGCAGGCGCTGGAGCAGATAAGGCTTCTCGGGGTCAGGAACATCATTGTGGAATATGTGGAACCTGAGAAGAATCCGGAGGACACGACAAGCGAAGAGGGTATGAAGGGACTAACTGCCAAGGACGCTGAAGCGATAGCGGAGGTTGTTGAATCCGTAGTGATGACCGGGGTTCAGAAAAGCCTTAAGGTTTCGATCAAGAATCGCGGCAAGACAGTGGACGCGAACATTATAGGCGTTACCCCGAACTATGCCGGGATGATGGACCTTTACCTGTCAAGGGGCAGTTTCTTTTCGGAGCAGGATATGCTGGATGCCAGGCGGGTCTGCATCGTGGGAAGCGAGGTGGCCCGGTCTGTCTTTCCTCTTGACAGCCCGATGGGAAAGCAGATAAAGATGGGGGACCAGTGGTTCAGCATCATCGGGGTGGTGTCGGGCAAACAGACAGCCGGAGGGCAGACCGGAGGAGTGAGCATCAGGGACATGAACAGGGATGTGTATATCCCCCTTTCGGTTGTGTATAAACGGTTCACGAACCAGCAGTATGAGCATGAGAACTCCGAGATTGACATGATAATAGCGAAAACCTCGGAAGGGACGGATACCCGCGATATCGAACCCGTCATCGGCAGGATAATGGAACGGCGGCACAAGGACAAACAGGACTTCAGGATAATCGTCCCGGAAGCGCTCATTGAGCAGAGCCAGCGCACCCAGCGGATATTCAACATAGTGATGGGCTGTATCGCGGGGCTTTCCCTGCTGGTCGGAGGGATAGGGATAATGAACATCATGCTGGCGTCTGTGTTTGAGCGGACGCGCGAGATAGGGGTAAGAAGGGCGGTCGGCGCCATGGAGAACGACATACTGGGACAGTTTCTGATCGAGGCGGTGGCGATGAGCCTTATCGGCGGGGCTGTCGGGGTGCTGACGGGGTTCACGATGACAAAGATCATCACATTCTACGCTAACTGGAGGACCATAATAAGCCTGTCCTCCATTGTTCTCGCTTTCGGGGTTTCAGCGCTGGTCGGGATAATATTCGGGATCTATCCCGCTGTCAGGGCAGCCAGACAGGATCCCATCGAGGCATTACGGTATGAATAGAAACACTGCTTTTATCGCCGCCATTATTACGGCAATCATTTTCGTCCTTCCGTTCTTTCCGGAGGAAGCCCCTGTTTATCTGTCTCTGGACGAAGCAGTTGCCATGGCGCTTGAGGAAAGCTACGGGATAAAGACATATCTGAACAATAAGGAAAAAGCGGAAGCCGTATATAACGCGTCGGTCGCGGGTTATAAATCAAAGATCTCCATGCTGCTGACGGTGCCGTCTTACGCGGAATCAACATACGAAGTGACCCTGAGCGACGGGAAGCAGGTTTTCGCGTCGAGCACTTCCACATCATATCAGGCGAGTGTAACAGGCGACACGACTTTGCCGACCGACGGAACGGTCCGGCTTGAATGGAATGTTCTGGACAGGGCGCAGGACGGATGGACAGACCAGTTCAACAACGCGGTCCGGCTAACCCTGAACCAGCCGTTCTTTACGCTGAACGAAAGAAAGATGAATCTCCGAAATTCGGAAATATCGCTTGAGGCTTCAAACCTCGGTTATGACAGGAATGTGTGCGATCTGATATACGCCGTGACAGCGAAATATTACGCGGTCGTCAAGGCTTCGAGAAGGGTGGGAATTGATACGGAAAGGGTCAGGCAGTCAACGCAGTCTTATGAAAGAGCGAGGCTTAAATATGACGCCGGGCTTATTCCCGAGGTGGAAGCCCTCGAGCTTGAGGTCGGCCTGAAGCAGGACAGGGCAGGGCTGGAATCGAGCATCGCGTCGCAGGAACGAAGCGAAGAGGACCTCAAGCAGGCGTTGGGAATAGGTTTCAACCGTGAAGTGATCATTAATGAAAATGTGGATTCAAAGGAAGTCAGGGTTGATCTTCAGAAGACAATTGCCTACGCGCTTGAGAACATGGATTCCCTCAGGCTCAGGGAGCTGGGAAAAGAGCAGTCGGAAATCGCCGTCAGGCGCGCCAGAAAAACGACTGACTTCAGGGTTGACCTGAGCGCGTTTATCGAATACTTCGGAAACGGGGTCAACTGGGACACCGCGAGCGATAATTTCAGGGATTCGCGCAACAGAGGGGTGACAATGTCCGTGTCTGTTCCAATCTTTGATTCCGGCCGCGAGAAATACCGCGTGATATTCGCTCTCGCCGACCTGCGGAACGCGGAACTGGAAATTGAAGAAGAAAAGAAGAATATCGAACGAAGGGTTCGCGATGCCGTCAGGAACATAGGAGAGGCTTCAAACAGGGTTTCGATACTGAAGGAAAGCAGTGAGATCGCCGAAAAAAGCTACGAGATAAGCCTTCACCGTTTTGAAGCAGGTTCCATCACAAGCCAGATGCTTCTTGATTCCCAGCTCGCGCTTACAAATTCCAAGACTACCTATCTGAACGCCGTCATTGATTATGAGCTTGCCGTCGCCGATCTGAAGAGACTGCTTCAGGTTGACTCGCTCGGTGCATTTTCGCGATAATCAGCCCGATTTTGCTTGACATTGTTTTTCAATTATCTGATACTCTCCAGTCTTTTTGCGTGTAACGCGTTTTTTAAAATATAAATAAATATAACAGGAGAACACATGAAAATTCTAAAAGTAACGACAGTCTTTATTATCACGGCAACTTTATGTTCTTTCGCCTTGATGGCGGGAACATCCGTTAACCCGGATATATCGGCAGATCCGGTTAAGAATGACTACAAACCTGCCGCGCCTTCGAATGACTGCCCCGATATTACCATCTCGGGAGTAGCTAAGGACGCGAGCAATCCCCACCGGCTCACGATAACGCTGGAGCAGGACGGGGCCGTTCTGCCTTATTCCATCTTCAGGCACAACAGCCCAGAAAATATTATTTCCCAGGGAACAAAGATCGGAGAGACAAGCGATCTGTCATTTAATGATTTAACGCAGGACATTGATACGCTGATTTTCTACGCGGTCTGCGACGGCAACTGCGGCGATTCGACCTGCGACAGCTGGGAAGACTGGACGGATTGTCTGTCGGACTGCCACTGCGGGGATTCTTACTGTGATAAATACCGTGAACCTGATTTTGAGGATTCCTCCAACTGCCCGTCGGATTGTTACTGCGGGGACATGATCTGCGATGCTCAGGAAAGTGTATGGAGCTGTTCCGACTGTATGGCATGCAACTGCGATGGTATATGTGAAGATTTTGAAGAAGCGCTGGGCTGTGATGACTGTTCACCGCTCGGATCAACATGCAACTGCGATACTGTATGCGATGCCGGGGAATCTGTTGAAACCTGCGAAGACTGCAATACTCCTCCCTCTTTCTGCGGGGATTCCAACTGTGATGCCGGAGAGGATATATTCAACTGTCCGGGTGATTGCGCAGTTTGTGGCGACATGACCTGCAGTCCTCCCGTGGAAGATGAGTTTAATTGTCCGGGTGACTGCAGTGTTGGTCCTGTTTGCGGAAACACAATATGCGAGGTGGGAGAAGACCCGATTCTCTGTCCGGAAGACTGCAGTGGCGGCGGATTCTGCGGGGATATGACATGCGATCCCGGTGAAGATGAGTTCTCATGCCCTCAGGATTGCGGAGGAGGACCTGGAGGGTGTAATTACAACATGATATGTGATGTCTTTGAGGACATGTCCTGTCCGGATTGCTGGTAGGAATATTAAACCATAAAACAGAAACAGGGTCTTCGGGCCCTGTTTTTTTTTGCCGGAGATTTACCGCTCCTGTGGTAGTATCAATATGTCATGAACCTTTTGTTTAAAAAACTTAAATTCAAGACCGCAAGGGCCGGAAGGAAAGGGAGAGGGAGAATTGTCAGCACTTCCGCAATGACCGTTGACGGAATCAGCGTCAGCGTCATCCGGAAGACAATCAAGAACATTCACCTGTATGTATCCGCTCCTGACGGAAGGGTCAGGCTTTCGGTCCCGTCAAAGATGAGCGACAGCGAAGCCGGAGAGTTTATCAGATCCAGAATGGAATGGATTAAGGCCCGCAGGAGCAGGTTCAGCGGGGTTCCGAATCAGTATGTCAGCGGAGAGAAACACAGATTCCGGGGAAGTGTTTATACACTGAAAATTATTGAAGAATCAGGGAAGGCTGGGGTTAAGCTTTGTGATGCAAGCATTGAACTTCATACCGTAAAAGACGCGACTGCCGAAACAAAGAAAAAGATGCTGACTGAATGGCACAGAAGGGAAATGAAAAATATCGTCCCGTCTCTTCTCTCCGAATGGGAAGAGAGAATAGGTGTCCGCTCGGCATCATGGAATGTAAGGCTGATGAAAACAAGATGGGGAACCTGCAATCCCGTCAGAAAAAATATATGGCTCAGTCTCGAGCTGATAAAACAGCCTCCGCGGCTTTTGGAATATGTTATCGTTCATGAACTTGTTCACTTGATGGAGTCAAACCACGGCAAGTCCTTTCAGGCCCTTATGGATAAATTCCTCCCCGGATGGAGAGCGCTTAAAAAGGAGCTGAATTCTCATCCCGAAGGTTACGACGAGAATCCTTCAGCCTGATCTCATCGAGCGGTTCCTCAGCATCAAACAATTAACAGCTCAGACAGGGGTATTCGAACCGGACTTCGACTGGAGCGGCCCCGATTTCAGGCATCTCAGGTTGAGCCCTTATATCCCTCTCCCGCAGATTCGGAACAACCCTGTCCGACATTCGTGTTGAAACTCGATGATAATGTCACATAGTTGACTCATTAGAAATGTCACATTA
>CAZDZC010000077.1:0-6612 GCA_964509835.1 uncultured Acidobacteriota bacterium
GTTTGTTGTCCACTGCGTATGCGGACTGGCCTTCGTTGTTTGCCGCGATTGTAAGCCCCATTTCCGTCGGGATCTCGGCGTCTGTTGAGGGTGTCGCAAAAAAAGGCGCGGGGCTGCTGCCGATCACATTGATTTCCGCCATGTAGTCGGGGTTCGGGGTTGTATTGACTTCCCACCAGCATACTGTTCTGCCGTCTATTGTCTCGCAGATGAATTCCGCGCTCTGGAATATATCGGGGTTCATGTCGATCACCGACACCCTGTTTGCTCCCTGACTGCTTATTTCAAGCACATAGCAGTCTCCCGGTGCAGATGGATCAATACAGATGGTGATTTCATCCATCAAAATACTACCGGCTGTTGTCACAAATGCATATCTGGTTTTTGCTGTATCAAACCTTGGGTTGACTGTTGAAACTTTGAGCCCTTTGGCGAGTCTTTCAGACTTAACAGATACTTCAACATCTATAGGATATACCTGCACCTGGTCGTAAAGGATGCCATGGGTGTCGGGGGTGTCAACCTGTCCATCTCCATCTTCATCCATTCCGTTGTGAAGATAGAGTGCTTTTTCAGCATAGATCCCCGACCCGGGTTGACTTGTGTTCAGGATAACAAGAGGGCTCACAGAAGGGGGAACTCCCTGCACCTGGAGCTGATTGGCATCTGTCGGGCATGCCACATAAAGAAGGTCATCAATTGGATCGCTTTCTATATTATAAGGCAGCGGATTTGCATTTATCAGAGGATCATTTATAAAGCGATAACTGTTAACAAGGTTGTAGTTCCCGGTCTCAATAACATCAATCCCTGGGGTTTCCCCGTTTGCCTGGAAGAAGTAACGGGCATAGCTGTTCCCTCTTGAGATCGTTCCGTCAAGCAATCTGTTACCCAGTTGAACATGATCTTCACCCGCAGCGTAAGGATCAACATCAATCATTTCATTCAACTCAGTATTTATAACCGTAAGGCTCCCATTCCCGTTGTTGCTGGTGAATGCAAGGTTTGCGTATGTCCAACCGTCTGTTATCGTAACATCAGGAACAATTGAGCTGGGATTGTAAATGAGAATATCATGCGTATCAGCAGGTCCCGGATTGCTCTCGGCAAATATTCTGTCGCTCTCCACTTTCTTGACTTTAACAGGAATCCCGTCGAATGTCACAGTTAATCCCTGTTGGAATGATTCCGCAGCTCCGAATATTTCGAAGTCTGTTCCGCCGGAAGTCGTCCCGATGGAGGGGCGGACAGTACAGGAATTTGTTTTGACTGTCATTTTTAAAACCTCATTATCAGAGTTCTGCAAATGTTCAACTGCCATAATTTGCGCGGTGCAGAAAATCATGTAAATCAAAAATGCTTCCAAAGCGTCCCATTCCAATCGCTACTACATGCAACGAAGTATAATCCCGTTGCGTAAAGTATGCAAGGCGAAAAAACCGGAGGCAGGACCGCACAGCGCTGCTCTTCCCGCATGGCAATGCGTTTAAACGGTTTCGGGGCTGTTTATCCTCAAATCCACTCGTGGCATTTGGGGGTAAGGGTGAAATGGATCCCGTCCTTTTTCAGGAACCCTCTGTACCTCAACTGGTAACGGCAATTGCCGGGATATCTTATTCCGGGGACATTGTTATCCTTGATCGCCTTGTTTATATCCTGAACGGTCAGCTTTTTCTTCCCTCCCGCGGTCAGCCACATCGCGACCGCAAGGAATTTTTTGTTATTGTTGTCAAGCACTTCTTTTCTTTTCAGGAACTCCATGAGGGTTTCCGTCTGTCCCTTTTTGATGACTGCTTTTGCTTTTGCCGGTTCCTCTTTTTTCGCTTCGGGTTGCGGAGGCATCCCCTTTTTGAATATTCCGGGGAGTTTATCCGAGAGGACTGCAATCTGTTCAGAAAGCCACGCTGGATCGCATTCGATGTGTACTTTCGATTCTCCGAGCTCGAAGGTGATTTTTATTCCGTCCATGTTTTTCTCCTTTCTTTGTTATGACGGCATGATATCACATCTCTGAAGGATTGCAATTATGTTTAAACCCTCTCCGCCGGAAAAAAAGCGGGTCCGCCCGGTAAAAAGCGATGCATTAACATTGAGATGCGAACCATTAACACTAAGATGTGAACCATTAACATCACAATGCGAACCATTAACACTAAGAAGTGAACCATTAACATCACAATGCGAATCATTAACACTACAAAGTGAACCATTAACACTACACTGCGAATCTGTAACACTGCAATGCGAACCGTCAACACTCCGCAGCGACTGATTAACACCGCAAAGCGACCCATTAACACCGAAAACCGGGTTCGTAACACTGTTTTTTCGGTATCCGACTCTTCAACGACCTGTTTTACCGCAAAATATAACAGAAAAAAGCAAAATAAGGCCTGTTTATCACGGAAAAAGTGTCATTTAACACCCGATTGAAGGGTTTTGGGCATAAAAATACATCATGGCGCCCAAACAGGAAAGGCGATTGTTCTATCCTTACAATGCCAGGGGGAATTTTTCTCCTGAGGATGAAAAAAAACTGTTTCTTTTTTCATTTTGGAATGCTACAATCCCGACAAATGAGTGAATTGAACGATTTTTAATTTCCGGAGGTAAATATGTTTAGGAGATACTTGTTGGCAGCAGTGGCAGTGCTTTGTCTGGTTTCTTTCAACAATTTCGGACGGTCAATTGACACCGATCTTGACGGAATGCCGGACTGGTGGGAGAACCTTTATTTGTGCGTTGATGCTGGAATTGCTGACGCTGACGGCGACCCTGACCTTGACAATATTATGAACGAACAGGAATTCAGGTTCGGAACCGACCCGTGCAGCGCTGATTCTGACGGGGGAGGGGTAAATGACGATGCCGAGATAATTGCTGACACTGACCCTACATTCTGCGGAGATGACTATCTGAACGGCGGAACGGGAACAGACGCGGACGGCGACGGCTGGCCCGTTAACTGCGGTGCAGGGCCGATGGACTGCGATGACACAGATATTGACATATATCCCGGCAAAACGGAAGTTTGCGGGGACGGAAAGGACAATGACTGCGCGAACGGCATTGATAACGGCTGCTCTGACGACCTCGACGGTGATCTTTTAACCGTTGGAGCCGGGGACTGTGACGACAATGACGACCAGAGATATCCGGGCAACGCGGAGATTTGTGATGGAATAGACAATGACTGCGATGGAATAATTGACAATATCCCGGGTGATGACTCGGACGGGGACGGCCTCGGGGTTTGCCAGGGGGATGACAACGATTTTCTGTCAATGGCAAAGTCCGGCTTTGTTCACATTGTGGACATGTTCAAAGACACCGATGTGATGGATGCCGTCAACGGGGACAACGGAGCTGATTTTGAAGGCGGAGAGCAGGTTTCGTTTAAGCTTTATCTCCAGAACAGGAGCCTTCAGACTGATCTGCTGTCTTCTAACGGAACTATTTCAAATCTGGACAATTCCGTTGCGCTCAGCAATCTGACTCATCATTATCCTCTGATAGAAAAGGGATTGTCGCCGACTGAATGGTATCATGTTGACACAACAGATGAAGTTACTGAAGAATTCTATACAGGGCTTTTCAGTCAGGACAACTTCTGTAACAAACAGGTGCCTTTCAAGTTATCCGTTGAAACGGATGACGGCTCCAGAAGATATGAACTGCCGTTTACCCTGCTGATGGGTTCGCCGGTTTCCGGCTGGTATGCCGATGTTCCCCAGCGCGCCACATATACTGCCACGGGAAGCACCAGCCCAAAACTCGCCTGGAACACCCAGATGAATGACGAAGGTGCCATGGCGTGGGTCGAGGACGGGAATATCATGTTCCGGCGCGTTAAGGATGACGGCGAATTTATTGATGAAACCGCGTTTACAGTATGGGATGGCAGCGAGTTTGATCTTGCTTATAGTGTGGAAATGGTCTTTTCTCCTTCCGTTTATGCATACTGTCTTTACTGGAGAAGCGGTTATTCCATTTATACAGCAACATGCGATCCGCAATACGGAGGACTTCTTGCTGGCCCGAAACTGCTTTACACTTCACCTTCCGGATGGTATCTGACTGAACCGCGAATCGCTTACAATTCTTTTGCGGGAAAGGTTGGAGTCGTCTGGAATGAAAGTGTTTCCGGCTGGAGACAGATCATGTTCAACTGCTGGGACTCATACGGTGAAAATGGATTTACCATTCCGGTTCAGTTCACTTTTAACTCTACAAATAAAGGGGTCCCCAGCATAGCGACGGGTTCCTCCGACGAGTTCGGAATCGCATTCCCTGATGACGGCTATCTTCATTTTATCAGAACTGATTCAAACGGTCTGCTGAACTGGGGGCCGGGACAGATTATCACGGCTGCCGCTGCCGTGGAGATATGCCCCTGGACATCGGATTCAGGTTCGGGATACTGTTTTGTCTGGGACAATATGAACGGAGACGGCACAGACATTCTGTTTAACCTCTTTGATGTAACGGATCCATATACCCTTCTGCTTGCGGAGCACCTCTCCGCGAACGACAACAGCGATCTTTACAATACAAACCCGGACATACTGTTTCTGGAAAGCCAGAAACTTGTGGCGGTTACATGGGATGCCGAAAATGATATTTACTTTCAGGAAATTCATTTTACAGGCGGTTCCCCTCTGTGCGAGAAGGTTTCTCTCAATACAAAAATCCCTTCGGGATACATAAATACGGTGCATCCCGACCTCATATACGACAGCGAAAACTATTTCCAGGTCGCGTGGCAGACTGAAAGACACGGTCAGGCGAACGAAGAAATATATCTGACACAGATTTACCCTCTCACAAAAAACACTTTCCTGAAAAGTTCGAATATTCAGCCTGTCCAGATATCCGATGAGACTGTCTGGTGCAGCGAGGGGTCAGGCGACTTTGAAGTGCTTCCGATTGATGATCAGCTTTACACATTCTGGAAATTCGGAGCCATAAATGAATACAGCCTGAACATAACAGACAGCGGTGGATCCATTGTAACCGGAAGCGCGCCGGTTCTGAACAGGCAGACTGCAAGCCAGCTTAAGGTCATTCCGTCGTCAGACCATCTGACCGCGGTTTGGGCAGACACGGTTTTCTACGGCGGGTCTTCAGTTGTAATGCTCCAAAAATTTGACACAGACGGCCAGCCTCTTGACATTGTGAGAAGAACAACCCATGAAGGAGGGCTGTTTTTTGACGCTGAAAACCCCTTTCCGCATTACAACGGCAACGGCTATGACATCATTTTCTTTGAAAGCATGATGTCATACGAGTTGAAACATGCGAAGCTTGATGAGAATGGGGTACCTTCAGCACCGCTTTCGTCTGTCCCCTTGAGTTCAACGACATCAAGCTCTGTATTCAAGGTTGCTTTTACAGATAATTTTTACGCTGTCATGTATTATCATGATGATTGGATGACGCCATCCCTTAACCTTGAAGTGTTTGATTATGACGACAATCTGGTAAACTCCTGGAGCTACCAGCTTATGGAAAGCCAGTGGGATATGCACATGGAGATAATTTTCACGGGTGATTATTTCTATCTCATGTGGAGAGAATGGAACGCCGGTTTCAGCGAGTACAGAATTAAGCACATGATTGCAAATGCCAGCGGGTGCCCTTTTACTGAACCTGTGCAAATATCCGGAAGCATCGGCAATTCAACCCGGCCTTCAGTGGCATGGAACGGAAATGTTTTTGTCTCAACATGGTCCGAACAGCCCCAAGGAGATTCGGAGGCTCCCTTCACAAGATATTATGTCATAAGCGACCTTTCCGGATTTTCTCCCTTCAGTGAAAAATATTCGGAACAAAGCATCTACACAAGATTATTCACTCAGGATGTTTTCAATGAAGACGATTATGACGGTAAGATCGTCTGGCTTGACGGAAAGTTCGCGCTTGTTACGCTGGAAAACAAAACCGGCTGGCCTAATGTTTATATAACTTTTCTTGAGCTTCCCGATGTCGCGAACTGTGAAGTTTACAACACGCCTCCAACTGCTGTGGCAGGATCAAATGACATTGACGGGACATACCATGCGAATTACGGATGCTCAGGGCTTTGCGTCACGCTTGATGCCTCCGGTTCTTTTGACAGCGACAGCGGCGGAAAAATAGTCCAGTGCGACTGGGATTTGAACAACGACGGCGTTTATGACGGCACAAAATTCCCGGCTGGAAGCGATCCTGCGTCATGGCAACTGAATGTTTCTGATGAGATGCTGTCAAATTTCGGGATGAATTTCCCCGGAGATTACACATTCAAGCTTAATGTCATCGATCAGCTCGGAATGTCTGATACTGATTTCGGGACAATCAGGGTAATAGATGTAATTCCGCCTTCAGTGGCAGTTACAATACCCAACGGAGGAGAATCGCTGCCGGTCGGATCATCACAGACATTAACATGGGATGGCTCGGATGATGTCGGTATCAGTCACTACGATGTATATTACTGCACAGACTGGGACGGAGCTTCCGGCACATGGCTGTCAATTGTATCCGGAACAATAAATTCATCCGTAAGCTGGCTTATTCCCGACACAACCTCCGCGACCTGCAGGATAAAGGTAGTAGCAACAGACCTGTCAT
>CAZDZC010000078.1:0-6586 GCA_964509835.1 uncultured Acidobacteriota bacterium
CCGGGATAGACTTCCGAAAGCCAATTATCCTTTTTCCGGGGCAAATGATTCCTTTCTGCACGCAACATGGCCTCTTCTGCAAAGAACATGGTCATTTCTTCAGAAAGAAGTCCATCGGCATCATTCTTCATTCTTAATTCTGGTCACTAAGTGATTCCGAAGGAATTGTATCGAAGTGTTCATTTGCGAGCCCTTCGACAAGCTCAGGATAAACGCTGCGAAGCATTGCTATTTCTACCTGCTGCACGGAGGTTTTTTCAGGAGTAAGGTGAATTTCTTCGGAGTGTGGTTGGATTTAATGGGCGTGGGGTATAATGTTCGCGTGTATGAGCCGCTGCGTGGTCAAAGCACTTTGTTGTCTAGTTACCACTAGCTAACCATGAGCACTGACTACCGCAAACCCGCTGCCAGCAATGACTTATACACACTGTTGTGTTCAGTTGTTATTCATTTTCTTTTCAAATTCAATTAATTCAATCGGGGCTCCATTATGTTCAATCATTGCAACCCGTATCCCATCTCCAGGTGAATTAGGTGGAGTTAGAATATTGAAGTTAATTCTGGAAAGTTCCAAATCCAGATCATCAACTTCAAATGCTATATGAGGAACCTTTTTTATAAGATCATGAATGGGACTATCATTGTCAAACCGCATCCATTCAATGCCGTATGGACTTGTATTAAACCCGGAAACATAAAATTTAAATTGCGGAATATATGTCTCTCCTTCAATAGCCTTATCTGTCGGTATTCCTAAATGATGATATCTCCAGCCCCATTCTGATGTCGCTAATGGAGGTTCACTCTCTTGTCTTTTTACATTCATGTCTAGGGTGTCTGTTTTTTTACAATTGAACACAACGATTGTATAAACCCAATTGTGCTTATTACCCCTATTTGGCGGAATAAACACAATTGCGTATATTTTCCTTTTATCATTTTAAACCCTGTTTGCCGCAATTAATACTGAAATCCGACAAACCGCGCAT
Source organism: uncultured Acidobacteriota bacterium (assembly GCA_964509835.1). Taxonomy (GTDB): domain Bacteria; phylum Acidobacteriota; order CAZDZC01; family CAZDZC01; genus CAZDZC01. The sequence goes on from CAZDZC010000078.1 coordinate 990, forward strand.
ACTTTTCTTGACCTCTTTCCATTCATCCCTGCAACGACCTTATTATAAATATTTATTCCCGCGATGCAAGGAATTATTGCCCCGCCGAGGGTGCTGAAATGCAGGATCAAGTTAATCCCGTTGGGCCGTCAGCCTCAAACCCCGGAAGCGATTTCTTTCATAACTCGTTCGGTTGTGAATTCGCCCAGCGGAATGCAGCAGCGGTTTTCCGCCATCCTGCAGAATTCGGCGACCTTGTGGTCGTAAGCGATTGCGATGACATTTTTCCCGGTCATTCTTGCCATGAGGACGGCGTGAAGCCGCGACAGGACGCATACATCAAAAAGGCCGAGCACTCCCATCAGTTCTTCGGGGCGGTATTCGCCTCTGATGATTTTCAGGCCTGTTTTATCCGCCGTCAACCCGAGGATTTCCTCGGCGAAGGCGAGGTCGTTTTCCACTTTTTTGAACGGGTGCCTGCTGAACGGAACGAAGACAGGTTGATATCCTTCTTCCGCAAGTCTGTCAGCAAGTTCAGCCGCTTTTCGTATTGTTCCTGAATTGTCCCGGTCTGGATTGCCGATATATCGGAAATTCATGGCAGATGTTTTATTGGAGAGGTCTATTCCCTCCGCCCGAAGAATCTCCTCCGCTCTTTCGGAACTGCACGGCTGGAGGGCGGTGACCGGATCGAAGACGACCTTCAGCGGTTTTCCCACCCCGAGGGTGACGAGGTTTATCTTGCTAAGCGGATCTCTCACGGTAACATAGTCGGCAAAGTTTATCGCGCTTGAAGCAAGAAAACCGATGAAAGCGTCCGGAATGGAAGTTACGCCGATTGCGTAAAACACAAGTTTGGCTCCGAAGAGTTTTGCCGCGGTTCCGGCGATGAACTGGAATTTCCCCTTGGGGTCGAGGAGGGGAAGTTTTCTGAACCCGGAATAGGTGTTGACGATGTTCACAATCCCTCCGCCTCCGATAATGTAGATGTCGGCGCTGAGTATCGCTTTAATCATGCCGAAACTTTTAAACCGGACTGCCTCGATGCCGGGATGGGTTTTCAGCACTTCTTCGGGGCCGTGGCACGCGACAATGAAACGGGGGTTTTTAAACCGCTTTTTAAGCCTGTCAAGGATGATACTCAGAATGGCATCGTCGCCTGTGTTCTTTTTACCGTATCCGCCGTGGACGACAATAACAGGGGTGTCTGTCCTGCTTTCGGGAAGGGAATTCCTGATTTTGCCCCACATGTTTTCCGCGTCCAAATAGGGGTATTTTGCCAGAATTCTTTCTTTGTCCATCATAATTTCCGGAAACCTTTCCTGATGATGAAACTGCCTGCCGGTTCAACTTTTGCGCATCGCAGGCAGCGAACCATCATACACCTTTCTCTGATGATTTTCCTCCCGGTGACATCAATCGCTTTGACCGGACAGATTTCCGCCGCTCTCTTCAGGGCTTCGCAGTCGGCATTTCCTATCGCCGGTCTTATTCCGAAATACCAGTGAAGCAAGGGAATAATGGATTTTTTATTCCCTGCGGCAGCAAGTATTCTGTCAAACAAAAAAGCCGCTTTAAACAGCAGTTTGTATAGGAATCCTGCTTTGGGGCTGTCAACGGGGCAGTTTGGGTCAGGTTTCACTTCTGTTTCATAAGGCGCGCTTGGATCCGTCAGTTTCCGGAGATGACCTACGCATTGGCTGTCAATTCCGAGGACTGTGCAACATGCCTTGTCCACCGCGGCGGAGTCAGTCCCCGCAATTATGGCGCCTCTGAATTGGCTGTCTCCGTAAACAGCTTTTGAAAGCGTGTAAAGGCCGTCAGCAAGTATCATATTCGATTTAACTGCTTTTGTAAGAACGGCGATGCCTCTTTCGATATCCCTGGAATGAAAGAGCCTTCTTGTATCGCGGTGAATCAGCCCCATCAGGTTCTTTGATGAGAGGGTAGCTACGGTGAGGCTGTGCCTTTTTATTCTGGGAAGATTGAATATCAGATCGGCTTCAACAGCCCTCCGGGCAAGTTTTATCACGGGAAAAGTTCTGTCTTCGGTCTGAACGGGTATGAATTCCTCTGTGTCAATATTGACTGTTTCAATCCCCAGTTTTCCGAAGTATTCCTCCACTCCGAGTATCGAAAATGTCTTTTCAGTGCTGAATTCAAAACCGGAGCTTTCCGCTATGAAAGGGGTTCCGCCTTTTGCCCTGACAAATCCAGCGGTGGCTTCAATGATCCTGAAATCGGTAACAGCTTCTGTAAAAGGAGCAACGAAGTTGGGTTTGAGAAGGACTTTTTTTCCGGACATGGCGATATCTGAAAAGCAGGGCACGGAGTTAAGAAAACCGGAAACGGCGTTCAGTATGTTGTCGTTATTTTTCAGGTCTCCGATAAAAGCTTTATGATTGTTCATTAAACAATCCCTTCCTGCCTTAACCATGCGGTCGTCTCTTTTATGCCTTCTTCGGGGATAACGGAAGGTTCATACCCAAGTTCCAGCCGCGCTTTTGATATGTCAAAGATCCTGTCTGAAGAAGCAGACAGAATGTTATGCCTTGAAACAATGGGCGGTTTTCCGGTTAAAAGAGATAAAATCTCAAGTTTAACTGCCGCAATATACGCGACCCAGACGGGCATGTATATGAAGGGTCTTTTAATATTAAGATTTCTAAGGATAAGTTCCCGGATTTCCGTGATCGGATAACTGCGGGGTCCTGCCGCAAAATATGTTTCACCGGGATTGCCCTTATTCGCGGCAAGGATGGCGCACCTGACCACATCGCTGACATGCACAAGCGGGGTGAGGCATCTGCCTGTTCCGAGACGCGGGAACATACCTTTATTTATGAGGCGGATAATTTTCAGGAATTCCCCCTTCCCGCCGGGGCCGTAAACCATGCAGGGCCTTAAAATAACCGCCGGAAAATCCTCTGTTTCAAAGAACCTGAGGATCTCCAGTTCGCCTTCAAGTTTGCTTTTCTGGTACGGAGTGGCAGGATGGGGACAGGTGTTTTCGTTGACAGGGAATCCTTTTATCAGTCCGACTGCGGCGGTGCTGCTGAAATGCACAAACCTTCCGATATTTTTCCTGTCAAGTGAATTAAGCAGATTGACCGTGCCTTCGACATTCACTTTCCGGAAAGCTTTGAATGCCCTTGACCCGGACGCTGACACATGTCCAGACCCGGCAAGATGAAAGACCGCGTCAAACGGAATGTTCAATTCGCGCAATGTTGAGGGCTCGGTTATATCTCCGGTGAATATTCTGGTTATCTTTGCTTCAATATCTTTGGATACATTTTTCCGAACAAGGCACGAAACCTTCCAGCCGTTATCAGATAAACTTCGGACAAGATGCCTGCCGATAAAACCGTTCACGCCTGTAACAAGGGCGGTTTTTTCAGTCATGCTCCTCCCGTGAAATCAACCAGCGCGTCAACATAAGATTCCCATGTGTATTTCTTTTTCTCAACCGCTATGTTCTTTTTAAACTCTTCGGTTTTTTCCTGTTCAAAGAACTTTATGACCGCGTCCGCGAATGCTTCCGGATTTTCTTTCTCTACAACATAGCCTGTTTTTCCTTCGATGACCGTTTCAGCGAGGGAGCCGGTGTTTGTTGCGATGACAGGTATGTCGAACGCGTATGCCGTCTGCGCAATCCCGCTTCCTGTCGCCGAAGAGTAGGGGAGAAGGACCAGGTCTGAGGCAGTGAAGTATTTTCCTACATCTTCATTCGGAATGTAGTTGTCTGCAATCCGGATATGATTTGCAATACCCAGCTTTTCGATTGCTTCAACATATTTTCTCTTATCCTGCCAGAATTCCCCCGCAATCACGAGAACGGTATCAGGGAAGCGGGAAATTATCTTTGGCATCGCTTTGATAGCTGTCATGAGCCCTTTATATGGCCTTACAAAACCGAAAAAAAGCAGGGTTTTTCCCGATAACTTCAATTCTTTTCTCGATGCCTCGCGGTCAATTCCGGGGGATGTGAAAACATCGTAAACAGGATGGGGGAGCTTCTTTATCATAGCGCCTCGTTTCATGATTGCTTCAAGGCGCTCCTGCTCCTCATCAGAGTGCGTGATGAATAAATCACCTCTTCTCAGAACAAGCTTTGAGCAGAAACGCCTGAAGAAACCGCTCTCATGCTCGGTAACATTGTGGCAGATGAACATGACAGGAATGTCTGAAGTAAAACGGATATATGCGATTATTGTCAGGAACTGCGGCGTCCAGAAGAATGTCCACCAAGGTAAGATCAGCAGTTCAGGAGAGTATTTTTTTGTCATTGCCGCAGCTTTGAACCAGCTTAAAGGGTTCACCGAATCAATTATTCTTAAAACCCCGTCTGACGGTATGGATTCCCTGCTCGGGTCGGAATCAGACCTGCCGGGATATAAAAAGACCGGGTACTGCCTGCAGAACGAGATAAACTGCACCTGATATTTTTGTTTCAGCGCACGGTAAAGAAGGGCCGTATGATGGGCAATGCCTCCCCGGAAAGGATACGCGGGGCCGATGAGCGATATCTTCATTTCGGGATTTTAAGTTCGATTTTTTTCAGTCTGTAGAGAGCATCCTCTATCAGTCTGCGGTTTGCGGATATCAGGTCTGCGAGGAGCCCAACGACCATTATTGTAAAGCCGATTATGAGCAGGATGGATGACAGAATCAGTGACTGGATATGCCCGCTGTGGTCATGGAAGAAATAAAAATACAGAAACCTTATGCCGAGGCCTGTCCCAAGTCCGAAAAAAATGATCCCGGCCGTGAGAAAAACCTTGAGAGGTTCATACATCGCATAAATCCGGAGGATGGTTGCCGCGCTTTTTTTCAGATAGCTGGGAAGGCTGGATATCAACCTTGACTCGCGCGTCTTTTCATTGGTCTCAACAGGGGTATGCATAATGGCAAAGTTCTTTTTCCCGGCCTGAATAACCGTTTCGAGCGTGTAGGTATAATTCGAGATGACATTCAGATGGAGGGCGGCCTCTTTGCTGTAGGCTCTGAAACCGCTTGTCGTGTCAGGCACCTCGGTGCCGGACACCTGTCTGACAACCCAGGAGCCGATGCGCTGGAGTTTCTTTTTCAGAAAAGAGAAATGTTCTATGTTATCAATGTCCCTTTCGCCTACAACTATGTCAGCTTCCCCGTCAAGTATCGGTCTGACAAGCTTAGCGATATCCTTTCCCGAGTACTGATTGTCAGCGTCCGTGTTAACAATGATATCTGCGCCTAGTTTCAATGACGCGTCCAGCCCTGCCATGAAAGCCCTGGCAAGCCCCTTATTTTTCCTGAAGCTCACGATATGGTCCACTCCGTTTTTCCGCGCTGTTTCGATTGTATTGTCCGTGCTTCCGTCGTCAATGACGAGGGTTTCAATTGAGCTGATGCCGTCTATATTTTTTGGCAGATCGCGGAGGGTGAGATCAAGGGTTTTCTCCTCGTTAAAGCACGGTATCTGAATAATGAGTTTCATAAAGTGTTCCCCATAATGCGTTTATAACATCAGGGTTTTTGAATGTCAATTGAGTAAAGAATCTGTCTGGGATAAATAAAATAATTGTTGAAACTCGATGATAATGTCACATAGTTGACTCATTAGAAATGTCACATTA
>CAZDZC010000079.1:0-6083 GCA_964509835.1 uncultured Acidobacteriota bacterium
ATTTTGGCGTGGGTTTGGGGCGATTTTGCGATTATTTGTCTGAACCATGATTCGCATGATTATGGGATTGACATGATTGGAGAGAATATACCCCTCCGCCGTCACTGAAGGAGCAATTCGCGAATTGCCCCCCTGTCATCCCGAGCGGAGTCGAGGGATGAGGGACGGGGTGGTTTGTTCTTCATTCTTAATTCTTCATTCTTCATTTGCGAGCGAAGCGAGTCATTGTTCTTCATTCTTCATTAATTCTATGCTAAACTCCCCTTTCGCGTTTTCACGGAGGATAGTTTGGATTCTTCACTATTCATTCTTCGTTCTTCATTTGCCGAAGGCATTTTCAGCGGTTGAGAGGGATGTGTGGCAGGATGAAATTTACCTCCCTTGGGGAAGAGGAATCTGAAGAACATAAAGAAATGAAATCAACAGGAGAGTCTTCATGACAGTTGAGCTTAAAGGCAGATGGAAAAAAGGGTTTGCCTATGATGTTCATACACTTGCCAGTACTTATCTGGGCGTTGATGAATTCGGTCATGGCAGGTATGAAAATGAACGAAGCGAAATGGGCGAGCTTCTCTATCAGTTGAAATACAAAAATAAGAAGGAACTGGTTATTAAGATAGTTGATCTGCTTGCTAGATTTAAAGGACTCGAATCTATGGATGCAATTATTCCAATTCCGTCAACAAACAAGGGTAGAGAATTTCAACCTGTGGAATTAATTGCAGAGGAATTGGGCAAAAGAAACAATGTGGTAGTTCTTAAAAATGTTCTTATCAAAAGCAATGGTGGAACTGAGCTTAAAAATGTAGAAGAAGTAGAAGACAGGCAAGAATTGCTCAAAGCCAGTATGTCTCTAAAAGAAGGAGTAAACCTTAAAGACAAAAATGTACTACTTGTTGACGATCTCTATCGTTCAGGCACAACATTAAATGTTGCTGCGGATCTCCTTTATGATGAAGCTGAAGTAGAAAATGTGTATGTATTAACAATGACAAAAACCAGGACATCTCGTTAGAAAAAGACTGAAATCATTTACAGAACTGCTATAATAAAATTAAGATGAACAAGGCAAACCAAACAAATTCATATCTTCTTCTCAAACTCCTTTCCGCTGAAGGCGTGGGGCCTGTCATGGTCAACAAGTTCCTTGAAAAGATCAGAAAGGAGAGTATTTCATTAAGTGCAGCATTTTCAAATAACGGTGATGTTCTAAATGAACACTTCAAGAAACCCCAGTCGGAAGAAATTCTTTCTGTGAATACCAAACTTGAAGAGATGTTCAATCAGCTTCAAAATGCAAACATAGGCATATTATCAGTAATGGATAGGGATTATCCAACAATTCTGTCGGAAGGACTTAGCCATAACGCCCCTCCAGTTCTATTCCACAAAGGAAATCTTGAATTACTGCAAGACAGCGCAGTTGGTTTTTGCGGCTCCAGGAAGGCCAGCGATAAAGGACTGTCAACGACAAGAAGCTGCGCAGAGCAGTTGGTTAAAGAAGATATTGTAATTGTTTCTGGTCATGCAAACGGAGTTGATCTTGAAACACATCATACGGCTCTATCCAATGGCGGGAAAACGATCCTTGTAATTCCCGAAGGAATTTTTAAGTTCAAAATCAAACCGCAACTCCAAAAAGTCTGGGACTGGAAAAGAGTTTTGGTTCTCAGTGAATTCATGCCTGATGATCAATGGACAGCAGGAAGGGCTATGCAGAGGAACAAAACTATAATTGGACTCAGCAAGGCAATGATACTCATTGAGGCAGGTGAAACAGGCGGCAGCATGGACGCAGGTAAAAGAACTCTTGGAATGAAGAGGAAGCTCTTTGCTCCTGTTTACGAAGGTATGCCGGAAACAGCAGTCGGAAACAGAATACTGCTTGAAAGAGGGGCATTGCCCATATTGAAAAGCAAATCAAACGGACACGCGAACATAACAAATATTCTTGATGAAATTAAAAGCAAAGTTACATACAAAGCATCTGTTCCTAAACAGAAACATATTGAAATGGTTCGCGAAACACAAAACAAATCCGCCACCTCATCCGGTGCAAAGTCCCCGCACAAGGCGATAAATGACTATTACAGTAAACTTGACCTGTATAAGAGGTATGGCGGAACACGAAATGAAAGCTCGATCAGGCGGGCTTTTGCCAATCTTCTCGAAGAGTATTGTCTTCCCCGCCATCTCATCCTTGTTGACGAACTTACACTTAAAAGATCACCGAAAAGACCCGACGGAACGGTAAAAGATGCTCTTCAGCTTGACTGGGGTCACTGGGAGAGCAAAGATCCGAAGGATAACATCTTTGCTGAAATGATAAGTAAATTTGAACTGGGCTACCCGCAGTTTAATATTATCTTTGAAAACTCAGAATACATCTATCTTATCCAGGAAGGCCAGGAAGTAATGAAAGGCTATATGAATGATGCCGACTTCCTTGACCGCCTTCTTACAACATTTGTTGAATATGAACGGCTTGAGATAAAAGATTTCCACAATGCAATTGAGAAATTCAAGGAGGATATTCCTGATATAGTGGAAGCTCTTCGTTCAATGATATCAGACGAAGCTGAAGCCAACCCGCAATTCAAGAAAGCCCGTGAAGAATTCTGGGAAATGTGCAAAAACAGCATTAATCCGGAGATCACAAGCTTTGACATAAGAGAAATGCTCATTCAGCATATTCTTACAGCAGAAATATTCGACACCGTGTTCGGTGACAGCCACTTCCACCGTGAGAACAACATAGCCAAGGAACTTGAGAAGGTTACCGAAACTTTCTTCACAGGCGCAGCAAGAAGGAACACTCTCAATAAAATTGACAGCTACTACAGAACAATAAAGAGGGAAGCTTCCAATATTGAGAATCACCATGAAAAACAGAAATTCCTGAAAGTGGTTTATGAGAATTTCTACAAGGCGTACAACCCCAAGGGCGCGGACAAGCTGGGAATTGTTTACACTCCCAACGAGATCGTGGATTTCATGATCGAAAGCACCGACTATCTTCTGGAAAAACATTTCGGCAAATCCCTGTCAGACAAAAATGTCGAAATCATGGATCCCGCGACCGGAACGGGAACATTCATAACAGATATAATTGAATACATCCCGCCCCAATACCTTGAATATAAATATAAAAACGAACTCCACGCGAATGAACTGGCGATCCTTCCCTACTACATCGCCAACCTGAACATTGAATACACCTATCATCAGAAAATGGGGAAATATGAACCCTTCGAGAATATTGTATTTGTTGACACTCTGGACAATGTTCAGGCATTTGAGCATACATTGAAAGACAAGATAGCCGGACTAAAACATACCGCAGGGCTGTTCTCTATGTCCAAAGAAAATATTGACAGGATCAACAGGCAGAACGAGCGGAAAATATCGGTCATTATCGGAAACCCGCCGTACAATGCAAACCAGATGAACGAAAACGACAACAATAAGAACCGGACATACAGGGTTATTGATAAAAGGATAAAAGATACATACATAAAGGAAAGCACGGCACAGAAGACCAAACTTTATGACATGTATGCAAGGTTCCTGAGGTGGGCGAGCGACAGAGTGGATAAGAACGGGATAATAGCCTTCATCACAAACCGTAGTTATATTGATAGTCGGACATTTGACGGGTTCAGAAAAGTTGTTGCTGATGAATTTGATTATCTCTATATAGTTGATACCCGCAGTGATGTAAGGAATAATCCGAAAATCTCCGGGACAAAGAATAATGTATTTGGCATTCAAACAGGTGTGGCGATTATGTTCCTTGTGAAAAAGGAGCAAAAAGAAAAGCGGACAGCCCAGATAAATTACACAACCATGACTGATGAAATGCTGCGAAGAGAAAAACTCCTCTGGTTTGCTGAAAATTCCATCAAATCTATAAACTTTGAGACAATAGAACCCGATCAAAACCACAACTGGCTTAACATTACGGATAACGATTTTGATACTTTTCTTCCTGTAGTTGACAGAAAAGCAAAGAAAAAGGGAAAAAGTCTAGCTGTAGAATCCGTTTTCTCTTTATATACTGGTGGAATAAAAACGAATAGAGACGAATGGGTTTATGATGACAGCAGAGAAACATTGAACAAGAAAATAAGTTTTTTTATTGAAATCTACAATGAAGATGTAAGCAAACTGTCGTCACTGGGTTCTATTCCAGAAATAAATGACAAAATAAATTATTCAATAAAGTGGAGCAGGGACTTAAAAAATCAATTACTAAGGGGTAATCAGGTTAAACTTGATGTAAAGAAATTTATAACTTCAGAATACAGACCATTCTGCAAGAGAAATTTTTTCTCAGATTATATCCTCAATGATGTGCTTACTGGCAACCATTTTGAGATTTTTGGATTTGACTTACAAAAGACGAATAAAGTAATAAATATCTCTGGTACTTCGCCAATGAAACCACACCAAATATTCTCAACAGGAATTGCTTCTGATTATGAGTTTGTTGAAAAAAACCAATATATCCCGCTCTACCGCTATGATAATAATGGCAACAGCATTGAAAACATCACCGACTGGGGCTTAAAGCAGTTTACAGATCATTATGGAAACGAAAACATCACAAAAGAAGACATCTTCCACTACACCTACGGAGTCCTCCACAACCCCGCATACCGGAAGAAATATGAAATAAACCTGAAACGGGAATTCCCCCGCCTGCCTTTCTATAAAGACTTCTACAAATGGGTCAACTGGGGAAAAGAACTGATGGCCCTCCATATAAATTATGAAGAGGTTGAACAGTACAAGCTCAAACAGGTTGAAGAAGACAAACAGAAAGACAACCCGAAAGCGAAGCTGAAAGCAATACCCGAAGAGGGCAGGATAATCCTTGATGATAACACATCTCTTGAAGGAATCCCGTCATCTGCCTGGGAATACACCCTTGGCAACCGCTCAGCCCTCCACTGGATTCTCGACCAGTACAAAGAAAAAACACCCAAAGACCCAACCATCCGCGAAAAGTTCAACACATACAAATTCGCTGATTATAAAGAACAAGTGATAGACCTCCTGAAACGGGTCTGCACCGTCTCCGTCAAAACAATGGAGATCGTTAACCGGATGGCAGAGGAGGAAGGACATGAGTGAGGGGAAACTAAAGATCAAACTTAAACCGGAAAAACCGTAACCTTGATACATAAAAACGACGAATAATGGTGCGGAATATGGATTTCTCATCGGAACCGCATCAGCAAGGCCAAGAGCGTGTGGAGGGAGGATGTTGATGGACAAGAGAAAATACAGAAAACTTCAGAGGTTGCTTGAAGAGATCGGCAGGAAATACCTGAAAGTGGAATATCTGCACGGATATATGACTGCCGTTCTCTGCGCGCCTGAAACGATTATGCCGTCAATCTGGATGGATGTGGTTACGGGTGGAGAAGATTCCGACAGAGAAGTAGTTTTCGACTCAAAACAGCAAATGAATGAATATACCGGCATCATAATGGATATGCATAACGAGATCGCAGACACAACACTGCATGGACCGTTCAAACCGCTCTTTTCAATTGATGATATCGAGATTACCCCTGAGGCAGCGCAGACTTGGTGCGCAGGGTTTGCGGCGGGATTGGATCTGTGGGAGGTTCCATTCTTTGAAGATGAGGAAAGCGTAAGGTTTATAATTCCCGTTTTATGTTTTTCAGGTTCAACAGAATTTGAAGAATTATTTTCGAAGCATCCTGCTGAAATTATTGAAGAGTATAAAAGAGCTGCTCTTTCCTCAATACCTGATCGCATTGTGTCCTTTCGCAGATATAACCAGTTCGGCCCGGATGATTATGAAACTGAAGAAGAGGATGATCCGTTCCTTAAGGTGGGCAGGAACGACCTTTGTCCCTGCGGAAGCGGAAAGAAATACAAAAAGTGCTGCCTAATCCACTGATAAAAATCGGGAAACTCAATCCACCCACCCCTGCCCCGCTTGACCTGCCCGACAATCCGCATTATAATCCCCCTTCAAAACGGGAGCACATAAATCGGGCGTGCTCATGAAGGGTTAGACAGTTTATCTGTCTTGATGTTTCTTATAT
>CAZDZC010000080.1:0-5813 GCA_964509835.1 uncultured Acidobacteriota bacterium
ACCTGTTTTACCGCAAAATATAACAGAAAAACGCAAAATAAGGCCTGTTTATCACAGAAAAAGCGTCATTTAACACCCGGCGAGTGAAAGCTGGCCGCATGCAGCCCCGATATCGGAGCCTCTGCTTCTCCTGAGGGTGACAATGACCCCGCGCTGCCTGACTTTTTCCTGAAATTCAAGGAGCATGCCGGGGGATGGAGCGCCGTATGGGGAGTCGGCTTTCGCGTTGTATGATATAAGGTTGACTTTCGCCTTAAGGCTTGCGGCGATGTCCGCGAGGAGCGCTGCGTCCTTCACGCTGTCGTTGATGTTTTTAAGCAGGACATATTCAAATGTGACGGCGCTTCGGGTTAAAGAGGTGTAGTGCCTGGCCGCCGAAAGAAGGGCGTCCAGATTGTATCTTCTGTTGAGCGGCATTATCCGCGAGCGGAGTTCGTCTGTGCAAGCGTTGAGGGATATGGACAGTTCAGGTCTTTTTTCGAGACCGGAGAGCCTTATGATGCCGGGCACTATCCCGGCGGTTGAAAGGGTCATTCTTGCCGCTGATATGTTGAAACCGTCATGAAGGATGTTGAACGCCGCAATGACATTATCGAAATTATCAAGCGGTTCGCCCATCCCCATGAACAGTATGTTGACGGATGAAGGGTTTACGCCGCTTTCGTCAATCAGGACGGAAACCTGCCCGATTATGTCACCCGCGGTAAGGTTTCTTTTGAGTCCCATTCCTCCCGTCGCGCAGAAGGCGCAATTCATCGCGCATCCCGCCTGCGATGAGACGCATATCGCGGTGTATTTTTCGGACGGCATAAGCACGGCCTCAATCCGGTTCCCGTCCTCAAACCCGAGCAGGTATTTGGACGAGCCGTCGGAGCTCTCAAATTTGCTTAAGACAGACGGAAGGGCAATCCGGTATTTGCCGGACAGATATTCCCTGAAAGCGGAGGGAAGGCTGGTCATGGCGGAAAAATCCCCGGCCCTGTGGACATAGAGCCACTCGTAAAGCTGTCTGCTCCTGAACGGAGGTTCTCCGGCTTCCGCGCAGAGGGTTTTAAGCTCTTCCGGGCCGAGACCGTAGATATTGTTGTCTTCGTTCATTTCCAGAAACGATTGGCGTTGTTCCTGCCCGGCGCGATAACACCAAGGACAGCGGGCCTTTGCGCCCCGGTCGCGGAAGGGACATTGGATGGCATCCCGCGCATCGTTTCGTTTCCGAGTATGGCGAACGCCACGGCTTCTTTGGCGGCTGACGGGATCCCGTAATCATCGGAGGTTTTTATATCAAACGAGGGCAGCTCTTTGTTCAGGTGTTCCATGATGAACGGGTTCCTGCACCCGCCGCCGGACACGATCAATTCTGAAAATGAAGAAGTCCCGGCGAAATCGTTCACCGCTCCGCGTATTGTTTTTACCGTGAACAAGGCGAGGGTCGCGAAGAGGTCGTCCGGATTTCTGTCTTTGAATTCATAAAGCAGGGGGGAGAGGAATTCATTCCCGAAAAGCTCCCTGCCGGTGCTTTTGGGAGGAGTCCTTCTGAAATAGGGATGAGCAAGGAGCCTGTCCAAAAGGGCGGTGTCAAAGGTACCCCGGAAAGCGCGTTCTCCGTTTCCGTCAAAGTTCTCTTTTCCATCTGATGTTTTGAATGACAGGATATCAAGCAGGCAGTTGCCGGGGCCTGTGTCAAAAGCGGAAACATCATCAATCTTCGCGGAAGCCGGAAGACAGGTGATGTTCGCGATGCCTCCGATGTTCAGGCATATCCTTCCTTTTGACGGATCTGAAAAGAGGATGAAATCGGCGAACGGGACCAGAGGGGCGCCTTCTCCGCCCGCCGCTATGTCGGCGGATCTGAAGTCCCCCGCCGTTGTGATGCCCGTTCTTTCTGCAATTACGGACGGCCTTCCCGCCTGAAGGGTGGATTTTATTCCGCGATTCGCGATTGTTTCCGGCGCGGGTGAATGGAATACCGTCTGGCCGTGAGAAGCGATGAGGTCAATATCAGCCGGTGTCAGTCCGGCTTCGTCTGTAATTTTCAAAGCCGCTTCGGCAAAGACTTCAGCCATGAGGAAGTCGAAGCCGGCGAACTGTTTCAGGCTGGAGGCGCCGTTTGCCATTATTCCGCTGATAATTTCGCGGACATCCCCGGGATAGGGATATTCATTGTGAGCGATGATCCTGAGTTTTGTCGCTTCTCCCGAGCCCGTTATCCCGACCAGAGCGGCGTCAATCGCGTCGTGCGAAGTCCCGGACATGAGCCCGATTATCTTCTTTTCGGTGTCTTTATTCCGGTCAGCCATGGATGGATTATCTTCCTCTGCTGTCTGAAGCGGCGGCCTTGTTCTCCCACAGGAAAAATGCAGGAACAACGAGCGACACCATCATTGCGATCGTCCCCGATTCCGGAGCCGAGAATCCTTTTATATAAAGTATTATACATACCGACAGCGCAACCAGTGACGAGCAAAGCGCTCCGAGTTTGCCCGTCCTTTTCGTGAACAGCCCCCAGATGAAGGGGCCGAGAAACACCGCCCCGATGGCGCCCCACGAAATGGACAGGATCGCGACAATCGTTGAAGGCCTGAAGTATGCCAGAATAACGGAGAGCAGAATAAAGAACGCGCTGGATATCCTCATTAAAGAGGTCATGAACCTGTCGTCCGCGTCTTTTTTAATGAACCCGGAATAAAGGTCCTTCACTATCGAGGAGCTGGATATCAGGACAAGCGCCGCCAGGGTGGACATGGAAGCCGAAAGGATAAGCAGCAGTATGATCACGGACAACGACGAAGGAACAACCCTGGCGAGAAGTTCCGGCATCAGCGCGTCAAATATCGGTTTACCTTCCCTGAACGCGTTCGGGCTGCTCTCCGGGGAGAGGAACAGGCGGGTGACGGAACCGATGAAATACGCCGATCCGGATATAAGAACCGCGAAGATTGTGGATGCTATCATCCCGGTCTTTATCGCCGCTTTGTCTTTTATCGCGTAAAACTTCTGGACAAGCTGCGGCATTCCGAACGGCGCGACGCTTGTTAAAAAAATCAGGCAGAACAGGGGCCACCATCCCGGAGGGCCGACCGGAGAGGTCAGTTCAGGGTTTATCGCGTCAAGTCTTTCCGTGATGACGGAAAAGCCGCCTCCCTTGCTGACGGTGAACCACATCAGGACGGCGACGCCGGCAAGCATTATTATTCCGAAAACGACATCAATCATTGCCATGGACTTATAACCGCCCAGAATCATGTAAACCGCGGTGAACACCCCCATGAACCCCAGCGCGTAAACATACGGGAGGTTGAAATTGGACTCGAACAGATAGGAAAGTCCCATGAAAACCGCCGCGGTATAAGGAATAAAGAACACAAAAATGGACAGCGACGCGAACAGCTTCAGGAAAGGGCTGTCATAGCGTTTCTCAAGGAACTCGGGCATGGTATGAACGCCGTATTCCGCGGACATTTTCTTTATGCGCCATCCTATCAGAAACCACACGCCGAAAACACCGACGACGGCATTCCCGAGGGCTATCCATAGAGCTGAATATCCGAAATCCCATCCTATCTTTCCCGCGAAACCTATGAAAAGAACCGCCGAGAAATAGGCAGTGCCGTAAGTGAACGCCGTCATCCACGGGCCCACCTTGCCGCCGCCGAGGAAGAAATCGCCGAAAGACCTGGTTTTTTTCATTCCGATAATGCCGACGATTATAATCATCAGAACATAAAGGGACAGGACTGAAATTTTAATTATCACTTTATTTTAACCTCCGGAAAACCGTTAATTGATCTCTATCATGAAGGGGGATTTGCCTTCAGGCCTGACAAGGACATCGCTGAACAATGCCCTGGAAACCTTCAGCACAAAACAGTAATAAGCCATGTCGGAAGTGCGGAATTTCGGCTTATCCCTGCTTATGGACACTTCAAGCGTCGCCGCGTTTGCCGTCATGCTGCTTATTGCTGCCTTAATTGAGCCTGAAGCCTCGGTGTGCCTTATCAGCACGAGCGCTTCTCCGGGGAAGGCTGTTCCCGCTGATCTGAGAGCGGCTTCGAATTCCTCCCTGCCGTTCCATCCTTCCTGTTTCCCGACATCCGACAGAAAGGCATCAAGCTCTTCCGCTGATTTGATTGCAACCGATTCGAAATTACTGTAGCCATGCTCCCGCTCCGGGGCGGAGACGATTTCAAAAGGAATCACCTCTGCCGGATGCTGCGCCGAGCAAGCCGTTATCAATAAGGAAACTGACAGTATCATTATGTTATGCATTTATTGTCCTTTCAAACAACCCCCCGCGGGGAATGATATACCAAACCATCCCGTCAAACAATCAGGATATTTATTCTTGACAGCGGGAACGCGGAAACTATAATTTACCGTCGCGAATCTTCGTATTTTTTTTATTTTATTCCGGAGTTGACATGAGATTTTCCAAAGCACTGACAGTTCTTTTCATCTTTCTTCTTGCCCTGACGGTAAACGCTGATTTCAGGATTTTTGAAAACGATTCGGCAAGCCTTGACTTCACAGGTTTCGTCAAGATAAAGGCCATCTGGCTTAACCACGACACCAACGGGAAAATATCTTCCCGCTGGCCCATGCCCGACCTCCCGGAGTACGACAACAATAATTTTGTTTTCACTCCTACCGAGACACGGTTCGGCTTCACGGCTTCCGGCCCGGTCATTTACGGCGATACAAAGATATCCGGCGTGATTGAGCTGGATTTCTTTGACACGGCCTCGAGAAACACAATGAAACCAAGGATAAGACATGCCTTTATCAATCTCAGCAACGATTCGTATTCCATCCTGATAGGACAGCACTGGGATCTCTTCGGGGGAGGCGCGCTGGAATCCTGGCTTATAAACGGTTTTTACGGAGAAACCGGCAACATGGGATACAGAAGGACCCAGCTCCGTTTCACCAAATACGCGGGAAGACACAGTTTCGCGGTTTCTCTTGCCGACCCGACAACGGATGAAGGCAGTGAAAGCGCCTTGCCGCACGCGTCAGTCCGTTATTCGTGCAAACTTCCCGGCAACAGCTCCTTCGGTTTGTCTGCGCTTTACGGACAGGAAAAATATGACAGCGGAAGGGTGGATGTGGAAGGCGTGTCTGCCGATTTTATCTTGAACTTCTTCAAGAGGCTTGTTCTTATGGGCGAAGTGAACGCCGGAAGCAACCTGAAGACCTACGCGAGCCGTTCAGGCGTGTATGATGACCCCGTAACTGCGGAAAAAGATGAAGTGGATGTCGTTTCAGGATGGATGGAACTGATTTACCGATGGGAGAAGGCCAACGCCTATATCGGATACTGCCGCGAGAACCTGACGGATGAAGATCAGCTCGGGCCCTCAGCCCTGGTGAACACATACGCCCCCTTCGCGGGTTTCGAACACAAGGTCGGGAAAGGCTTCAGCTACGGCTCCGAAGTGACGCTTTTTAACGGCAGATACAAGGATACAGGCAAATCGGACAGCCTCCAGGTGGTAATGTCCGCAAAATACAAATTCTGATACATCGGTATAAATAATCAACGGAGGCAGTCGGGGACATGTCTGAACCCCGACCGGTCCCTGAGCCCCGGTCACAGAGCTTGTCGAAGTGTCGAAGGGCATGATTACATGATTAACATGATGAACCGTAGGGGCGGAATCCATTTCCGCCCGATTGGGAATAATTACCCCATAACGGATTTTCGCGCGATTATAATGGGCAGATATGGAATCTGCCCCTACAGAATTAAAAATTACCATTGCCTGCAATGTAATTTTCATCCGAATGCCAATTTAACGGATTTTCCGCAATATATT
>CAZDZC010000081.1:0-5695 GCA_964509835.1 uncultured Acidobacteriota bacterium
TTGACACCAGAAAAACAACCCCTCTGATCAGGGTTTTCGATAAATACGCCGTCGCCGCGGGAGGCGGGAAAAATCACCGCTTCGGGTTATATGACGGCATTCTCATCAAGGACAATCACATTGCAGCAGCAGGCGGAACGGCAAAAGTCCTGGAACTTGCCCGTAAAAAAGCCCCTCACGGGATGAAAATTGAAATCGAGGCCGAAAGCCTTGAACAGGTTCGGCAGGCACTGGACGGAAAAGCCGACATCGTGCTGCTCGATAACATGGACAACGATACAATGAAAAATGCTGTTCAGATGTGCGCCGGAAAAGCACTCACCGAAGCCTCAGGCGGAATGTCGCCGGAGAGGCTGCGTGAAGTCGCGGAGACAGGGGTTGACTTCATCTCTGCCGGGTTTCTGACTCACTCTGTAAAATGCGCTGATATAAGCCTTGAGCTGAATTTCGGATAACCGGACGGGCAGCTTCCGTTATTTCTTCTTTCCCTCTGCCTGCTCTTTTCTTTTCTTCTTCAGGCAGTTCGGGCACAGACCGGTGTTTTTGACCTCAACAGCCAGCTTGCCCCTTACGGAACCGGAATGGCCGCATTCCTTGCATTTGTAGCTCTGAATCCCTTCAAGAGACTGGAAAAATTTCATTACCTTCCCTCCCTTACTTCCTTGAATGCTTCAAGAAAGCGTAAATTTTCGGAATGGTTCCCGATGGAAACCCTGAACGACTTTGGAAGCCCGTATCCTTTCATCGGACGCACAATGACGCCCTTTTTCAGGAGCTTCTGGAAAAGCTCCGTGCAATCCATTTCACAATGCGCGAGAATAAAATTGGTAACGCTGGGCGTATATTTCAGCCCCATCTGGTCGAATTCGCCGTAAAGGAAATCCATTTCTTCGCCGTTTACGCGGACACTCTCATTCAGGAAATCATCATCATCAAGCGCGGCAATAGCGCCGATCTGACCGAGAGAACTAGTGTTGAACGGGCTTCTGATCCTCGCCAGCCCGGAAATTATCTCTTTGCTTCCGATACCGTAGCCTATCCTCAGCCCGGCGAGGCCGTATATCTTCGAAAATGTCCGCAGAACAAGGACCCTTCTGTCCCCGGTTATATACTTGGTGCCGTCCGGGAAATCGTCCTTTCCGATGAATTCAAAATACGCCTCATCAAGAACAACAACGATGTCCTTCGGAATCCTGTCCATGAATCTGTCCAGCTCATCCCTGTTCACATAAGTTCCCGTGGGATTGTTCGGATTGGCTATGTAAACAATTTTAGTGTTTTCGTCAATTGTGTCCGCCATCGCGTCAAGGTCATGCTTCAGATCCTCTTTCATCGGGACGAGGGTCGCTGAGCCGTTGACGGCAAGGGTAGCGATATATCCTATTATAAAAGCGTGTTTCGACATGACGGTATTCTCGCCCGGCATGATGAACGCCTTCGCAGCCATTTCGATTATCTCGCAAGATCCGTTCCCGAGGATAATCTGTTCCATCGGAAATCCCAGCCTTTCTGAAAGCTTCTTCCTCAGATAATACCCGCCTCCGTCAGGATACCGGTTTGTTGTGCTCAGGGCTTTCCTCATGGCTTCCAGTGCTTTCGGTGAAGAACCCAGCGGGTTCTCGTTTGACGCCAGTTTTACCGTTCCGCCGGTCAGCCCGTATTCGCGTTCAACCTCTTCAATCGGTTTTCCTGTTTCGTATATGATCAGATTTGAAATGGTATCTGTCTGAAGTTTTCTCATCAAAACCTCCATGGCATAAATATTCTCTTCTCAGTCGGTGTCCGTTTCTTCAGGGTTTGATTCTAACATAAAAAAACTGAATGAAAAAGAAAAACATTCAGCCCATGCGAACGATCGTTTTGCGCTGCCTCTATTTTCTGAATTTCCGAATTTCTTCTTTTCGGAGAAACCTGAAATTTCCCGGCTGGATATCAGGATCTCTCAGGTCGCCAATTGCCGTTCTGACAAGCTTCACAACCGGGTGGCCTATATGTTCGAACATCTTTCTTATTTGTCTTTTTTTCCCTTCGATAAGAACAATTTCAACAGTCGTGTTCTTGCTGTCCTCCTTGACCTTTCTGATCTCGCACTTTCGTGTCGTTATGCCGTCAAGATCTATACCCTGCCTCAGTTTCTCGACAAGATGTTCCTTAGGGTGCCCCTTCACGAGAGCGACATAGGTTTTGGGGCACTCCTTCCGGGGGTTGGTTAAAAGGTTGGCAAAGTCACCGTCGTTTGTCAGGATAAGCAGGCCTTCCGTGTCCATGTCAAGCCTCCCCACGGGATAAACGCGCTGATGAATGCCCTTGACCAGGTCAGTCACCTTGTCTCTTCCGAACTCGTCCTTCAGCGTGCAGATATACCCCGCGGGCTTGTTCATCAGAATATATATCTTTTCCGGGGCCGAGATGACATTGCCTCTGACTTTTATCTCGTCCTTTTCCGGGTCGGCTTTTGCTCCCAGCTCGGAAACCTTCACGCCGTTCACGACAACGAATCCGTGTGTTATCAGCCTGTCCGCTTCCCGCCTTGACGCGGCCCCCGCGGATGAGATTATCTTGTTAAGCCGCTCCAATGCCATCATTCACCTTCACTTTCATCAGGGGTAATATCATCAAACAATGTCCTTTCGTCCTTCCTGTAGCCGAGAAGTTCGTCGAACTCCTCCATGGAAGGAAGGTCCATCAAATCATTCAGTCCGAAATGAATGAGAAAATCCCTCGTGGTCCTGTATATCAGGGGTTTCCCCACCACCCTTTTCCTTCCGCTTATTCTTATAAGCTTCCTTTCCAGAAGGAGCCTTATCACGCCACCGGAGTCCACCCCTCTTATCTCCTCGACTTCCGGAGTGGTTATCGGCTGCCTGTAAGCTATTATCGCGAGTGTTTCAAGGGCTGCCTGCGACAGTTTCTTCCCTTCCCCGGCCTGGAACGCGGCTCTGATTATTTCATCAAACACGGGTTTTGTGACCATCCTGAAACCACCGGCGACAGTCTCAATCATCAGCCCCCTGCCGTCATCGCGGTATTCCTGGGCGAGTTCCTCCAGGATTCTCAGCACAACATCCTTTTCAACCCCGAGCGCACGGGCTGTGAGTTCGGGATCGAGAGGCCCCGGCGACATAAATATCAGCGCCTCGGCGGCAGCTTTTAAATTTTTCTGGTCCGCTCCGCTCATTCTTTTTCCCGGACGAATTCCTTCTTCCTGTATATCCGCACAGCCCCGGTCTTCGCGCTCTGATAAGCGCGGATAACCCCCATCTTGATAAGTTCAAGCATGGCAAGAAAAGCGACGATCATCTCAATCCTGCTTGTCATGGAACTGAAAATGCTCCTGAAATCAACCGACTTCCTGTCAGCCAGAAAAGACATCACCTCTGCCATCTTATCCTCAACCGAAAACTCTTCACGCGAAACCGTCAGAAGCTCCTTTCTTTCATTAAGAAGATCCCGGAACGCTTCGACAAGATCCAGAAGATCCGCGTCAATGGCCGCAGGGGCAAAATCCGCTGAATCCCCCTGGACATGATCAGGCCTGCTCCATATCATCTCACGGGATGATTCCCTGCTCCTCAGAGCATCGGCTGCGGCACGGTAGCGTTCATAACCGGCAAGGTCCCTTATGAAAACATCTTCCGCGTCCTGTTCCTCCTCTCCGTCAGACGGCTTTTTCGGAAGGATCGCTCTGGATTTCAGATAGACAAGGGTGGCGGCCATCTGAAGATACTCACCCGCGATGTCCAGGTCTATTTCCTTCAGAATGCTCAGAAAGCGGTTATACTGGTCAGCGATATGAATTATCGAAATATCGCATATATTTACTTCATGCTTCCTTATAAGATAGAGGAGAAGATCCAGCGGGCCCTCAAAAATGTCTGTGACAAAATGCCTTCCGGCGTGTTCATTGTCAGTCATAACTTATTTTCATGGCTTCCCTTGCCATCCGCAGGGATTCGGAAGCCGTCGCGCGCGCCTTTTCAGCGCCGGAACAGAGAACATCCCGGACCATATCGGGCTTATTCATGTAAAACGACCGCTTCTCGGACATCGGGGCCATATATCCGGCAAGATTTGCCGACATTATCTTCTTGCAGTCAACGCATCCTATCCCGGCAGTCCTGCACCCTTCCGCGCACTCGTTCATCTCATCCGGCTTTGAAAACACCTTATGGAAATCAAACACGGGACACACTTCAGGGTTACCGCAGTCCGTCCTGCGCTGCCGGGCAGGGTCCGTAAGCATTGTTGCGACCTTCTTTTTAATGCTCTCCGCGTCATCAGTCAGCGAGACGGCATTGTTATAACTTTTGCTCATCTTCCTGCCGTCAAGCCCCGGAAGTCTCGGAACCTCGGTCAGAAGCGGCTGAGGCTCCGGAAACACTTCACCATAAAAGGAGTTGAAGCGTCTGACTATCTCCCTTGACAGCTCTATATGCGCGACCTGGTCTTCGCCCACAGGAACATAATCGCCCCTGTAAACAGCAATGTCCGCGGTCTGCAGAACGGGATATCCCAGAAAACCGTATGTTGACAGATCCTTCTGCTGAAGTTCCTGCTTCTGCTCCTTATATGTCGGAACCCTTTCCAGCCAAGGAACAGGGGTGATCATCGAGAAAAGAAGATGAAGCTCCGCGTGCTCCGGGACCTGCGACTGGATAAATATGGTTGACTTTTCCGGATCGAGACCCACAGCGAGCCATTCCGCGGCGAGCTCCAGCGTGAACTGCTTTATCCTGCACGTGTTTTCATAATCCGATGTCAGCGCGTGCCAGTCCACAATTGTATAGAAACATCTGTATTCATCCTGCAGCCTCACCCAGTTTTCAAGCGCGCCTTTAATGTGGCCTATATGCAATGTCCCGGTGGGACGGAGCCCGCTTAACACAGTTTTCTTTGTCATGTCAACCTCAACCTAATAACATTAACGGCAATTTCTGTATGAACCCTATAAGGAGCTGGACGGGATAGAATATAAGCTTGAATATCCCGAGGAACATCAGCACATACAGGATTATCATGCCGTATTGCCTGAGCCCCTCGTATTTCATGGCCATCTCGACAGGGAGAAGGCCCGAAAGCACTCCGCCTCCGTCAAGGGGAGGCAGAGGGATCATGTTGAACACGGCAAGGGCAAGATTTATAAACATCCCGTAAAGGAAAATCATGTATATCAGGGAAGACGCGTTTTGTGAGAGAAGTCCGGCTGGAATAACGAACAGATTGAACGCCAGAAAAAATACGGCAAAAACAACAAAAAGGATAACATTGCTGGCAGGCCCGGCACCGGACACGATCATCTCATCCCTTCTGGGATTCCTGAGGTTTGAAAGAAACACCGGCACAGGTTTCGCCCACCCGATCACGGGGAGCCCGCCGAGGATCGCCAGTATCGGGAAAATAACCGTTCCCAGCATATCAATATGCGCCAAAGGGTTCATGCTGATCCTGCCTTCAAGCTTTGCGGTCGGGTCGCCGCATCTGTAGGCAGCCCACGCGTGGGCGGACTCGTGGAAGCTCAGCGAAAAGAGCAGTATCGGATAGGTGATCACAAAATTCATTATATTGTCTGTCATAGCTGTCCTTCAAAGGGAAAGCATACTAGCACAGCATTACGGGCATGTCAACGAATGTCGGACAGGGTTGTCAAGACTCGTTAGAAATGTCACATGTAATAACTCATTAGAAATGTCATGTT
>CAZDZC010000082.1:0-5056 GCA_964509835.1 uncultured Acidobacteriota bacterium
GTGTTGTCCTCGAAAATCCTGCTCCTGTGAATTTCAGCTCCGAGTTCAAGGAGCTTCTTCCTGGTCTTAAGAACCGAGCTTATCCTGATCTTCACTTCCTGTTCTAAGGGCAAATTCCTCTCCATGTATGTCAATATAGTTCCAGTAGCTTGCCATGACCTTGCGCACATAATCGCGCGTCTGACCGTATTCTATGTTCATTATGAATTCGTGCGGGTCTCCGGGGGAGCATCGTTTCACCCACCTTCTGACAGCACCCTCACCTCCGTTATATGAAGCAACTGCATGATATACATTGTTGAACTCATTGAGGAGATTACGGAGATATCTGGCACCCAGACTGATGGAAACTTCAGGGTTATATAGATCGTCAGAAGCAATCTTCATTCCCAGTTCTTCAGCGATGGAGTCCGCTGTTGAAGGGATGAACTGCATCAGCCCTCTTGCCGCAGCATAAGATTTAATTCCCGCGTTGAAATGGCTTTCCTCTCTTATGACAGCGGCAATAAGCTGGGGGGGGATGCCCTGAAGCCCTGCTTTTTCAAGAATGATTTCTTTGTAAGGCAGCGGATAAAGGAGGTTTTTAAGAAATTCGGGATAGAGCTGGAAAGGGAATCCTTCGGGATACATCGCAGCGGTTTTCCCAGCGAATTTAATTGATTCAAAATAGTTCTTTCCCAGTGAATGATATTCAGCAAGGTTCACGCATTCCTGAAGTCCGGGCTTTCTGTGCTCATCGTAATATACATCTGCGCCTTCATCGAATATATGAAGAGCGAGAAGGATATCAGACTTACTGCTTTTATCCGTCAATCCTTCAATTGAAGGGACTGGGGCGGGGTTCATATCGAGAAATTTTTTGTAACTTCCGTGGTTCCTGTATAGTTCCGCGAGTGCCTCCAATGACGCAGTGCGAATATTTTCAGGATATCTGTAGAACGCTTCGTAGTAATTGATATGCCGCTTCAGCTCTTCCTGGTCCAGATTGTTTATTTGAAAATCCTTGGCAGGGGGAGCCGGCATGTTCTTCATTGTTTTGTTTTTCTGGATCAGGAGGGAATAAAATCCGCGGGGATTCTTTCTGACAAGTTCATCATAAATTAAGAATGCTTCTTCCTCCCTGCCTGATTTCTCAAGGAGAGCGGCTTTCCAGAAAAATGCTTCCTCCCTGTCCCTCCAGTCTTTTCCTGATGCCGGTGTCCATGTTTCCGGTTTGCCTGCAGCATCTGAGAATATTTTAAGAGCGTCATCCAACCGTTTTTCGCTCAGGTAAAGGAATCCGAGATATAGACATGCTTTTCTCCAGTCGCTCCTCCCTCTGTACGACGATGCATATTTTTCTGATAAAACTATAGCCTGTTTGATATCGCCGGCTTCCAAGCACATCCTTATCTGCCTGAACAGACAGTCGGAAGCCGCCGGGCTGCTTCCGAAGCTTCTGTTGACATCGCTTAGCAGCCCAAAAGCGTCTTCGATTCTGTTTTCTGATAAGTAAATGCCTGAAATCTGATATGCGGCTCTTGCTTTCCAATTATCCTCAGACGCGGTTTCATATAATGTCGTAAACCGTTCAAGTGCTTCTTTATTTCTGTTGATATTTGCCAGCGATTTTCCTGATTTATAAATGCAATTATCTGTATTCTCAGGTATCGGGTCGAGTTTAATAAGGTTTTCTGCTACAGAATGCGC
Source organism: uncultured Acidobacteriota bacterium (assembly GCA_964509835.1). GTDB lineage: Bacteria > Acidobacteriota > CAZDZC01 > CAZDZC01 > CAZDZC01. The sequence goes on from CAZDZC010000082.1 coordinate 1,690, forward strand.
TCTGTCAAAAACCCTGTTGTTGTAAAGGACATCCAGTTTAAGACGGAGATATCCAAGCGATTCAGGTTCTGTTCCTTTTTTTGAAGAGATTCTGTTTACGATTTTAAGAGCAAGATCATCACTGGAATTTTCTTTGAGAAAAGACATCAGAAGTCCGGTGAAATTATCATCCCTGTTTGTGTCAAGATATACATTAAGCTCGTCAAATCCTGCCACTCTTGAGTATTCCGATTTTTTGTCTTTTGAAATGGCATGAAGCAAATGGAGTGCTGAATCTGTTTTGCCTGATTTGAGGTATTCCCTGGCAAGCAAATACCCCGCATGGTCAAAATAAGGGCTTTTTTTATGATTATCTGTTATCTCAGAGAGGAGTTCTTCTGCTTTTAAGTTCCGGCCTGTGCCAATGCAAATGCTGGCGCTGTGATAAAGAATATTATCTCGAAGAATATCCGTTTTAACTGATTCGAAAATCTCAAGCGCTTCCGGTAATTTCCCCGCTTTCATAAGCGCTGTTCCTTTCAGATAAAGGATGTAATCACTGGCAGCACTGTCCTCTGATGATGATATCTGCTCATCTATGAGTTTCACGGTCAGTTCATAATCTCCTTTGTCAAAGGCTGAAAGAAAATCATTGTGTGGGGAACCGAAGTCGGCCGGAATAAATGAGCATACAAACAATATGTAAATTAAAACTTTAATTTTCATGATGATTTTCCGTGGATTACTTTCAGTTTGAGAGTTTCGCAATGGATAATTCAAGTTCCTTGATTACAAACGGAGTTCCGACAGTCGATTTATTTGCGCGGACCGATTCTTTTTCGACTGCAAGTCTTTCTTCCAGGTAGGGTAATGCTTTTTCATCCTGGACATTTCTGAGAACAATAGCAGCATTCATTCTGGTGAATGTATTGTTCGAGTTGATGCTGTTTTTTCTTATGCTGTCCAGAAACTTTTCGGCAGAAGCTTCATCGGTCCTCTGGATCCTTCTTATCATTGATGAAAGGTTCTGTGTTGCCAGCTGCCTTATCCACTTGTCATTTTCCGTTGTTGAGATTCCCAGCAGTGAGATGAAAGCATTGACGCTGTTTTCACATTCAAATTTCTTGAGGCAGTTCACGCACGCGCGTTTCACATTTCCGGGAGTTTTGTCTGATTTCGCAAGACGGATCAGAGCATCAAGTGCTTCGATGCATTCCAGATCACCAATGACATCAACAATATCCTTCATCAGAAGCGAATCTGCGCCCGTGCCGGTTATAATTTCCGAAAAGGCAGCCCCCAGTTCCGCCCTCTTTTCTGAGTTCATCAACCCGGCAAGCTCCGGGTACTTTGTTTTTATATTCCTGTAAGCATTTTCAAACACTGACATATTGGCCCCGATTGAATAAGAAGGGATTTTATCAGATTAGCGCATATGTGTCAATTGTTGGTTTTTCCGGAGAAAGTTTTATGGTATATTTCGTGGTTCGAAATTTGCACAGAGTGCAATGTTTTGTTTTTGAATACCGGAGATGAATATTTATGAAAAAAACAGCAGTGCAGGCAGCAGTAATATTGTTGATGAGCTTGGCCGTAGGTACACTTTATAATGCGGTTGCAGTTAGAAGTATTCCACTGCTGGGAGGGGTTCAGAGATATGAGCAGAACAACGAATCCCAGTCAGCAGAAGCCCTGCCTGCGGATTATGAAGTTGATATGCCTGAATATATAGAAATTGAAGAGGCTTACAGGCTGTATTCAAAAGAAGATGTTGTTTTTGTTGACGCGAGAAGCAGGGAGGAATTTGAACTTTCGCGGATTAAGGGGGCTGTTCTTCTTTGCTATGAGGAATTTGATGACTATTATGAAAAAGCTTCCAAGGAATTATCAGATAGAAACGCTATTGTTGTTTACTGCGGCGGTGAGGAGTGCGACCTTAGCATTCTGCTGGCAGACGAGTTGTATTTTATGGGATACAATAATGTAAAAATCTTTCACGGAGGCTGTGATGAGTGGGAGAAGGCAGGATATCCGGTTGAACGGGTAGAGGTAGAACAGTAATGAAAAAGTTGGTGCTTCATCCGGCAAGCGTTTTTATTTCGAGGCTTTTGTTGGGCAGTATTTTTATCTATACCAGTCTTGGGAAGATATCGCATATATCCGGCTTTGCAAAAGATATCAGCAGTTACGATATTTTGCCGTTTTACCTTGTAAACATTACAGCGATAACCCTCCCCTGGCTGGAGCTTTTCTGCGGACTCCTGCTGATATCGGGGCTTTTTACCCGAGCTTCAGGAACGCTTGTACTTACCATGAATGTTGTTTTTACCATCGCAATTATTTCGGCTGTTGCCAGAGGGCTCGAAATAGGATGCGGGTGTTACGGAGCAGGGGACGCTGCTGAGATCCTCGGTGTCAGGCATATTCTGAGGGATCTTGTTTATGTTGCATTCAGTCTGATAATTGTTACAGGGAAGGACTGCTTTCTGTGTCTTGAGAATTGGATAGCAGATCACGGCAGATGTTAAAATATTTTATAATGAATTCGGATGATATTTGTTTAACTCTTTATTTATTATATAATTAGCCGAAAATAAAAAAGCTTGACAAGGGTTTACCCCTTTGCTATGATACCGAACTTTCGGGCGACCGTTACATAAGGTTGTTGACAAAGAGGAAAACTCTGATACAATCAACAGTTTGTGTGGTCTTATGTTCTTTGAAAACTGAATAGGACGAGCTTGTTGTTAGGGTAATCCGTCCATTACTGGATGGAACCAAAGTCTGTTTACTTGTAAATGGACTATAAACCTTGCAAAACAACCCGCCTATGGCGGGTTAAGGATACAAACTGGAGAGTTTGATCCTGGCTCAGAACGAACGCTGGCGGCGTGTTTAATACATGCAAGTCGAACGGGAAATCCTGGCTTCGGTCGGGAGAGTATAGTGGCGAACGGGTGAGTAACGCGTGGATAATCTGCTCTTGAGTGGGGAATAACCCGCCGAAAGGCGGGCTAATACCGCATAACACTCATTTACCGCATGGTAGATAAGTCAATGGTGGCCTCTCGAAGAAGCTATCGCTTGAGAAGGAATCCGCGTTCCATTAGCTTGTTGGTGAGGTAACGGCTCACCAAGGCTACGATGGATAGCCGGCCTGAGAGGGTGATCGGCCACACTGGGACTGAGACACGGCCCAGACTCCTACGGGAGGCAGCAGTAGAGAATATTGCGCAATGCGCGAAAGCGTGACGCAGCGACGCCGCGTGGATGATGAAGGTCTTAGGATCGTAAAATCCTGTCGAGAGGGAAGAAAACTTCAGTATTAATACCATTGAAGCTTGACAGTACCTCTGGAGGAAGCCCCGGCTAACTACGTGCCAGCAGC
>CAZDZC010000083.1:0-4955 GCA_964509835.1 uncultured Acidobacteriota bacterium
AATTTCCCCGTAACCCACTGTAGAAAGGGTTATGAGTGTCATGTAGAATCAGTTCAGAATGCCGTCATGGGTGATTAGTTTGTAGGCAAATATCCCGTAGGAAAGGGTCAATGCCAGCAAAATCAGGGACAGGATCATTTTTCTGTAAAGTTTCATTAGGATAAACCTCAATAAGGTTGTTACTGTAACCTAAAAATTAAAATCCTCAAAGTGTTCGCTGCAATTTGTCTTGTATGTTAAAATCAATCTTTTATGGGAGAATTCGGAAATGAGAATATGCAACTTACTATCAATTAAGAAAATGTTGTTAATATCGATTTTCTGTATGCTTTGGACTAGTTTAATTATTTCAGCTGAAAAAGGTAACAAAGCGGGATTTTTATTCATTGCTTTATGGCCTGATCTTGCGCTGGATCTTGGTGTGGGTGAATCACAACAGGGTGTTGCTGTAAGCGGAGTGTTAAGCGGGTCACCAGCTGAGAAGGCAGGCATTCGGGATGGGGATGTAATCTTTCAGATTCAGAACCCAAAGGGCAAACTGACCGAAGTGAAGGATGAACAAAGCTTTATATCAGCCCTGAAATCAATATCATCATCAAAACCTGTTGTTTTTAAAATTCTCAGGGGCAAAGAAGAAATCAGTATCAGTCTTGTCAGAACTCCCGGTGATTTCGAGTTGTCGGTTCAACCTGTGCAACTGGAAACCCCTGCCACCATAAAAGTCATGCCGGACGGATCAGGAGATTTCAGAACACTTGCAGGAGCAATGATCCATGCAAGGCCGAGAGATACTATTCTTGCAGGGGCTGGTAATTATCCCTGTCTGCATATTATCAGGGATGATATAATTGTAAATTCTTTGGATCCTGAGCACGCTGCAGTTCTGAAAGGCGTGATTTTACAAGGAATTAAAGAAGCAAAACTGAAAGGAATTTCATTTGTTTCTCCCGAAACAGGGAGCTACACCGGGATAAGCGGAAATGGCAACGACATAACAGTGGAAAACTGTATTATTAGCGGTTTCAGGAATGGGATTGACATTGGAGGGAGTAATCTGAATATTACGGGGAATATTATTCAGGGGAACGCCAACTGGGCAATCCTTGTGGGGCAGACCGTGTCTTCCATCACTGTCAGTCATAATTTGATTACCCGTAACAGTTCAGGAATAAGAATAGAAACAAACGGTTCTTTTGATATTATTAACAATACAATAATAGAAAACGGTGTTCCGTCAGGACAGTTTTTTGATAAAATGCTAAATGAAGGAACTTCAGGAGTAGGTATCGCTGTTTTGCCTAACAGTGCTGGAACGGTTATCAACAATATTGTTGCCTTTAACAATATTGGGTTCTGGATTGAACCCGGTTCGCGTGTTACGCTCGAATACAATAATGTATTTCAGCATTTCATTGAAGAGCGCACAAAAACCTCCGGATTACTAGGGCAATACTGGACAAAAATTGTTGCCTCCCCGTCAAACTATCTGAGCAACATAAGCTATAAGACTGTTGATTATAATACAGCATACAGACCCGAATGTTCATTCCAGCCATCGGCAACTAATATTAGCACCGGACCTCTGTTTGTGGATCCGACAAACGGGGATTACCGTCTTTCAGCAGATTCTCCTCTTGTGGACAGAGGAAGAGGCGGAAAATACATTGGCGCTTTTCCGCCTGCCACTTCTGAACAGGAGGCGGATCCACAATCAATGAAGCCTTCTTTCGGCATAGCAGCGCGTCCTCTTACTGAATCGGACATCAAAACTGCAGGCTTTTCATCGCCAGAAGGGCTGTGGGTTCTGGGGGTAAAACAGGGCAGTATTGCTGACAGGCTTCGGATTAAAGCGGATGACATTATTCTGGAGGTGAATGGAACAGTTTTCAAAAACAATGATGAGTTCAAGAAACTGATCTCTGAGAGTGCTGTCACCGAGGTCAAGGTTTTCCGGAGCGGGAAAACCATTATTCTAACCTCGGAAATCGAGGAGTTTTAGCCACAGCACCGGATGAAGGCTTTTGGCTAAGCAATGGAAGCAGTAACCAACTGCGAATCCCTTTCAGGTATATTGCAGATACTGATTTCAGAGAATCCTGCTGTCTTCAGCCATGATGTGTATTCATCAAAAGTGTATGTGCTTCCCTGCTGGGTGTTTACAAGCATATTTACGGCAAATGTCGGTGCCCACTCGCTATGGCCTCTGACAAAGTCAACAATCCCGAGCACTCCGCCTGGGGCAAGGATCTTTGCTATCCTTGAGAAGATGTTCTGAATGGTCTCTGCCGGCCACATGTGGGTGATATCCCCCATGAACGCGATGTCGAATGGCCCTTCGGGAAGGAAAACGCTCATGTCCCCTTTCACAAGCTCGATGTTTTTGATGTTCTTCAATTCGAAAGCGTCCCCGACATAATCAATGATATTGGGAAGATCTTCAAGAACCACAAGGTCTGCGGTTTCGGCAAATATCTTCGCATAGGATCCGGGGCCGCCTCCGATATCAAGCACCTTTCCTGTCTTCCCGGTTTTTGCGATGCACTGTTCGACAGTCCATCTTATTGTTTGGTCCGGCCTGCTGTTCATCGCCTGCATGAAAGCTTTCTGGCCTTCCTCATTCCGTTCGACCGATGATGGTTTTCCAGTCCTGAGAATTTCCGGCAGGTCCATCCATCTCCTCATGATATGCATGCTGTGCCTATGAGATTTTCCGATATACTCAGGACTGTTCTCATCTGAAAACATCTCCCGTCCTTTCCGGGACAGGGCGAACATGTTCTCTTTTTCGTCAAGAAGTCCAAGCCCGGCGAGGGCTTTCAGGGTTATATCAACAGCTCTTTTATCAAGGCTGAGTTTATTTGCCACATGCTCAACTGTGGAGGGAATGATTAGTTCACGGTATATTCCCGCTGTCTCCGCTGCATGGATCAGCATGAAATCAAGCGCGCGGTCACGGCTTTCCTGCAAATATTTTTTATTCAAAACATTGTCCTCCATAAATCGGTAATGTAAGGTTCAGAATACGCCAGAACTGCCGCTATGAGAAGGGCGGGCAACATATTCAGCGCTTTTATCTTTTTTATCTCGAGAATGTTGAATCCCATTCCTATCAGTATCAATCCTCCTACGGCGGCTATTTCGTTTATGACCGCGACGGATAGCATTCCTTCAAGCCATCCCGCGAACAAAGTGAGCCCTCCCTGATAGAGCAGAAGCGGAATAGCTGAGAACATCACTCCTATGCCCATTGACGCAGCCAAAGCGATTGATGAAAATCCGTCAAGAACCGATTTGGCAAGGAGAAGTTCAGAACCTCTGCCGAATCCCTCGTCAAATGCCCCGAGAATGGTCATGGAGCCCATGCAGAACAGCATAAACGAGGTTACAAGGCCCTCGGTGAACCTCTCGTTCTTTGATTTCAGACGGGCTTTCAGCAGGTTTCCGAAATTCTCGATAAATCTGTCAATATCAATCAGCTCTCCTGCGATGGAACCCAGCACAATGCTGAACACCATGATAAGAAGATTGGAAGTTGCCATGGCCATTTTCACGCCGATGAAAAGGGTGAAAAGCCCTATCCCCTGAAAGGCTGTTTGCGTTATCCTTCCGGGCAGGTTTTTATGGATGAGAAGCCCGACCGCGCTTCCGAGGATAACTGCTGCTGTGTTTACAATTGTTCCGGTCATTTCTTTTCAGTTTCCAGATAAAGAAACAGGGCGATAAGTGAATTTTTAACTTTCAGCAAAACTTCTCCTTCATAAGAAAGAGATTCTATCACAAGAGGAATTAATGACAAAGGGCGGGAGACAAGGTCATTGCGAAGCGGGCGTTGAGTTTGTCAAAGTGAAGGGTATCCCTTGTTTTAGATTAATCCAAATGATATAATGACATCAACCGGATAAATTGCCGGGGGCGGCATTATTAACTGAACAGGTATTCATTTACGGGGGACATTATGAAGAATTCATTGAAACTGGAAAAGATCCGGAACAGAATCTATACCGTCAGAGGTCTGCAGGTTATGCTGGACAGGGATCTGGCAGAATTTTACCAGGTCAAACCGATAAGGCTCAGAGAGCAGGTTAAAAGGAACCTTAAGCGATTCCCTCCGGATTTTATGTTTAGACTGACCTCTGATGAAACTGATGATATGGTATCGCAAAATGCGATACCTTCAAGACAGCATTTTGGAGGATCGCTTCCATATGTCTTTACTGAACAGGGGGTTGCCGCGATATCTTCTGTTCTGACAAGTGATAGAGCTATAGAAATAAATATCAGTATTATGAGAGCGTTTGTTGCAATGCGTAGGATGATAATCTCCAACTCACAGATACTGGAAAGGTTATTAAAAGTAGAAACAAGGCAGATTCAAACTGACACAAAACTCAACGATGTGCTTACCGCACTGGAACAGAAAGAACTGAAACCGAAACAGGGAATATTCTTTGACGGTCAGATATTTGATGCATATAAATTTGTCTCAGATCTTATCCGCTCTGCCGAGAAATCGATTACTCTGATAGACAATTATATTGATGAATCTGTTCTTGCTCTATTTTCAAAAAGACAACCCGATGTGGAGCTCAGAATTCTGACATCAAAAATCACAAAAGAACTGAAACTGGATGTGGAAAAGTTCAACCAGCAATTTCCATCTGCTGAGATTGTGGGGTTCAAACATTCCCATGACAGATTTCTGATCATTGACGATAAAGACATCTATCACTTCGGAGCATTACTGAAAGATCTGGGGAAGAAGTGGTTCGCTTTTTCGAAAATGGATGTGGGAGCAGGGGATGTTCTTGGGCGGATAAAGTCATTGCTAACCGGACACTGAGTGATTCGGTCCCTGAGCTTGTCGAAGGGTGAGAATTGTATCGAAGTGAAGTGAAGAAATCTCTTGTCAAAAACTGCTCTGAAGGGTAGAATGGGGCTTCTCACCGACTGGAGGT
>CAZDZC010000084.1:0-4577 GCA_964509835.1 uncultured Acidobacteriota bacterium
CCGTGTCAGAATTTTTCCTTCATTTTCTATAAAAAATCTGAAAAGTTTAAATTCAGATGAGGTGAGGGAGTCTGATAAAACTACATCTCCCTTTTTAATTTCCTGAGAATTTATATCAAATACAATTTTTTTCTCAGATTCTTTAGTTAGTTCAATTCGCATTTCATCCAGATATTTTTCAAAATACCTTCTGTTATAAGCTTTCGTGAGATCGTCCTTCAGGGTAAGATCCCTGGCTTGCTTGAAATTGAAAGCATTTTCGAGCACATCCGAGGTCTCCTTCACGAGAAGCTGAAGAATCCTCTCATCCTCCGCGTCAAAATTGCAAACTGCTTCTGAAGACCTTGAAACAATGACAAGGCCCACCTTCTCATCCTGCGCAATGATCTGGGATATTATTACCGACTTCATCTCAATATCACCTATGCCGCCGATATAGCCTGTTTTCTTATCACTAAGGTTATTTATCGCCTCGGCGCCATTATCACTGTCAAGATATTTGAGAAGGGCTTCATGGCTGAACCCGAACACTCCGCCCTCGGTAAGATCCTGGCTGAGACCCCTGAGCTCCTGAATCTGAAATTCGTCGGTTTCGGGAATATACAGCATAAAAACCCCGTGGTCCGCTTTGGTCAGTTCCATTGCCGCATCCATTATAAGATTGAGCAGCTTCTCGACCTCAAGCGTTGTCGCGATTGTCTTTATTATTCTGAAAAGCGTCAGATCCATCTTCAGAGCCCTGTTCTCTTCCGTCAGTCTCTTGGCATTTGACGCATTTTCGACTAGACTTGCCAGCTCACCGGAATGAATGGGCCTGTTGTAGAAATGAAAAGCCCCGCTCTTCATCGCCTTCACGGCGGAGTCAACAGAGGAATCCGTCGCGGCTACGATCACCTTTGGAGGGGATTGCAACAGGGAGCACTCCCTGAGAAGAGACTCCAGTTTTATCGCGCAGTTGCTGTTGTCAAAAAGGACAACATCCGATTCACGGCTCGCCTTGACAGCATCAGAAATGTTCCCGCATTCAGAAAAGCGGATAGAAAACCCGCCCCTGCCCTGAAACACCGACCCGGTCTCATTTGAGAAATCTGTATCTTCAGACAGAACCAAGACCTTGATTATGTTTCTTCTTACCACAAACTCCTCTTCCCAGACCGCGTCTCCATAAACCGAAACACCGTGCCCGAACTTATATCCATCTCCGTCCCTTTCAGAAACAAAAAAAGTCCCTGAATACAAGAAACGGGATTATACTATAAAATTAACAGAAAAAACAGGTTTTTATCTGAGGATTTTCCCATCCCGTTTTAATGTCGCAACAATCCTGACAACATCGCCCGGTGTTTCCGCAACGGGAATACCGGCTTCGGCAAACGCCTCCAGCTTGCTTTCAATCGTCCCCCTGCTGCCGTCAATGATCGCCCCGGCATGTCCCATCCTCTTGTCTTTCGGGGCCGTCCTCCCCGCAATATACGCGGCGACAGGCTTTGTTATCTCCCCTCTTATAACCATCTCCGCTGTCTCCTCTTCAGCGGAGCCTCCGATCTCACCGACAATAAGAATGATATCCGTATCCTCATCATTCTCAAACATTCTCGCGATTACCGGAAAAGGCGTTCCTATGACCGGATCGCCTCCGACCCCAATGCAGGTTGACTGCCCAATCCCCTCCGCAGTCAGCCTTGAAACTATCTCATAAGTGAGGGTGCCGCTCCGCGATGCAACGCCCACCCCTCCGGGAATGAAATACTTCTCGGGAACAAATCCGAGCTTGCATCTCTCCTTAGGTGAAATCAGCCCCGGCGTGTTCGGTCCTACAACATTCGCTCCGCGTTTCCCTGCTCTGGAGATGATGGAAATAGTGTCATGCAGCGGAACATGTTCCGAGACCATCACGATCAGCTTGATACCCGCATCCAGCGCTTCATACGCGGCCTGTTTCATCGCCGCAGCCGGAACAAAAAGCATGGCGGCGTCAATCTCCTTTTCAGACACCGCCTCAAACGCATTATTGAAAACCGGAACACCGTGGATGTTCTGTCCCGCTGCGCCCGGCCTTGCCCCCGCGACAATCCTTGTCCCGTAATTCAGCATGTTCAGTGTGTGGTGGGAGGCAGCGGATCCGGTTATCCCCTGTATGAGGATCCTTGTCTGAGCGTTCGCAAGAATACTCATTTCATCCCCCTCAGAATTTCAGCGGTTCTGCTGATCGCTTCCTCAACACTCCTGACAGGCTCAATGCCAATCTCCCTCAGTATTTTAAAACCCTCCTCCTCGCGGTTGCCTATCATCCTGACCACGACAGGCTGGACAGGCTTCCTCTTCCGCATGAACCTCCTCAGCCCCGCGGCAAGGTCGTCGCACCTGTTAAGTCCGGCGAAGATATTGACAAGAACAATCTTCACCCCCTTATTTTCAAGCAGCAGATCAAACGCGCTGAAGATCCCGTCCCCGTCCATCTGGGCAGTGTCGAGGAAATTCGCGGGCCTGCAACCCTCCCTGTTCAGCAGGTCGAGGATAGCCATTGTTATCCCCGCGCCGCTGGACAGAATACCGATATCCCCTTCAAGTTCGATATAAGTCCACTTCATCTCTCGCGCCCTTTCCTCCGGAGAACCCGCGTCCGGCCTCCCGGCACGCAGCTTCAATATCTCCGGATGTCTGAACAGCGAATCATCGTTCACATTAAGCACCCCGTCCACAGCCATCCATTTACCATCCGAAGTCAAAACAACAGGATTAATCTCCACCATCTCGGCATCATAATCGCCGAATATCCGGCAAAGTTTCCCCATTATCTCCCCCGCGCCCTTTCCGAGCTCGTCGTCCACCCGCTTCAAATACCCGTCCGGCAGGCCGTCCTCGAGGCAATAGTGCATCCTTATCATCTTTTCAGGAGTTTCCGCAGCCACCCTCTCAATGTCCACCCCTCCTTCGGCGCAGGCAATCGCGACCGGAAGCCTGGCGGAATAGTCCACCGCGATGCTCATGTAAGACTCCTTTTTTATGTCCGCCTTCCTCTCAACAAGAAGCCTCCGCACTCGTTCTCCCTTGATGGTCATATTCAGAAGCTTCACTGCGGCATCCGCTGCTTCCGCCGGATTATCCGCAAACAGAATACCGCCTTCCTTCCCCCTGCCCTTCACCCCGAGCTGAGGTTTCAGCACGACCTCGCCAAGTTCCTCCGCGGCTTTCCCCGCGTCAGGAGCGGTTTCAACCACCCTTCCTTCGGGCGTTTCAATCCCTTGCTCGGCAAAAATGCTCTTCGCCTGATATTCATACAGCTTCATGCGTCATTCCTTTGCAAGTTTCTGAAGTTTTGCCATACTGTCCGGTTCGCCCATCGCGACAAGGCAGTCCCCCTCATGAAGGGATGCCTGGGAAGCCGGGTTATACAGAAAAGAACCGTCAGCCCTCTTAATCGCCACGATAATTATCCCAAGCTCGCTTCTTATATTCGACTGGGCAAGCGTCTTATTGATAAGCTCCGTGCCCTTCTCGATCTTCACCTGTTCAATCTGAAGCTCCAGATTTTCGCTCTTCGTCGCAAGCTCGATAAAATCAACTACCGTAGGCTGAAGAATTGCCTGCGCCATCCTGAACCCGCCTATGTTGTAAGGAGACACCACCCGAGTCGCCCCCGCCTTCAAAAGCTTCCCCTCCGCGTCATCGTCGGTGGCCCGTGCTACAATATAAAGATCCTTATTGAGGCTTCGCGCCGCCAGAGAGATATAGACATTTTCGGCATCAGTATCAACAGCGCACACAAGGCCAGTTGCTCTGTCAATTCCGGCCTCCATAAGAACATCATCCCTTGTCGCGTCCCCCAGAACGGCAAGAAACCCGTGCTCCCTTATCCTGTCCACCACAGCAGGGTCATCATCAACCACGACAAAAGGAACCTTCTTCTTGGCAAGCTCCTTGCAGATCAGATTCCCGATGCGCCCGTATCCGCAAAGGATATAATGCTCCCTGATTTTCGCTATCTCTTTCGTCATCTTCCTTCTCCGTAAAATATCCTGCAGTTCATTTTCAACAATAATCCTGGTAGCTCTCGTAAAAGCAAAACCGACAACGCCTATACCCGCCGCAATCACCAGCATTGTCCAAATCCTGCCCGGGTCGGACAGGTCATTTATCTCCTTGAACCCCACCGTTCCGAGGGTTATCACCGTCATATACATCGAATCAAGCAGAGACCACCCCTCAATTAACATATACCCCATAGTCGAGACCGCAAAAATCATCACGACCAGCACCGCCAGAAACCAGAGACTTTTAAGAGCTTCCAAATCACACACTCCCTGTTAAACAATCGTAATAATAGATTAGCGGCCACGATAAATCAAGATTGTGCGGGGGCTGTCTGAATTAGGATGAATAGGATTCCAGGATTGATATGATTGGCTGCCGTCATCTGGTTCGACGGAGTTTATATCGAGCGGAGCCGAGATGCTCACCATGACGGTCATCCCGAGTCCCTTCCTCTGTCCATCCCGACCCCTTCCTCTGTCCATCCCGACCCCTTCCTCTGTCATCCCGAGCGGAGACGAGGGATGCAACATGCCCGAACATGA
>CAZDZC010000085.1:0-4336 GCA_964509835.1 uncultured Acidobacteriota bacterium
ATGCGGCTTCTTTCGATCAAACTTTTCCTTCGCCATCTTACTTTTTCCTCCTTGTACCCTTAAACTCCACGAATACTTGCCAACATAGTTTCGCAAATATTCCTGGGAACTTCTTCATATTCGTAAAAATGCATTGAGAAATTCGCTCTGCCCTGGGTTATTGACCTGAGATCGGTAGCATAACCGAACATCTCTCCAAGAGGGGCATAAGCAGATATAACCTTTGTGGTTGATCTGGTAACCATATCAACAATCCTTCCTCTTCTCGAGTTCATATCATTTATAACATCGCCTGTATTCTCTTCCGGCGTAACAATTTCAACATACATAATCGGTTCGAGTAGAATTGGGTTCGCTTTTGAAGCAGCTTCCTTGAATGCCATTGATGCTGCAATTTTGAAAGCCATTTCAGATGAATCAACCTCGTGGTAACTACCGTCAATAAGCCTGGCAGTGATTTTTTCCATCTCATAGCCTGCAAGAACACCATTCATCATGGCTTCCTTTATTCCTTCACTGACTGGTTTGATGTATTCTTTTGGTATCACGCCGCCCCTTGTTGCGTCAATAAAAGTAAATGTTTCATTATTGGACGACGGCTCAAGTTCTATAACCACATGCCCGTACTGACCCCTTCCGCCGCTCTGCTTTGCGAACTTAACCTCAGCTCTGGATGGCGAAGAAATCGTTTCCTTATAGGCGACCTGAGGTTTTCCGATGTTGGCCTGAACCTTGAATTCCCGTAAAAGTCTGTCAACTAGTATCTCAATATGAAGCTCGCCCATTCCTGAAATAATTGTTTGCCCGGTATCAACATCCAGATTAGTTCTGAATGTGGGGTCTTCATGCATAAGCCTGTTCAGCGCAAGCGAAAGTTTGTCTTGATCAGCTTTTGATTTAGGTTCTATCGCAACAGATATCACAGGTTCTGGAAATTCTATAGCTTCCAGAATTACAGGATTGGATTCGCTGCATATAGTATCTCCTGTTGTTACATTTTTAAAACCAACTGCTGCTGCGATATCCCCTGAATACACTTCCTTAATGTCCTCTCTCTTATTGGCATGCATTTTGAGAAGCTTTCCGATTCTTTCTTTTTTATCTTTCAAAACATTATAGACATATGAACCTGCAGTCAAGTGACCGGAATAAACCCTGAAAAAAGCAAGCTGCCCAACAAAAGGGTCATTCATTATCTTGAAAACCAGAGCTGCAAAAGGAGCACTGTCCGACGAAATAATGGTTGTCTCCTCATTCGTTGACGGAACAACTCCTTTTACAGGAGGAACCTCTGTCGGGTTGGGGAGATAGTCAACTACGCTGTCCAAAAGCAGTTGGACACCCTTATTTTTAAACGCTGCTCCACATAGAACTGGGGTGACAGCCAACGCTATTGTCGCCCTACGGATGGTTTTCTTCAAAATATCTTCACTTATTTCAGCACCTGACAGAAATCTATCCATCAATTCTTCATTAAAATCACACAGCTTTTCAACAAGCTTTTCTCTTTCTGCTGACGCGTATTCTTTCATCTCATCAGGAATATCCGCTATGTTATATGTTACACCCAAGGATTCTTCCACAAAAATCACTGCCTTCATTTTTACCAAATCAATAAGACCTTTAAAATGGTCTTCGCAGCCTATCGGGATTTGGAGTGGCATTGGATTCGCGCCCAGCCTACTTTTCATCATATCAACAACTCGACTGAAGTCGGCACCTTTTCTATCTATCTTATTAATAAAAGCTATTCTGGGAACATTATACTTATCCGCTTGACGCCAAACTGTCTCAGATTGGGATTCAACACCGCCGACAGCACAGAAAATAGAAATACATCCGTCCAGCACCCTGAGTGATCTTTCAACTTCAGCTGTGAAATCAACATGCCCTGGAGTGTCAATTATATTAATCCGGCAATCTTTCCAGAAACAGGTTGTAGCGGCAGATGTAATGGTAATCCCTCTTTCCTGTTCCTGCTCCATCCAGTCCATAGTAGCATTTCCATCGTGAACTTCACCCATTTTGTAATTTATGCCTGTGTAATAAAGAATCCTTTCCGTGGTAGTTGTCTTCCCGGCATCTATATGGGCAGCTATGCCTATATTTCTAGTTCTGTCTAATGGATAAAGTCTTCCCAAAATCGTCTCCGGATTATCTGCTAGCGCCAGACAGCTTAAAGCCATGATCCTCTCATTTACCAGCGATAATGAGCAAATGCCTTGTTCGCTTCGGCCATTTTATGGACATCTTCCCGTTTTTTTACGGAACCGCCACGATTGCCATAAGCATCAAGCAATTCATTTGCAAGTTTCGCCCTCATTGTTTTTTCGCCTCGGTTTCTTGAATATTCAAGAATCCATCTCATACTCAAGGCAACACTTCTGTTCGACTGGACTTCAACAGGCACTTGATAGGTCGAACCTCCCACTCTTCTGGATTTAACTTCCAGAATAGGTCTTACATTGTCTATAGCCTGTTTGAACACTTTCATCGGATCTTCTTTTGTTTTGTCACCAATAATGTCAAGGGCACCATAAACAATTTTCTCTGCAACACTTTTTTTACCCTGTTTCATAACAGCATTAATGAATTTTGTGACCAATAAACTCTGAAATTTAGGATCAGGTATCGATTTCCTTGTCTGCGTTCGCTGTTTCCTCGCCATTTATTACCTCTTAAACAAAAATAACCATCGGTGTTAAATCCAATGGTATTCGAAAACCAAGCCTACGAAGCTTTGGGTCTTTTAGCTCCGTACTTGGAACGCCCCTGCCGGCGATCCTCAACTCCCTTTGTGTCCAATGTTCCTCTTACAATGTGGTACCTTACACCGGGTAGATCCTTTACTCTTCCACCCTCAATAAGCACAATGGAGTGTTCCTGAAGGTTATGTCCTTCCCCGGGAATATAGGTTGTTACTTCAAAACCATTTGTAAGCCTTACTCTTGCGATTTTACGCAAGGCTGAGTTAGGTTTTTTCGGTGTTGTTGTAGATACTCTAACGCATACTCCCCTTTTTTGCGGATTACGCGCCAAAGCAGGACTCTTCCCTTTAACATTGAGTTTCTTACGCTCGTTTCTAATTAATTGATTTATTGTCGGCAATCTTTTAACTCCAGAAAAATATAGACTTACAACACAAAGCGAGAATGGTATCAAATCAACCATTCGGTGTCAAGACATTTTTTCACATTTGTTTACAGCTATTCTGCGGCTCGGACTCCATTCGTTTCAATTTTCATCTCTGGAGACTATTCAATAGTGCTTTCAATAAGATCTATCCCTTGATTATCAGGGGCAATTTCATCAATAGTCTCCATATTTTCATCAGTATCAACATCGTCCTCAGGCTCATTGAAGATCCGCTTTCTGTATTCTTCAATTCCGGTTCCTGCAGGGATAAGTCTTCCCATGATAACATTCTCTTTAAGTCCGCTTAGAATATCAATCTTACCTTCTATCGCCGCTTCTGTTAAAACCCTTGTTGTTTCCTGAAACGAAGCTGCAGAAATGAATGAATCCGTATTAAGTGATGCTTTTGTTATTCCCAAAAGCAAAGGCCGACCGGATGCAGGCTCTCCTCCTTCAGCAATCACTCTCTTGTTTTCGTCCATAAATTTAAACCTGTCAACCTTATCCCCGATAAGAAATTCAGTGTCACCGACCTCATCGACCATAACCCATCTCATCATCTGTCTGACTACAACTTCAATATGCTTGTCACTGACATCAACACCCTGAGATCTGTAAACATCCTGTATTTCATTAACCAAGTAGTCCTGAAGTTCTCTTTCTCCGAGAACATCGAGCATATCATGGGGATTAACAGGACCTTCAATAAGCTGTTCGCCTGCTTTCACTCTCTCTCCATCCTGCACGGAAATATGAACTCCCCTGTCTACAGTATATTTTTTCTTTTCTCCATCTTCACCTTCAACATATATAACTCTGCCGGTACGCTTCAAGTCACCATATCTGACAATACCGTTAATTTCAGTAATTATAGCCGCTTCTTTGGGAGCTCTAGCTTCAAAAAGTTCTTCAACCCTGGGAAGACCACCGGTTATATCCTTCGTTTTTGATGTTCCTTTGGGAATCTTTGACAGAACATCTCCCGCAAAAACCATATCTCCATCAGACACCATGATATGCGCGAGAGATGGCATGGGATAGCAGCGTAATTCGTTACCTTTTTCATCAACAATTGCGATGCGGGGTTCATAACCAGTATCAGTCGCTTCCATAACGATCCATCGTGACCTTCCGGTCCTTCTGTCCACATCCTCTTCAATAGTAACTTCGTTTATCAGGTCTTTGAAAACCACTTTACCTG
>CAZDZC010000086.1:0-4004 GCA_964509835.1 uncultured Acidobacteriota bacterium
CCGAAGCGTCCACGAGTAGAAGAACTCCGTCCACCATCTTCAGGGTCCGTTCTACCTCTCCTCCGAAATCGGCATGTCCGGGGGTATCAACGATATTTATCTTTACGCCTTTGTAATCCACGGCGGTGTTCTTTGCCATGATGGTTATCCCTCTTTCCCTCTCGAGATCAATGCTGTCCATCACCCGTTCCACAATTTTTTCATTGCTTCTGAAAATTCCCGCCTGATGAAGCATACCGTCAACCAGCGTTGTCTTCCCATGATCAACATGGGCGATTATAGCTATGTTCCTTATATTTTCTCTTTTCATTTTTCTTAAAAACCCCGTTAAAAACCGATAAACCTGCGGATTGTATCACATATTCCGGGAATTTGTTTATTATTTTTCGGGAAAATGCTTCAATAGATTTGACATGAAAGCAATAATTTCAATATAATGGTTGTTTAATGTGATTGATACTGAATGTTCGATAATACATAAAGGAGTAAAGTATGGAAGAATTTATCCCCGATATTCAAAAATCCATTTTTTTCAAAAACTTCAGCGCGGAAGAACTGAAGGAAATAGCGCATCATTTCTCGTTAAAAATGATAGACAAAGGTGTCGTCTGGCCTGCCGACGAAACCCTTCCGATGCTTATGCACACCATTATAGACGGGAAAATATCCGTTTATGACGCCAAGGGCGAGATAACAATACTCGTGCTTAAGACCGGCGATGTTTTCGGGGAGCTCGTGTCAACCCCGTGCCTGCCGACGAAAGGGCAATTCAAATTCGTTGAGGACACCAAGCTCATCACCCTTTCAGTCGCATCCCTTGAAGACATGTCCACCCACCATCAGAACATCGCGGTGAAAATATTCAGGAACATGCTCGACAAGGCTTACGGCAGGATTGACGAACTGCATTGCGGACTGTGCAACACAAGGGCAATACTTCAGGCGAATTAAGATCCGTATTTTTCAGAAAGCCCTGCTCCACCCCGGCAGGGCTTTTTTATTTCCGGTTACGGCTGCTGCTGTCCGCTTTCGTCCCCGGATGTTTCTTCCGGGGTTTCAAGCCCGTCAGGATCAGCTTTTTTCGCTTTCGTCAGCTCGCTGATGAGGGATGTCTTCGGGACAAAGACATGGAGCAGCGCTGTCCCGAACACTTCGTCAATGTGGCTGATAAACACAAAGTTAAGATCGCTTCTGACTTCTTCGGGGATCTCAACAAGGTCTCTCTCGTTCTCTTTCGGAAGGATGACCGTATCAATCCCCGCGTTGTGCGCGGCTATCACCTTTTCTTTGACACCGCCTACCGCCAGAACATCACCTGAAAGCGTTATCTCCCCCGTCATCGCGATGTCATGACGGACAGGCCGCCCCGTCAGCAGCGAAGCAAGCACAAGAACGATGGTAATCCCCGCGGACGGGCCGTCTTTCGGTGTCGCTCCTGAGGGGACATGGAGATGGATATCCGTTTTCGGAAAAATATCCTCATCAATTTCAAGAAGTTCAGCGCGGGATCGGATATAGCTCAGCGCTGCCTGCGCTGATTCCCGCATGACATCCCCGAGCTGCCCGGTAAGCTTGAACTGGCCGTTCCCTTTCATCGCAAGGGCTTCCACAAAAAGGATCTTCCCGCCGGCCTGCGTCCATGCCAGTCCGGTTGCGACGCCCGCGCGGTCCGTCTCCGATGCCTTAAGCCTTTCATATTTGAAGGGGCCGAGATAGTCCTCGATTGATTTTTCTGTTATATCAAAGCTTTGCTGTTTATCATCGGTTGCTATCTTTCGCGCCACCTTCCTGCACAGGGTCGCTATCTCCCTTTCCAGGTTCCTGACCCCGGACTCCGAGGTATATCGGTTTATTATCAGATCCAGCGCTCCGTCATCTATTATTATGTTCTGCTCTTTAAGGCCCTTTTCGGCAGTCTGCTGGGGGATAAGATATTTTCTCGCGATGTGATGCTTGTCATACATGGTATAACCCGCAAGCCTTATGACCTCCATTCTGTCCAGAAGCGCGGGCGGAACAGGCGACAAAAGATTCGCCGTCGCGATGAACATGACAGCGGAAAGATCAAACGGAATGTCCACATACAGGTCAAGGAACGAGTTGTTCTGCTCCGGGTCAAGGATCTCAAGCATGGCAGACGCCGGATCGCCTCTGAAATCCTGGCCGATCTTGTCAATCTCGTCCAGCATGAAAACAGGGTTTGAGGAACCGGATCTGGTTATCTGCTGAATAATTTTCCCGGGCATTGCCCCGATATAAGTCCTCCTGTGACCCCGGAGTTCATTCTCGTCGCTTAAACCTCCGAGCGATATCCTTATGAACTTCCTCCCCAGCGCTCTCGCTATTGACTTGCCTATGGAAGTCTTCCCCACTCCGGGAGGGCCCGCGAGACATACAATGGAACCTTTGGAGCTGTCAGTGAGCTTCCTGACCGCGAGGAATTCAAGTATCCTTTCCTTCACATCATCCAGGCCGTAATGATCCTCATCAAGTATCGCCTTCGCGCGGTTCAGGTCAAGATTATCCTCCGTGAATTTCTTCCACGGAAGCTCAAGAATGGTGTCCAGATAATTCCTTATGACATGATATTCAGACGAAGAAGGCGAAATAAGCCTTATCCTTTTGAATTCCTTGTTGACCACCTCCCTGACATTGTCCGGAAGATCCGCGCCCTCTATCTGCTTTTCCAGCTCCGCGACAGCCTCCTCGCTCTCGGCATCCTCGCCCAGCTCCTCCCTGATCGCCTTCATCTGCTGCCTTAAATAATAATCCTTTTTCGCATCTTCGATATTCTGGTTCGTCCTGCTCAGAACCTTTTTCTTGACCCTCAGTTCATCCACGCTGTATTCAAGAAGGCCGTTCAGGATCTTGAGCCTGTTCACCGGATCCACCGTCTCCACAATCCTCTGCTTCTCCTTCAGATGGAAGCCCATATATGACGCAATCTGGTCAGCCAGCGCGCCGGGGCCTTCCATGTTCATCCTGACAATATTTATATATTCTTCCGGGATTTTGGGATCCAGCGCGACAATCTGCTCGAACAGCTCAAGCGCCTTTGTTATATGAATATCCGCCCTTTTGTCAACAATATCAATATTTTCAATCAGCTCAATCCTCGCCTTGTAAAAAGGCTTCTCCTGCGTGAACTCCTTTACCCGCATCCGGCAGACACCCTTGACAAAAACCTGAACCGTGTTCAGCGAGGTTTTCATGCTGCTTATCACCCGAGCGTAAACGCCCGAATTATAAAGATCCGAAATCCACGGGAACTCCTTCGCGGCATTGCGCTGCACAAGCAGGCCGATATACGGCTCGCTGTCCGCAATTGATTCAAAAAGAGCAAGGTTCCGCTTTTTTCCCACATTCAGCGTCATTACCGTTCCGGGAAAAACAACCGTGCTTAAAAGAGGAAGGATCGGAACCTCCGGAACTGCTGTCGTCTGCCCGCTCCCGGCATCCCCGGCATCCTGCTCCGTTTTCCCCTGAGAAAGTTTATTCTGAACATCTTCTGTCATATCAAAATCCTGTTAAAGAGTATAATTCATAATGGGTATTATAATATTGTCCGGCGCTGATTATGTCAAGGACGGGGAGGTTATTGTCTGAACCCCGACGGGGACATGACCCGATTTGTGATTTTCAAATCGGTATTGTGTACCCGTGGAATAATGTCTGAATCAGGATGAATAGGATTTCAGGATTGATATAATGGGGATATTGTCTGAACCCCGATTCACATGATTCCGGGATTGGCATGATTATTTTCCGCCCGAACATGACAATTATTCCGTTATCATCCCTTTTTCCCCGGCGGGATATGATAAAAAACCGGTCGGATGTCACATTTTTCTGTCCAAACATAATATTCCCCCCTTCCGATATCACAATATTCCGGCAGGATGTGATGTTTTCGTGGTCACAAACCACAATATCCCCTCCTGACATCATTTTTTCCTGTTGCTTTATCATATTTCCCCCGCTCCGGGTCGCTTTCCCGTGTTACA
>CAZDZC010000087.1:0-261 GCA_964509835.1 uncultured Acidobacteriota bacterium
TGTTTGATCCGTCTGTTTTCCGGCACATTCGCCCCTGTCTGTCGTAAGTGTATGTGAATTTACTCATCTTACACAAATTGGTCTCTAGTCTGTCAGAATTACTAGACTATCACCCGTTTCATTAAATTTGATATTTGTGATTAAGTTAACAATTTTATCAATATCCTTAATGCAATAAAAAGCTTCCGGATGTTTTAATGTACCATAGACCGGCCAATAGAATGTATTATATATAAAAGCTAAGCTTGATCTCAGCTTTCC
>CAZDZC010000087.1:271-3508 GCA_964509835.1 uncultured Acidobacteriota bacterium
ATTTTTGCCAGTTTTAACAACTGTAATTTCAACAAGAACCTTTATTGGAATTACAGTTTCACATTTGCGAATAATCCCTCTTGAAATTAATATTCGCCCCTTTTCAATCCTATACCATGTATTCTTATAGTCCAAGTATGCCATTACAAATTTCCCCAGAGACATGTAAAAGGCTAGTAGCAAATTAAAAACAATAAAATACATACTTGCATGTTTGATAAATGCTTCATCAGATAACATCAGTATTGCAAACCCCAATAATACAAAGGAATAAAACATTACCGAAAGCAACATACTTCTCCAAACTCTTAAAATAAACTTCCCTTTTATAGGCTTAAAATCCACTCTATCACACATAATCCATCTCCGTTTTGAGACTATTTCTATTCTATAATCATTGTCAAAGCCATGAAACTAAACGAAAACCTTTAATAAAACATAAAATACTTAGTACGAAGCAGATTAGTGCGTAATATAAAATCCAAATGTAAGAAGGAAAAAACAAAATCCTTTCAGCCATCCTCCTCGCAGCATGTCCATAAAAGTCAGCTTTATCATGTCTTACATAGCATAAAACAAAGAAACAAGCTCCTATAAGGAACCCGGTTCCTCCTAAAATATATTGAAAATCCATTGTACTGCCCTCACTTTACTCCACAACAATATTCATCCCACCACCACGCATACGAAGCACCAACGAAAACATCGACTCCAATCTGGGGAGTCGTCCAATAAAAACCAAGATTGAAATCGCCTTCAACTTCACCTATTTGTAATTTTGAAAGGCTAAACCCTGCAATAAAACCTCCTCCCACATTAAACATGCCTGCCAATCCTGAAAGGGATTCACAACTAGAACAGCTTGGTCCACCACTTAATGTGGCACTAAATATATTTCCATCTACTGGTACTACAGATGCAGTAAGACCGGCAATAGCTAATACGACAACGCACTCCACTTTTTTATTGCATTCACACCTAGATAAGCATTTTCCAACATAGATACCACCACCAGGGGAGATAAGGCCCGCATTTGCATACCCAAAAGTACAGTCCCATGTAGTTAATCCCATAGGGTCAATATAATTTATTGCGTTGCAATCTGCATATTTAAAACCATTCATTCCACCATCCAATCCTACCGGATCTACACGCCCAAACCTCCCCACTTCCGGCAGATAATACCTTGCCCGGTAATAATACAGCCCGTTTTCCGCTGTTTCCCTGCCGGTGTAGATATACGGATTATGGAAGTTCGGGCCGTCCGTCATCTGCATTTAACCTGAACCTTTGTGTTCGATCACATTGAGAGCTTTCCATTCAAGCAAAGGCTGCCTGATAATATTATTACGCATCTCTTCGTCTGCCGTTAAAATTGATGCTTCAATCTTTCCTTCATCCAGCAACAGATTGAAAAATTGTTTTTCTTTTTCTGTAAACGGCAAAAGCGTTTTCAGGGATTCTCTGCATTCGCTTACAAGACGCTTTCCGAATTCCTCAGGGTTCCCCAATTTTTTAACAACATCCGCCTGGAGCATGGGGAACAATTCCCTTTTCAATTCATTGTTTTCAAAAGTCACATCTTCAATAGTCACAGTTCTCCAGTCTCTGCGGTTCATCCCGCCGTAAACGATAAACGCGATCCGGAGAAGATTTTTATCAAGATTGCTGAGCTTGAATATTTTGCAACAGTCAAAAAGGTCTCTCGCCTGCTTTCGGGAAAACAATGCCGCCAGCTTGCCTGCCGCGAAAAACTCAAAACTCATCTTCCCATGATTTATTGATTATCTCCACAGGAACCATCAGGTTCCAGTTTTTGACCCACTTGCAGCCTTTCCTGTTATCACGGTTCATATAATGAGGCTGGTGGGGCAGAAAACACCTCAACGCGTCAAGGTGATTTTCCTGAACCATCAGCGATTCTTTGTGTTGTTCAAGAAAGAAACCGACCTTTGCCGCGGTCGTTGTATTATCAAGATAACGCACATATTCGATAATCTTTTCCAGATCAAAATACTCTACCGATTCAAGCGACCTCCAAATTTCCTCCCATCCCCCGCTCAGGTCAGGTCTGTCAAGAACATCAACCAGAGTTCTTTCATAATCGGTAACCCTGATATCTATTCCAGCGCGGTTTCGCAATGATGTTCCGAACATGGTTCTGCCGTTTTCAGCCAAAGAAGACGGAAATTCAACGCATCTGATCTCGCAGGAACGGAATTTTAAGGAGACCGACCTTCTGGCGGACAGACAGAAATGCTTTGAAAACAATGAATACGCTTTCCCGTGAAATTCGAGCGCTGTGTGATAGGCAAGAACAGCATCCTCCGTGATCTTTGCAGCAATAAGAAAAGGATCAACGGGAAATGTTTCAGGGTTCGCTCCGTATGGAACAGTCGCATAAAGCCCTCTCCTGATATTCACAATCCTGCCTGTTCCGCAGTGGTAAGCAAGCAGCGCTTTACGGGTATTGGGGCTGCAGGATCCGTGTTCAGCGAGATAAACATTGATTTCATCCACTGTAAACACGGGATGCAGTGAGAAGAACCCTTGTAAATTAACTCGTTTTCTTTTTTGACATATTCTCAACATAGTGCTAACAAATATAGCGCTATACTGTTGATTTGTCAATTGTCGGCCAGGCAAACTTGAATGGACTGCTGAACATTTCACTCATATTTCCACCGGATCCACACTCCCAAACCTCCCCACTTCCGGCAGATAATACCTCGCCCGGTAATAATACAGCCCGTTTTCTCCGGCTTCCCTGCCGGTGTAGATATACGGATTATGAAAGTTCGCGCCGTCCGTCACCATCCCGCCCCAGGCGGTGTAGTCGTAGCTGTCGGTGGTTGTGCCGTCCGTCATCTGCATCACGCTTCCGAGGTGGTTTTTGTAATAATAAGCATCCGCCGTTCCGTCATCCTGACCCAGTATATCATCTATCCGCGTTCCGTGATAATAAAGATACGCGTTTGTCCCGTCTGTAATCATCATGATTTTATCTTATCACAATTTTCAGTCACCGGGTAGTGTAACGCATTAAAAAGTCTTGCCCGGAGTTAAAAAACGATATTCGGGATTTTAATTGCCCCGAATCTTGTGGATGGATGCCCGGTACCCTTTGTCGCACCACACCGCTTGACCTGCCAGGCAATCCGCATTATAATCCGCTTTTCACCACGGGAGCACATAAATCGGGCGTGCTCATGAAGGGTTAGACAGTTTATCTGTCTT
>CAZDZC010000088.1:0-3503 GCA_964509835.1 uncultured Acidobacteriota bacterium
TCATGTTCGGGCATGTTGCATCCCTCGTCTCCGCTCGGGATGACAGAGGAAGGGGCTCGGGATGACCGTCATGGTGAGCGGAGTCGAACCAGATGACGGGTAATCATGGTAATCCCATAATCATGTGAATCAAGGTTCAGACAATGCTCGCAGGCTCGCAAATGAAGAATGAATAATGAAGAATGAATAATGAAAACCACCCCGTCCGGCTTCGCCGTCCACCCCTCCGGTGGAGGGGAATTTTCTCTCCAATCATGGTAATCCTGGAATCATGTGAATCAAGGTTCAGACTATCTCACGGGTACACGATACCGATTTGAAAATCACAAATCGGGTCATGTCCCCGTCCTGATTCAGACATTATCCCCAATCTGATATTTGCTTGAACTTCGCTGCTTCTTTGGTTAGAATCCGACTGTTATCCATGGAGGTGATTATGAGCAAAGTCCGAGCGATTCCGTTAATAGTCCTTGCAGCGTTTGTGTTTTCCGCGTCCGCTGATGATTACAATCCCTACATCGAAAAATTCACGAACGGCGAGATAAACTGGCAGGAGGGTTTCGTCACAGCCAAAGGAAAAGGCCTTGTTCCTGCTTCGGGGGATGTGGCATCCGCGATGAGGGCTGCTGATGTTGACGCGCGCGGCAATCTTATCAAGATAATGAACGAGGTTCGTTTTGACGGGGAAAATTTCATCGGGGATCTTCCCGATGCCGTGATTAAGCTGAAAGGTTTTATAAGGGGAGCGGAGAAGATATCGGGGGGCGTGAGCGGAAAATTCTATGAGGTTGAGCTTAAGGCGCCGATAAAGGGTGTCACGGGCCTTTCCGCCGAGTTGTCCAAAGCCTCGTATGGCGGGATGCCTGACGGGATAACGGGCATGAAGGCTTCTCTGGATAGTTTCGGGACGGACAAGACGGTTGTTGTGATTGATGTGAGGGGAACGGGTTTGAACCCCGCGATTTTCCCGGTCATCAAATCGGCGGACGGGACGGTTATCTACAGCCGGGATACCGCTGACCCCGAATCCCTGGCGCGGAACGGGATGATGTCGTATGTGGTGAGCGGTGATTTTTCTCCGGCAATGATGAGGGATGCCGGATATGAGGACTTTGTCCTGGCGCAGGCTGCCCCGGAAAAGCAGGAAAAGCGGGAACGGAAAAGGGGTTATGATACGATTGAGGTTCAGGGTTCCGGCAGTGACGGAAAGCTGAAGGCGAATGTCGTTGTCAGCGCGGAGGACGCAGAGAAGCTTGTGAAGGCGGATAAGGATTCTTCTGCTTTGAAAGACTGCCGTGTCGTTGTTGTGATGGACAGCGAGGTCGGCGGGATTGAGGGAAAATTCTTCAGGATATATCCAAAACAGTTCACAATTACAGCAAGGAGATAGTTCTCCGTGTCGGAAAAAACAAAAGTGAAGTGCACAGGTTTTCTGCTGGGGCTTTGTGTGCTTTTGCCGGTTGCCGTATTGGCGTATGCCGGGTTGTTTGAATCGGCAGAGTTGAAGTGTTTTGATTTTCTGATGAATCTGAGAGGGGAAAGGCCTCCTCATAAGGATATTATAATTGTCGGTATTGATGAAGAAACAAGGAGGATTCTGGGCCGTCCCTGGGACAGGTCGGACCTTGCGGAAGCGGTCAGGATACTGGCGGAAGAGGGGGCGGAGCTTACGGTGCTCGATCTTCTTCTCGTGAGCCCGAAAGATGAGGAATCAGACAACATTCTTGCCCAGGCCCTGTGGGATGCCAATAATGTCATCCTGGCCAATGATCTTTCCGAGGCTTCACAACTTGAGCCTCTCGGGATTTTCAGAAAAGCCGAGATAGGGGAGGGGGGTATAAGTATTTTTCCCGACAGCGATTCAGTTGTCCGGAGAATGTCTCTGCCGATGATAACAGTTGACGATAAAGGCGGCTGGGCGGTCAGGGCGCTTCCTCTTCCGCTCGAAATCGCATACAGGCATTTTTTTTATGACCCGGTTCCGGTGACGCTTGACAGAAATGACCGGATAATAATCGGGGATAAGGCAGTCCCCAACCCTCCCGGGGGGATGATAATAAACTTCCCGGGCGGGCACGGGACTTTTCCTAAGGTTTCTCTGGGCAAACTTGTGAAAGGTCAGACCGATATTGGCTTTGACGGTAAGATAGTCTTTATCGGCAGTACAACCGCTCTTCAGCATGACTATTATCCTGTTCCGTTCCGTTCCTCCGCTTTTGAAAAGGAAGAAGGGTTTGTGGAGAAAAAAGGGAAAAGGTATATGTACGGAGTGGAGATTCATGCCGCCGCGCTGGACACTATTCTGACGGAGAGTTTCATAATTGAGGCGCCCGGATATGTCTCCGTCCTGATTATGGTCTTTCTTGGAATGCTCACGGCAGTCATTTTCTATCCGTGGGAATTGAAGCCGCTTGTTTCGTCGGTCGTGTTTGTTGTTCTGGCGGGATCATATTTTCTTCTCTGTTATTTTCTTTTTACGGGAAAAGGCCTGTGGCTTCCCGTTGCCGTGCCTGAATTCCTGATTGCCGTGAACTTCATCTGCGGGACCGTTTACCAGCGTTCGATGGAAATACGGCGGAAAAAGGAGATACTCGGGATGTTCGGAAAGTATGTCTCTCCGAATATTGCCAACCGTCTTGTCGGAGACCCGTCCATGGTGAAGCTGGGAGGACGGAAAAAAAGGCTGACCATATTGTTTTCGGACATAAGGGGCTTCACGCCGCTTTCCGAAACGATGGACCCGGAGGAAATCTCTGCTCTTCTCAACGATTATTTCACCAGGATGACGCGGATTCTTTTCAAATACGAAGGCACGCTGGATAAGTTCATGGGCGACGCCGTGATGGCGTTCTTCGGGGATCCGGTTGATTATGACGACCATGCTGTCCGCGCGGTCAGGGTTGCCATCGAGATGCAGGCGGAGGTCGCGGAACTGAAGAAGAAATGGGCATCCGAGGACAGGAAGAGTTTTGATGTCGGCATAGGGATCAACACCGGGGAAGTCACGGTGGGTAATCACGGATCGAAGGATTTCTTCGATTATACTGTTCTGGGGGATAATGTGAATCTGACTGCAAGACTGGAGTCAAACGCAAAGAAGGGTCAGATACTTATCAGCTCTTCAACTTATGACGAAGTGAAGGACAAGGGATTTATTATCAACAGACTGGAGCCTATAATGGTGAAGGGGAAGTCGCAGCCTGTCCAGATATATGAAGTTACGGGACTGAAATATGAATAAACAACTGAAACTTACCGTGTTATGCGATGACAGATCGGATAATGAAAAGCTGAAAACCTCATGGGGGTTCGCGTGCCTTATCGGGGATGATTTTCTTTTTGACACCGGCCAGAAAGCGGAGGAATTGAGCCATAACATGTCTGTCCTTGGCATTGACCCGGCGCGGATAAAACATATCTTCATCTCGCACGATCACTGGGATCATCAGGGGGGGCTTGACGCGGTGCTGGGGGCAGGGAAAAAGGTCAGGGTTTACGGCCTT
>CAZDZC010000089.1:0-3444 GCA_964509835.1 uncultured Acidobacteriota bacterium
GGGATTATAATCTTTTTATTCTGAGGAGGCAATAAACAATTAAATTGAATGCTGGCGGGAGGGGCAACCACCCCGTCCGGTCTCGCCGTTCCCGTTGTTGCCTGAGAGCGAAACGGGCGCAAAACTTCCGTTTCTTTCTGTTGAATATGCTTGACGATTACAAAAGATTCCTGTTAAACTTAACATACATTGTGGAAACAGTTGATTTGAGACACTGCGCTGCGATAAATCCCGGATGAGAGGTAAATGATGTTAAAGAAACTCCTTGAAAAACTCGTTGCAGAAAAAAAACTGCCGCCTGAGAACCTCGGCAGGAATGATATATGCCACTGCGGAAGCGGCAAGAAATACAAACACTGCTGTTACGACAAAGACCAAAGGATACTTGCCGAACACCGCGCGAAAAAATGCACAAGCTCCGGGTGAAGAATATGATACGGCGCAGTATGTGCTTTATGTTGAAAGATTTATGCAGTCAGGGGAATCTGCTGTTTTCAGTCAGCTTCTTTATTTTGGCAATATGCGCAGCCACATCCGGTGAAATAACAGAGCCTGCTTTAAGCACGGAAGATCTCATCGCCAAGTATGAACAGGAAATCACTGTTCTTGAACCGGACAGCATCAGATTGTCGGATTCCCTGCTGGAGCTTGGAAACCTCTATCTCCAACAAAGCAGGCTTGATGATGCGTCAGGGTGTTACGAGAAGTCGCTTGAAATAAGGGAAAAACTCAACCCGGAAAGTCTTGGAACTGCGGAGTGCTTTAATAATATGGGTGCTGTCGAAATGCGGAAAGGGGATCTTGAGAGGTCATTGTCCTTTCACCTGAAATCATTGGGAATAAGAAGAAGCGTTAATCCTGAAGGGGCTGATGTCGGAAAGAGCCTTATAAATATAGGCAATGTTAAGGTGTATATGGGATACATGGAAGAGGCATCTGACCATTATCTTGAAGCCGCGGAAATTCTCAGAAAAACAGGCGAGGAGGAAAGTCTTCTGAAGATCTATTTGAACCTGGGAGTGGTGTATTTCAAGTCAGGATACCTCGACGACGCTGAAAAAAACCTTAATATTGCGCTGGATATGATAAGAAAGGTTGCGCCCGGCTCACTTCTGGAGGCATCAGCCTATAACAATCTCGGAAATGTTGTATCCGAGCGAGGCAACTTGATTGACGCGGAGGATTATTACCTGCGGTCACTGAAAATCAAGGAGGAGCTTACCGGTGAAAGCCTTGATATCGCAAATACACTGAACAATCTCGGAAGCATCTATCTCGACAGAAAGGAACTGGACAAAGCCGAGCAGTATTACATGAGGGGCTACGAAACAAGAAGGAAACTTGCTCCTGATAATCCGCTGATATCAACATCCCTGATGAATCTGGGAATGATCTGCGGAATCAGAAAGGATTATGACTGCGCCAGAAAATATTATTCCCTAGTGTATGACTGCATCATAAAAAAACCCGATGATACCTTTGCGCATTCCAACTATTATATAAACATGGGGAATATAGAATCGGAAGACTGCAATCCTGAAAAGGCTAAGGAATATTATCTGAAGGGGATAGAAGTGAATGAAAACGCGGGTTTTCTTAATCTTGACATGGCAAACGCGTACAATCATCTTGGTCAGATAGCAGTTGACGAAGGAAAATACGATGAAGCCGAGAAACTCCTTTTGAAATCCCTTGGAATCAAGGAAGTGCTTGCGAAAGGCACCCTTCCGGAAGCTGAATCACTGAATGAGCTGGGTTATATATATTTTGTCCGGGGCGACATGGATAAAGCTCTGGATTATTATCAGAGGGCTGTTGACGCCATTGAAAGCCAGGTCGCCATGCTCGGAGGCGGAGAGGAAAGCCTTGAGTCTTTTCTGGCGGGTGTCGCGCCCTATTACCGCGACCTGATAAACATACTCTACACGATGGGAAGGAAGGAAGAATCATTTCTGAGTCTTGAAAGGTTCAGAGCCAGGGTGCTTCTTACCATGATGGCGGAAAAGGACCTGGATTTTTCAATGGACGCGCCCGGCGAACTTCTCAAAGAGCAGAGATCGCTTCTTTCAGAACTGAAAGACATCCGCTCCTATTTGACCTCGCTTGATCCCGGAGAGGATGTGGAGGAGATCGGCCAGATTAATATTGATATAAGCGATATAGAGCAGGAGCTCGTCCTTGTGACGGGAAAGATAAAACAGTCATCGCCAAGGCTGGCTTCGGTACAGTATCCTCAGCCCGTAAGCGTTGATGAACTACGGAAGGCCCTTGGGAAGGGTGATCTCTTTCTCTCATACTGTCTTTCGGGAGACAGGCTGCTCATTTTCACAGTGGCTGAAAACGGTTTTAATATAAGGGAAACAGAGATTGACCTGGATCAGTTTTCAAAAAACATAAGGCTTTTCAGGCAGCAGCTTTCTGAGCCTTCCTGTCCCCGGGAAAATATAAGAGCCACAGGGGAAAAACTTTCGGATGTCCTGTTAAAGCCTGTGCTGAAAGAAATCAAAAAGGCAGGACATCTGATAATCTGTCCTGATTCCATGATACATTCCGTCAATTTTTCCGCGCTGCCTTTCGGAAGAGGGAAATATCTGATAGAAAGGAAATCTGTCAGCATAGCAGTTTCGGGAACAGTTTACAGGGAGAACGCGGCAGATCATGGAATGAAGCAAAAAGAAACATCTATCGCGGCATTCGGCGATCCGGTTTATCCCTCTGATATCGGAACATCCGGAAACAGAGCCGTTGCTTCAATCTTGAGAAACGCGAATCTTCAGCCCCTTCCAATGACACGGGAGGAGATCGAAAGGATCGGTAAGATATTCAGTTCCGCGGTTTCAAGTTATCTTGGGGAGAAAGCAACCGAGGAGAACCTTATGTCCCTGGAAAATAAATTCTCGGTTCTGCATTTTGCGTGTCACGGGTTCTTCAATGAACACTTTCCTCTTGAATCAGGGCTGGTGCTCTCGATCCCTGAAAAAGCTTCATCGCCTGAAACGAACGGAATAGTCCAGGCATGGGAGATATTCGAGAAACTGCGGATAGATGCTGACCTTGTAGTCCTTTCCGCCTGTGAAACAGGCCTCGGAAAAGAGATGGGAGGAGAAGGGCTGACAGGCCTCACCAGGGCTTTCCATTATGCAGGGGCAAAGTCGGTTGTAGCGTCACAGTGGCAGGTCTCGGACATAAGCACAGCAGAGCTTGTCGCGGATATGTACACCAATATAAGCAACGGAATGACTGTGAATGAAGCGCTGAGAGCTTCAAAAGTCAGGTTCATTCAAAAGAAAACCCGGACAGGAAAGAACAGAAGCACGGATTTCAGCCATCCATTCTACTGGGCCGCGTTTGATATCTACGGAAATTAGCCCTGTACTGGCCGAAAATCAGATCCGGGCGAATAAAAGTATATTGTTGACAGTTTAACAGTCGGAATTCCGGGAC
>CAZDZC010000090.1:0-3070 GCA_964509835.1 uncultured Acidobacteriota bacterium
TATTCACAGGATGTAAGGCATGTTGCATCCCTCGTCTCCGCTCGGGATGACAGAGAAAGGGATCGGGATGACAGAGGAAGGGGTCGGGATGACAGAGGAAGGGGTCGGGATGACCGTCATGGTGAGCATCTCGGCTCCGCTCGATATAAACTCCGTCGAACCAGACGGCAGCCAATCATGTTAATCCCCCAATCAGCGTAATCTGTGGTTCAGACGACCTTGCCTTCCTGTCTGCAATAAACTAAAATCCAGTTATGATCGAACGACCCGAAACCAACGCGCACAGACCTGAGGAGATGATAATGCTGAACGGCGGATGGGGGCGGATTTGAAACTCGCCCTCGCAGGCTGCAGGTTGTCGGATATCCGGTTTTTCGCTCTGGGTTTCTTCGCTCTGTCTTCGCAGGTCCTTCTCAGCAGGGAGATGCTTGCTCTTTTCGCCGGAAATGAGATCTGTATCGGCACTGTCCTTGCGTTCTGGCTTCTGGGTATCGCCGCGGGAGCTGTTCCCGGCAGGATCCTTGCGGGATTGGAGGGAAAGCAGGACAGGGTTTTTTCCGTCCTGTCGTTCCTTCTTCCGCTGTTTCTGTTCGTTGAGGTAATCCTAGCCAGGGCGGCGCGGACATTTCTGGAAGTTCCGTTCTCGGAATATTTATCATATCAGGATCTTCTTTTGGTTTCTTTGTTTTGTGTTTTGCCGGTCAGTCTTCTGACGGGGGCGCTGTTTCCTGTCGGGTGTGCTTGCAGGGCCTTGGGGAGAGACGGGGATCCCGGCGCGGTGGGAAGAGTGTATCTGTTTGAATCCGCTGGGGCGTTTGCCGGTGGGATGGGAATCACATTTGTCGTCCTGCCGTTTTTTTCGCAGGCTCGTTCGCTGTTTTTTGTGTCGGCGCTCTTTTTCATGATGACTGCGGTTGGGTTTGTTTCGGGGAATACAAAAATATGGCGCACGGCGGCTTCTTTTACCGCCGGACTGGGGTGCCTTGCGTTGCTGTTTTATGATCCGGGATTTGAGGGTTTCATCGAACGGCTGAAATGGCAGGGAGCCGAGGGGATGACGATTGTGGAATGGAGGGATACGCCGTATCAGAATCTGACGGTGATGGAGATGGAAGGGCAGTATTCTTTGTTCAGCAACGGTTCGGTTGTTTCATCCTTTCCCGATAAATATGCCGCGTCCGCGAAAGCCGCGTTTGCTGTTGCACAGCATGAAAATCCCGATAAGGTCATGATGATCGGAGGGGCTGCATCCGGAATGATTGAGGAACTTCTGCGGTTTGGCATAGGTTCTCTGGATCTTGTTGAGCTGGACGGGGAGGTTCTCGAGCTTTATCTGAAATTTGCCGGCGGTGACGCGCGGGAATTTTTCGGAGATCCGAGGTTTTCTGTGCATATAGGTGACGGGGTTTCGTTTCTGAAGAATGCCGGGGACCGATATGACATTATTCATATTGATGCCCCTGTCCCGTCGAACGCGGTCGCGAACAGGTATTACACGGGGGATTTTTTCTCTGCCGCGGCGTCTGTGCTTGAAGATGACGGGGTGATGGTTATATCGCTGCCGGGAAGCGCGAACTATATCGGGGAGGAGTTATCAAGGCTGATCGTTCCGGTTTACAACGGGATCGCGGAGTGGTTCCCGGAGGTGGTTATCGCTCCGGGGACGGTGAATATTTTCGTTGCCGGGAAGGAGAACTCATCCATAGCGGTCTCTGTTGAACAGGTATCAGAAAGACTGGGGAAGCACGGTTATCCTTCGGAATATTTCACTGATGCCGGGTATCTTGATTTTCTCCAGCCTTTCAGGATGCAAGCTGTCAACCGGATGCTTGCGGAACAGCATGAGATTTCGTCAGAAAACGAACTTAAGCCGATGGGTTACAATAACTGGCTGTATTTCTGGGACAGTTATTCAGGGAGCAGGCTGTCGGGTTTCCTTTCGAAGATTGCGAAAAGAGACAGCCCTTTAATAATGGCTCTGATGTTTGCTCTGCTGTCTGCCGCGGTTGTTCTGTTTGTCTTCTGCGCGACGGGGAATCTCAGCAGAGCGGTTTCGGCGGCGGTGTTCTCTGCGATAGCGGGAACGGGTTTCGCGACGATTGTCCTTGAACTGGTTTTTGTTTATGTCTATCAGGTCAGTTTCAGCTCCATATATACGGAAATAGGCGCGCTTTTCGCGGCCTTCATGGCGGGGCTGACGGCTGGAGCGATTATAGCGGGTGTCTTCAGGCGGGACGGAAGGGCAGTCATTCTTCATTTTCTCGTCCTTGAACTGCTGTTTGTCTTATTTGCCTTTGCAGTTCTGTTTACCGCGGATGTACATTCCGGTATTGCCATTTACGCGCTTATAGCCTCTGCCGGGCTTATCGGAGGAATTCAGTTCAGGGCTGCGGATATTATTCTGAGCTCGTTTTCAGGAAATTCCAATGCCGGGAAGAGGGCGGCTTTTCTTAATTTTTCAGACCATGCGGGTGCGCTTCCCGGCGCCCTGATCTGCATGTCATTGCTTCTTCCTGCCGCGGGTTTCAGCGGGACGGCTGTGCTTACAGGAGTGCTGAAAGGGGTGTCGCTGACAGCCGTTCTGATAATTCTTTTCCGTTTAAAGCATAATTGATTTGAAATATCCGGATTTATCGCTATAATCTCCGAAACGCGGAAAGGATAAAGATTGACTTTAATTCCGCCGTATATACCCTGGGTTTTATCTGGAAGGGAGATTTGATGGGACAAAGATATACTGAAAAATTTGTTAACAGAGTATTTGTTTACGGAACCCTGATGAGGGGTTTTCCGCTTCATGATATATATGCCTACGATGCTTACGCTGTTGAAGAAGGTTATATTGACGGTCTGCTGTTTGATTTCGGAGACTATCCTGCCCTTGTGCGCGGAGAGGGGGTTGTTTACGGCGAGCTTCTCGAATTTGACGATATTGAAAGGATTCTGATGAGGCTTGATGAACTTGAAGGGTATAACGGTGAAGGCCGCGACAATTTTTTTGAAAGAAAGATGATTACGGTGACCCTTCTGGAAGACGGAACCAAGATTTCGGCCTGGACTTATGTTTTCG
>CAZDZC010000091.1:0-2989 GCA_964509835.1 uncultured Acidobacteriota bacterium
CCAGCATTCAATTTAATTGTTTATTGCCTCCTCAGAATAAAAAGATTATAATCCCCCTTTAATGCGTTGAATAAAAACATGGATATGAAATTTTTCCCCCCCTCTGAAAAAGCCGCGATGCCGGAGGTAATGCCTCCGGCTTGCGGCCTCGGGGCTTAGCCGCTTTTCCCGGTTCGGCTGCCGGGTTATCATGAGCGTGAGTGAATGAAGATAAAAAAAGATAAACCCCTGCCGCCGATAACAGACGATGAGAAACCGTATGAACTGCCGGAAGGGTGGGAGTGAGCATTGGGAGAAGTGAGGAATTTGATATATTTTTACTGGAGGTTAAAAAATGAAAAGATGCATAACAGCAATATTAATGATCGTGTTACTGACGGGAACCATATACTGCGGTGATAAAGAAACCAAGGCTGTTTCCCTGCAGGATGCACAAAAACTGCTGGAAGCGAAGGAATACAAAAGAGCTCTTAAGCTCTATAAAAAACTCCTCTCAGCAAACCCCGAAGACTGTAACACTAACTTTGAGGCCGCACTATGCTGTTTCTACACAAAAAATACCACCGCTGCGAGAAAATACCTGAAGACTGCCATAACCGTTAACCCACAACATGCCGACAGCCACTTCCTCCTGGGAAGCATATACTACAAAGACAACTACAGCATTCCCGCCATAATGGCACTTTCAAGATTTTTAACGCTCGCACCATCCGATCCAAGGGCAGAGAAGACACTTAGTTTAGTCAAAGACATTCTTTCAGGTAAATCCATGCATGATGGGAAAAACCTTGTAATAACAGTAGGAGCTCCGGATCAAACCTATGACGGTAACTTCTTTGTAGTAGATATGACGCTTGGCATGATCTTCGGAACAAGCGAGGTAATTTTAGATCCTAATACGAGTGAAATAAAGAAACTGGAAAAATATTTTGAGATATTTTGCATGTCACTGGACAAATGCTTGGGAAAAGGAATGCCGACCGGCTTTGCCTGGGAGTACTATGCGCCATACTTTGCAAAAATATCGAAAAAAGAGCACATCCCCGCATTTACTTATTACATTAGCAGCAGCAGTAAAGATACAGAGGTTCAGAACTGGCTGAAAGAGAATGCGGCAAAAGTGGATCAGTTCCGCAAATGGTCAGAGGGGTGCGAGTTTGAATAAAGAAACAGGTTGCCAAAATTGACCATCAATAATTCTTCACTACTTGCACCGAGCATCCCGACTGCGTTCGATTTAAACTCTGTCGAAGTGTTCACTCTTCATTGGGTTTTGGAGATGAGAAGAATAAACAGCCCCTGGAAGATGAAGTTGTAAAGGGGAGCAGGAATGTGTTTTGAAAATGGAGAAATGCAGATTATGCCCCCCGAAACTCTCGGTTTTCATATAAGGAGAGCTTATTGAATATTAATGATTCAAAAGAGCAGATCGAGGCTTTTAAGAAGGATAAGAAATATCCTGAAGCACTTAAACTGCTTAGCGAACTTATTGCTGATGAGGAAAAATCTCTATCTGATCCCAACTTTATAGTCTCTCCTTATCCTTACGAGCAATATGCAATAATTCTTCGAAACCTGAAAGATCATAACTCTGAAATAGAAGTCCTCGAAAGGTTTGTCGGTTTACCATTAGCTTCAGGAACTGGCAGACAAAAGCTTTATGAGCGTCTCTTTAAAGTATATGAGCTTACTGGGCTGGTCGATCACAGAATAGTTAATGGCAATTCGGTTCTATATCATAAAGAAAAACATACAGAACTTGATGACATGTCCTTCTTTAAAGGAAATGCAGCTTTCATTGATGTAGAAACAACTGGGCTGTCAGGTAATGGCGAAGTTGTAGAGCTTGCAATCGTGCTAGTAGAATTCAACAAGTACAAAGGCACGGTAACAAGGATTCTTGATGAATACTCAGGATTAAGAATGCCTAACTGCAGGATTGATCCCGGTGCAATGGAAGTCCACGGACTGACCCCTCAGAAGTTAAGAGGAAAAAAGCTCAACAATCAAAAGATAAAGGAACTCCTTTCAAAAGCAGATTATCTCATAGCTCATAATGCCAGCTTTGACAGAAGGTTTGTAAACAGCCTATTTCCAGAAACAAGGAATATGAGATGGCTTTGCAGCATGAACGGTGTGAAGTGGAATAAAAAAGGTTTCAAATCCAAGAAACTCGAAACACTCCTAAAGAAACATAAAGTCAATTACGATCAGTCACACAGAGCACTGGATGATGTAAAAGCAACTATTAAGTTGCAGTGTATTATTGATAAACAAACTGAGAAACCCTACTTTGCTGAACTCATTACAAGTAAAGTTCTCTCTCCACCGAGAGCAAAAAGTTCATACAGCAGCAAAAAGACCAAGAGATATATTGACAATGCAGGAGACAACCTGCGATCAAACTATACTGACGATGTAATTGATAACAACGGAGACCCGGCAAGAAAGAAAAAAAGTGGCTGTTCATGTTTGAGTGCAGCTGGGATTGTTGTGATCGTAATATTCTTGATTTGGATGGTTGTAATGTAATGCAGATGTTGTGATTCAAATGAATTTTAACGAGCTACTTGATATTAAGAGCCAAGGATTTGAAGGCTTCAAGTCCATTTATGAACTTTGGGCAAGCAAAAAGATTATCCCTAAGAAAAAGGGGGTTTATTTAGTTATTGGTCCAAATCATAAAAACACAGAGTTCATCAACCCCGGTGTTGGTGGATTCTTCAAAGGAAAAGACCCTAATGTTTTGATAAGTGAGCTTGAAAAAGAATTTTGTACGAAACTCTCAAGTTGTGTATATCGTGAATTCCAGGAACACAATACCCATTAATATTGAACCATGAAGAATAATCCTTCCGAACTGCCCCTCTCAGAAATTTAAATGCTGGTCTGAAATCTCTTCCCCCCGCAACCCGAAAAAATCATCCCGCGTCACGGGAAAAATCACCCGGAGCGGAAAAAAATCATCCTGTAACACCGGAAAGTTATC